>JALFWW010000001.1 GCA_022786605.1 Clostridia bacterium | reverse complement strand
GCTAGTAATCGCGAATCAGCATGTCGCGGTGAATACGTTCCCGGGCCTTGTACACACCGCCCGTCACACCATGGGAGTTGGAAGCACCCGAAGTCGGTGACCTAACCGTAAGGAAGGAGCCGCCGAAGGTGAAGCCAGTGACTGGGGTGAAGTCGTAACAAGGTAGCCGTATCGGAAGGTGCGGCTGGATCACCTCCTTTCTATGGAGTATAGGTTGAAAATCATCACTATTCTATTTTGAGCGTTCACGGTGCAGGATTTTTATAAAAATCTTCACAGAAGTAAAAATTAAGGTTTATTTTTTCCTTTTCTTTGAAAAGGAAAAACCATTCCATCATTTTCTATTCATTTCCTCGTTGCATTGCGAACAATGCAAGGTCGGAAATTCATAAACAGAAAATGATTCCATTATATGGGTGGATTCCCGAGTGGCCAAAGGGGGCAGACTGTAAATCTGTTGCGATAGCTTCGAAGGTTCGAATCCTTCTCCGCCCACTGAAAAGACAAGCAGAAATGCTTGTCTTTTTTTATTATATTACAGTTATATTACGATTGGATTTTAATTGTATTTCAATGTGTACAATTGTCTGGAAATTGTTTCCATGATATGATATAATAATATCAAATAAATTATATTAAAAAACTAGGAGATGAGTTTGGAAAAGGGGGTCTTGTTATGAAGAAACGTTTTGCGATTGTGACAGCAGCAGTTTTGGCAGCAACATTGGCAGTGCCTGCTTTTGGTGCGACGATTCGTACAGCAGAAGCGCAGCTTCGCTCGGATTTTACCATTGTTGTGGATGGGGATGAAGTGGATTTTAAAACATCCAGCGGCGAAGCGGTGTATCCGATCTTGTATGAAGGCACAACTTATCTGCCTTTGCGTGCCATTGGTGAATTGATGGGCAAGAATGTGAACTGGGATGAAAAAAATAAAATCATTACCATCAGCGGCGAAAGGGATTCTGTTTCTTCCGATAAAGACAATCCTTATATCGGCAAAAAAGATATCCATGTGCAGGAACGCCCGGATTTTACCATTGTAGTAGAAGATGATGAAAAAGAATTTTATTCCGTAACTGGTCAGCGTGTATATCCGATTCTGTATAACGGCAGCACATACCTGCCTCTGCGTGCCATTGGTGAAATTATGAACAAAGAGGTGGTTTGGGATAACAGTACCAAGACCATTACGCTGAATGGGGATTTGACTGTAACAGATGCGGACAGTTTTGAAACAGAAAAAGAAGAAATTGCCAAAGGTTTTATCGGCAGAGAATCCGCGAAAAATATCGCACTGGGTTACAGCAGCCTGCTGGCAAAAGACGTTACGTTCATTCGCGCGGAACTGAATTACAGAGATGGACGCTGGATCTATGACGTAGAGTTCTACACCGATAAGAAAGAATACGATTTTGAAATCGACGCGAAAAACGGAAAAGTTCTGAAGCATGACTATGATGTAGATGGCTGGACACGTCCCGAAGATGATTTCATTGGTGCGGAATCTGCGAAAAATATCGCGCTGGGTTACAGCAACCTGCTGGCAAAAGACGTTACGTTCATTCGTGCGGAACTGAATTACAGAGATGGACGTTGGCTCTATGACGTAGAGTTCTATACCGATAAGAAAGAATACGATTTTGAAATTGACGCGAAAAACGGCAAAGTTCTGAAACATGACTATGATGTAGATAGCTGGACACGTCCTGAAGAAACAAAAGACATCGGTCTGGAAAAAGCCAAAGAAATTGCCCTGAAAGATGCTGGTCTGAAAGCAAATCAGGTGAAATTCGTAAAAGCGGGAACCGATTATGAAAACGGCAAAAAATACTATGAAGTAGAATTTTACAAAGGCAATCAGGAATATGATTACACCATCGACGCAGCTACAGGTAAAATCGTGGATGTTGACTATGATGCAGAAGCATGGAAACCGGAAACAAAACCTGAAGATAAAGTGATTTCCGCGGAAGAAGCGAGAAAAATCGCTTTGAAACACGCAGGTGTTTCTTCCTCTAATGTGCGGTATGAAAAGACCGAACTGGATTATGATGATGGTGTACAGAAATATGAAATCGAATTCCGTGCGGGCAAAATGGAATATGAATATGAAATTGACGCAGTAACAGGCAAAGTGCTGAAAGCGGAAAAAGATTATGACGATTGATGTTTTGTGAAAGCAAAAATTGGATGGGGAACAGCAAAAGGGATTCTCGAAAGAGAATCCCTTTTTTGCGTTTTGTCCACATGTTTGCCCACAAACCCTGTGGGTTTTTCCACAGAAAAAAGAATGTTTTCCACAGCACATAGCAAGATGCACACAGAAAGGTGTGTATTTTTCCACAGAATGCCCATTGTGATACCTAGATACACAAGGTATAATATACCTAGAGAATCTAAGTATAAAGGAGGGAATGATTATGGCAGTAGATAAAGGATTGGTAGGCGGCAGTACGGTATTGATGCTTTTGTCATTGCTGGCGGAAAAAGATTGTTATGGCTATGAAATCATCAAGGAGATCAGCGATCGAAGTCAGAATGTGTTCCAATTTAAAGAAGGAACACTGTATCCTGTGCTCCATCGTATGGAAAGCCAGAATCTGGTGAAGTCCTATCGTGCCAAAACGGAGAGCGGCAAGGAACGGAAGTATTACCGTATTACCGCAACGGGAAAGGCACAGCTGGCAGAAGAAAAAAAGCAGTGGGAAACCTTCTGCGGCTCTGTGGAGCGCGTCATAAGGGGGAGTGGCTATGCGGGAACCTTGGGAACGGTACTTGAATGATGTGGTGTCCCATGTGCGTTTTGCCTTTGACCGCAGGAAAATCCGGCAGGAGCTGGCGGAACACATGGAGGATTTGTATGAAGACCTGCTTTCTCAAGACATTGATGAGAAACAAGCGGCAGAATTGACTGTGGACTACATGGGAGATAGCGAAGAACTGGGAAAAGAGCTGGATAAAGCCCATCATCCTGTTCTGGGGTATGTTTGGCTGATATTAGGCATCCTTTGCATTGTGGTGGCAGCAAAAACGGCTTTTGGTCTTTTGGATACGGGCGTCAGCATTGCTAAGGGATATTTTGCGGAAGTGCGCCAGGCCTCTTACAGTGAGGTGGTTTACATGATTCCTCTGGATATAGAAAAAGAGGTTTACAGCTACACCATATACATTGACAAAATCGTGTACTATGAAGACGGTATGATGGAAGTGGATTATGCCACATGGCGGAATCCTTTTTCCAGAGATGAATATTGGACCTTTGAAATCAATGCCTGCCCTTATGTGAATGGAACTCCGTGCTATGACAGTGCTGGCAGTTATAAAGATGGGCGTTTTTATGGAAAAGGACAGATCAAGCTGAAAAATGTGCCGGAAGAAGCGGACCGTCTGCAAATTTGGGGAAACGCGGATCTGGGGCGTGGCTGGGCAGGACCTATTGATATTTCTCTGCCAGATGGACAGGTGATGGAATGAAACAAATCAGGCAAATGACATTGTTTTTAATGCACATTGTACTTTGTGGTGGATATGATTTTTGGAAAAACGGTCTTTATTTTTCGTCGGAAGGGACAACGCACGCGGAGAAACGAGGATTGCGGTATGGTCCATCTGGAGAAATCTTGCTGACTTGTGAAAAAGAAAATGGCAATCAGGGTTTGGTGGGACGATGGGAAAAATGGCTTTCTGCGGTTTGTGCGGAACCGAAGGGGAATATGTTCTGGAAAACGGCGGAACTGAAAAAAGGGTATGGTCATTATTTATCCATAGAGGAAATGGTGGAAGTCTATCCCATTGATGAAAATCGTATTGTGAGCTTTCCTCATTGCCCGAGGTGGCGGAAGGCACTTGTTATCGGAATGTTTGATCGCGACAGTTTCATGAAGATTCATTTTGCGGGAGGTTGCCATGGCGGTGACAGAGAATGGCTTCTTTTTGCGGAAGTGGATATACCGGAAAATAAAAACCGGGGTGACTGTGATATTGGCTATCTGGAAGGCAGAACAGCAGCGGGAGAAATGGTAGAGAAAAGAAAAAAATGGCAGCTTATCCCAGCGGAAAGGGTTATATAATTCAGGATTTGGAAAAAGAACATTGAAAGTAGGTGATGAAAAATGAAACGAGCCAGACAATGTATCTTGTTTCTGGTGATTCTGATGCTTTGCGGCTGTCTGTGGTTCAGGAGCAACCGACTTTATTTTTCGCCGGAAGCAGCTTTTTATGGAGCGGAACGAGGGCTGCGCTATGGACCATCGGAAGAAATCCTTCTGACCTATCCCAGAGGGGATGGCAGTGAAATTTATGTGGGAAAATGGAATAGAGGTTTTTCAGTGATTCCTGTGGAGCCTTATCTGGGACTGTTTTGGCGAATGTCCACTGATGTGTCTGTGGAAGGATACCACTTCATGGATGGGGATGTGGATGCCATGCTCACGGAAGAAAATGTTCTGGTGGGACTGTCTTGTCTGCCGGAAGTTGCGGAAGTGACCTGTCTGTTTTACTCCATGGCGGATGAGATGGAGAATTTGACGCCTGTGCAAGAAATCACGCTGCCTGTTGGGGAAAATGGTTTTTTTCATGAGAAAATGGACTTTCCTCAGGCAAACCCAGGGATGTTTTATGTGGGATATATAGAAGGCAGAACAGAAACAGGCGAAGTGGTGTATCGAAAGGGTTTGGACAAAGATGGAAAGGAATATGATACAGAAGGGCATCTGCCGAGGGTTTCTTCTGTTGGCGGATGGGCGGATGAAAACATCCAAGACAGAAAGGCACGACCATAGACATCATAAGAATATGAGGAAACGGTTTTTGCTGCTATCGAGGCTTTTTTAGGCAGCAAAAAAGGTCGCTGTTGTACGCGACCTTTTTCAAGAATATACAATGAGGGATTTTGGTTATGCGTTTTCGGCATAGTCTAGCTGAGGAGAGTTGTTTTTCGCTGTTTTGACAGCTTTCGTAATCCTCAAAACGGCATAGATTCCAAAAATCAAAGTGTATGCAATGATATCAAGATATTTTTCACTGAATTTCGGCACAAAAAGAACCATGACATGGATATAAATCAATGCGAAAAATGGATATGCCAACCGCTGTAGATTTTTCCAAGAAGCAGTGCGCATCTTTTTGCGCACGGATGTGAAGGAAGTGATCATCAGTGGCAGCATAATGGCGATCATAACCAGAGAAATGATGGCGGCAATGAAGGCTTGTGGTTTCATTTCACTGGGATTGGTAAAGAGATTCACGAAATGTTTTTGCCCATAAACGATATTATGCCCCAAGGTCAGAATGCAGGCAATGATGGATAATTCGCCTCGGATGCCCATGAGTTTATTGACAGACGGATTTTTGGTGTCCAAAGCACCGATATACATCACAACGATGAACATGGCAGTAGGCAGTGCGCCCCGTTTAAAGGGATTGACGATATATTGTGTGAGCCATTCTGGTGCAGCGTCACGCAGCCCGGTTTGATAGTAAATAACTTCAAACAAAATGATCAAGACTGCGAGAATATAAAAAGAACCAGCGTGTTTACGAAGGGCAGCGTTGCAGCCAAAGGCAAAAAGAAGTGTTAGTATGATAGATACAAGAATGTAGAGATACATATCATTCCTCCTTAAATATAAAATGATAAATATGTAGTTAGCGCCAACTAACTATGAAAGTATATCATGTTATCTCTTGTAAGTCAACAGAAAAAAATTCTATTCGAAAATGAATAAAACATGCGAAAATACAGGTGTTTCAAGGTTTTTGTGGATGTTTGACAAGATGGGCGTTTTGCGGAACATGAGAACAAACGGTGTGTGGAAAAGGAGCGATGGTCATGTAGAAAATGGAAGTGGGGGAGCATATATGGAAAAGGAATATTTTGAAACCTACATCCGGGAGGTGACTTCCCATGTGAAATTCCGCTTTGACCGCCGTGCTATTAGTCAGGAATTGCGGGAGCATATGGAGGATTTATACGAAGACTTGCTTGCACAGGATATCGACGAGGAACAGGCGGCACAGCTGACAGTGGACTATATGGGGGATAGCGAGGAATTGGGGAAAGAGCTGAATGAAGTCCATCATCCCCTTTTGGGGTGGATTTGGCTGGTGACAAGGTGGATGGCAGGATTATGTGTGGTGATGCTGGTTCTGTGGGGGATTGTCCAGGGAATTTATTTTGGAGAGACTTACTTTCGACAGATAGAGCATAAATCCGAGAATGTGGTTTATACCATTTCGCCAGTGTTTGAGGCGCATCTTTACGGCAGTGTAGTGCAGATAGAGGAAATCCGATATTATGACGACGGCACTTTGGAATATACCTATACCATTCGCCAAAATCCATGGCTCAGCAAGGGTATGGGAAGAGGTGGTATTGGCGCGGAAATTTATGTTGGGGAAGAAGTCTGCTATGGAAATGGCGGTCGGTTTGCCAGCAATTCTCCTTTTTATGAAAAGGGCAGAAATTGGAGTTATGATGTGCCGCTGGAAGCGGACAGAATCGTATTTTTCTTAGGCTATGAAAAAGAAATGGAAGTTTCCCTGACAGAAGGGCGGGTGATGGCGGAATGAAAAGAAAAAAGCAGATTTTGCGAAATATCGCTGTGATTTTGGTGACAGCCCTGCTGTATTTGTGGCAGAGTGGCTATCACCTGACACCGGAAGCCGTTTTTCGCAGTGCGGAAAAAGCGGAATGGCTGGGACCTGCACAGGAAGTTATGGAAATCGGAACCAGAGATGATGGCTGTTTGTGTTTGGTAGCTTTGGAACAGAAAGGATTCTATGTTGTATCTGCAAAACCGAGTCTGGGTATTTTCTGGAAGTATACCAATGAACATTGGGATGGTTATTTTCCGGTGAAAGTAAAGACGAGAGCATGGGTTTCAGAGGATATTATCGTGGGGCAGACAAGGGAAACGGATGCTGTGGAAGTAGTCTGTGTTTTGGAAGGTTGGAACATTGAGAAAAATGACTGGCAGGACGTTGGACGGTATACCATTCCTGTGGGGGAAAATGGATTTTTCAGTATGACATTGGGTTCTGATACAGCAGAAACAGCAGGAACAATAGATTGTGTGGTGAAAGAGGTCATTTGTAAAAATGCTGCCGGAGAAGTGATAGGAAAAGATAGTCAGTAGGTGTAAGACAGAAAGGGGAAATGACATGGCTAAGGAACTATTTGAAAATTACATCACAGCGGTGACTTCCCATGTCAAATTCCGCTTTGACCGCCGTGCTATTGGGCAGGAATTGCGGGAGCATATGGAGGATTTGTACGAAGACCTGCTTTCTCAGGATATCGATGAGGAACAGGCGGCACAGCTGACGGTGGATTACATGGGGGACAGTGAGGAGCTGGGCAAAGAGCTCAACGAAGCCCATAATCCCGTGTTGGGGTATGTGTGGCTGTGGATGCGCAGGCTGTTTATACTGATTTTTATCGCCTTTGGATTGCCTGTGATTTTTGTGGGTGGATGCCGTGCCATTGGTACGGGATATGTGGCTGTGGATCGGTTTTTTACGGAACTATATGAAGAAACACCGGAAAATCTGGTTTATACCGTAGAAGTGAACCGGCAGGTGAAAGTAGATGATATGGTCGTGGGTGTGGAAGAACTGCGGTATTATCAAAATGGTGATATGGAATTAAAGTATATTACCTATCAGAAATTGTTTTCCACAGCATTGACTGGAACCTTTGATTTTTATGACTGCTATCTGACGGACGGAGAAAATTATGATAGCCAATATCATGCCCGTCACACACAGATTGCCGTTAGCGGAATTTATTACGAAGCAGGAAGTATAGTTTATTCAGATTTTCCAGCTGACGCAAAAGAGTGCCATTTTATTTATGACAGGGAAGGACGTCAATTTGACATGGAAATTTCCCTGCCCCAAAAGGAGGGAGAAGTGTGAAACGAAAAAAACAGATTCTTTTGTATTTGCTGCTGATAGCAATTTGTGTGGGTGGGTATATGAAATTATTTGATTACAGGCTGACACCCCATCAATATTTTGCAGCCGAGGAAAAGTATCATCATATTGGACCGTCAGAGGAAATCCTATTGGAAGGGGAAGGCGCTGAAGGTACATACTTCATACTGGGAAAATGGGGACAGAATCTGAATTATTGTGTCATGGAACGCCACATGGGGATTTTCTGGGGCAGCAGAAGCGGCGGACATTATGTTTCTCCAGAGGATAACAGACTGCGTTTGCCGCCCCTTTGGGGAGAGTATCAGAGTGATATGGACGTACTCTATGGTATCTGTCAGGTTGATGGTGTGACACAAGTGCAGTATACCCTGAGCAAACTGGAAAACAACGAGGTATACTATGAGGGAACTCTGCCAGTACGAGATGATGGCTTTTTTTATGGAAATCATATACTGGAAGAATATCAGAAAAATCAGTACGGTGTATCGGCTCTAATCGGGACAGATGAACAGGGAAATATTCTGGCAGAGTATACATGGTAAGAGGGGAATGAAAAAAGGCAGATTCCCCTCTTTCTGCAAAAAATCAACGATTTTTGCCATTAAGAAAAACTTCTTTCAAAAAAAATTGAAAAAACCCGTTGACAAAGTCTTTTTCTTTTGGTATTATTAACAAGCCGTCAAACGACGACAGGATAAGCCCGAGTGGCGGAATTGGCAGACGCACAGGACTTAAAATCCTGCGAGGTAACACTCGTACCGGTTCGATCCCGGTCTCGGGCACTTCCTTTTGATGGTAGAAATCTGTATATGCCCAGATAGCTCAGTTGGTAGAGCAGAGGACTGAAAATCCTCGTGTCACTGGTTCGATTCCGGTTCTGGGCACTTTGTGCGCGAGTGGCTCAGTGGTAGAGCATCGCCTTGCCAAGGCGAGGGTCGCGAGTTCGAATCTCGTCTCGCGCTGTTTCAGAGAGTATCTTTATGGATGCTCTCTTTTTTTGTTTAAAATATTCGTAAGAATTTTCTTGGGAAATGCCGCGCTTTTTTTGGGAGTTTTATGATATGATGGAAAAAATGAGATTTTTTGACCAGAAGGGGGTGTCCGGTATGGATGAACGGCTGCGGACATTGCAGGCGGAAATGGAAGAAGAACGGGCTTTGCGCCGGAAACGGACAAGTCTGGAAGTGGAATACAGAAGTCTTTGTCATTATGAGAAGGAATTGGCGGTGCTGTGGCAGAAAGAACAGCAGGATGTGGAACAGATGGAGCAGGGCGGTCTGCGCCATTTGTTCACGAAGGTTTCTGGGAAGTACGAAGAAGCCTTAACGCAGGAAAAGGCAGAAGCCGCTCAGGCTGAGACAAAATATCAGGCGGTGCGGCAGGAGATTGCGCAAATGGAGGACACCCTGCGGCAGCTGGATCAACGCATTGGAGAATTGAGCGGCAGTCAGGCACGTTATGACGCTCACATCCTCCAGCGGGCGGAGGAACTGGAGGCGGCAGGCATCGACAGTGGCATGAAGGCTTTGCAGGCACAGATTCGCAGCTTGGAAGAAAAGGAGCGGGCTTTGCTGGACAGAAGGAACCGAATTTCCGATGTGCGCTGGGAAGTGCGCAATGTGCTGGGCATTTTGGAAGATGCGGCAGGTTATGGACGCTGGGACGCTGGACGCGGCAGTCTGCTCAGTTCTTATTTGAAGCAGGAACGGGTGCAGAAAGCCAAAGAAGCCATGATGGGTTTGCAGGAAGCCGTTAAGAGAGCGAAAGATGTGGAGGATAGGCAAATTTCCGCGGCACAGGAGCATTTACAGGAAGCCAGACGGTATAAAGGATGGGATATTTTTCTGGATAATATCTTCATCGACTGGTCTGTACAGGATGAAATCGAAATGGCTCTGGCACGTTTGCATAATTTCAATGGCGCACTGGAAGAAAAAGAACAGACGATCTTAGGGGAATTGCAGTGTGTGCGTGCGGAACAGGAGAACTTGCAGAATCAGTGGAAGGATAGAGTTGGGCAGTTGTAAAAATGGGGGATTTGTATGGAACAGTATTGGCAGGAATTACAACAGCAGGTACATCGCAAAGCCGCGTTGGAACGGAAACAGGAGGCACTTTGTGAACAGCGCCGCAAACTGAAAGAAGAATTGGATGCCAGCATACAGCGTTGGCAGGAAGAACAAAAAGATGTTGATAAGCTGGAGGGCATCAGTTTGGCTGGGATTTTTTCCGCTCTTTCCGGCAGGAAAGAAGAACGACTGGAAAAAGAGCGTCAGGAAGCCCGGGAGGCTCTGCTGCAAAAAGAGGCTGCAGACAATGCCTTCCAGAAGTTGGAAGAAGAAATCCGAAAAAACAGAGAAGAACTTGTTGGTTTGCAGGGATGTGAAATCAAGTATCAGAAAGCCCTGGAAGAAAGAGCCGCAGAACTGGAAGCCATGGGGCAGGATACTGGACTTTTGCGGCTGCAAAAAGAAATGGGCAGGCTGGAAGCCGAGGATAAAGAATTGCAGGAGGCTCTGGACGCGGGCAGAGATGTGCATGTCCAAGTGGAGAAAGCTTTGCATGCGCTGGATTCTGCCGAAGGTTGGGGCGTTGCGGATATGATGGGCGGCGGTATTATGGTCACCATGATGAAACGGGATCAGATGAATCTGGCAAAAAACGCTATGACAGAGATCGAATATCTCCTCAGAAAATTCCGTGCGGAACTGTCTGACATTGCCGGAGCGGATACGGTAGGTGCCGATAAATTTGGTACAGAATGGTCTATGATGGATTATCTGTTCGATGGATTTATTATTGATTATATGGTGCAGCAGGAGATTCGGGACAGCCTTTCTAATATGCGGCGTCTTGGCAAGGAAATAGAACGGGTCTGTGAAGCCATCCAGCAGCGCAAAGAAGAAAATAAGGAGCGGAAAAGCCAATTACAGCAGGAATGGCAGGCGAAGATGGAACAGCTGTGAAGCGGAACATATGGGTTAGCTTAAGAAAAATGCAGGGATATTCCCCTGCGTTTTTGCGTGCAAAAACCATAGGAATATGATAGTATGCTGTTAAAGCGCTTTGACAGAGTTTATGTCAGGAGGAATTTTAGATATGGAAAAAAGAAAAATGGAAAATATCGGCGCGGAGCCGTCCATGCTGGGTTTTGGCTGCATGCGTTTTCCTACTTTGGAAGACGGCAGCATCAACGAAGCGGAAGCAGAAAAAATGTTGAACTATGCCCTTGACCATGGGGTGACTTATGTGGATACGGCATATTTTTACCATGACGGTGCCAGTGAGCCTTTTGTGGGCAAGGTGCTGGAAAAACGGGACAGAAGTTCTTTTTATCTGGCAACGAAGCTGCCTGTTTGGATACTGAAAGATGGGGAGGATGCCAGAAGGGTATGTATGGAACAGCTTTCCCGCTTGCGGACAGACTATGTGGATTTTTATTTGCTCCACGCATTGAATCGAGAAAGATGGGAAAAATTGCTGGAACAGGGTGTCATTGATGTTCTGGAACAGCTGCGGGAAGAAGGAAAAATCCGTTACATTGGTTTCTCTTTCCACGATGATTACGAAGTCTTTGAAGAAATCATACAGTATCGGAAATGGGATTTCTGCCAGATTCAGCTGAACTATATGGATACAGAAGAACAGGCCGGTATGAAGGGTTATCGTCTGGCAGAAGAATTGGGTGTGCCTCTGGTGATTATGGAACCCGTCCGCGGCGGTGCACTGGCAAACTTCTCTGAAGAATTGAATGCCAAATTCCATGCGCTGGACGAGAAGGCATCCATTGCTTCTTACGCCCTGCGGTATGTGGGCAGTTTGCCTAATGTGAAAGTCATTCTCAGCGGCATGAGCACCATGGAACAGGTGGAGGACAATATCAACACATTCTCTCCTTTCCGTCCCTTGAATATCAGAGAGGAAGTTGCCATTGCCAATACGGCGGCGGCACTGCGGGCGCGTGTGCAGAATGGCTGTACAGGGTGTCGCTACTGCATGCCTTGTCCTCAAGGGGTGGATATTCCCGGGAACTTTAAGCTGTGGAATACGTATCATATGTATCAGCGTTACGAAAGCGTTCGTTTCGGCTGGGAAGGCAAGGCGGAAAGCGAAAAACCTACAAACTGCGTTTCCTGCGGACAGTGTATGGTAAATTGTCCTCAGAAAATCAATATCCCCATGGATTTGCAGAAGGTGCAGAAAGATTTCGACGAACGCATTTGGAAATAAAAGGAGAGAAACACTTGGATTTACTGGAACAGGCGAAAAAAGCACTGGAGGCGGAAGGCATGACCTTTGCGGCAGTTTCTCCTTCCGGTGAGCAAAAAACATCACAGAAAAAAGGTATCGCCCCTATGATGGAGATTTTGGCAGAGTGCCCCGACTTTTTGCGGGGAGCGGCGGTAGCTGACCAGGTCATTGGGAAAGCGGCAGCTTTTCTCCTGCGCAAAGGCGGCGCAAAATATCTGTATGCCAAAGTCATCAGCGAACATGCTTTGAAAGCATTGGAGAATAGCGGTATTTCCGTTTCTTACGGAACAAAAGTGCCTTATATCATCAATCGGAACAAAGATGGCATGTGCCCCATGGAGCAGACGGTGCTTTCTGTGACAGATGTGGAGGAAGCCTATGGAAAATTGCAGGAAAAACTGCGGGAACTTTCTGGAAGGAATTGAATTTCGTCCCATGAAAAGGGAAGAATATCCCCTGCTGGCGGATTTTCTCTATGAAGCCATTTTTCTGCCGTCGGGAGTTACACCGCCGCCCAGAGAAGTGGTAGAAATGCCGGAATTGCAGCCCTATATTGCGGATTTTGGCAAAGGCGGAGATTTCTGTCTATGTGCGGTACAAGGAACGCAAGTTGTCGGTGCCGCATGGTGCAGATATTTGCAGGGATACGGCAGTGTGGAGTGGATGCCGGAGCTGGCGGTTTCTCTTTTGCCGTCCTTTCGGGGCAAGGGTATTGGCACGGTTCTTTTGGTGAAGTTTTTGGAAGAAATTCAAAAAAGGAACTTGCCGGGACTTTCTCTTTCCGTTCAGAAAGAAAATCCTGCCCATAGATTGTATGAGCGATTGGGATTTGAAATCGTCAGAGAACAGGGGGACACATGGGTCATGGTATACCATGTATAAAAAATCAGCGTCAGAGAGGATGATGGAAATGATCATTGGTACCTGTGAAGTGACTTTTCGGGCGGAATGGGTCACCAGCCTGAAGGAAAAGCGGATGGTGCTCAAAAGCCTTATGGAAAAGACGCGGCACAAATTCAATATTTCCATTGCGGAAGTGGACAATCAGGATCACCATAAACTGCTGACTATGGGCTTTGCCTGTGTCACAAACGAAAGCCGCCACGCGGACAGCATGGTGCAGCATGTACTGGATTTTATGGAAAAAAATACAGAGGCGGAGCTGATTTTTGCCGAAAGGGAAATCATTTGACGTTTTTTTCCCGAAAACAAAGGGATTTTTTATAAATAGCAGTAGATTTTCGGATTTTGCTGTGTTATAATATGCTTTGATTGTGCAGTTTTCAAGGACTGCCGGAAAAATGACAGCATACAAAACAGAAAAAATGAAGTTGTCAGATACAGATATTTTTTAAGGAGGAACTTCTAACCATGAATAATGCAACACTGATCAGCAAAGAAAAAACAGAAGTAAAATTTTCTTTCGAAGTAAGCCCTGAAACACTGGAAACAGGTCTGGCTTTCGCTTACAACAAAAACAAAAACCAGATCGCTCTGCCTGGTTTCAGAAAAGGCAAAGTGCCCAGAAAGCTCATCGAAGCACAGTACGGTGAAAACTTCTTCTACGAAGATGCGATCAACCACATCTTCCCCGATGAATATGTGGCAGCAATCAAAGAACTGGATCTGGACGTTGTTTCCGCTCCTACTCTGGATGTTGAATACATCGACAAAGCAAAAGGCATCAAATTCATCATTGATGTAACTGTGAAACCCGAAGTAACTCTGGGTCAGTACAAAGGTCTGTCTGTAGAAAAAGTTCCTACAGAAGTAACAGACGAAGAAATCGCAAAAGAACTGGAAAAAGTTCAGAAACAGAACGCTAGACTGGTAGAAGTAACAGACAGACCTGCACAGATGGGCGATGTTGCGAAAATCAGCTACGAAGGCAGCGTTGACGGCGTTCCTTTCGAAGGCGGCAAATCCGATGAACATGATCTGGAACTGGGTTCTCATTCCTTCATCGAAGGTTTTGAAGAACAGATCGTTGGTCACAGCATCGGCGAAAAATTCGACATCAACGTAACTTTCCCCGAAGCTTACCATGCACCTGAACTGGCTGGCAAAGCAGCTGTATTCGCTATCGAACTGAAAGGCATCACAGCAAAAGAACTGCCTGAACTGAACGACGCTTTCGCAGAAGATGTTTCCGAATTCTCCACAATGGATGAATACAGAGCAAGCATCGCGGGCAAACTGGCAACAGACAAAGTAGAAAGAGCAAAACAGCTGCAGGGCGACAAACTGCTGGATGCAGCAGTAGCTAACTGCACAATGGAAGTACCTCAGGTTATGTATGATAACAAAATCAACAGCATGATGAGAGAATTCGAACAGAACATCATGCAGCAGGGTCTGACCATGGACATCTACTATCAGTACATGGGCACTTCCGAAGAAGCTATGAAAGAAACATTCAAAGACACAAGCATCAAGAGCGTAAACGCTAGACTGATGCTGGAACAGATCGCGAAAGAAGAAAACCTGACAATCTCTCAGGAAGATCTGGATGCAGAAGTTGTAAAATACGGCGAAAGCTACGGCATCGACGGCAAAGTAATGCTGGAAATGATGAAAGACGAAGACAAAGAAGCTCTGAAACAGGATATGCTGGTAAGAGCAGCTATGAAGCTGATCGAAGAAACAGCTATCGTAACAGAACCCGAAAAGTAAGATTCGCAAATCAAATTGCGTGAATGGAAACAGGCACAGGATACTGTGCCTGTTTCATATCAAAAAAGAACGAAACAGGAGGGATTGCGAATGAGTTTAGTACCTATGGTCGTGGATCAGACCAACCACGGCGAACGTTCTTATGACATTTATTCCAGATTGTTAAAAGACAGAATCATTTTCTTAGGCGAGGAAGTCAACGATGTGACAGCCAGTTTGGTTGTTGCACAGCTGCTTTACCTTGCTGCGGAAGATCCCGATAAGGATATCAACCTGTATATCAACAGCCCCGGCGGTTCCGTAACCGCAGGCATGGCAATCTATGACACCATGCAGTATATCCGTCCCGATGTATCCACTATCTGCATCGGTATGGCAGCAAGCATGGGCGCGTTCCTGCTGGCAGGCGGCGCAAAAGGCAAACGTTACGCTCTGCCTAACGCGGAAGTGATGATTCACCAGCCCAGCGGCGGCGCAAGAGGTCAGGCAACAGACATTCAGATTCACGCGGAAAACATTCTGCGCACCAAAAAGAAACTGAATGAAATTCTGGCGGCAAATACAGGCAAATCCTTTGATGAAATCGCCCGTGACACAGAACGGGATAACTTTATGACAGCGGAAGAAGCGAAAGAATATGGCTTGATCGACGCTGTCATCACAAAGCCTCAGACAAAGGAGTGAGAATGGAATGACCGGTAAAAACGATGAAACCAACAAATTACGGTGTTCCTTTTGCGGCAAAACACAGGATCAGGTAAAAAAACTGATTGCCGGCCCTAATGTGTATATCTGTGACGAATGTATCGATCTTTGCGCAGATATTATTGATGAAGAATATGAAACCCTCGCAAAAGAGGACGAAGTGAAAGAACTGCCCAAGCCCAAGCAGATCAAGGAAATCCTTGACCAGTATGTCATCGGGCAGGACAGAGCCAAACAGGCACTGTCTGTGGCGGTTTACAACCATTATAAGAGAATTTTCCGCAACGCCAAAACAGACGATGTGGAACTGCAGAAAAGCAATATCCTGCTGGTAGGTCCCACCGGTACCGGTAAAACCTTGCTGGCACAGACACTGGCAAGAGTATTGCAGGTGCCTTTCGCTATCGCTGACGCCACTTCTTTGACAGAAGCCGGCTATGTAGGGGAGGACGTAGAAAATATCCTGCTGAAACTGATTCAGGCAGCAGATTATGATATTGAAAAAGCGGAACGCGGCATCATCTATATCGACGAAATCGATAAGATCACCAAGAAATCCGAAAACGTATCCATCACCCGTGATGTCAGCGGGGAAGGCGTACAGCAGGCACTGCTGAAGATTCTGGAAGGCACAACAGCAAGTGTGCCTCCTCAGGGCGGCAGAAAGCACCCTCATCAGGAATTTATCCAGATTGACACCACAAACATTCTGTTTATCTGCGGCGGCGCTTTCGGCGGCATCGAAAAGATCATCCAGAACCGTATGGGTCACAAAGTCATCGGTTTTGGCGCAGATGTGCACAGCAAACTGGATAAAACAAACGATGAACTGCTCCAGAGCCTCATGCCTCAGGATCTGCTGAAATATGGTCTGATTCCTGAATTCATCGGTCGTCTGCCCGTTGTGGTGACACTGGATAATCTGGATGAAGACGCTTTCGTTCATATCCTGACAGAACCCAAAAATGCACTGACAAAACAGTATCAGTATCTCTTTGAACTGGATGATGTGCTTCTGGAATTTGAAGAAGACGCTCTGAGAGCCATTGCTCATAAGGCTATGGAACGGGAAACCGGTGCCAGAGGTCTGAGAGCCATTCTGGAAGACTTCATCAACCCTGTGATGTACGAAATCCCTACAGAAACCACTGTGGAAAAATGTATCATCACAAAAGATGTGGTGGAAGGCAAAGCACAGCCCCAGTATATCTATAACGAAAACAGAAAGCCCCTGTACCGTTCCCGTCAGAAAAAACAGGAAAAAGGCGCAAGCGCATAACTGTTTGCACAAAATGAAGAAAAGAGCACGAAACTCATGAAAAAATGGTTTCGTGCTCTAATTTTTAAGGAAGAAATAAAGAAAGAAGGCATTGATATGATTTTGGATTTCACAACTATGCTGACAGCGGATCACCCCATGATCGCATGGGCAAAAACAAATGGAAATCCCCATATTGCCATGGGACATGTGGGAACCCATCTGGATACCTATGAAAAAACAAAAATCCCGCTGGCGTATTTCCGTTGCCGGGGAATTTTGTTTCAGGTCGTTGGAATTGAGGAAGTGACAGAGGATGATATTGATTTGACAAAGATTCAGGCAGGGGATTTTGTTTTATTCCGCACTGGAAGAAGTGAGGAATATGCCTATGGTGAAAAAGAATACTTTTCAAATCATCCCAAACTGGCTTTGTCTTTGATCGAAAAATTGGTGGAAAAGAAAATTCATTTCATTGGCGTGGATTGCCCCGGTATTCGGGAACATGAAGAACATCAGCAGGCAGACCGCTTTTGCGAAAGACATGGTGTTTATGTCATTGAGAACCTGAAAAATCTTGCTGCCATCACAGCAGAAATCTTTACAGTTTATACCATGTGGCTGGAGGATGCGCAAATGACAGGACTGAGATGCCGTGTCTTGGGAGAAATGGAATAAAGAGAAAAAGGTTGTTATTTTCTCGGCAAGGGTTGTATTGAGATTTATACAAAAATGATTGCGCTTTCTTGCGAAACTTCTATTTTATGAACAGGAAAAAAATGTCAGGAACCTGTAAACATGGGAATTTTTGCGGATTGTATACACAGCGTACACCCTTGACGGATAGATGGTTTCCTATTGGGGAAAAGACTGAAAAAGCTGAAAAAATCGGGAAAATCGGCAAAAAAATCACAATTTTGTATTGACGTTGGAAAAAAGGAGGACTATAATTAACTCGTACATGAGAGAGGGACAATTAAATACAATTGTCCGCGAGGAAAAAACTTAAAAACTTACAGGAGTGATATTTTATGTTGACAATGGAAATGCTGCAGGAAGCAAAAAAGGTACTGGACGGCGTAGCTAGAAAAACACCCGTATTCCAGTCCACTTACATCAACCCCGATGCTGATGTTTATATCAAATGTGAAAACATGCAGGTAACAGGTTCTTTCAAACTGAGAGGCGCTTACTTCAAAACAGCTAGCCTGACAGACGCAGAAGCACAGAAAGGTGTAATCGCTTGCTCCGCAGGTAACCACGCGCAGGGCGTAGCTCTGGCTGCTCAGAAAAAAGGTATCCCTGCTGTAATTTGCATGCCCGAATCCGCACCCATGGCGAAAGTAGAAGCTACAAGAAGCTATGGCGCAGAAGTAGTGCTGGTTCCCGGCGTATATGACGATGCTGCTGCAAAAGCGACTCAGCTGCAGCAGGAAAAAGGCTACACATTCCTGCACCCCTTCAACGATGAATATGTAATGGCTGGTCAGGGTACAGTTGGTCTGGAAATCATGGAACAGGTGAAAGACGCAGAAGTTGTTCTGGTTCCCATCGGTGGCGGCGGTCTGATCGGCGGCGTAGCTTTCGCTGTAAAACAGATCAACCCTAACTGCAAAGTATATGGTGTACAGGCAGCAGGCGCTCCTTCCATGCAGAACGCTCTGAAAGTTGGCAAAACAGAAGCTCTGGCTTCCGTAAGCACAATGGCTGACGGTATCGCTGTTAAACAGCCCGGTGACCTGACATTCGCTATGTGCCAGAAATATGTTGATGGCGTTGTAACTGTAACAGAAGACGAAATCGCTTCCGCTATCCTGAAACTGATCGAAAAACACAAAATGGTAGCAGAAGGCGCTGGTGCTGTTTCCGTAGCAGCTGCTATGTACAACAAAGTTGACATCAAAGGCAAAAAAGCTGTATGCGTAATCTCTGGCGGTAACGTTGACGTAAACGTTCTGGACCGTATCATTGACAAAGCGCTGCAGGCGAACGGCAGAATCACAAAACTGTCTGTAATGGTTGTGGACAAACCCGGTCAGCTGAATCACCTGCTGGCAGCAATCGCTGAAACAGGCGCTAACATCTTCAGTGTAAACCACGATCGTATGGTACAGGATATCGCAGTAAGCACATGTATCGTAGACATCGTTGCTGAAACAAGAAACAAAGAACACAGCGAACAGATGATCGCAGCCATCAAAGCAAACGGTTTTGAAGTACTGTAATTGACAGCATTTGCAAGAAACAACATAAATCATAAATAAAAAAAGGGACATGGCAGCAGAAATGCGGCTCTGTCCCTTTTTCTGTTGATGGAACCTGAAAAAATCCTTGAGGTGTGATGTGCGCCGGCGTATAATAGATATACTAACGCAAAAGAAAGGAAAGGAACGTTATGGAAGGGAATTGTGTAAAAAGACGGGGCATTTTCCTGACACTGGCAGGAGGCATGTGTTGGGGCGTCTCTGGCTGTTTTGGTCAGTTTTTGTTTCAGGAAAAAGGGGCTACAGCAAACTGGCTGGTGTCCATTCGTCTGCTGACGGCTGGTATCTTACTGTTGATCATCGGTTATATCCATCAGGGGAGAAAACTAAATGAGATATTCCATAAAAAGACAGATTTCAAAAAATTATTGATTTTTTCTGTTTTTGGTATGTTATTTTGTCAATATACATATTTTGCAGGTGTGCAGTATTCCAATGCCGGCACAGCAACGGTACTGCAGGCGTTAGCGCCTACGGTGATTTTGTCCTTTGTTTGCATCCGTAACTTGAAACTGCCCAAAGGCTTTGAACTTTTTGCGGTTGTGGCTGCCATTTTGGGTGTGTTTTTGTTGAGTACCCATGGGAATATTCAAAATATGATGCTGACAAAAGAGGCTTTGTTTTTTGGTTTGGCATCAGCTGTGGGCGCGGCTGCGTATAATTTGTTGGCCGCGGACCTCCTTCGGGACTATGGCGTTTATGTGGTTGTAGGGTTTGGCATGTTTTTTGGCGGTCTGGTATTGGCTGCGCTTGTTCGCCCTTGGAATTTGATGATCCCTATGGATATGGAAACCATTATTTGCCTTTTTGGTGTTATTGTCATCGGTACAGCCATTGCCTTTTCCCTGTATATGAAAGGGGTCAGTATTGTAGGCGCTTTTATGGGCAGTCTTTTGGGTACCATTGAACCAGTGACAGCCATTGTGGTATCAGCCATTTTTTTGGGTTCCAAATTCCAGTGGATCGATTTGCTGGGATTTGCGCTGATTTTGGGTACTGTATTGCTTTTGTCCCTTCGCTCTCCACATGAAGAAGCATAAAAAATCATTCGGGCAGCACTGAAGAAATGCGAACGTATTTTCTGATGGGGCTTGCCCTTTTTTTCGCCCTCCTTTATAATGGAAAGAGTAAACAGGAGGATAAACTATGATTTCATATATCAAAGGTACCTTGGTGCACCGGGGAAACGGCGTGGTAGTCGTGGAAGCCAGTGGACTGGGCTACGAAATTTTTGTTTCCGCGGCAACCCTTTCGGTGCTGCCGGAAGTGGGGGAAACGGTGAAAATCCATACCCACATGAATGTAAAGGAAGACGGCATTTCTCTTTATGGCTTTTCCACGGCGGAAGAACTGGAACTGTTCCATCGGCTCATCAGCGTCACTGGTGTTGGGCCAAAGGGGGCACTGGGCTTTTTGTCCCAGCTGAAGCCCCAGGAGATTATCCTTGCCATCCTTTCTGATGACGTGAAAACATTGTCTAAAGCCCCTGGTGTTGGCAGAAAAACTGCCCAGCGGGTGATTTTGGAATTGAAGGATAAATTCCAGACAGCGAACGCCATTGCCATGGAAATGGAAGCAGAAGATTTGATGCCTACAGGCAGCAATGGTGCCAAGTTTGAAGCCATGGACGCATTGGCGGCACTGGGATACAGCCGCAGCGAAGCGGCAAAGGCTGTCAACGGCGTGGCGGCGGAAGGCATGACCACAGAGGACATCTTAAAGGCTGCCCTCAAGAAAATGGTCACATTTTGAGTAGAAACAGGTGGAAACATTGGAAGACAGACGGATATTGACTGCCGGTATGCGGGAGGAGGATCGGGATACGGAACCGAAACTGCGTCCGGAGCGTTTGGAAAACTATATCGGGCAGGAGAATGTAAAGGAAAATCTGCGGGTGTTTATCGAAGCGGCAAAACAGCGTGGCGAAGCCTTAGACCATGTGCTGCTGTACGGTCCGCCGGGACTTGGGAAAACCACATTGTCCAATATCATTGCCAATGAAATGGGCGTGCAGATCAAGACCACTTCTGGTCCTGCCATCGAGCGTCCGGGGGATATGGCAGCGGTGCTCAACAGCCTCGGAGAAGGGGACATCCTCTTTATTGACGAAATTCATCGGCTGAACCGTATGATCGAGGAAATTCTCTATCCTGCCATGGAGGACTATGTCATTGATATTATGATTGGCAAAGGTCCCGGCGCACGGTCTGTGCGGCTGGATCTGCCGAAATTCACCCTCATTGGGGCAACCACTCGTATTGGGCTTTTGACAGCGCCTCTGCGGGATCGTTTTGGCGTGGTGCATCGGTTGGAGCCTTATGGTGTGGCACAGCTGAAAGTGATTTTGCTTCGCTCGGCAGATGTGCTGAAAGTGGAACTGGATGAGGATGGTGCGGAAGAAATTGCCCGCCGTTCCAGGGGGACACCCAGAATCGCAAATCGTCTTTTGAAACGTGTGCGGGATTTTGCCCAGGTGAAATACGACGGCAAAATCACCGGAGAAGTGGCGCGGTTTGCACTGGATTTATTGGAAGTGGATAAAATGGGGCTGGATTATATCGACCGAAAAATGCTCATGGCAATGATCGATAAATTCGGCGGGAAACCTGTGGGGCTGGATACCTTGGCAGCCTCCATCAATGAGGAATCCGAAACCATTGAAGACGTATATGAACCTTATTTGCTCCAGCTGGGCTATATCCAGCGGACACCAAGGGGCAGAGTTGTGACGAAACGGGGATATGACCACTTTGGGCTGACGTATCCCGAGGGAAAGGAGTAATGGGTATGAAATTACCAATCACAGAAGTGATCGAAAATGTAAAAGACGAATTGCTGTGCTATGAAGGGGCAGAACAGACAGCAGAACGCTGGGAAAAAGAATTTTTGCAGTGGGTGGAAGACCATAAAGGCAAAGATAAAGACATCATCGTGGATGGTGGTCAGGTTTCTCTGAAAATCCGCGATGAAGAAGAAATCTTTGAAATGGCTGATTCCTATATGGACGCACTGGATGAAGGCAGTGTGAAACACTACTGGGAAAAATTCTAATATCTGAAAAAGAAAAGCACGAAATTTCTGGAAAGAAGTTTCGTGCTTTTTTGGTTTCATCATTTTGTGATGAAATAGGTTGCTTCCATTTCTGCCGCCAGTAAATCTCCGCAGAAACACTGGATTTTGAGTACAAGTTTGCCTTTTTGGAATTTTGCGAAGGAATCCAGCAAAGTCTGTTTGCTTTCCGGGTCATTGCAGATACATTCTGCCCGAAAATCGCCTTTGATGGGGGAGATATACCGCAGCTGGGTTTTCTGGGCCACAATATTGCCTTTGGGCAGAAGTTCGTGGAAATTGGCATACATGACAGACCAGCCGCAGACCGTCATCAGTGCGCTGATACTGCCGGCAAATCCTGTGTTTTTGTCGTTTTTATTCTGGGCAAAGGGTACGGAAAGGACCACTTTTTCAGGGGTATATGTTTCCGCCTGAATGTCCATAAATTCTGTCAGGGGAATATTGCTGTGCAAAAATGAAGTAAATGCTTTTGTATCCATGATTTTCTCCTTTCCATTTATTCGGATTCCAAAGTATCCCAGAAGTCCTCTTTACCGATTTTTTTCAGATTCCGATAATAAGGACGGTCTTTATATTCATAACGGCAAATAGAAGAAAATACGCAGTAATCACAAGGAGTGCTGTTTTGCTTGCGATAAGGCGCAGGGGTGATGACGCCTGCTTTCATGCTTTCGCCAATGGCGGCGGCGCGTTTTGCCGTAAATGCCATGAGGGCATTGTATTCTTCTTCTGTAGCCAGCAGGGAAGATGATGTGGGTGTTCCTTTTTTGGTATATTTCAGTGGGATGATGTCCGAAGAACCCAGCCGCATACCGCCGCTGACAGGGTCGATAAAGACTTCATCCATGGCTTTGATGACGGTTTCGTTTTCCAGCACCAGACCGGACATCTGCATTTTGCTGTAAAGAAGGTTTTCGATTTCTTCGGCAGACATTTCTTCCGTTACTGTTTGGGTGGGGTCTGTGATGCGGAAATAGAATACACCGCCGGGACGGTATGTTTCCTTTTCATGATTTTTCAGATAAGCATCCAAATATAATAACAGCTGCAACTGTAAGCCATAATAAATGTCTTGGAAATCAAAGGCTTTTGTGCCGGATTTATAGTCGATGATTTTTACAAATTTGTTCCCTTCCGCATCCAGCAGGTCTACACGGTCGATTTTTCCTCGTAAAATCAGCTTACTGCCGTCGGACATACCGATAACGATAGGCGGCAATGCTTCATGGGGACCAAAGCCCACTTCATAACCAGCAGGTTCAAACATACCGCTCTGGATATGACGTACCAATGTCCAGCCGGCACGTCTGGAAATTCGCTTCAGTCGTTTGATGAGGTACCGATTGGCGGCGGAATCCATCAGGATTTCATTTCCCAGATGGGGTGCCGCTTCGTCCACAGCGGCATCCATGCGGCGTTCTGTTTCTTCCTGTGTCAAGGTCTGCCAGGAAATGCCGTCTTTTTTCAGTGTGGCGGCAAATTGTTCTAAGACCTGATGGAAGAGGTTACCCAAGTCAGGCGTACGCAGCTGGTATAACTGCCGAGGTTTTGCTTTCAGTCCATATTCGGCAAAGTAAGCAAAGGGGCAGGCGGCAAACCGTTCCAGACGGGATACGCTGGAAAGAATGTTTTTGCCGTAAAGGCTCTTGGCAGTTTTGAGAGACAGCTTCTGCCGTCTGTCATGGACGGAAAATCCTTGCCGCAGGAGAGAAAGCCGCTGCTGCCATTGAGGGGTAGTGGCAAAATAACTGTAAATATCCTGCCACATGGGTTCCATGGGGGATTCTTCCACATGTTTCCGCATCTGGGTTCCTAACTGGTGGAAACATCCGCCGGGAGTCAGAGCGGAAAGAGGCAAAGCGTCGTCCCGTTCTTCTGTCAATGTGGGATACATCTTCCCAATGCGCGCAATGAGAGAGGAAGGGAATAATGCTTTCCCTTCTGTATCCCCGTTGGCGTAGGTGAGATACAGGGCATGGGAAGGTTTCGTCAATCCTCTGTAAATGAGGAACTGTTCTTCAAATAATTTCCGTTTGCCGTCAGGGGCAAGTTCCATGCCTGCCGCTGTCAGGGATTCTCGTTCCGTTTCTGTGAAAATGCCTGTGTTTTCGGCAGGGGCAGGCAAGATACCGTCATTGACGCCCAGCACCAGCAAGGCTTTGATGTCCGGCAGACGGCTTCGCTCAATATCCCCCACCAGCAGGCTGTCAGCCGTAGGCGGAATGAGCCCCATGGAGCTTTCTTCCAGCCCAGCGGACAAGATACGGGCAAAAGTATCCAGTGACATAGGCGCGTCCCCGAGGATTTCCACAGCTTTTTCCAGCACATCCATGAGGATTTGCCAGATTTGCCGATGTTCTTCAGCTTTGGCGGCGTTGCCTTTGGCTGCGGCTGCTTCGGAAAGAGCTGTGAGTTTTTGGGCAATGCCTAAGGTATCCAGT
Source organism: Clostridia bacterium (assembly GCA_022786605.1). Classification (GTDB taxonomy): domain Bacteria; phylum Bacillota; class Clostridia; order Lachnospirales; family Anaerotignaceae; genus Anaerotignum. The sequence goes on along the minus strand of JALFWW010000001.1, from coordinate 13,776 downwards.
TGAACAACGAGAGCAGTTACCCAATCCCGCAAAGGCAGGTTTTTCTTCCGTTTCAGAGTAAGGAGGGGCGCAAAGGGTGCCATGACCTGTGCACGGAGGTCATTGAGGTATGCCTGTTCCGCTTCTTGTCCCGGCTGAAAGCCGTATGTCCAAACGTCTTTTTTCCATTTATAGCCTTTGATGCCATATGCCAGAACATAGTTTTCCAGAATATCCATGTCCTCCTGCGCCATGGGGGTCAGACCTGTTTTCAGATAAGAGAAAACGGCTTCATAGCGGAAGTCATAGACCACACATTCCAGCAGACTGTTCACCAGCAAAATGAGAGGGTGAGAGGAAATGTCACGGCGGCTGTCCACAAAACAGGGGATGCCAGCTTCTGACAGAATGCCTTTCAGCCCCTTTTCGTAGGCGGACATGGCGTTGGTCACGATGGCGATGTCACGATAACGCAAGCCCTTTTCCCGTACCAGAGAAAGAATCTGTCCTGCGGCGTATGTCATTTCCGATTCCCTTGTGGCGCAGGAACAGATATGGATGCCCTCATGGTCGGGAGATTTTTTATAATAACCATAAAAATAGTTTTTCTCCAAAAAGGCAAGGGCGGGCGTTTGTGCCCGATGATTTTCTTTGAAAAAGATGGGGGATTCCATGGCAATGCCCATTTCCTCTGCCAGAGAAATCAGTTTTTGTTTTGTCAGATGGGGTTCAAAAAAAGGTGCGGCAGGAGGCAGGGAAGAGGCGAAATAGCTGTGCTCATCCATGGGCAGGGTGATGCTTACCCGTTTGCACAGACGGAGCAGCTGGGCAATGACGCCGTATTCCTGGGGCGTGAAGCCGTAAAAACCATCCAGCCAGATTTCCGTATCCCCAAAAGCGGCGGAGGAAGCCAGTTTTTCTTCCAGCAAAGAAAGGGTGGTGTCCCCAGTCAGATAAGTTTCGGAGAGGAATTCCTCATAGCGGCGGTAGATACTTGCCATGTCTCGGCATTTGTCCTGTACGCTGTGGGACAGACCTTCCTGATTGGACATGGTTTCCAGCTGTTCCGGTGTGACACGGTAGCGGAAAAATTCCGTGATGGTCTTTCCCAGACGGCTCACAAAGCCGTTTTTATCCATCATATGACAGAAATAAGGCAGGTCATCCCGCTGTTCCAGCAGAATCTTCTGCAATGCCATCTGTTTGCCCACATCTCCAAGGATGACGGCTCTGTTTAGACCGTTTTTGGCGAAGAATTGGTGCGCCAGTCTGCCGAAGCTGAGGACTTCCGCTGTCAGGATGCCTTTGCGTTCTGTCAGCGCCGTCAGGTCACGTTCCGCCTGAGAGGTGTACTGCTCCGGCACCAGAAAAATCTGCCGTCCTTTGTGGGTGGATTGGGCAGTGATGATCTCCTTCATACAGTATGCGGTTTTTCCGGTGCCTGCGGCACCAATGAGAAAACGTAATGCCATGTCTGTCCCTCCTTCATTAGTTACATGATACAAAAGGGCAGTATTTTTTGCAAGGACAAGTTCCCGGCAGGCATATCGGCGGAGTTTTTTTCATAAGGTAAGATAACGATATGTTTTGGAGGGAGAAAAGAGGGTGCGGCATACAAGATTTGTAGTGGTAAAAATGCGTGAGCTTTTGAAAACAGCCCTGTTTGCGGTGTTGGGCGTCATCATTTTGGTGGGGCTCATTACCTTTTTCCTGCGTATGGGGGATGGAGAATCAGCGGGGCTTTATCGGGACGGCACTTATGAGGCGGAACTGCCTCTGGGGCAGGGCACCGCTTCCGTTTCTGTGGAAATTAAAGATGGACGCATCGCCGATGTGACAGTGACTGATGATGCGGAAACAGTGTCTGTCATGTATCCTATGGTGGAGGACGCGGCGGCAGAAGTGGCACAGCAGGTGGTGCAGAACCAGTCTGTGGAAAACATCACCGTGGCGGATACCCATACATATTCCGCACAAGCGGTGATGGACGCGGTGCGTGCCTGTCTGGAAGAAGCGGAAAAATGAAGGAAGGAGAAGAGAAGATGCCTGTTTGTATGTTTCATGGGGGTATCTTCTTTTTTTGCTTTGAGAAAAAATAAACAAAATCTTAATATTTGATTTGTCTTTTTTGGTAGATAGGAAAGTTTTCCGGTGGTATAATGAAGAGTAAGTTGACACAAAAAAAGATGTCTTTTTGGTGTGGACTTTTTCTGTTTCGACAGTTTTGCGGAAAAACGAAGGAGGAGTATGTATGAGAAGAAAGTTGGCGGCAGTATTGTGTACATTGCTGTGTCTGACTGCTTTTACAGGGTGTTCCGTGGAAGAAGTGGGCTACCTGCAGATGAGCGTAGACATGATGAATGGGATGAAAGTCAGCGAAACAAAAGGGGAAGCTGATATCACATTGGACTTTGACGCCATGAAAACATTTGCGTCTGACGCTATGCTGGCAAGTGGTATGACACAGGAAGATGTGGACGCTGCAATGGCAGGCATGACTGATTTTGACGGCAAAAAGAATGTGAAACTGAATTATACCATGCTGATGAATATGGATGATATGTCCTTTATGTTTGATATGGACGCAAAATACAAAAATCAGGAATATTCTTTCGGCAGATGGTATTACGGCACAAAAGACGGCGTATATGTTTCTACAGAAACTGTATGGAGCGCATATCGTCTCATGCGGGATATGACAGATGCAGATACAGACAGTTATTTCTTCAGTGACGAATTCGCGAAAGAATGGAAGTCCATGCTGGACCGTGACCAGTATATCTGCGTTCTGGATATGAAAGAAGACTTGGGTCTGACACAGGAAGAACTGGACGCCCTGATTCCCACTGACGGCTACAAAAATGTATATGACGCAGCTGTAAATATGTATAAAAACGGCTTCAGCGGCTTCAGCACAGGCATGGTGACAAGAATCCAGAATGGTTATCGTGTAGAAGCTACTGGCACAGAAGTTGGACAGATGCTGGTTTCTCTGCTGGACTACATGGCACAGAATCCAGAACCTGTCATCAACGCGCTGGAAGAATACCTGAAAGTGACTATGCAGGCAAGCGGTGCCACAGAAGCGGAAATCGCTGACCTGACAAGTTCCATGCAGGCGGCGAGAGAAGATGTGGAAGCATTCCGCACTGTACTGGCTGATGTGAAAAATGCGGTGGAAACAGGCATGCAGAATGAAACCGTTGCGGCTCTGCTGGATGGTTTCCATTACACAAGCGAATTTACAAAAGTCAACGACAGATACTATGGCAGTGAAAACTACCAGATGGCATACAAAGGCAGCACCATGTGCGCAATCACTTCCTCCATGCGTATGGAAGAAGCCAGAGGCTCTGTGGTATTCCCTTCCATCAGTGTAAGACCCGATGCCATCACAACGGAACTGGAAACACTGACAGATAAATACAATCCTGTTACAGGTGTCAGCGCAACATGGTACTATGACGAACCCACCGCATTCCTGACAGAAGAACGGGCGGAACCTGTTTACTGGGGCGGCAGCACTTCTCCCATCGTGGAATATGTGGTACAGGACGGCAGAATTTACCTGCCTCTGCGCAGCATCTGCGATATGCTGGGTGAAACCGTCACATGGGATCAGGCAACAAAGACAGCATCTGTGGTACAGGGTGAAACGGTAGTTCCCATGGACAGCATTCTGGTTGACAGCACATCTTACATTGGCGTACGTGGTTTTGAAGCACTGGGCTATCAGGTAACTTACACCAATACAGATGGAGAGCATGTAGCAACCATCGTAAAATAAGAAATCCGCAAATTGAGATAAGTATTTGATTCAAAAGAAACAGAAAAGCGAAATAAAAAACAGCGTGTGCTCTAAAGCAACCTCCCCTTAAGAAAATATTGATTTTCCTTTTTCTGGATTTCTTAAGGGGAAGTGTTATGGCTGTTTTCAGAAGAAAACATAACAAATAAAACCTGAATAAAATAAGAAAGCCAAAATCTTTTGTCATAATAAGGATTTTGGCTTTCTTTGTTTTCTTATGAAGATGCCCCAAAAGAGGATGCTCTGTTTTTGGTCAAATCAGCGGCAGCAGGTGCGCAGGTCTTCCCAGTAAGTATAGGGAATCTGTAAATTGCCCATACCTTTGCCCAGTCGGATGTTCGGCTTGTTTTCTCCATGGAAATCACTGCCGCCGGAAGGGAGCAACCCCAAAGTGCGGGCGATTTTTTCCACGGCTTTTGTCTGGGCTGGTGTATAGGTGGAGTAGCGGCATTCGATGCCGTCTAGACCGAAGGGAATCAATTCTTTGCAGAGGTTTTCCACTTGGGTCATATCCAGATTATAGAGGGTTGGATGCGCCAGAACAGCGGCACCGCCAGCGTTTTTGATGGCTTCGATGCAGCCCTTTGGTGTAAGGAACTGCCGTTCCACATAGCCGGGACAGCCGGGAGAGAGATATTTGGAAAAGGCTTCTTTCCGGTCTTTGATGAGTTTCTTTTCCAGCAGCACATTGGCGAAATGGGCACGGGTGATGATTTCACCGCCGGCGTTTTGGGCAACTTCCTCCAGAGAAACAGGCAGACCGATGGCTGTCAGCTGTTTTGCCATGCGTGCGTTTCGGTCGTCACGGCTTTGGCGGATTTCCTCCAGTTTTTCCAGCAACATTGGGTCATGGCGGTCAAAGCCAAGACCGACAATGTGGATTTCCGGACGGTGGAATCCTTCATAAAGGGCGGCAAACTCGATGCCGCAGATGGTTTCCACACTGTGTTTTTCTCCTGCCTCCAAAAACAGCTCCAGACCGTCTATGGTATCGTGATCGGTGAGGGCAATGGCGGAAAGCCCCTGCTTTTTGGCAAGGATCACCAGCCCTTCCGGGGAAAATGTACCGTCAGAGCAGTAAGAATGGGTATGTAAATCAATGGTTTTGCACATCATATCACTTCCTTTTGCTACAGTATATCATAAGCGGCGAAAAAGTCCCATAAAATAAATCAGATATAGAAAAAAGGAGTGAAACCCATTGAAATTTTGCAGAAAAGAAAAACAGGACTGCTGTCAGGCTGAAGGAAGCGGCAACAAAGGGCTTTGTCTTTTGAAAGGCATGGCAGTGGCGTTGGCGGTGAGCTGTATTTTTTTCATTGCCTATGGCATTTTACTGACCTATACGGCACTGGCGGAAAGCACGATCCCCATTGCCGCTCTGTGCTGTACGGCATTATCAGCGGGCATTGCCGGTTTTGACTGGGCAAAGTGCATGAGGCGCAGAGGACTTGTCTGGGGACTTCTGGCAGGGCTGGTATATGGTCTTTTGCTGTGGATCATCACCAGTTTTGGCAGCGGAGATTTTGCGCTGCACACTACATTTTGGCGGATGATGGCCGTGGCTCTGGCGGGAGGCGCAGCCGGCGGGCTTGTGGGCATACACAAAATTTCTTGAAAAATACATCTTTTCCTGTGAATACATCTTTGCATATCTGATATTTTGTGCTATACTATCAAAATAATAAAAGAAGAACGGTTTTTCTTTTTTCAGGGGCGAATAAAGGAAGAACCGTCTTTCTTTTGGAAAAAAACAGTTTCGCCAGTTTTGACGGACAGAAATCAGGAGGAGAAAGATGAAAGCAAGAGGAAGATTCATGCTGGTGATTATGCTTGTCATCGCAGCGGCTTTGAGTTTTGTTTCCTACCAGGGGATCGGGGAAGGAAAAACACTCAGCGCCGGCAACATCAAACAGGGCCTCGACCTGAGCGGCGGGGTGTATATCGTTTATGAAGCGGACAAGGAAGATGTCACAGCGGAAGAAATGCAGGCGGCTGTTTCTTTGATCCAGGGGCGTATGGACTGGAACGGTTGGACAGAAGCGGAAGTTGCTCAGGAGGGCACAAATCGTATCCGTGTGGATATTCCAGGTGTGGAAAACGCGGAAGAAGCCATTCGGGAGATCGGGCAGACTGCTCAGTTATCCTTTGTGGATGAAACAGGAAAAGTATTGCTGACAGGTGACATGGTAGCAGACGCCACCAAGCAGGTGGGTGCCGTGAAACAGGGCGGCAATGCGGAACCTTATGTTGCTTTGAAATTCAATGACGAAGGCAAACAGCTTTTTGCGGAAGCCACAGCGGCAAATATTGGCAAACCCATTTATATCGTGATGGATGGTGAAGTCATCAGCGCGCCTATGGTACAGACTGCCATTACCGATGGACAGGCTTCTATCACCGGCAATTTCACCGGGGAATCTGCGGAAGAACTGGCATCCCTCATTCGTGCCGGCTCTCTGCCTTTTAACTTGAATGTCATCCAGATGAAGAACGTAGGTGCAAGACTGGGTGCGGACGCATTGGCAACAGGCGTGAAAGCGGGTGCCATCGGTCTGGCTCTGGTATTGATCTTTATGCTGGTGGTTTATAAAGTACTGGGCTTTGCGGCAGACCTTGCCTTGATCATTTATGTAGGGCTGGAATTGATCCTGCTCAATGCCTTTAACATTACGCTGACACTGCCTGGTATCGCGGGTATCATCCTTTCCGTAGGTATGGCGGTAGACGCCAATGTAGTCATTTTTGAAAGACTGAAAGAAGAATTGGTACAGGGCAAAACACTCCGTGTTGCCATCAAAAACGGCTTCTCCCGTGCGCTGCCTGCTATTCTGGACGGTAACGTAACAACACTCATTGCGGCAGTGGTACTGTTCTTCCTTGGATCCGGTACGGTAAAAGGCTTCGCTACCACATTGATCATGGGTATTATCATTTCCATGTTCACAGCTTTGGTAGTGACCAGAATCATCGTAAACGGTTTGATGCAGGGCGGATGCAGCAATCCGAAGTATTATGGCATGCGCAGTAAGTAAGGAGGCGGAGCAGATGAAAATTATTGAAAACAGAAAAAAATTCTTCGCCGCTTCTTTGATCGTTATCATCATTGGTTTTGCGGCAATGATCTTCAATGCCCAGGCAGGCAGAGGCGCTTTCCAGTATGACGTGGAATTTACCGGCGGCACCTCTTTTGACCTGGATATGGGTCAGGAATATGAACAGGAAGATCTGCAGAAGATTATCACAGAAGTGACAGGACAGGACAGTCCCCAGATTCAGCAGATCATCGGAACAACAGAAGTAACAGTGAAAATCCAGTCCATTGACAGCACCACAAGAGAAGCGCTGACCAATGCCATTCTGGAAGCATATCCCAACGCGGTTATGGGTGAAGTCAATGACGTCAGTGGTACCGTCAGCCGTGAAATGCAGACAGCGGCCATCAAAGCAACCATCATTGCGGCTGTAGCAATGCTGCTGTATATTTCCCTGCGGTTCCACGATTTCCGTGCCGGCGGCAGTGCTATCATCGCCCTGATTCACGACGTGCTCATTGTTCTGACAGCTTATGCGGTATTCCGCATCCCTGTCAATAATACCTTCCTGGTGGTTCTGCTGACCATTTTGGGGTATTCCATTAACGCGACCATCGTTATTTTTGACCGTATCCGTGAAAATAAGAGTGCGTTCCACGCAAACCAGACAGCGGAAAAAATCAATAAGAGCATCAGCCAGACACTGGCTCGTTCCATCAATACATCCCTGACCACATTCTTCACCGTTGGGGCAATTTATGTACTGGGTGTGCCTGCGCTGAAGGAATTCGCACTGCCCATGATGATCGGTATTCTGGCAGGGGCATATTCTTCTGTCTGCATTTCTGGCTCTGTATGGTATGTACTGCTGCCTAAGAACGAAAAATAAAAATGACAGAAAAAGACTGTGCTGAAAGGGGCATCCCTTAGGGAAATGTGATGTTTCTTTTGTGTCGGGGTCAGGAGCAGCGGTCTTAAAAAAACAATCATAGTAAAATAGGATAGCTGGAATTCTTCGTATGTTTAAGGATTCCAGCTATATTCGTTTTTTATGAAGAAGTGCCTGATGGCAGTGTCTTTTTTCATCTGAGACAGAAATGGATAATGACGAAACTTCCCTTTTTTTAGCGGAATCTCACTTGTAATTGCAGAGGGAAGATGTTAAGATAGTGGCAAATGTATGAAAACACAGAAAGCTTTGCGTAGAGCGCAAAGTAAGGGAGGATACTATGCATATTGTAATTGTAGGGGACGGTAAGGTCGGCAGTACTGTTGCGGCTCAGCTGTCCACCGAAGGTCATGATATCGTTATCATAGACAGCAATGCCACAGCATTGGAAAATGCGGGCAATACCATGGATATCATTTGCGTGGAAGGCAACGGGTGCAGTGCGGCACTGCAAAAAGACGCAGGGGTGCCGGAAGCAGATTTGCTCATTGCGGCAACTTCCGCCGATGAAGTGAATATGCTGTGCTGTCTGATCGGAAAAAAACTGGGGGCAAGACATACCATTGCCCGGGTCCGCAATCCTGAATACTTTGCGCAGATCAATCTTTTGAAAGAAGAGCTGGGGCTGAGCATGGCGGTGAATCCAGAATCAGCAGCAGCTCAGGAAATTTCCCGTTTGCTTCGTTTCCCATCCGCGTTGCAGATCGAACCCTTCGCAAGAGGGCGTGTGGAACTGGTAGGCTTGAAAGTGCCGGAAAACAGCGTACTGGATGGTATGCCTCTTTGGGCGCTGTATAAAGAATTTCAGGTAAAAATACTGATTTGCGTGGTACAGCGGGAAGAAGAAGTTGTCATCCCTTCTGGGGATTTTGTGCTCCGCAGCGGTGACCGTATCCATATCACAGCGGAACACATTGAAATTGAGCGGTTCTTCCGTGTGCTGGGATTGTTCCGAAACCGCGCCCGCAGTGTTATGATCATCGGCGGCAGCCGTTTGGCCTATTATCTGGCAAAGGAATTGATTTCCATCAAAGTGCGGGTAAAAATCATTGAACGGGATAAAGCCCGTTGTGAATACCTCTGTGAAATGCTGCCGGAGGCTGTTATTATCAATGCGGATGGCACAGACAAAGAAGTCCTTCAGGAAGAAGGTCTGGAGAAAACAGACGCGCTGGTGACTTTGACAGGTATGGATGAGGAAAATATCATTGTTGGGCTTTACGCAAAGGCAAAAAAAGTATCCAAAGTTATTGTGAAGATCAATAAACTGTCCTTTACGGAAATTCTGGATAAAATGGATATCGACAGTTTCATTTCACCAAAAGCCATTGCGGCAAACAACATCGTGCGTTATGTACGCGCCATGCAGAACTCCGTGGGCAGCAGTAATGTGGAAACACTGCACCATCTCATCAATGAGCAGGTGGAAGCAGTAGAATTTAAAGTAAGAGAAAAGTCCGGCGTTGTGGGAGTTCCCCTGAAGAGCCTGAAGACCAAACAAAATGTATTGGTAGCCACCATTATTCGTGATGGGAAAATCATCATTCCGGGCGGGAATGATACCATTGAGATTGGTGACAGTGTCATCATCGTTACGGCAGGCCGCCATTTGAATGACTTACAGGAAATTCAGCAGAAATTGATAGGGTAGGAAATGTTATGAATTATAAAATGATGGCCTATATCTTAGGCAATATTATGCAGGCAGAAGGTCTGCTCATGTCTTTTTCGGCGCTGCTGGCAGTTTACAAAGGGGAAGTCAATGAACTGAAAGCTTTTTTGCTCACCATCGTTTTGCTTTTGGTCATTGGAACCATTATGAAGCATTATGCGCCTAAGGACAGAAAGATTTATGGCAGAGAAGGCTTTGTCATTGTTGCGCTTTCCTGGATTGTTATGTCTATTTTTGGCGCAATGCCTTTTTATTTCAGCGGTGCCATTGATGGCATTGTGAACTGCCTGTTTGAAACTGTATCCGGCTTTACCACAACGGGGGCAACGGTCATTACAGAAATTGAAGGTCTGCCTATGAGCATATTGTTCTGGCGCAGTTTTACCCACTGGATCGGCGGTATGGGGATACTGGTATTTGTCCTTGCCATTGTGCCTTTGGGAGATGAGCGTTCCATGCACCTGATGAAAGCGGAAGCACCTGGACCGGTAGTCAGTAAGCTGGTGCCAAAAATCAAATCCACAGCGAAAATTTTGTATGGCATTTACATCGTATTGACTATATTGGAAATGGTTCTTCTGTTTGCGGGAGGTATGCCGCTTTTTGACAGCATCAACCACGCCCTCTCTACAGCAGGTACAGGTGGTTTCTCTATCAAAAACAGCAGTATTGCCGCTTATGATAACGCGTATTTTGAGTATGTCATCACCATATTCATGCTGCTGTTCAGTATCAACTTCAATATGTTTTATTTGCTTTTGGTACGGGATTTCAAAGCGGTGTTCAAAAACGAAGAACTGCGGTATTATCTGGTCATTGTGGGGCTTTCCACAGTGGTGATCACTGCCAATATCGTACATCTGTATCCCACACTGGAAAGCGCTTTCCGTCATGCGGTGTTCCAGGTGGCAACCATTACCAGTACCACTGGCTTTATTACAGCGAATTATGAACAGTGGCCAGAATTGTCCAAAACCATACTGGTGGTATTGACCATGCTGGGGGCCTGCGGCGGCTCCACCGGCGGCGGTATCAAGGTTTCCCGTTTTATCATTCTGCTGAAGCTGACACTGCGGGAAATTCGGCATATTGTCCATCCACGTTCTGTCAATATCATCAAATTGGAGGGACAGCGTGTCAGTGACGAAACCATTCAGGGCACGACAGGATATTTCATCACCTATGTGATGCTGCTCTTCGGTTCTTTTATATTGGTTTCCATAGACAATTATGACTTTACCACATCTATTACGGCGGTCATTACCACCTTGGGGAATGTAGGTCCTGGCTTGTCTTTGGTAGGTCCTGTGGAAAATTTCTCTTTGTTTTCAGACTTTTCCAAGATCGTGCTGAGTTTGGACATGCTCTTTGGACGATTGGAAATTTTCCCTATGATCATGCTGTTCTCACCTTCCATTTGGCGAAGAGCCTGAGCAGAAAAATAAATCCAAAAGAAAAACGGATAAATCTTTGGGGTATCTTCACAAGAAAACAAAGAACGCTGAAATCTTTATGTTATACAGAAGATTTCAGCGTTCTTATTTTTATAAGATTTTATTTGTTATGTTTTCTTAAGGGGAAGTTGCTTTAGATTGATCCGTTTTTTTGTGTGACTCCATCACGGAAGAAGAAAAGACCATGGTGTATACTGATCACAGATGAAATAACAGGAGGAAATATCATGGCAAAAAGAAAAGCAAGTGTACAAATCAAAGAATGTGTTGCCTGCGGTACCTGTGTGAAGGTCTGTCCAGTGGGCGCCATTTCCGTTTATAAAGGACTTTACGCAGATGTCAGCGCGAAATGTGTGGGCTGTGGCAGATGTTCTGTGGCTTGTCCCGCATCAGTCATTGAAATGCAGGAGGTGACACCATGACAAAGAAGAAAAAATGGTATGATTATTTATGGATTGTTTCCGCTGCTTATTTGATTTTAGGATTTTTCAATATCCTTTTTGCGTGGATGGGGCTGCTGTGTTTCTTCATTCCACTGCTCATTGCCATTTTTGGCGGAGATAAAATGTACTGCAACAAATTCTGCGGCAGAGGGCAGCTTTTTGATTTGTTGGGCAACAAGTTGGGACTTTCCCGGAAAAAAGATATTCCCAAATTTCTGCGGAGCAAGTGGTTTCGTTATGGATTTCTGATTTTTTTCTTTATTATGTTTTTCAATATGCTTTTCAGCACCTATTTGGTGTTCGAGGGTACAAGAAATCTGAAAGAAGTGGTGACACTTCTCTGGACCATCAAACTCCCTTGGAACTGGGCGTATCATGGCACAGCTGCAGCACCGTGGGTAGCACAGTTTGCCTTTGGTTTTTACAGTGTGATGCTCACATCCACCGTTTTGGGACTGATTACTATGATTTTGTATAAACCACGGTCATGGTGTGTATACTGTCCTATGGGAACCATGACCCAGACCATTTGCAAGGCAAAGCACAGATGCGATGGCGCTTGTGGCGTACCCCAGACAAAATGATTCTCCTACTATAGAAAAACAGAGCGGTTTTCCTAAAGGAAATGACGCTCTGTTTTTTGTTTACAGATAAGACCGCAGTTTCTTTTTGTCCAGAATGCGGATACCGCCACGGAAGGTTTCCACGATGCCTTCCTCAGCAAAATATTTGATCATACGGGTGACCACCTCTCTGGCGGTGCCCATGTATTTGGCGATCTGTTCCTGTGTCATGCGGATTTCATCAGACTTTGCCTTTGCCATTTCGTCTGTGAGAAAGATTGCCAGCCGTTTGTCCATTGCCATGAAAAGAATCTGCTGCATGGCCCACATAACGTCGGAAAAACGGTCTGCCGCCATGTGATAGCCGCATGCCTCCACATAGACGTTTTCCGTTGCCAGTTTATGAAAGGCGGAGGCACTGACTGTAAGGATTTCCGATTCTTCCACGGTGTCTACGGAAACGTCAAAAGTAATGGCATCCAACACGCAGGAGGCGGAAAGGATGCAGATATCTCCGGTATAGAGGCGGTAAAGGGTAACTTCCCGTCCGTCTTCAGAAAGCAGATATGCCCGCAGCTGACCTGATTTGATATAAAGCAGTCCTGCGCATTCTTCACTGCCGTTGTGCAGATTCATCCCTTTGGGATAGGTTGCCATCATGGCGCTGCGGCACAGCAGGTCTTTCTGGTCTTCTGTCAGATGTTCCCAGAAAGAAAAGTTTTCTGCAAATAAGGTTTCATATTCTCGTGTCATGTTATTTTCACCGCTTTCGGATGGATTATCTTCAGTGTAACAAGCAATTTCTTTTTTGGCAAGAAAAAAGGCTCTCAAAGTTGAGAGCCTTTTGTTTCGATGTGTTCGCATCGAGTAAGGGGAGGGGTATGTTCTATGTTTACAAATAATTTGGAATTCGCTTTTGGGAAGGGGTGCCTGAGGCAACTCGGGGAAATCACCTCAGGCGGGAAGTAAAAGGGGGCGTCCTTTTGACTTCTCCTATAGTATATAGGGAAAATGTGTCCAATTTGTGAATAGAAACTTACAGCTAACTTAAGGAATTTGAAAGAACCTTTTTCGAAAAACGAAAAAACCGCGAAAACTGCAAAATACATGGAAAAAGGTTGGAAATCAACAAAATTCATGTAATGTCAGACAAAAGAAAGGAAATCAGCTGATTTGAGAAATGTGACATACAATTTGCACGGGAATATCCTCTTGAAATAGTAGGGTTTTCTGATAATATGCAAGAAATTTTAAAAAAGTGAATATTTTTATTTACAGGACATAAAGATTCTGTTAAGATTTTTATATAAGAGAGTGAACGGTAATATTGATTAGGAGGAATTGCTTACATGACAGAAATTCTGCACCATTTTATGAAAGAACTCATTGAATACTCTATTATTTTGTTGGAACTGATTGGTGTTTTGGTTTTGCTGGCAGGTGCTTTGCGTGCCACTGTGAATTATATCAAGGGTGATCCTCATACCCGCGTAAAGTTATGCCGTGCTATGGCTATGGCACTGGAATTCAAATTGGGCGGCGAAATCCTGCGGACTGTTATTGTGCGTGAGTTCTCTGAAATTGCACTGGTAGGCTGTATCATTGTTCTCAGAGCCGGTTTATCTTTCCTGATCCACTGGGCGATCCGCACAGAGGAAAAAGATCAGGCGGAAGAAAAGCTGGAAACATGCACTGTGGAGCCGCTGGAGAAAGAAAAAGCAGAAAAACATTCTGAACTGAACCAGTAAAAACGGACAATGACAAAAAGCCCCCTTATGTAGGATAATAGAACTACATGAGGGGGCTTTTATTATGGCAAAAAGAAAATACACACATATCAAAATAATTGAACCAAAACTGATTGCTATGCGTG
>JALFWW010000004.1 GCA_022786605.1 Clostridia bacterium | reverse complement strand
GCGTGAAGCCGCCCTCAAGATAAGATTTCCCATTCTTCGGAAGTAAGATCCCTTAAAGATAATGAGGTAGATAGGTTGGAGGTGTAAGCACGGTAACGTGTTCAGCTGACCAATACTAATAGATCGAGGGCTTGACCTAAAAAAGATTTTATAAAAGAGGTAGTTTCTTTTCCTGCGGAAAAGACCACTAACCTCACCTGATACAAATCATCTCTGACACCTGCGGTGTTAGGTCGAAGATTTGTGAACATCAGGTGACTCGTTAATGGATTGTATTCGGTTTTGAAGGTGCATAACCTTTACAGGAAGGCGGTCGAGTCCGCTGACCTCAAAAATTGAAAATTTCCGGTGATGATGCGCTTAGGGGACACACCCGTTCCCATTCCGAACACGACGGTTAAGACCTGAGCGGTCGATGGTACTTGGTGGGAAGCTGCCTGGGAGAGTAGATGGTCGCCGGAATCCAGTGAAGAACTTCGAAGTCATTCGAGGTTCTTTTTTTATATTTGCTTGCAAAAAAGACAAAAAAGATATGTCAGTTTATTCATTTGAATAATGGCATATCTTTTTTTGTATCCATAATCTTTTTCAAAAGAATAAGTATTATTTCAGGATTGCTGGATTTGTTAAAAAAACGATGAATATTGATATAAAAATATTCATGTTGTATAATGAGATTACAAATATATGGAATTATGTAAATTAAAGCATAATTATTTACAAAAAAATGAATGAAATTGTTATATATGGAGGCGATGTATTATGGCAAATATTTCGAGTGCAAGCGGGAAAATTACGTTAAAAGGTGACTGGACGCAGGAAGCGATTGCTGCTTTGGAACTAGTACTGGATATGTGGGAATTTTACGGCGAGTATGGGATTCAAAGCTATGATGGTTTCGATGAGGAACACCAGACATCGGACTTTTTTGGCTGCGGAAGATGGTCATTTTCGGGCACACTGGACTCATTTGAGGATTGGACAAGAGATTGGCTGAAAGAAAAACCAAAAAGACCAAATGGCGAACTGATTCATTCCCTTACAGAGGAGCAGTATGAAAACTTCCTGAAAATCATGTGTGAAAAGAATCTTGTGATCGAGATGGATTTTGAGGATGTGGAAGAAGGCTGCGGCGGACATATCCATGAAATTGGTCAATTTACTTCTGAAGATGGAAGCTGCATCAGATATGAAACATTGGAATGTGAGAATGTTATTCCTTCTTGGGATGAATATGAAAGAAGTTCTCTGGAAGCTGCAGTTGATTTCTTTGAAAACTTTTTGTCTGATGTAAATAGAAAGAAACTGCGCAAGTGGGTAAAGAATTATGTTACACCTACAGACATTTTTGAAAACACAGATGATTATTGGGAAATCATAGAATATTTTGGTGATTGCGGCGAAGACCCATTTATTGAATTTTTCCTGAAGTTTTCACCGGATACAGAGGACTGGGAAGAATTTAACTTATTCTACGAGGAAATGTGGGGGTGTACGGTAGAAGAAGACATAGATGAAGGCTATGGCGAGGATCTTGACTTTTATGACGATGATGATGATGACGATGATGAAGACGTCGAGGATGATGACGAAGATAGAGACGTCAACACCTGGGACACAGAACCCCAATATCCTCTGGATGAGATCGACGCGCTGGAAATCAGCGGCAGCGCCTTTGTTTTGACCGGAGATTTCCAGAACTGTGACGGTGACAGGGATGAAGTGAAAAAGATGATCGAGGAGAAAGGCGGCAGATGTACCGGCGCTGTCAGCGGCAAAACAAACTACCTGGTTTTGGGTGATTTTGGCTCAGTGGGTGCTAAGAAGATCGATCAGGTCATGGAACAGCGGGCAAAAGGCAAGGATATCAAAATCATTGCGGAATATGACCTGTTCCGTTTTCTGTAATAGAAAAGGGGGAATCACACATGGGTAAATGGAAGGATTTTACGTTTTCTGCATCAGGCAGGGAAGGCGAAAGATGTGATCTGCGCTATACCGGAGCAGACAAAGATCTGGTGATACCGGAAGCAATGATTGCGAAAGCAGGAAAAAAAGCAACCATTGCCATTTCTGCTGACAATGGGAATGGATTGGAAAGCATTACCATGCCAAAAAACATTTATGATGTTTGGCTTGGCACGCTTTATGGTGCAAAAGGTTTGAAAAGAATCACCGTTGACCCGGAAAACCCGTATTTGAAGGATATGGACGGCGTGCTTTACACCAAAGACGGAAAAAGACTCATCAAAATGCCTTGCCAGAAGACAGGAACGTATACTGTGCCTGAGGGCGTGGAAGAGATTGAATTGTCTGCTTTTCAATATTCACATTTGGATGAGGTGATATTGCCGGAGTCCTTAAAAGAAATCAGTAATTATTCTTTTCAGTACAGTGAACTGAAAAAAGTAACGATACCAAAAAGTTTGCCAGAATTAGAAGATAATGTTTTTTGTGATTGCCCGAAATTGGAGGAATTTTCGTTTTTGGGAGATACCAATATTCAGTATGGATATGTTGATATGGACCCTAAAATGGAAGAACGGATTTCAGGAGAAGGGTTTACACAGCCTGCGGAATGTTATCTGCTTGCCTGCTTGAAGCGTTATCCGAATATGGATAAATGCAGAAGAAAATTCATTGCAGCGGCAAAACGCGGCAAACAGGAAAAAATACTGGAATATCTCCTGAGCACCTTGCCAGATACCCCAGTGGAAAAAGGCACATTTGAAATCATGGACATGGAAGATGGAACCGCTGCCATCCAGTCCTACCAAGGCGAAGAAAGCGTCATCGAAATACCTGCCGAAATGGACGGCAAAAAAATAACGGCAATCGGGAAAAGTGCCTTTGAGAAAAATGAATCTATGGAAAAAATCATCGTGCCTGAGGGTGTGGAACGGATCGAAAAAAACGCTTTCAAGGGCTGCATCTCCTTAGAGGAAGCAGTGCTGCCGGAAAGCTGCACAGAAATTGGTGTTTCCGCATTTGAGGACTGTAAAATTCTGAAGAAATTAAATTTGCCAAAGAATCTGACTGTTTTGTCCAGAAAGATGCTGAAAAACTGCAAATTACTGGATAAACTGGAATTGCCAAAAGGACTTGTGAAGATCGATAATGAAGCCTTGTATTATTGTGAAAGCATCGCAGAATTGGAACTGCCGGAAAGCTTGCGGTATTTGGGCAAAGAATGCTTGTATGCCTGCGGCTGTAACTATGGTCCGGTTCTTCCTGGAGAATGGGGATACAGCAAGAAAAAATTTGCCATTCCAGCATCCGTGACACAAATTGATGACGGCGGAAATGGTATCTTTGCCGCTTATCCCAAGGCGCAGGAACTGTTTGGTGTGTTCGAGTATAAAGTGATTTTGCAGGTGAAAAGAGGTTCTGTTGCCCACAGATATGCTGCGAAAAAGAAAATTCGCTTTGAACTGGTTTGATTTGTAAGGAGGGGGATGTCCTATGCGGTATGACGGTGATTTTCAGGTGGGAATCCATGGCAGTGGCGCATTGATGCAGGATATTCCCGAAATCATTGAAAACTGGGTGAAAACACTGCCAGAGAATTATATCAATAACGAGGTAAAATCGGAAGCGGATTATATCAGTTCCATGCTGCGGGAAAAATTAAAAGCAATTCCCAATACAGAGGAAGAAGCGGTTCTGAAGTGGGATCATTTTTCCAATATTGCTTTGGTAGTTCTGGATTTCATCAATCAGATTGCCAAGGCACATCCCCAGCTGGAAATGGCTGTTGGGGTGGAGATCACATTTTCTATTACAGATACGACAGAATGTTATAGTTTTTATTCTCCTGTTGGTTCCGATACCATTTGTAAATTGCGTGTGGATGATGATGTTTGGAAACTGGAATACTATCTCGAAGATAAAGAAGCAGCAGAAAAAAAGGCGGCAATACGTTTGAAGTATACGGGAGAAGATGTAAAAGGGGAAAGCTGTGTGTTCGATCTATATTCCAACACAGTTTCCTTGATAGAATATCTGGAGTATGAGCTGAACCCGCCTCTGGAAACGGATTTTGGCAAAAACCTTCTGGTTATGGAATACTCTATCCAGCGTGCGGTGCTGACACGCAAAGATGGCATCTGGGTAGATGCTGGAGGGCAATTATTCCTTGGGGATGATGCGAAAGAGATTTTCGGTACACTGGAAGAAGCTTTTGAACATGAATTTTCCGTGGAGGATTTTTTTGGTGGAAAACGTCCTTGGCAAGAATATTCAGAAGAATTTATTACATACCTTTTCAAAATCTGTATGGCAGATATGGATCTGGATATTTCTGTGGAATATCATAATGAAAAATCCCATTTCATGAGCTCTGATGGTAAGGAATATTTCTTCGGCTGTATGTTGGAAAAGGTATCCACAGAAGCCATTGCCCAGTGGAATTTCCCTGATGAATCCTATTTCTTTGATTTTACGCCGCCTCGTGTGGAACTCTTGGATGATGACGACGAGGATTGGGACGATGATGAAGAATGGGATGACGATTAGGACGATGAAGATTGATAAAATGAATGAGAAAGGAGCATGTATTATGGGGAAAAATGACAGAGATACAGAAGAACTCAGAAGCAAATTGCTGTCAGAGGTATATGCAGGCACAGTGGCTGGCATGCCTGCCATGATATTGGATGAAAGCAGAATTCGAAACGCCGATGAAGAAGAGTTGAAACAAATTGCCAGAGAGTATGGATATTGAGTCCATGAAAAAAGTCATACCATATTTTGAACAGGTCCAGTAAAAACGGACAATGACAAAAAGCCCCCTTATGTAGATAATAGAACTACATAAGGGGGTCTTACTATGCCTGGGAAAAAAGAGCGGATGCGATGATTTCATCCATCATATGGGCAGACCAGAAAAAGATGCAGCCCTTGCGGAAATCCGCCGCCGCAGGAAATGGCAGCAGATGGGACAGCAATTCCAAAAGTACAAGAATCCGCTCAACAGAGAGTTTCAAGTATGGCTTTTTTATATATAACAAAAAGTTTATATGCTGTTCCTGCCTGCGTTCTACTCATAAAAATCAGAAAATATAATATATATGATATAAGATGCAATGTTTGTTTTGAAAGAAATGGGAATCAGGCGTTTTTTATTTTCATTGCTTTTTTGTGCTTAACGTGATAAAATTTGAATTCCGGGGAAAAAGCAGATGTGCGTACATCTTGTTCTTTTTTTCTATCTATGATACACTCTTAATATTAAAGTGATTTTGAAAATTCATATATCGTTGAGGTATCCAATAAAATTTATTTAATCAGCAAAACCAGTGTAAACAACAAGTCCATAATATTTTGAAAGGAGCAAATCGTATGAAGAAAAAGGTTGCAATATTATTTGGTGGTTGTTCTGAAGAGCATGATGTATCCATTAAGTCTGCAAAAGAAATTTGGAAATATATTGATACAGAAAAATATGATCCTGTTTATATTGGTATTTCCAGATCCGGTGAATGGAAACTTTGTGAAAAACCCACTGCAGACTGGGATGCTATAACCACACAGCGCGTGATTTTGTCTACCCATAAACAGGATAAGGGCATGCTGGTACTGAAAGACGGTACTTATGAATTTGTTCCTCTGGATGTTGTATTCCCTATGATCCATGGTAAAATGGGGGAAGACGGCACCATTCAGGGTCTGCTGGAAGCGACAGGTATCCCTTATGTGGGTTGTGGTATTCCCGCATCTGTATTGTGTATGGATAAATCTATGACATATCTGACAGTAAGCAATCATGGATTCCGTGCGCCTGGTTTTAAAATTCTCCATGATGGCGAAGAAGCGGACGCATCTGCATTGAACTACCCTGTTTTTGTAAAACCTGCTCGTTCCGGTTCTTCCTTTGGTGTAACAAAGGTAAGCAAACCTGAAGATTTGCAGGCTGCTGTTGATGTGGCAAGAGAATTTGATAAAAAAGTCCTTATCGAAGAAGCCATCAGTGGTATGGAAGTTGGCTGTGCCGTTATGGGCAACGGAGATGACCTGAAAGTAGGGGAAGTAGACCAGATCACACTTTCTCATGGCATTTTCCGTATCCATCAGGAGGATCATCCAGAAGAAGGCTCTGAAAACGCTGTATTCACTGTTCCCGCAAATCTGCCTGTGGAAAAACGGAAAGAAATTCAGGAAACAGCCAAAGCAATGTACAAAGTGCTGGGCTGCAAAGACCTCTCTCGTGTGGATATGTTCCTGCAGGAAGATGGTACCATCGTGCTGAATGAAGTAAATACCATGCCCGGTTTCACATCTTACAGCCGTTATCCTCGTATGATGCTGGCAACAGGCATGACTTTCACTGAACTTATTGACCACTGTATCGAAATGGCTTTGCAGGAAGGAAAATAATGATGGAAAAGGGATTTGTTTTTTTGGACGAAGTGATACCTGGCATCCGTTGGGATGCGAAATATGCTACATGGGACAATTTTACAGGGAAACCCGTGGATGGGTATGATGTCAATCGTATTGTCGCTACAGAAGAACTGGCATATGCGTTGAAAGAAGTACAAAAAGAGGCAAATCAAATGGGATATGGTCTTTTGGTTTGGGATGCTTACCGTCCTCAAAGAGCTGTTGACAATTTTATTCGATGGGCAGCGGAACCAGAAGATGGCAAAAGAAAAGAAATTCATTATCCCAATATCAAACGGGAAGAATTGCTTTTGCAGGGCTATGTGGCAGCGAAATCCAGCCATAGCCGTGGAAGTGCCATTGACCTGACACTGTATTCCTTGGAAACAAATGAAATGCTTCCCATGGGAACATGTTTTGACTTTATGGATGTCAAATCCCATCATACCTGTAAAGACGTGACGAAAGAAGAAAAGGAAAATCGCCAGCTTTTATGCGACTTGATGACACGCCATGGATTCGTGCTTTATGAAAATGAATGGTGGCACTATAATTTGAAAGAAGAACCTTATCCAGAAACATATTTTGATTTTCCGCTGTCTGGAAGCGCTTCTAAAACTTCCATTTGAAACAGTATGTTTCGCAATAAATCAAGATAAATAAATGAAAACCAGAACTTCTCTGTGCGGTTAGAAGGAGTTCTGGTTTTTTTATGTGTAAAAATATTAGACGATTTTTAACAGCCAAATATATGGAATATAAATGTATAGAAATTAAATTGTAAAAAACAAGATTTTTTCTATAGAATTATTTTATTGATAATAAAGGGGTTTTTGATGAAAGGAGCCATTTTTTTGGAGAGATAGTTCTAATAAATATGAAATATCTTGCATAGACCATATACTGGCGTTATAATAAAATTGTCAAAAAAACAGGAAATATGCGAAGGGGATGGAACACTTGAAGCAGTTTTACGGGGTTGCTGCCTTAGGCGTAGCCGCTATATTGTTTACGGGGATATCTGGGACAAAAGTTTGGGCTCAGGAACTTGAAAACGATGCAAGCAAAGTGGTACAGGGGGCGTTTGAATATTTGTATCTGGAAGAAACAGATAGTCAAGATACAGGAAAAGTGAAAATTCTGATGCAGTTGCGTGACGGCGATGTAACGCCGGATGCCGCGCAGCTGCGTTATCACTGCGAGGGAAATGCAGAATCAGAAATTGTGGACGCAAGTCAGATTGCGGAAAGAATGGTGACATTCACACAGGATTGCGATGATATTACGAAAACCATTGTATTAGATGCGGTGATGTGGACGGAAAATGATACGGTATATAAAGTTGATTTTGCGGAAAGTCAGATAAAGTTTGATGGAAATGAGGAGCAGGCGGAAAATAGGGCTGTTCTTTATCTGCCAGATGGTTCTCAAAGAGAAATTTCTGTTGGGGAAGAAATACAGACAGCAGAAACACCTGATGAATCCATAAAGAAGGAAGAAATACAGACAGAAACCAGCCGTGCTTCCTATACAGGCGGGGAACTTTTTACAGATGTAAAAAAGGAGAACTGGTTTTATCCTGCCGTTAGTTATGTGATGAATAAAGGGCTTATGACTGGTATGGTCGATGGAGGTTTTGCGCCGAATAAAGAATTGAGCAAAGTCCAGTTTGCTGTAGTTCTTTATCGTATGGAGGGATCGCCAGAAATCAACCTTTTCGCAAACAAGCTGTCTATTCCTGAAAACGCTTCTTATGCGCCGGCCGTTTTCTGGGCGAAACAGACAGGATTGTTGGATGGATTCCAAGGCAGTTCCATCAAATTGGAAGATCAGATCACAAGGGAAGAAATGATCACCATGCTGTTCCGTTATGCCCAGCATAAAGGTTTTGATACACAGAAAAGAGCTGATTTGACACAGTTTGCGGATGCGGAAAAAGTATCTCCTTCTGCAAAAGAAGCCATTTCCTGGGCAGTTGCAACGGAAATGATCAGCGGCGATGGAAAGGACAAACTTTTGAATCCTCAAGGCAGCGCAAGCAGAGCGGTCTGTGCCGCTATGATCACCCATCTTTGTGAAACATATATGCCGGATGCGTTTGCGGATATTCCCATTTATGCAAAGGCAGAAAAAATCGCATTTACTGCCGTGAATCGGGAAACAGGTGATTTTACGGTGACTGTTTCCAATATTACTGCCAGTGATGATGTGAAAAAAGTGGAGGTTGCTCTTTGGCGTGATGCCAATCAAGGGGATATTTACTGGTATCCTGCAACTGCCCAAGGAAATGGAGTTTATACAGTACAGGGAAATGTGACAAATCATAAACTGCATTTTGGGCTGTATCAGGCACAGGCATATGTAACATTGACAAATGGTCTGCGGATTCCTGCCGGCACACAGTCTGGCACCATTGAGGGCAGTGAAGCCCAGATCCGCATCAGTCAGCATGTTAATGATGTATATGATCAGGTGGGACACGATCTTTACGCTTGTTATAAATGGGTTGTAGACAATGTTTCTTATAAAAAATTGCCTATCCCTGTAGAACCAAAAGCAGGTTATACTGCGGATCAATGGTATGCCGTAATGGCTTTTGAAGAGCATCAGGGCAATTGCTTCTGTTATGCCGGTGCTTTTTACCAGCTTGCCAAAGGTCTGGGATATGACGCAAAATATGTAGAAGGTAAAGTTGCTATGGCGGCAGGCGGTTATGGTCCTCATGGCTGGGTGGAAATCACCAAGGATGGCGCAACCTATATTTGTGATCCAGATATGCAGGACGAAGCACCCAGATATAATTTCTATATGCAGCCGGCAAACAGTCCTGTCATCAAATATGTGCGATAGGTAGGGCAGAGGGATATGGTATTTAGTTCACTGACATTTTTATGTATTTTTTTGCCGGTGGTACTGGCGCTTTATTATCTGCTGCCAACACTGCGTATCAGAAATATATTGCTCATTGCAGTCAGCCTGCTGTTTTATGCTTATGGTGAGCCGATTTATGTACTGCTGATGATTGCCAGCATCATCATAAATTATATTTTTGGCAGGATACTAGGAACGGAACATAAAAAGAAACGCAAAGTGATGCTCGCCATGGCGGTGATCATCAATATTGGACTTCTGGCAGTGTTTAAGTATCTGGATATGATGGTACAGACTGTCAATCAGCTTTGCGGCAGTGAGATTCCCTTGGTGGGGCTGGCTTTGCCCATTGGGATTTCTTTCTTTACCTTTCAGGCCCTTTCCTATGTCATTGATGTTTACCGCAGAGAGGTAGAGCCCCAGAAAAATCTTTGGAATGTGATGCTTTATATCTCCTTTTTCCCACAGCTCATTGCGGGACCTATTGTAAAGTATCATGACATACAGGAACAGATTGACAATCGAAATACGGATGTGAAAGAGATTGCGGAAGGTCTGCGGAGATTTATCATGGGGCTTTCCAAAAAAGTCCTGATTTCCAATACCATGGCAGCTACGGCAGACGCACTCTTTGCCGCCGGGACAGGAGAGTTGAATATTCTCTCCGCATGGATTGCCGCCATTGCTTATATGCTGCAAATTTATTTCGATTTCAGTGGTTACAGCGATATGGCAATTGGTTTGGGGCATATGTTTGGTTTTCGTTTCTTGGAAAACTTCCGTTATCCTTATGTTTCAGCCAATATTCAGGAATTTTGGAGAAGGTGGCATATTTCCTTGTCCACATGGTTTAAGGAATATTTGTATATCCCTTTGGGAGGTAATCGGAAAGGAAAGGCACGCACTTGCCTGAATAAAATGATTGTGTTTTTCTCAACAGGTTTATGGCATGGGGCAAACTGGACTTTCGTGCTTTGGGGCTTATGGCATGGTGTATTCCTGCTTTTTGAACAGGTGTGCCCTGTGAAAAAACTGCCCAAGGTTGTGGCACATATTTACGCGCTGTTGGTTGTGTGCGTAGGCTTTGTCATGTTCCGCGCGGATACCTTTGGACAGGGAATGTTCATGATCGGCACCATGTTTAGCGGTTGGGAATTTTCCTCTGTACAGATGGCAGTGGTGTGGGAACAGCTGACACCCATATTCCTTGTGACTTTGGTGGTAGCAGCATTTGGCAGTGCACCATTGCTTCCCAAAGCCGCTGAAGCATGTCTGGCACGGGAAAATTTGCGTAAACCAGCAGTATACTTCAGCTATATGGCAAGTTTTGTATTGCTGATATTATGTATGCTGAGTTTATCCAGCGGAACATATAATCCATTTATTTATTTTAGATTTTAGGGGCTTTGCAAAATGAAACAGAAGAAATATTTGATATTTATCATAGCCGTATGGGCGTTCTTGGTTTTTCCCTTTGCAGGCATGTTGTTTTGGAGAAGCGACGAAACTACCGAAAATACAGAATTGGCTTCTTTTCCAGAATGGAAAACAGATGATGGTTGGAATCATGAGTATCTGAGTGAAATGGGAGCTTATTTTGAGGATCACTTTGCACTCCGGCAGTATTGGGTGACGGCAAACGCTTTGCTGCGGAAGCATGTGACCCAAAGCAGCGCAACAGATCAGGTGGTTTTGGGAAAAAATGATTGGCTGTATTTCAGTGGTACTATGGCTGATTATCAGGGAACCAATGTGTTTTCTGAAAGAGAAATGAACGCCATCCTCCACAATCTGAAACTCATACAGGACTATGTACAGCAGCAGGGCAGTGCCTTTTATCTCATGGTGCCGCCCAACAAAAATAGTCTGTATAATGAGAATATGCCTTATTATTATCAAAAAGGAGAAAAAAGCAATCTGGAAATGCTGTCGGAACGCTTTCAGCAGGAAGGCATCTCTTACATTGATTTGTATGAAGCCTTTCTGGAAAAAGAGGAAGTTCTTTATTTCCAGCGGGATTCCCATTGGAACAATCAGGGGGCGCTGTTAGCATACAGAAATCTCATGGAGAAAGTAGGAAAGGATTATGAAACCTATCTGAACGCCTCCTTTGATGTGGAAAAAATCCATAGCGGTGATTTGGATGAGATGCTCTTTCCAAAGGCAGTCCGGAAAGAGGATGATTATATCTATGATACTGCATCCAATTTTGTCTATATCAATGAAGTAAAAGACAATATGGACTCCTGGATCGAAACGGAAAACCCCAATGCTACAGGAAGTATCTTGATGTATCGGGATTCTTTTGGGGAAAGCCTTCTGCCTTTTGTGGCAGGAGAATTTGAAAAAGGTTATTTTTCCAGACTGGTGCCATATAATCTGTTGCAGGTACAGCAGTATCAGCCGGATGTGGTGGTCATTGAAAAAGTAGAACGAAATCTGGATGATTTTATCACAGACATGCCCATCATGGAATGTCCTCAGGTGGAAAATATGATAGCACCACAGGCACAGACAAACACGGAAATGACTGCGGAAAGAGCAGGCTCATTTCTGGAAATCAAAGGCACTGTGGATGAAAAATATATCCAGTCGGATACACAGATTTATGTTTCTGTGAGAGATGAAAACACCATGGAAACAAAAACATACGAAACCTTTTACGCCAAAACGAAAGATGGAGAAGCCAATGGTTTTCATCTTTATCTGAAAGGCGGCAGTGTGCCAGAAGGAAATATACAGTTGAATGTAATTGCGGTAAATGGCAGCCAGCCCTTTATCCTTTGCAGTAAAGAAATCACATGGAATCTTTAGGAGGTAGTAAAATGAAAGCAAAAAAAGTATGGGGATTTGTTCTTGCGGCAGCAATGTGTATGGCAGTGGCTGGATGCGGACAGGAAGAAGCGGAAACAGCAAGTACAGAACCTCAGTATCAGGTAATCGGTACAGAAGCGGAAGGGGCTTATGACATTCTGCTGAAAAACAGCACTGGTCAGGATGTGACTGGTATTTCCGTGAAAACATCTGACAAAGAAGAATATCCTGCCAATATGCTGGCAAGCGATGCTGTTCTGAAAAATGGAGAAACAGCAGAATGGTTCTATATGCCTGAAGAAGCAGGTGAAACAGAAGGCGTAGGAGAAAAAGATATGGCCCTGAATGTGGTATATCAGGTACAGATCACACTGGCTGATGGAACGGTTTATGAATTGAGTTCTCTGGGGCTGGATGATATTGACCAGAATGTGGAACTGTGTCTGGAAGATGATATTGTGTTTGTAAAATACACCAGCAAGGCATCCGGTGACGCTGTTTCTACCAAGGAACAGGAAGTTGCCGCAAAGGCACAGAAAGACGCGGAATCTCAGGAAGAAGCCGTAAGTGAACCTGCTCTTGTAGAAGAAGTACAGCAGGAAGCACCTGCGCAGCCCGTACAGCAGAGTGCACCAGCTGCATCTGAACCTCAGCAGACTCCTGTGGAACAGATTCCCGAACAGACAACAGAAGGCTGTTTGACAGAAGGCGGCGGTCCTGCGTTCAACTAAGTGATTTCTGAAATAGTTAAGATTGTTTACGAAAGCCTCCGTAATGTTATCAAAATGATATCGTTGCGGAGGTTTTCCAATTCATAGAGTTATGGATGAAAAGACAGTGACAGAAAATCGGGATGTACATTGCTCTGCATTATTTAAAACAGCCCTTTGACTCAAAGGTTATGATTTCGAAAGAAATCCCATTCTTTTTGTATCGTTTGTTGTGCTTGTGTTGACAAAATAACACAAGATATAGTATACTTACCACATATTTGTAGGGATTGGTATGAAATAGGGGCAAGAGGAGATGTCAACATGGAACGAGTAAGGCAGTTGATTTCTGCAGTCATTGCAGGTGGGTTGATTGGCATGGGCGGTACAGTGTATTTATCACAGCAGAATCCTGTTGTGGGCAGCTGTCTCTTTGCCATCGGTTTGTTTACCATTGTTATTTTCCAGCTGCAGTTATTTACTGGGAAAATCGGTTATCTGCCGATGCAGAAGCCCATTTATCTCATCGAACTGGCAATCACATGGGTTGGTAATCTGATCGGTACATATATCGTCGCTTGGATGGTGCGAAACAGCCGCATATACGAAGGGATGGCGGAGAAAGTACAGACCATTGCGGCAACGAAGCTGGGCGATGATTTCCTGAGTATTTTCCTTTTGGCTGTTTTCTGCGGTATGCTGATGTTTATTGCTGTGGATATTTTCAAAAATCAGACAGGCTCCACCGTTCGTACCGTAGGGGTATTTATTCCAGTTATGGTGTTTATCCTGAGTGGATTTGAACACGTTATTGCCAATATGTATTATTTTTCTCTGGCAGGTGTATGGAGTGGTCATTGCTTACTTTCCATCATCGTCATGACTTTGGGGAATTCCGTTGGTGGTATGATCATTCCTCTCTATTTGAAATGTTTTAAATTACGATAATTGCCGTGTTTTGCGGACAGACCTTACAGGGCATCTTCATAAGGAAATAAATGTCACTGGAATTCTTACGACTTACGGGATTCCAGTGATTCTATTTTACTTGGAATTATTTTCTTATGAAGATAGCAGCCGCAGTTCCCCTTAAGAAATCAAGAAATAAGAAAATCAATGTTTTCTTAAGGGGAGCCAACTAGGGTTTGTCCGCTGTTTTATCTGAAAATATATCTCCAGAAAGGATTGTTTTATGCAGGAACAGAATTTACAGACAGTCTTTGCCCTCTTAACAGAGTGGTACCATATATATAAAAGAGATTTGCCATGGCGCAGAACCAAAGACCCTTATGCCATTTGGGTTTCAGAAATCATGCTCCAGCAGACGAGAGTGGAGGCAGTAAAGCCTTATTATGCAAGATTTTTGGAGGAACTGCCTACCATTCGCCATCTGGCAGAGGCTGATGAGGAGCAGATTCTCAAGTTATGGGAAGGTCTAGGATATTATAGCCGTGTGCGGAACATGCAGGCAGCGGCAAAACAGGTTATGGAAGAATACAATGGAAAAATGCCGGCAGACCATAAAGCCCTTTTACGTCTGAAAGGCATTGGACCTTATACAGCTGGTGCAGTGGCATCCATCGCCTTTTCTTTGCCTTTTGCGGCAGTAGATGGCAATGTGCTTCGTGTCATGTCCAGAGTCTTTGCGGATGAAAGGGATATTATGCTTCAGCAGACCAAAAAAGCGTGGGAAGAAGAAATTAATGAGGCGCTGACAGGAGAGATTGCCGGTGATGTGAATCAGGCATTGATGGAATTGGGAGCGACCGTATGTGTGCCCAATGGGGAACCCAAGTGTGAAAACTGTCCCCTGCGTACATTGTGTCTGGCATATCAAAAAGGAAATCCCATGCAGTATCCTGTAAAAAGCGAGAAAAAGCCGAGAACGAAAGAATATCTTTCCGTTTGCTTTCTGACAGACGGCAAAAGGATCGCTTTGAGAAAGCGGAACAGCAAAGGGTTGCTGGCAAATTTATGGGAACTGCCTCATGTACCAAAAGAATATGCTTTGCCAATGGCTTTTGCTGATTGGGGCATACAACAGGCGGAAATCAAAAATATGCGGGGACAGAAGCATATTTTTACACATATAGAATGGCATATGGATGCGTATTTTATCAATGTAAAAGCTATGGCAGATACACCATTTCAATGGGTGACCATAGAGGAGGCGAAAGAAAAGTATGCATTACCTTCCGCTTTCAAAAAAATCTGGGCAGAAGGGCTGGAAATGTTAGAAGATATGGAATATGAACAGATGCATTTGTGAAAAGTTCTGAATTTTTTTGTGGAAATCATCTCTTTTCGGGCAATAAAACAGGGTTTTGTCGTTTAACAAAAATTTATCTATTCAAAACCCCTTGTTTTTGGGAAGGTCTTACGAAGAAATATGTAAAAGTGATATTCAAAAACAAATAAACCATATCATCTACTAAATGAGAATAATTATTATTTGACTTTTCTTTTACATTCTTGTAAAATATACTTAAAAAGTAGGAAAGAAGGCTGGTGAAAACATGGTTGAAATGCTTGAAGTAAGAACTGCTGTGTGGGAAGATCGACAGGATTTTTCTGATTTGTGGCAGCTTTGTTTTGGTGACAGCGATGCGTTTTGTCATTGGTTTTTTCATCATAGATTTGAGCCTTCTCTCTCTGTTTGCCTGAAAACCGATGATATTTTTGCGGCTTGTATGCAGGCGTTTCCCTATACCATTGGAATCCGTGGAAAAGCGGTAAAAGGCACTATGCTTTGCGGTGTCTGCACCCATCCAGATCATCGAAAGAAGGGATATATGGGAAGAATTTTCCCCTACGATATGCAGCTTTTGCAGAAAAAAGGCTATGGTGTGGCTGTTCATACGCCGGCGGTTTTGCCCAGTTATTTTTCCTTTGGGCATTATCCTGTGGCAGATGCTTGTTATCTGACGGGGGAAAGAATACCGGAAATGAAAGCTGTGGAAGGTGTTTATCCTTTGCAGCCGGAAGAATATGCGAAGGCATTTGGTTGTTACAAAGATTTTGCAAAGAAATACAGCGGCATTATTTACCGTACAGAAGCAGATTTCCTGCGTAAATGTGCGGACTATAACGCTGACGGCGGAAAATGCATGGTTTATGGAAAAGAACATGTAGAAGCCTATGTGTTTTATTATCAGACAGAAACAGAATTGATCTGTGTGGAAGCTGTGGGAGCAGACGATGCTTTGCAGAAGGTGCTGACAGGCATTTTCGCGGAATGTGAAGGTTTGTCTTTATCTGTGAAACTTGCTCCTGAATCCACAATTACTTTTGACTTTGCCAATAAAGAGGTAAAGCAGAAAGGTGTCATGGGACTGACGAATTTGCAAGTGCTGTTGAAGGCGTTGGAACTTCATGGAGAAGCGGCTTTTACTGTGGAAGATCATGTGGTTCAGGAAAACAATGGCTGTTTTTTGCTGAATGGCGAGAAAACAGAAAAATCACCTGCTTTTTCCATTCCTGCGGGAAGGCTGCTGCAAGTGTTGGTGGGATATACCACACTGGAAAGCCAGCGACCTTATGTGCATATATATGATGAAGCGGGATTTCAGGAAATAAATGAGAAATTACCGAAATGCAACTGTTATATTATTGATGAATATTAAAAATGGAGGCTGAAAAATATGCCGTATACACAATGTTTGGAAAGAGAAGCGGAAGCTGACTGTAAAAACGAATTTTGTTTTCGTTCTTTTACACTGGAAACAAAAGAATTGATCGAAAGCTATACAAAACCTTGGCAGATGGACTGCTCCGATCTGTCCTTTGCCAACCTGTTTATCTGGGGAACGGAAGGAAAAATGCAGTTTGCTGAAAAGAATAATGTGCTGTATATCAAATTGGATTTTGAGGGAGTTCCTGTTTTTTTCTGGGCACCCATCCCCAAAAAAGGTGCTGATGTGGATTATCGAAAAGCCATCATGGATGCAGCGGACTATATGAAACAGGCTGGTGTGGAACCCACATTCCGTTCTGTCTGGACACCTTTCCGTGATATGATGCTGAAAGCCTGCCCAGAAATGTTTGTCATGCCTACAGATATCGCTTGGGATTATGTTTATGAAAGAGAAAGTCTGGCAACATTGAAAGGCAAAAAGCTCCATGGAAAAAGAAATCATATCAATAAATTTTTGGCAAACCATCCAGATTATGAATACCGTAAATTGGATGGGACACTCATTGACGACTGCATGGCGTTGTATAATAAGTGGATTTCTGAAAGAGAAGAAACCAAGGAACTGGAGGACGAAAGAAAGTCCGTTTCCCTTGCCCTGCACAATATGGAACGTCTGGGATTGACTGGCGGCGCTATTTTTGTAGATGGAAAAATGGGCGCGTTTACAGTGGGGGAACGTCTGCGTGACGATGTGCAGCTGGTGCATATCGAAAAGGCGGATACAGATATTGACGGACTGTATCCTATGATCAACCAGCAGTATGTGCTCCATGAATGCCAGGATGTGACTTATGTGAACAGAGAAGAAGATATGGGCCATGCAGGTATGAGAAAGGCGAAACGCTCTTATAACCCTGTATATATGGTAGAAAAATATCTGCTGAGCTTCCGTGACCTTTCTGAAGAGAAGGGACTTTGGGGGGCGGAAAACGAAGATGCTGAATAAAACACCATTGACACAAATTTTGGTTCTATGGTAAAATACACAAGATTGTAAGGGAATGAGGTTCTCCCGCGGCAATGCCGGAAACGCTGAAACAGCTGATGACTTCTGTAAAATATTACAGGGTCATTGGCTTTTTTATTGGGAAGAAAGGGGTTAGAAATGGAAAAACATGCTTATGGTTCGTGGAAAACGCAGTTGATGTTGGCAGGATTGGGGATTTTGATTGGGGCACTGGTAGGGTGTCTGGATACAATTTTTGGTAAAGTCCTCCTTTGGGTAAGTGATATTCGGACAGCACATATATTTTATCTGGTACCTGTTCTACCTTTGGTAGGCGTCGGCATCGTTTGGGTTTATAAAAAGTATGGCGGCAGAAGTGGGGAAGGCATGGGCTTGATTCTCTCTGTCAGCCATAGAGAAGATGAGGAAGTTCCCAGACGTCTGATCCCCTTCGTCATGATCAGTACATGGTTGACCCATTTGTTTGGCGGCAGTGCCGGCAGAGAGGGAGTAGCAGTACAGTTAGGTGCTACCGTTTCCCATCAGGTGGGAAAACGTTTTTCCATAGAAGATGGCACACACATTTTTCTTTTGACAGGTATGGCGGCAGGATTTGCGGGTCTGTTCCGCACGCCTCTGGCAGCCATATTCTTTGCCATGGAAGTTCCTGTGGTAGGACAACTGGCACTTCGAGCTGTTTTGCCTATGTGTACGGCGGCTTTTACAGCGGCTTCTGTTTCCGCATTTTTAGGGCTGGAAAAATTTCAGGTTCCTTTGGAACTGCAAATGACAGTGACACCTGCTTTTGTAGGGAAACTCATCGCAATTGGTTTGATTTTTGGCTGTGTAGGAAGTTTTTTTGCTTTTCTTCTGGGAAAGAGCAAAAAGAAATTGGCGGAAATCCTGCCAAATCCATTGCTGCGCGTGTTTTTAGGTGGTATCATATTGAGTATTCTGCTGTTGTTTTTCCACCAGGGAAGATATACAGGACTGGGAACCAACCTGATTTCCGCGTCTTTTGATGGAGAAGTGATTTACGCTTATGACTGGATATTGAAAATCCTGCTGACGGTATTCACCCTTTCTTTGGGCTTCCAAGGCGGAGAAGTGACACCGCTGTTTTCCATTGGCGCGTCTTTGGGGGTGATTTTGGCTGGTTTTATGGGACTGCCCGTAATGCTGGCTGCCGCATTGGGGTATGCTGCCGTTTTCGGAAGTGCGACCAACACACTTTTGGCGCCAATTTTCATTGGTGCGGAAGTTTTTGGTTATGAATATCTGCCATTTTTTGCAGTTGCTTGTCTGGCTGCCCATGTATTTTGTCACTTCCCATCCATTTATGGAAAGCAGAAACATGGTTCCTATAGAAAATCCTTATTGCAGTTGGCAAAACGAAAGGAGTAATCTATCTGATGAAATTTTATTACGCACCTATGGAAGGAATTACGGGCTATGTTTTTCGGGATGCTCATCATGCCTGTTTTCCTTCTGTAGACCGTTATTATACACCATTTATATCTCCGAACCAGAATCGTCCCATGAGTCCAAAGGAAAAACGGGATGTTTTGCCGGAAAATAATCGAAATATCCCGCTGATTCCACAGATTTTAACAAACAATGCCACGCAGTTTTTGCAGGCGGCAAAGGTTTTGGCGGATATGGGTTATGAGGAAGTGAATCTGAATCTGGGCTGTCCATCGGCAACAGTGGTGACAAAAGGAAAGGGTGCTGGTTTTTTGGCAGAAAGAGAAAAACTGGGTGCCTTTCTGGATGAGGTTTATGAACAGACACCCATTCCTGTTTCTCTTAAAACGAGATTGGGTATGCGAGACCAAATGGAAATTGTGGAATTGCTGGAATTGTTTCGTCCCTATCCTGTAAAGGAATGGATTCTTCATGCCCGTATTCGAGAAGACTACTATAAATATGATCCACGTCTGGATGCTTTTGAGGTAGCTGCCAAGGAAAGTCCTTTTCCTCTTTGCTACAATGGGGACATTTTTTCTGTTGAAGATTATGAGAGAATTTGCCAGAGATTTCCGCAGGTAACATCTGTTATGCTGGGACGAGGACTTATGGCGAATCCAGCATTGGTTCGTCAGATAAATGGTGGAAAACCATGCACAAAAGAGGAATTCCTCTCTTTCCACAATCGTATCTGTCATGGGTATGAAGAAATCATGTCCGGTGACCGAAATGTGCTGTTCAAAATGAAGGAATTGTGGGCATACTGGGAAAGTCTTTTTATTGGAGAAGAAAAACGCATTAAAAAGATCAAGAAAGCCAATTCCCTGACAGAATATCACGCTGCTGTATCAGTTTTACTGGAACAAGCCGACTTTTTATGGGATATAAAGAAATCTTAAGAAAGAAAATCTTTTGTTTAGTGGATATTTCTGGTAAAACCAAGTATAATAGAAAACGCAAAAAATAATGAAAAAGTGAGGTAGCGTATGAACTTGATTGAATTATTCAAAGCGGCGCTTTTCGGTGTCATCGAAGGCATCACGGAATGGCTGCCCATCAGCAGTACAGGGCATATGATTTTGTTTAATGAATTTATGCCTTTGAATGTCACTGATGAATTCTACAGAATGTTTGAAGTTGTTATTCAACTTGGTGCCATTTTGGCAGTAGTGGTGATTTTCTGGAATGCTATTTTCCCTTTCCAGAAACCACCTTATGATCCCAGAAGAATTCGGACAGGTCTGATTTCTTATCTGCGCATGGATATTGTGATGCTGTGGCTGAAGATTCTGGTTGCCTGTGTGCCGGCGGCGGTAATCGGATTGCTTTTCAGTGAGAAGTTTGAGGCATTGTTTTATAACTATACCACCGTTGCCATCGCGCTGATTGTTTTTGGTATCGCCTTTTTGATTATTGAAACACGCCATAAAGGAAAGCGGGCGCGTGTCAACAGCTTACAGGAAATCACATTCCAGCTTGCCCTGATGATTGGGGTATTCCAGCTTATTGCGGCTATTTTTCCCGGTACATCTCGTTCTGGCGCAACCATTGTTGGCGCACTGCTTTTGGGTGTATCCAGAACCGTAGCGGCGGAATTTACATTCTTTTTGGCAATTCCCGTTATGTTTGGCGCAAGTTTGCTGAAGATTGTACAGTTTGGTTTCCATTTTACTGGGATGGAAGTTGCCATTTTATTGACAGGTATGATTGTGGCTTTTGTGGTATCCATCCTTGTAATCAAATTTCTGATGGGCTACATTAAGAAACATGACTTTAAAGTCTTTGGTTGGTATCGTATTATTCTGGGGATTGTTGTACTGCTTTATTTTGGTCTGATTGCAAAATAAAAAGCAAGGATACGAAAGAAGGGTGATAGATACATGTTTGGATTGTTTGGAAGAAAACCAGATTTTATGGCATTGCTTCAGGAAGCAAAAGAAAAGAAGGGAGCAGTTGTCATTGATGTGCGGGAGCCTGGTGAATATACACAGGGGCATGTACCTGGCAGCATTAACATCCCAACCTCTCAGATCAATACAGTCAATTATGAAAAAGATACGCCGCTGTATCTGTACTGCCTCAGCGGCGGCAGAAGCAAAATGGCAGCTGGATTTTTGAAACAGAAAGGCTTCCAAAATATCAAAAACATGGGCGGTATCGGTCAGTACTGTGGAGAACTGGAAAAATAAGTAAAAAAGTGATTCTTAAGAATCACTTTTTTTATTGTCCGTATTTTTTTCTTTGGATATGGGAATGAAAATTTCAGTGATGATGCTGTGGATCAGCCCCCCGAAAATGCCGCCATAAAGAACAGACATGACAGGATTGGCGGTGATGGGGCATGTGCCGGAAACACACCCTACATATTTATAGTAAAGAAAGCCAGCAATCAAACCTGCTGTAACAAAAAAGATCATTCCAATATTGCGTTGTACCAATGTTTTGTATGACATATTGATCACCTTCCTTTGTTGTAGTTTAGCACAAACACGGATTTTGTTCTGTGAGGTTGTCACATTTATCATGAACAGATGTGCGGGGGATGAAATGGATTTTGGTGCTGCATACAGAAACAAAAAGAATGGGTTGCAAAAAAAGGCAATATTGACGAAAATTCTTCAAAAAAACGATGTGTATTTGACTAGTGGATAAATGTTTGCTCAAAAAAGACAAAAATGGTTGACATCGGTTAGAATCGTGTTAAAATCTTAATATCACGACAGATTTTGTCAATTCTATTGTTATTTACAGGAGGGGAAACCATGGACGAAAGCATCAAGAAAATTGCCCTGTTGGGTATGGGTACCGTTGGCGGCGGCGTATATGAAATTTTGGCAAAACAGAAACCCAATATGCCTGCAAAAATTGGATGTACACTGGAAATTGCAAAAGTTCTGGTAAGAAATAAAGCAAAATACGCGGATAAAGTTCCGGCAGAGCAGCTGACGGATCAGTGGAGTGATGTCATCAATGATGATTCCATTTCCATTGTGGTAGAAGTGATGGGTGGTATTGAACCTGCCAGAACTTATATCAGAGAAGCTCTGTCCAAAGGCAAACATGTTGTAACTGCCAATAAAGACTTGATGGCGACCCATGGGCACGAACTGCTGGAAATCGCAAGAGAACATCAATGTGACTTGTTGTTTGAAGCAGCTGTTGCTGGCGGTATTCCCATTATCCGCCCTATGAAGCAGTGTCTGCTGGGCAATGATATTACAGAAGTTATGGGGATCATCAATGGCACCACAAACTTCATCCTGACAAAAATGGCAGAAGACGGCATGGAATTTGATGATGCGCTGAAATTGGCAACCGATTTGGGTTATGCGGAAGCAGATCCCACAGCGGATATTGAAGGTTATGACGCAGGTCGCAAACTGGCAATCATGGCTTCCATCGCTTTCCATAGTTCTGTTACATTTGATGATGTCTATACAGAGGGTATTTCCAAAATCACAGCAAAAGATATTCGCTATGCCCATGAACTCGGTTATGAGATCAAACTGTTGGGTCTGGCAAAACTGACACCGGAAGGCATCGAAGTGAAGGTACATCCTACCATGATCCCTTTGCAGCATCCTTTGGCAGCGGTGAAAGATTCTTTCAACGCCGTTTTCGTTCATGGGGACGCAGTGGATGATACGATGTTCTACGGCAGAGGGGCAGGTGCACTGCCCACAGGTTCCGCGGTGGTAGGGGATATTATGGATATTGCCCGGAATATGCAATATCGCTGCACAGGACGTATTGGCTGCTCTTGCTATCAGAGTCTGCCTGTGAAGAATATGTCTGAAACCAGAAGCAGTTATTACATTCGTATGAAGCTGGAAGACCGCGCAGGTACCCTTGCGGCGCTGGCTGGACTGTTCGGCAGCAATAATGTCAGCATTTCCATGCTGCTGCAGAAAGCGAAGGAAGGCAATACAGCGGAAGTTGTTATCGTAACATATGATGTAATGGAAAAACAGTTCATGGACTCCATCACTGTCATCAAAACCATGTCCATGGTAAAAGAAATTTCCTCCATTATTCGTGTGCATCACGCATAAATGAAATCAAAAAAACACCCTTTGTGAGAGTGTGAGCTCTCGATAGGGTGTTTTTTATTATGGTTTTATTTTGCTTTTTCTCCTTTATCCGCTTTTGGAGGTGTAGGGATTTCTCCGACACCGTTCAGGATCAGACGAGGGCGGTAAGGGAATGTTTTCACCGTTTCCATGTCGGAAACACCGGAAAGCACCAAAACGGTATCCAAACCACTTTCGATACCGGAAACGATGTCTGTATCCATGCGGTCACCGATGATGGCAGCTTCTTTGGAGTGTACGCCCAGCATGTTCAGACCTGTACGCATCATAAGAGGATTGGGTTTACCGATGTAATAAGCTTCTTTTCCTGTTACCATTTCGATGGGTTTCACAAAGGCACGGCAAGCGGGAATGATGCCCTGTTCTGTAGGTCCAGTCAAGTCGGAATTGGTACCGATGAGACGCGCGCCATTCTGAATATGACGTACGGCACGGCAAATATTTTCGTAATTATAACTGTAAGATTCACCGATAACGACATAGTCTGGTGAGGTATCATCCAGAATGATGCCTTTTTCATATAAAGCATTGTATAATCCTGGTTCGCCAATGACGAATACCTTTGCGTTGGGTGTCTGCGTGGCAATGAAATTTGCCGTTGCCAATGCGCTTGTATAGAAATGGCTTTTGTCTACATGCAGCCCCATGCGAGACAGCTTTTCCTGCAGTTCCTGAGGTGTTTTGCCGCTGTTGTTTGTCAGGAACAGGAATTTTTTATCTTCTCTGTAAAGCCAGTCAATAAATTCCTTTACACCGGGTAAAATCTGGTTGCCATGGTAAATGACACCGTCCATATCACAAATGAATCCTTTTTTACTTCTCAGTTGATCCAATTCATTCACTCCTTTTTTGTTTTTATTTCATTATAATCGAAATCATTTCTTTTTTCATGTATTGTTGTAAAATTTCTATGAATTTTTTGTAAAAAAGAACCCGTATGTTTTTCGGGAAAGAAGCAATACTAATGAGAAAACAAATGAGGTGAGTATATGCGTACAGATGAACAGGCGCAGAAAAAATATGCCGCTATGGTGGAAAAGGCATCACCCAAAAGTCCTATGGCAAAAAATTGTCTGATGGCATTCCTTTCTGGTGGTTTGATATGTACTTTTGGACAGTTTTTGCAGAATAGGTATTTGGCACTTGGTATCGAATATGAGAATGCCTTATTGTTGGTTTCTATTACGCTGATATTTATTTCTGCTGTTTTAACGGCTATGGGGATTTACAGTAAATTAGGAAAATACTGCGGTGCCGGAACAGAAGTCCCCATTACAGGTTTTGCCAATTCTGTGGTTTCTCCTGCCATTGAATATCGCAACGCGGGACTTATCATGGGTATGGGGGCGAAAATGTTTGTCATTGCGGGACCAGTCATCGTCTATGGTACATTAACATCCGTTGTTGTTGGCATTTGCTATTATTTTCTGGGAAGGTGATTTTATGACAAAGCGTATCGGCAGACAAACGGTAGCTTTTTCAAAGCCTGTTGTGATACGGGCAGCAGCATCTACTGTTGGGAAAAAAGAAGGGGAGGGACCATTGGGAAAATATTTCGATGAAATAGCCGAAGATTCCATGATGGGAGAAGATTCCTGGGAAAAAGCGGAAAGCTGTTTTGTGGCGGAAAATATGGCATTGGTATTGAATAAAGCAGGACTTTCCCATGAGGATATACAGTATGTTCTTTGTGGAGATTTACTGAATCAATGTATGGGGACAACTTTTGGCATCAAAAACATGCCCATTCCTTTCCTGGGACTTTTTGGCGCATGTTCTACCATGGGAGAAGCCATGAGTGTGGGCGCAATGCTCATTGACGGTGGTTTTGCGGAATATGTTCTAGGCGGCGCTTCCAGCCATTTCTGTGCGGCGGAAAAACAGTTTCGTTTTCCTTTGCCATTGGGAATACAACGCCCACAATCAGCCACCAGAACAGTCACCGGTGATGGTGCGGTGGTTTTGGCAAAAGAAGGAGAAGGACCGCGGATTACTATGGTCACCACGGGAAAGATCGTTGATATGGGAATCACCGATGCTCAAAATATGGGGGCGGCTATGGCACCTGCGGCAGTAGATTTGCTGCTTGCTCATTTTCGGGAAACAGGACGTACCCCACAGGATTATGATATCATTGCTACAGGTGATTTGGGCTATGTAGGGCATCAGTTGGTCGTGGAATTGATGGCAAAAGAAGGATATGATATGTCAGAAAATTATACGGACTGTGGAATTCTCATTTTTGACAGAGAAACACAAGATACCCATTCCGGCGGCAGCGGATGTGCCTGTTCTGCGGTGACATTCTGCGGCTATTTTTATCCGAAACTTTGCAGCGGGGAAATCAAACGGATGCTTTTTATCCCTACAGGTGCTTTGCTCAGTGCTGACTCTGCTGTGCTTGGGCTGACCATTCCGGCAGTGGCCCATGGTGTTGTCATAGAAAGCGGAAAGGGGAGAGGCAAATGATGTATGTAAAAGCCTTTCTTGTGGGAGGATTGATCTGTGTTTTGGGACAGATTCTCATTGATCGGACAAAACTGACTCCTGCCAGAATACTGGTTCTTTTCGTATGTATCGGCTGTGTACTGGGTGGTCTTGGCATTTATCAAAAACTTGTTGATTTTGCCGGAGCAGGCGCAACAGTGCCATTGACAGGATTTGGCAACCGTCTTGCGGCAGAGGTGAAAAACGAAGTGGATGCCATGGGGATTTTTGGTGTTTTTACTGGAGGAATCAAGG
Organism: Clostridia bacterium; assembly: GCA_022786605.1. GTDB lineage: Bacteria > Bacillota > Clostridia > Lachnospirales > Anaerotignaceae > Anaerotignum. Next base: position 41,958 of record JALFWW010000004.1, on the reverse strand, counting down.
CTGCGGCAGGAGGGCTTACCGCAGTGATTCTGTTTGCTTTTTTGGCGGCATTGGTAGCCAGACCGAAGGAGAAATAGTGCATAAAGAAAGCAAATAAATTTTGTTTTAATATTTTAAAAAATTTTCTAATTTTTGTAGCGTCAGAAAACCTTTCATGATATAATAATTATGTAAATTAAGTTTACATGAATTTACAAGGAAGGAAAGACGTAAATGCACAAAGCGATTGGTTCAAGAAAAGACTTTAGCAGACCGGATGAGGATTCTTTGCTGGCAGAGTACAAAGCATGCGTTGAAGACCTTTTGACGCATGATATGGTACAGAAAATGGATAACCACGTACAGCACTGCGATACCAGCCGTTTACAGCACAGCATAAATGTATCCTATTACAGCTTTTTGATTTGCTACCGTATGGGTTGGGATTATCGTTCTGCTGCAAGAGCGGGCTTGCTGCATGATTTGTTTTTCTATGATTGGAGAACGAAAAAAGCCATTCGCTCCAATCATGCCGCTTGGCACCCTCGGGTTGCCTATGACAACGCGAAAAAAATTACAGAATTAAATAAAGTGGAAACCGACGCGATTTTGAAACATATGTGGCCCTGTACACCGGTGCCTCCCCGCTATGTTGAATCTTATGTGCTGACTTTTGTCGATAAGATTTCTGCCGTTTTCGAAGTTGCCGAAAAAAAATCTGCAAAGATATTCAAAAGACGTGCTGTGGTACAGCCTTAATTGAACGAACCCAAGAAAAAGTCCATGACGATGTCATGGGCTTTTTTCGGTGTTAATATGTGATAAATAAATCTCAAAAAGTGATATATTTGTACTATTTTTGTTGACAAGAGAACTTAAGAGTGATATATTTATATCATGAAGAGACAAATATATCACTAATGAAAGAGGTGTTTTGTATGATCAGAAAAAAATTTTATATGGGTTTTCTTGGTTTTTTGGGATTTTTCGCCTGCCGTTATTTTATGACAGGGGAAATCACAAATCTTACGTATTTAGGTTTCTTTGCTTTCTTTGGGTATTTTTTTGTAGGGCGGATTCAAGGGGATCGGGCAGATGAGCGTTATCTGGAAGATCAAAAAACGGCACTTGCTTTTATGGGGCGGATTGCTCTTTTCCTTCTTGCTGCTATTTGGATCATCGGATTGTTTGCGGATAATTTGGAAATCACATTTATTTTGGCAGTCATTGCCTATGTGGTATTGGTTCTGGTGTATTCTGTGAAATTATACTGGCTGGAGGAACGGTAATATGGCGGAATTTATCTGTAATTTGAAAAAGTATCGCTTGCTGAAAAATTTGACCCAAGAACAGTTGGCGGAAAAAGTAGGCGTGCGGCGAGAAACCATCATGCGGCTGGAAGCGGGAAAATACAATCCTTCTTTGAAACTTGCCATTGATATTTCCCGCGTTGTGGAAACACCCATTGAAGAATTGTTTGTCTTTGACTGAAAAAATCCCCTGTTTGATTGAAACAGGGGATTTTTTTAGTGCTTTTTGTAAAATCGCATTTGCATCAGATGCTTTGCGGGACTTTCACCTTGAAGAGAAACGGAAATGATTTCGATACCAAGAAGGAGAATGTGAAATGTAATCTTTTCAAAGGGCTCAAACAGCAATGCAAGTGCTAAGCAAAGCTCCAACAATGTAAAGATCAGTATTTTAAAAGAAGGACGTTTTTGACTGCGTGCTTCCAGAAAATGTGTCAAATGATGGCTGACTTTTTCCAAGCCCATCAATCCCCAGGTGATGCCCATAAGATACAGGGATTTTTCCTGAGAAAGGAGAAAAGCCAATCCCATAACAAATAAAATGGTGTTGGATGCTTTTTCCTGATGATGTGTGGTTTCTGGTGCCTTCAAAAAGAAGAAACCACCTGCAATGCCTGTCAGCATCATCAAAATACCCAGCAAGGTCGGAAGAAAGAAAACGATTTTTTCAGGAAAAAGAATACACAGTAAGCCAGCCAATGGCAAAAGCCAAGGATAGCATTGCTCTAATTTATGCATGATAGACCACCTGCCGTATTAGGATAATTGAGAAAATGCCGTGCAAATTCTTTGCGAAGCTTTTTCTATGTTTTCGTTGTTTTGAACCACAATTTCTGCTGCGGCTGTATAAAGGGGCAGACGCTCCTTGTAGAGTTTATGAACAGCTTCCTGATCTGGTGCCAAAGGGCGACCATTGCCGCTTTGCAGCAATTCGGGATCACGCTGTATCCAGAAAATGGTTCCGTTGCCTTTTAACCATTGGATATTTTCAGAATTTTTGATGACACCGCCACCAGTGGAAATGACCAGATTATTTTGTGCGGAAACTTGCCGTACAACTTCAGATTCTATGTTGCGGAAAGCATCCTCTCCGTATGCTGCGAAATAATCTGCAATAGGCATTTTTATGCGTTTAACGATTTCAGCGTCAGTATCTACGAATGTTTTTCCTAATTTTTCCGCAGCCTGTTTTCCTAAAGTGGTTTTTCCGCAGCCAGACATGCCGATCAGCACAAGATTGGTCCGTTCTGCTGATAATTCTTTATAAATAGCTGCAATAGAATCTTCTGGCAAGGGCTTATCAAGGAATATCTCGACAGCATATTTTGCCTGCCCCACCAGCATTTCCAGTCCGCCAATGGCTTTGCAGCCTTTTTCTTTTGCCTCTAAAACAAGTCGTGTTCGCAGGGGATTGTATACAATATCAGCAACAGCTTCCAATTTGGAGAAGTGCGATAAGTCGATGGGTGTTTGCCCTGCTTTGGGATACATACCAACGGGTGTTGTATTGATGATGACCTGTGCGTCTGTATGGAGAGTATAGCATGTTTCGTATGTAATGGCGTCGGCAGCATGCTTATAATATACCGTGAGAACTTCTGCTGCGCCCATATCCTCCAGCACAGCCAGCACAGCCTTGGAAGCCCCGCCTCTGCCTAAGACAAGCACTTTTTTGCCTGCAATCTGGATGTCGTTGTGTTCCAGCATATAACGAAAGCCAAAATAATCGGTATTATATCCGTAAAGTTTCCCGTTGTGCTGTACAACCGTGTTGACTGCGCCCATTTTCGCGGCTTTCGGGTCTATTTCGTCTAAGTAGGGAATGACGGTTTCCTTATAGGGAATGGTTACATTGATGGCACTGAATTCTTTTTTGCGCAGAAAGGTATCCAACTCCTCCAAAGAAAGAGGGATCAGATCATAGGTATAATCTGCCAGTTTCTCGTGTATGATCTTGGAAAAGCTGTGTCCTAATTTCTCACCGATGAGCCCGTAACGCATCATAAATATCACCCCGTTTGATTGATTTTCTCTATATGCTAATATAAAACAAAGGATTATGCAATGCTTTTTTGTCGGGATTGTAATAAAAACGTAATTTTCTGTGGAGCAAAAGTGTGTTACAATAGACTGACACAAGATGTTGTGATAATATATCGTATTTTCGGGAAAATGTTCAGAATATTTTGTGAACAGGCGAAATAATATGTATTTAGAATAGAAGGAGTCTTGATAATGAAAAAATGGATGAAGCGGTTGACAGCTGCCTTTTTAGGTGCTGTATTGATCATGGGAAGTTTGGGAAGTTTTGCCGCTTATGGTGCAACACCCAAAGCCGATGAAGATATGCGGGCGGTTTGGATTTCCACTGTTTACAGTGCGGATTATCCTTCCACACAGAATAACCCAGAAGCGCAGAAAGCGGAGTTTATCCAGAAACTGGATCAGGCGCAGGCATTGGGACTGAATACCGTTGTGGTGCAGGTTCGTCCAAAGGGTGACGCTTTTTATAAATCAGAGCTGAATCCATGGAGCGCTGTTTTGACGGGCACTCAAGGGAAAGACCCTGGTTATGACCCTATGGCGTTTATGATCGAGGAAACCCATAAACGTGGAATGGAATTTCACGCATGGATGAATCCTTATCGTATCACCACTTCCGGTGTGGATTTGTCTGCATTGTCCGCGGATAACATGGCAAGAAAACATCCTGATTGGATTTTGACTTATAATAACGCTATGTACTATAACCCAGCGAAAGATGAAGTGAAAGCGTATATCACCGACACCGTAGCGGAAGTTGTGGAAAATTATGACGTGGATGCAATCCACTTTGATGATTATTTCTATCCCTCCAATTATCCTCTGCCGGAAGGAGAAGGCAGAGATGGCAGTGCGGCAAATGAACGCCGTGAGCATGTCAATGATTTGATTAAGATGGTTTCCAAGCGCATTGAAAGCATTGACAGTTCTGTAGAATTTGGCATCAGCCCCATGGGTATCTGGAAAAACAGTTCCTCTGATCCTGCCGGTTCTGCTACCAAAGGCTCTGAAGGCTACTACACCGTTTATGGCGATGCCAAAGAATGGGTGGAAAAAGGCTGGGTAGATTATATTGTACCTCAGATTTACTGGGAAACAGGAAACAGTGCCGCCGATTATGAAACATTGGTGAAATGGTGGAATGACCTGGTAGAAGGCACTGATGTAGACTTATATATTGGTCAGGGTATTTACAAAGATTCTGTTGCTTCTGAGATTGTAAAAGAAATGCAGATCAACGAAAAATACAAAAATGTAGATGGCAGTTTCTTCTTTAGTCTTCGTGATCTATTGAACGACAGACAGGGCTGCGCGACGGCGCTGAAAGCATATTATTCTGCGAAAGAGGCGGATACACCAACAGTTTCCGTTCCAGATAAACAGGAACCTCCACAGACCAATACAGAGAAGAAAACTGCCTACGCCGGTCGTGCGAATTTGCAGATTGACGGCAAAACAGTGGAAATGGAAGTCTATACCATTGATGACTACAGCTATTTCAAACTTCGTGACATTGCAAAAGCGCTGACAGCCACAGACAAAAAATTTGATACGGTTTGGGTGGAAGAGGATCAGGCAATCCATTTGCAAAGGGGGATTCCTTATACCATCAACGGTACGGAAGGCGCTGTACAGCAGGGCAGTGATACCACAGCAACACCTTCTACCGCAAAATTGTATGTAGATGGTGATCCTCAAAGTGCGACAGCATATACCATCCATGATTATACCTATTATAAACTTCGTGATATTGCGAAACTGGTGGATTTTGGTGTAACATGGGATGAATCCACTGCAACCATCGGTATTGACACAACAACGGGATACAAAGCCTGAATCAATATTGAGGTTGATAGATAGTGCCAATGAAAGCATGTGTTTTTTGGAAAACACATGCTTTTTTTCTCATACAAAAATTGGATTTTTTTTGGAAAAAGGGCTGTATCATAAGGAATTCTACATAAAATGTAAAGGGAAAGCCGATCAGCTGGAAGATTAAGAAAATTTTTCTTTACCATTGAAAGGTTTAATGGTATAATGCTTTAGATATTATCCGAGGAGGTAATATGCCTTCTGCACAGAGCTTATGAAAAGGAGGGCAGAGTGTTGGTAGTATGAAGCGCCAGAGCCGCGGTGCAGATGCGGTTGACGAGGTGGAAGTGATCGAAGTTTTCGGCGGATGCTTCCCGCCCTTTCGCACAGGGACGCAGGTCTTTTACAAAGCTTTTGAGAAATCAAAGGGACAAAAGAAAGATAACGTGCGAATAAAATATTGGAGGTCATGAATTTATGTGTGGTATTGTTGGTTATATTGGTCAGAATGAGGCAGCTCCTGTATTGATTAAGGGACTGAAAAAATTGGAATATAGAGGTTATGACTCTGCTGGTATCGCTGTATTTGGCGATGGTATTCATGTAGTGAAAACAAAAGGACGTTTAGCAGATCTGGACGCAAAAGTGCAGGATATGGGCGGCGTAAAAGGTCAGGTTGGTATCGGTCATACAAGATGGGCAACCCACGGTGCACCCAGCGATGTGAATTCCCATCCTCATACAAGCATGAACGGCAGAATTTCCGTTGTACATAATGGTATCATTGAAAACTATCTGCAGCTGAAAGCGGAACTGGAAGAAAAAGGTTATGTTTTCGCTTCTGAAACAGATACAGAAGTAGTCGCACAGTTGTTCGATTACTATTATGATGGTGATATGGTAGATACACTGATCCGTGTCATCGGCAGAATCAGAGGTTCTTATGCACTGGGCATCCTGTGCAGCGAAAAACCCGATGAAATTGTTGCAGTTAGAAAAGACAGCCCTATGCTGGTTGGTATCGGTGAAAATGAAAACTTCATCGCTTCTGACATTCCCGCTCTGCTGGAATACACAAAAGACTATTATCTGCTGAACGACAACGAAATCGTTGTACTGAAAAAAGATGGTATCACCATTCTGGATATGGATAAAAACGAAATCAAAAAAGATATCTACAATGTAACATGGGATATCTCCGCTGCGGAAAAAGGCGGTTATGATTACTTTATGATGAAAGAAATCATGGAACAGCCTAAAGCATTCAAGGCAACCATCAGCCCCAGAATCGTAGATGGCGAAATCAAACTGGATGATATCAAATATACAGATGAAGATATCAGAAACATCAACAGAATCCATATCATTGCCTGCGGCAGTGCTTGGCACGCAGCAATCGTTGGTAAATATGTTATCGAAGATTATGCAAGAATCCCTGTAGAAGTGGACTTGGCATCTGAATTCCGTTACAGAAATCCTATTCTGGACAAAAATGATGTCTGTGTCATCATCAGCCAGTCTGGTGAAACAGCTGACACACTGGCAGCCCTTCGTGAAGCAAAAAGACAGGGTATCCGCATTCTGGCAATTGTAAACGTGGTAGGCAGCTCCATCGCTCGTGAAAGCGATGATGTATTGTATACATGGGCTGGTCCTGAAATTGCTGTTGCTACAACAAAGGGTTATTCCACACAGGTAGCCCTGATGTACCTGCTGGCAATGAAATTTGGTCAGGCAAGAGGTCACCTGTCTGCAGAAGAAGTGAAGAAGCTGACAGCAGAACTGGAACTGGTTCCCAGTTACATCGAAAAACTGCTGACAATGGATGAAGAACTGAAAGAACTGGCAAAAGTACATGCACACGCAAATGATGTATTTGTTATTGGTCGTGGTATCGACTATGCAGTTGCTCTGGAAGGTTCCTTGAAACTGAAAGAAATTTCTTACATCCACAGTGAAGCTTATGCAGCAGGGGAATTGAAGCATGGTACCATCTCTCTGATTGAAGAAGGTACACTGGTTGTTGCCATTGCGACACAGGACCCTCTGTATGAAAAACTGGTAAGCAATGTAAAAGAAGTAAAAGCAAGAGGCGCTTATGTTGTTGCCATTGCAAAAGAAGGAAATACAGAAATTGCGGAAGTTGCTGACAAAGTTATCTACATCCCTCAAATCAATGACAAATTTACAGCATCTCTGAATGTCATTCCTATGCAGATTTTCTCCTACTATGTAGCCATCGAAAGAGGCTGTGACGTAGATATGCCCAGAAACCTGGCAAAATCCGTAACTGTAGAATAAGAATTATTCGGAAAAATATATCAAACGGACAATTTATGTTGGTCATAAATTGTCCGTTTTTTTCTGTTTTTGTTTCAATTTTGTCAGTAAGTGCTGTTGACGAAAAAAGAGTATTCCTTTAGACTTTAGGTGTCTAATTGTACGGAAGAAAAAACTATTTTTTCTAATATGTAAAAAATAAGTTAAAAAAATTGACAGATTGTTTTTTTGATATAAAAAATGATTTTAAAATAACGCATATTGCATAGAATTCTGGTAGTTATTTTATGCAAAACAAATAAAAAAGGACTTTATGATGAGGATGAAAGGAAATTCCGGCAAAAATGTCATGAATTATTGAGGACAAACGTGAAATATCCTTTTGTTGTAAGGATTTATCAGCCGTATTAAAATGAAAATATCGAAAGGTTGGTTTTTAAAAATGTCACGAGTGAATCAGAGTGGGGAGCAAAAATCCGGATTGACCTCACGTCAAAAAGCAATCATTCAGATTTTAACACAATTTACAGCCGCAAATCCTGTTACAGTAGCGACCATATCCGAAAAGCTCAAGATCAGTTCCCGTACGGTACTGCGGGAAATGCCGAAGATCGAAAGCTGGCTGTCAGAACATGATTTTACATTCCTGCGGAAGCCAGGGGTAGGCTTGGTGCTGGATGAAAGTCTGGAAACCAGAAATCGAATACTGGAACTGCTGCGTGAAACAGATATCGTGCAGGCATATTCAAAAGAAGAAAGGCGCAGGCTGATTCTGGGAGAACTGCTCTTTGCAAAAGAACCGTTGAAATTTTATTATTTCACATCAAAGTATAAAATTTCAGACGGTACGTTGAGCAATGATCTGGATCGCTTGCGTGAATGGCTGCGGCAGTATCAGATTCATGTGATACGCAAGCCGGGTCTTGGCATCTATACAGAAGGTACCGAAGATCATTACCGGCAGGCAATCGCCAATGCCATTTATGAGTTTATGTCGGAAGAGGAAATATTGGGACTTTTCCGCGAAAAGAAAGAAAAAAGAGAAACGGGTATTTCTGCTGCGGCACAAAGCCGACTGTTCCATTTTATTGATGATGAAACTTTTGAAATTGTGGAAAAGGTTTTGACGGAAGTGGAACAGCAGATGCACATCAAATACACAGACAGTGCCTATATGGGGCTGCTGGTACATATTGCGCTGGCAGTGAAACGGCTCCGTAATTTTGAGAAAATCGAAATGGAACCCCAGCGTCTGGAATCGCTAAAAAGATACCCTGAATTTTCTGTGGCGGAAGAAATTGGCAAACGCATTGCCGAGTGTTTTGCCATCGAAATCCCGGAGGAAGAGATTGGCTTTATCACCATGCATTGTATCAGCGCACAGATCTGGATGACGGGGCAGATGGATCATACACTGGCAGAGCGTATGAATCTGCGTCAGCTGGTAAAGAATATGGTGGATGTCATAGAACGGGAATTGGGAATTTCCCTGCGTCCGAATGAGCAGCTTCTGGCAGACTTGACAGAACATATTGCGGCAGTATCCAGCCGTCTGCGTTTGCATGTGAAGGTTAGAAATGCGCAGTTAGATACCATAAAAGAAAATTATGGCGAAATTTATCAGGCAACGGAAAAAGGTTGTCAGCTTCTGCGTCATGCCGTAGGTGTATCAGAAGTGCCAGAGGCGGAAATCGCTTTTATCGCCATGTACATCTGTGCAGCTGTGGAAAATCAGCAGTCAGAACAGGGAAAAATTCCTGTTGTCGTTGTGTGCCCTACAGGTTTGGGCACATCGAAAATGTTAGCAGTGCAGCTAACAAAGGAATTTCATAATCTGGAAGTGCGGGAGATTATATCAGCGTTTCGCATTGATATACAAAAACTGCAAAGAGAAGGAATACGCCTTTTGATCTCTACTGTACATCTGGATATTGATTTTCCTTATGTTTGTGTGAACCCCATTCTTTTGGAACAGGATAAAATACTGCTGCGCAATGAACTGCGGTTGCTGCCGACACAGCAGGAAGCGGTTCCGCAAGAAAAGACAGCGTCTCGCTTTTCAAAAGATACGTTGACTTATGTGACGAGATTGGGAGAAGAAATCCTGTATCTGCTGGACCATGTACAACTGCTTGTGCTGCCCTATGCGCAGGATAAACAGGAATTATTGTATGTGGCATCGGGCATGTTTACGGAAACAAAAGAAGCAAGGGAACTGATTGCCGACAGCCTTGCCAAAAGGGAACAGATTTCTTCCACATATATCCAAGATTTTCAAATGCTGCTGCTGCATTGCAGAACTGGCGGCGTGAAACATTGTTCTTTTGGATATATTCGATTGAAAAGACCGCTCTTTCAGCCGGAGGGCGTCATTCAGGGAGCCATCGTCATGCTGGTTCCAAAAGAAGGGGATTCTTTAGAAGCGGAATTGATGAGTGAAATCAGCAGTGGACTGCTGGAGGAAGAATCATTCTTTTCCGCTGTTCAAAAAAAGGGGAGGAATAGCATAGTTGAATCGTTGGAAAAACGATTGATGCGGTATTATCAAAAAATAATCAGTAAAAGGATGGAGGATTCTTATGAAAAATAGCATTCAGAAATTCGGGAAATTCCTGAGTGCAATGGTTATGCCTAATATCGGGGCGTTCATTGCCTGGGGCTTTATTACAGCTTTGTTCATTGAGGCAGGTTGGATTCCAAATGAAAGATTGGCAACACTGGTATCACCAATGCTGACATATCTGATCCCTACCCTGATCGCTTTTCAGGGTGGTAGAATGGTTGGCGGTGACCGTGGCGGTGTCATGGGTGCTGTCGCAACGCTTGGTGTTATTGCCGGTTCCGAACAGACTATGCTCATCGGTGCCATGGCAATGGGTCCCTTTGCCGGCTTTGTGATCAAAAAGTTTGACAAAGCAGTGGAAGGCAAAATTCCTGCCGGTTTTGAAATGCTGGTAAATAACTTCTCTGTTGGGATTTTTGGTATGATTCTCGCAATCATTGGCTATTATCTGATTGGACCTGTTATGGCAACCATTCTGGCAGTTCTGACAGCAGGGGTAGAAATTCTGGTAACAAACAAACTGCTGCCTTTCGTAGCGATTTTCGTAGAACCTGCGAAGGTATTGTTCCTGAACAACGCCATCAACCATGGTATCTTCACACCAATCGGTATTGAACAGGCTGCGGAAACAGGGAAATCTATCATGTATATGCTGGAAGCAAACCCTGGTCCTGGTCTGGGCGTACTGCTGGCATACTGGATGTTCTCCAAAGACAAAGTAACAAAAAGCTCTGCACCCGGTGCGGTTATCATCCACTTCTTTGGTGGTATCCATGAAATCTATTTCCCTTATGTATTGATGAACCCTGTGATCATCATCGCGCCTATCGTAGCATCTATTGTAACGATCTTCTATTACAGCATTATGGGTGCTGGTCTGGTAGGTCCTGCTTCTCCCGGTTCTATCATCGCATTCCTGGCGGTAGCACCTAAGGGTGAAACACTGAAAGTATTGATTGGTGTAGTTCTGGCAACAGTGATTTCTTTCCTGGTGGCATCTCCTATCGTAAAACTGTCCGGTAACAAAAACCTGGATGAAGCGACAGATAAAATGAAAAACATGAAGGCTGAAGCAAAAGGTCTGGCAAAAACAAATGGCGAAATCAAGAAAATCGTTTTCGCATGTGACGCAGGTATGGGTTCCAGCGCAATGGGCGCTACAAAATTCAGAAACAGAATCGCGTCTCTGAATCTGGGTATCACTGTTATTAACACTTCTGTAGATAATGTTCCCGCAGATGCGGATGTGGTTGTGTGTCAGGCAGTCCTGCAGGATCGTGCGAAAGCAAGTGCTCCTCAGGCGGAACTTGTTACCATTGGCAACTTCTTGGCTGACCCTAATCTGGATGCACTATTCGCGTCTCTGGAAGCAAAAGCGGCTGGCAGCAGCGAACAGCCCGCAGACGAAGTGAAAGCAGAAGTTGCAGCAACGGCAAACGATGGCATTATGGTAACTGCTGGTATCAAAACAGGTCAGGCATCCGTAAGCAAAGAAGAAGCGATCACAGCTGCTGGTAAACTGCTCCATGAACTGGGCTATGTAAACGAAAGCTACATTCCCGCTATGTTGGAAAGAGAAAAAACTGTTTCCACATACATGGGTCTGGGTGTAGCGATCCCTCATGGCACATCTGAAGCGAAAGATGAAGTAAAGAAAACTGGTATTGTACTGCTGCAGTATCCCGAAGGCGTTGACTTCGGTGATGAAAAAGCTTATCTGGTATTCGGTATTGCAGGTATCGGTAACGAACATCTGGATCTGCTGGCAAAGATCGGTACAGTCATTGAAGAAGAAGAAAATCTGGATAAACTGAAAAAAGCAACAACTCCGGAAGAAATTCTGAAAATGTTTCAGTAATAAATCATTGAGAAGGTAAGACGGACGTTATAGCCGGCTGCGATGGATACTGCGGCCGGCTTGTCCGGGAGGAGGAATTTGGAATGAAAAAAGCCATTCAATTTGGCGCAGGTAATATCGGCAGAGGTTTTATTGGGGCTCTGCTGGCAGAAGCTGGCTACCATGTTGTATTTGCAGACGTAAACGAAGCAGTCATTGACAAGATCAATGCAGATGGTACTTATACCGTGCATGTGATGGACGTTACATGCAGAGAAGAAAAGATCACAAACATCAGCGGTGTAAACTCTACAACCGATGCGGTTCTGGAAGAAATCGCGCAGGCTGAAGTGATCACAACTGCAGTAGGTCTGGTGGTTCTGCCCAGAATCGCCCCTGCTATCGCGAAAGGCATTGCTCTGCGTATGGAAAGAGGTATTACAGACTGTCTGAATATCATTGCCTGCGAAAATGCCATCAAAGCAAGTTCTCAGCTGAAAGCAGCTGTTTATGAAATTCTGGATGAAAAGGAGAAGGCTTATGCAGACCAGTATGTCGGTTTCCCGGATTGTTCCGTAGACCGCATCGTTCCTCCTGTAAAGAGCGAAAATTTTATTGATGTCGTTGTGGAAAACTATTACGAATGGAATGTGGAGCAGGCTTCTTTCAAGGGTGAAATCCCTGCCATCAAAGGCATGAATCTGGCTGATAATTTGATGGCATATATCGAAAGAAAACTGTTCACACTCAATACAGGACATGCCATCACTTCTTATTTGGGTTATCTGAAAGGATATCATACTGTAGATGAAAGCATCGGCGATGAAAAAATCTATGAAACCGTAAAAGCGGCTATGCAGGAAAGCGGCGCTGGTCTCATTGAAAAATATGGTTTCGACAAAGAAGCGCACATGGCTTATATCGACAAGATCATTGGTCGTTTCCGCAATCATTATTTGGAAGACGATGTTGCTCGTGTTGGCAGAGAACCTCTGCGTAAACTGAGCGCAACAGACCGTCTGGTAAAACCTACCATGACTGCAGTTGGCTATGGTCTGCCCGTAGAACATTTGCTCATCGGTATCGGTGCGGCACTGCATTATGACAATGCCGCAGATCAGCAGAGTGTGGAACTGCAGGCAAAGATTAAGGAAAATGGCGTGCGTGCTGCTTTTTCCCAGATTTCCGGTGTAACAGATGCAGCAATTTTGGACAAAGTGGTAGAAAAGTACGATAACATGAAGGCATATCTGTAAAATATATTTTTTTAAAAGGAGAAATTTATTATGGTATCTAAAAAAGTAGTTGTTACAAATAAAACAGGACTGCATGCACGTCCCGCTTCCAATCTGGTGGCATTTTGCAAAAATTATAACAGCAAAATCTTCCTGTCTAATGGTGAAAAGAAAGTCAGCGCAGCAAGCATCATCCACGTACTGACACTGGGCGTAAAACCTGGTACAGAACTGGAAGTTATTGCGGAAGGTGAGGACGAAGCAGCAGCAGTGGAAGAAGTTGTAAAATTCATCGCAGAGCTGGAAGAATAAGAAAAGAAAAACGGTGAAGGGGAGTGAGCGAAATGATGAAGACATTTACTGTGGCAAAGGCTGCGTCCAAAGGCATTGTCATGGGAAAAGCCTTTGTGGCTGTTCAGGAGGACCTGACTGCTGACAGCAGAAGCATTAAAGATTCCGAAAGAGAAATGGAATGGCTGAAATTTCAGAAAGCAGTGAAAGATGCGGTGGAAGACCTGCGGGTTCTGGCGAAAGATTCCGACATTTTCGCGGCGCATCTGGATGTTGCGGAAGATACCGTGCTCCATGATTCTGTGGAACTGAAGATCAACAGCGAAAATAAAAATGCACAGCTTGCTCTCGAAGAAACCGTTGCGGAAATCGTGACCATGTTTGAAAGTCTGGACGATGAGTATCTCAGAGAAAGGGCAGCTGACATCAAAGATGTTGGCAAGCGTATCATGTGCGGGCTGAAAGGAATCAAAAGCAATCCTTTTGAAGGAATCAACGAAGATGTGATCGTTGTTGCGGAAGATCTGGCGCCTTCTGATACAGCAAATATGGATTTCCGTTATATCAAAGGCTTTATCACAGAAGCCGGCGGTGTGACCAGCCACGTTTCCATTATGGCAAGAAGCATGGAAATTCCTGCCTTTGTAGGGGTGGCTGAATTCCGCAAAAATGTTACAAATGAGGACTATATCATTTTGGACGCGGTAGGCAAAGAAATTATCGTCAATCCCGATGAAAAAACCAAGGAAGTATACCGCAAAAAAGCAGCGGAATACAAAGCCATGAAGGCAGAATTTGAAAGCATGAACAATCTGCCTGCTACCACCACAGACGGCAGAACAGTGGAACTGTTTGCGAATGTAGGCAGTATCGTGGATGTAGAAAATGCTGTTGCTCGTGGTGCGGAAGGAATTGGTTTGTTCCGCAGTGAGTTTCTCTACATGGAAAATACCAAATTCCCTACAGAACAGGAACAGTACGATGCTTATAAAAAAGCCATCGAAACCATGAAACATCCCGTTATCATCCGTACACTGGATATTGGTGGGGATAAAGAGCTTTCTTACTACAAATTCGATGAAGAAGAAAATCCCTTCCTGGGCTGGAGAGCCATCCGTATCTCTCTGGATCTGAAAGATGTGTTCAAAACACAGCTGCGTGCCATCCTGCGTGCCAGTGCATACGGTGACATTCGTATCATGTATCCCATGATCATTTCTGTGGATGAATTTATGGCGGCAAATGCTATTTTGCAGGAATGTAAAGAAGAACTGCGCCGTGATAACATTCCTTTTAACGACAGCATTCAGACAGGTATCATGATCGAAACACCTGCGGCTGTTCTTTGCGCGGAAGATCTGGCAAAAGTCGTTGATTTCTTTAGCATTGGTACAAATGACCTGACTCAGTACCTGCTGGCAGTAGACAGAGGCAATCAGAAAATCGCTCGTCTGTACAATTCTTTCCATCCTGCGGTGCTGCGTGCCATCCGCACTGTGATTCAGGCTGGTCATAAATATGATAAGCTGGTTGGTATGTGCGGTGAATTTGCCAGTGACGAAAAAGCAGTACCCATCTTGCTTGGTATGGGTCTGAATGAATTCAGTATGGCAGCTTCTGAAATCGCGTCCACGCGTTACCAGATCAGACACCTGAACTATGAACATTGTCAGGCTCTGGCTGATGAAATCTGCAAAAAATCAACCATTGCGGAAGTTCGTGAAATGCTGGAAAAACAGTAAAATTGTGAAAATCTGAATGGGGATAACCTTTCCTTAGGAAGGGTTATCCTTTTTTGTATGCTGAAAAAACTGCTTTTGAATTTTCGTGGAATGATGAGAAAAACTATGGTATAATATCAAAAAGAGAATCTTTTCCGATTGTACGGAAGAAATATTTGGAGGCAACAAATGATAAAATGGAAACAATGTATGTTCGGGGCTGTACTGGCGGGGGCTGTATGTATGAATATGCCGCAGGCAGCCTTTGCTTATGATGTACCTGAAATGATAGAAGTCGGTTTGGAATCTGTGTGCAAAAATGCCACATCCGCTTCCATTGGGAGCAGTCAACTGGCTGTAGGGACGTTGAAGAATGATAAATTTCGAGAAGACGGCATCATTTCTTCTTCCGGCGGATTTACCGCCAAAATAGTCAGGGGAGAAGTGATCAAAATTTCTGGTACCATGTCTCAGAAAGAAGCCGAAGATTTGGCATATAGCCTGCGTCGTACAGGTTTTGATGCGGCTTGCGGTTATTTGGGCAACAACGAATGGACCGTATATGTGCGGAACAGTTCCCGTTCCGAGGTGGAAAACGCTTCAAAAGAATCCGCGGAACGCATTGGTGATTTTAACGGTATCTGTCTTTCCGGCGGCGGTGAAAATCTGCTTATGGTCAGCAATGATGTGGATTATGGCTTCGGCGGCACCGATGAAACATTTGCCATCAATGGCAAACAGTACCGTGGCTATCTGCGATTTGCGGTGAATGGCGCAGTCATGACAGCGGTAAATGTTGTTGATTTGGAAGAATACCTCTATGGTGTCGTTCCTTCAGAAATGCCTGCTTCTTATGGTGAAGAAGCATTGAAAGCCCAGACATTGGCAGCCAGAACTTATGCTATGACCAAACTGAACGCTCATAAAAGCAGCGGATATGAATTGTGTGACACCATTAATTGTCAGGTATACAAAGGATACAGTGGTGAAAACAGCAAAACCAACGGCATCGTAGATGAAACAGAAGGAGAAATCATCTGTTATAATGGTAAGCCCATCGAAGCGGTATTTTCCGCTTCTACAGGAGGATATACAGAAAACAGTGAAAATGTATGGAATACTGTTGTGCCTTATCTGCGAGCGGTGCCTGAGGTTGGAGAGTATGGCAACAACACATGGCAAAAGACATTGACACTGTCCCAGCTGGATAGTCTGCTTTCTGCCAAAGGAGAAAATATCGGCAGTGCCCAGGATATTGTCATTACGAAGATTTCTACAGGCGGTCGTGTACAGGAAATGAAAATTGTCGGTACTTCTGGCAGTGTGACACTGACAAAAGAAAACATCCGCACTTATTTTTCTGGTGCCTGCGGCAGTCTTCCCAGTAAGATGTTCACCATCAACGGAAAAGGTGGCGATCCTTCTTCCGGCAGTAAATCTGTGCAGCGTCAGGCAGCCAAGAGCAGTTCTGCAGGCTCTTTGACATCTTCCGCTGCGGCAAATGGTATCACTGCAAAGACAGAAGGCACGCTTTCCGCTATGAATGGCAAAAATCTGAAACTGGATGGTTTGAGTGTTTCTGAAAATACAAATACCAATCAGAATACACCTGTGATTACGACAGGAGATTATCAGATTTATGATGTGAATATCAGTACTGTGGAAAATGGTACCTTCGTATTTGAAGGCAGCGGTAATGGTCATGGTGTTGGTCTGAGCCAGAATGGCGCTCAAGGCATGGCACAGCAGGGCTATTCTTATGAAGAAATCATCAAACATTATTATACAGGCGTAACCATTGAGGGGTGAGAACATGGATTGGCAGACCTTTCTGATTTCACAGAAAGGATGGCGGGATGATGAGGGGAATACTCTCTGCTTTACTGACTGTGATCTGAACGGAAAGAAAGGCGCGGACGTATTATGGATTTATCTGGACGAAGGGCTTCGCTGCGGCGGTATGCATCGTCCGATTCCCAACAGTCTGGCGGCTGTAAGAGATGCGCTTTTGGGCTGCCGCAAGGAATCACTTTGGCGAATGGTTCAAAATGATCTGGAAGGAGCGGGTATAGATGTATGCGGAGAAATTAACAGAAGAACAGATTCGTGAGATTATGAATCTGATTTCCGATGACGGCAGTGTACGGATCGTGCAGATTCGTACATATAATTCCAGTTTTGAGGATTGTGTCAACTGGTCTAAGGTGCCTGAGGTAAAGGCAATGTTTCAGGAAACAGAAGAAACCTATCGCCTCCATGATTACCATATTCAGGGATTCCACCGGGCTGGTGCCGGTTCCGAATATATTTATCGAAAAAAAATGCTGGAATACTTTGGCGACCAATATGCCATCGATTTTTTGTTGGAACATTGAGGAAATGAGAAAAGAGGAAAGCCAATGTTTGTAAAAAAACTGAAAGATCATCAGATTGCGGACATCATGCGTGTGATTTCTGATCCTGATGCGGAAGTGACAGATATCCGCCGTCCTTATACCGACCCTGAAGTGACTGTGTTATCCCAGGATATGGAGGAACATTATGTGCTCCATGATTATGATATTGAAGGATTTGATTTCCTGCCCGATGATTCCACAAAACTCTATCGGGCGAAAATGCTGGAATTTTTCGGCATGGATTATGCACTGAATTATTTATTGAGAAAATGAGGAAGAAACATGAAAACTAGTGATTTTTATTTTGATTTACCGGAAGAGCTGATCGCTCAGGAACCTTTGAAAGATCGTTCTTCTTCCCGGCTGTTGGTAGCAGACAAAAATACGGAATCTATTTCCCATAAACATTTTCGGGATATCAAAGAATATCTGAAAGCAGGGGACTGTCTGGTCATCAATGACACAAGAGTGTTGCCTGCCAGACTTCATGGGGAACGTGTTGGTACTGGCGCGCATATTGAAGTGCTGCTTTTGGTACGCAAAAGCATTGATACATGGGAAGTGCTGGTGCGTCCCGGCAAAAAAGCCCGTCCCGGTGATAAAATTTCCTTTGGTGATGGCAGACTGACAGCGGAAGTGCTGGAAACCATCGAAGGTGGCAACCGTATCATCAAATTCCAGTATGAAGGTGTTTTTGAAAATATTCTGGATGAGCTGGGCGAAATGCCTTTGCCTCCTTACATTACACATAAACTGGAAGATAAAGAACGCTATCAGACTGTATACGCAAAACATGACGGTTCCGCGGCTGCACCTACAGCTGGTCTGCACTTTACACCGGAACTGCTGAAAGAAATCGAAGAAATGGGCGTAAAAATCGCGCATGTGACACTCCATGTAGGTCTGGGGACTTTCCGTCCTGTAAAAGCGGAAGATATTCTGGATCATGAAATGCATTCCGAATATTATGTGGTGGAAGAAGATCAGGCGGCAATTATGAACGAAGCCAGAAAAAATGGCGGCAGAATCATTGCCGTTGGCACCACCAGTACCAGAACACTGGAATCTGTTACAGATGAAAACGGCATCGTTCATGCGGGGAGCGGCTGGACAAAGATTTTCATTTATCCTGGCTATACATTCAAAGCGGTTGACTGTATGATCACCAATTTCCATCTGCCGGAATCCACATTGATTATGCTGGTTTCCGCTCTGATGGGAAAAGACTTTATCATGCGTGTTTATGAAGAAGCTGTCAAAGAACGGTATCGCTTCTTCTCCTTTGGGGATGCCTGCCTGTTCCTGACAAAATAAAAAGAGGTGAGCAACATGGACCTTTTTGAATATAATCTACAGAAAAGAGGCACACAGGATGCCCCTCTTGCCGCAAGAATGCGTCCAACAACTTTAGAAGAATTTGTGGGGCAGGAGCAGATTGTAGGAAAAGATAAATTGCTTTACCGTGCCATCAAAGGCGACAGACTGGGCTCCTTGATTTTCTATGGTCCGCCGGGAACAGGAAAAACCACACTGGCAAAAATCATTGCCAATACTACAAAAAGTGAGTTTGTCCAGATCAACGCTACTACTGCAGGCATCAAAGACATCAAAGATACGGTGACAGCGGCAAAAGAACGATTGGGTATGTTTGGCAAAAAGACCATCCTGTTTATCGACGAAATCCATCGTTTCAATAAAACACAGCAGGATACACTACTTCCTCATGTGGAGGACGGTACACTGGTGCTCATTGGTGCCACAACGGAAAATCCCTATTTTGAGGTGAATCGAGCACTTGTTTCCCGTTCCGTGATTTTTTCACTGGAGCCATTACAGCAGAAAGATATTGCGTCTCTTTTGCGGCGTGCGTTGACGGATGAGGAAAAAGGTTTGGGCAGTTACCATGCGCAAATGGATGAAGATGCACTGGATTTTCTTTCCAATACGGCAAATGGTGACGCAAGAGCAGCACTCAATGCCTTGGAGTTGGCAGTGCTGACAACAGACCCGGATGATGATGGAATGATTCATATTACCCTGTCTGTAGCAGAGGATTGCATTCAAAAACGGGCATTGCAGTATGACAAAGGCGGAGATAACCATTATGACACCATTTCTGCTTTTATTAAAAGTATGCGGGGGTCTGACCCCGATGCGGCACTGTATTATCTGGCAAAAATGATTTACGCTGGGGAAGATCCAAAGTTTATCGCTCGGCGAGTTGTCATTTGTGCGGCGGAGGATGTGGGAAATGCTGATCCTCATGCTCTGCAGGTGGCAGTGTCGGCAATGCAGGCGGTAAATTTTATCGGTATGCCGGAGGGAAGGATTCCGCTGGCGCAGGCAGTGACCTATGTTTCCTGTGCACCAAAGAGCAACGCGGCTTACTTGGGCATAGATAAGGCTTTGGCAGATGTGCGGAATGTCCAGATCAAAGGAGTACCGCCTCACTTGCGGGATGGCCATTACAGCGGCAGTCATGATTTGGGAAACGCTATCGGATATAAATACGCCCATGATTATCCCAATCATTATGTGGAGCAGCAGTATCTGCCGGATGAACTGGTTGGAACAGTTTATTATGATATGAGCAATAATGGCGTGGAACGCCGTATGAAAGAGCATATGAAGCGACTGAAAGGTGAGCTGTAAGAAAGGGGGAAACACTATGAAAAAAAGTGGTTTTCGTGTATTGATTGGATTGATTGTGATTGCTGTCATTGTGATTCTGGTATACCAAAACAGTGGGAAAAATACGGCACAATCTGGAATTGCCACATTGCAGGCAATTGTGGAAACGGGTGAATACACTGTTGCTGTTACGGACGAATCCGGCGAAAAGCATGAATTGGAAGACAGCAGCAAAACCATGTTGGCAGAATTGATTTCTTCTACTGTGGCAGACGCGGCAGGTGAGGATTTGTCGGCTGTTCTGCAGAATCCGCAGTTTTTGGTAGAAATTACAGGAGGTGATCCTGCGACAACCGTGGGAGTTACTGTATATGATGAAGGGGAAGAAACGAATTTTGGTATGATTTCTTTTGCGGACAAAACATATCCTGTGAAAAACTGCGGTGAAGTATTGAATTATTTGGCTGAAATTGGATTTGCCACTGCCAGATAAAATTTCAAAATTTGGAAATCTGGGCAATTTAGGTGTTGACGGAAATAAAAACCTCTCCGAAATCATTGCGTTTCGGAGAGGTTTTTTAACTGATTCTGCAAAAGGAATCAGATGTATAGTTTTTTGCCGGAATATCCATACTGTATCTGTAAGGAGGAATGCTGTATGGATATTTACATCAAGCCCATGCAAAAAGCACAGATTACAGGCAGAAGAATTGTTTATCTTTCAGATGTAGCGGAAATTTATACTGGTGATGCGTGTCTGGGAGAGTTGGAAAAACTTCCTGTATTTCAAATTCCAGAAGCAGCGGAAAATATGTATCTGCTTTCTGTATTGGAACTGGTACAGGCAATTACAGCATTATACCCGAAAGCAACTGTATCCAATGTGGGAGAGTCAGATATTTTGCTTTCTTATACACCACAGCCGAAGAAAGAAAAGAAATTGATATTATGGGGCAAAATTCTGTTTGTGTCTGCGGTATTGTTTTGCGGTGCGGCAACAACCATTATGTGTTTTCACTCAGACGCGCAGCTTCCGTTGATTTTTCAGAATTATTATGCTATGGCATATGGCGAAAGTCAGGAATTGCCTAAGTTGGTGACCATACCCTACAGCATCGGTCTTGTGGTAGGAATTCTTGTTTTCTTCAACCATTTTTCAAAGTTTGCGTTGTCCAAAGACCCTACACCTATTGAGGTGGAAATGACCACATATGAAAATGAAACCATAACAAGTATCATTGAACAGTTGGACCGAAAAAAACGGAGGAGAAAACCATGATGAAAATGCCTTTGCTCGTACTCGCCGGTTTTGCTTCCGGTGTGGTTGTGGCAGCGGGTACCTTTGCGTTTATTGCTGCCATTGGCATTGTGCCGCGGATGGCGCAAAGAACAAATACGAAACAATATATTCCTTTTTATGAAGATATCATATTATTGGGCGGCTTGTTTGGCTGTTTTGTATCGTGTTTGGATTGGAAAGTGGGGATGCAGGGGATTCCAGCTTTGGTTCATGCCTTGCTTTGCGGTATTTTTGTAGGGATTTTGGCAATGGCTTTGGCAGAAGTGTTGAACGTAATGCCCATTCTGATGCGTCGAGCTCGATTGCATAAAGGCATAACATGGTTTGTTGTTTCCTTTGCCCTTGGAAAGTTGCTGGGTTCCCTGCTGTATTTTCTCAAGGATGGTTTTTATCAGCTGCCATAATGTAAATAGTTTTAGAAAAGTAGTTGCAAATATAATAGCAGTGTGTTAATATATAGAAACAAATGTACAAGCCATGTGCACAGTGGCATATGAGCGCAGACGGCAATTAGATATGATGTTTCTCACCATTGCTTTCGATGTCATTGGCAAAAAGAATGAAGGGGATTTTCTTTTGCATGGCGTTCAAGTGATGGTTTTTCTTTTTGGGGCGGAATGCGGAAAAGTGGGTGAACAGCCAATGGAACGAAAACGAATTTCAACAACTGAATTACGCAAACAAAACAGAAATCAGGTTTTTCGCATTATATATGATGCGGAGGGACCGCTGACAAAACAGGAAATTGCGCAGCGGCTGCAAATGAGCCTGCCGACTGTGACACAGAACCTCAAAGAATTATTTGATGAAAATATTCTGACAGATGCCGGTGCGGATGAGTCCACCGGCGGCAGAAAAGCACGGCTGATTACATTGAATAAAAATGTATATTTTTCTGTGGGCATCGAACTTTCGCCGAAGCATATCCGTTTTATTGCCATTAATTTGAAGGCGGAAGAACTTGCTTATGAAAAACTGGAATATCCATTCAGTAATACACCGGAGTATCGTATGGTTTATGCCAAAAAGCTGGAAGAATTTCTGGATCACTTTGGCTTTTCCAGAGAAAGATTGCTGGGGGTTGGCATCACTATGCCTGGGATCATCAACGAGCAGGAAGGCATTGTGGAAATCGCGCCGGTACTGCAGCTGCATCACATGAAACTTTCCCTACTGACAGAAGTGATTCCATATCCTGTGTATGTACAAAATGATGCCTCTGCTGGCGGTGTGGCAGAATGGTGGAATTATGACGGAATTTCTGCTATGGCATATGTTTTTCTTGGAAAAGGTGTAGGCGGTGCCTTGATGATAGATGGGAAACCCTTTGAGGGGTTAAATCGCCGCAGCGCGGAGTTTGGGCATATGTGCATCTATCCAGAAGGAAAACGCTGTAATTGTGGTCGACAGGGGTGTTTTGAGTCTTATTGCTCCTCTTCAGTATTAAGTGATGATTTAGGGCTGGATATCAAAGATTTTTTTCAGCGGCTGGAGAAAAAAGAACCGCGGATTGTGGAAATTTGGGATGAATACGTGGAACATCTGGTTACCGCCATTCATAACATTCATATGGTTTTGGACTGTGAAATCGTTATTGGTGGCATACTGACACCATATCTGGATGACTACATGCCTATGATCCGAAACTGTCTGAAAGAAAAAGCCTTTTTCCCAGATGAGGAACGCTATATCCATTTGGGCAGATGCGAAGGGAAAGCAAATTGTATTGGTGTAGCGCTGCATTTCATTGCGGATTTCTTAGAACAAATATAAAAATAACGCATGAGAAAGAATACATTGTTTCACAAAGTTCGGCTTTGTGGGCAATGTATTTTTTGTTTAAAACATAGGAAATAACGAGGTTTTTTTTGAATAAATGATAGTGGGTTCTTTTTGTGCATATTAGAATGGAAGTTAGAATTGCCTTAGAAAAATGAACAAAAAAGTATATAGGTTTTTATTGTAATACACGAAATATAGTAACTTCAGCTAGGTATATTGACATTAAGAATGGGAATTGATACAATATGCACATAACTTAGAGAAAGCACATTTACAAAACTATTTTGGCTTTCTTCAAAAAGGTTATCAATATGGAGAGGAGATGTATCAAAAATGAAAAAGAAATTTTTCGCTTCCTTGATGGCAATGGTTATGGTCTTCGGCTTGGCAGCTTGCGGCGGCAACAGTGAACCCGCAGCAGAAGGCGATGGTGCAGAAGGCGGTGCAGGCGGTAAAATCGGCGTATCTATGCCTACACAGTCCCTGCAGCGCTGGAACCAGGACGGCTCTAACATGAAAGCTGAATTGGAAGCAGCAGGCTATGAAGTTGATCTGCAGTACGCAGGTGACAACGACATTCCTACACAGGTGTCTCAGATTGAAAACATGATCGCAGGCGGCTGCGAAGTTCTGGTTGTGGCTTCCATTGATGGTTCCGCTCTGACAGAAGCACTCAAAGGTGCAGCAGAAAAAGGCATTCCCGTTATTGCTTATGACCGTCTGATCATGAACTCTGACGCAGTTTCTTATTATGCAACATTTGATAACTACAAAGTAGGTCAGCTGCAGGGTCAGTACATTGTTGACGCTCTGGATCTGGAAAACGCAGAAGGTCCTTTCAACATTGAACTGGTAACAGGCGCACCTGACGATAACAACGTAAACTTCTTCTTTGGCGGTGCTATGGATGTTCTGAAGCCTTACATCGACAGCGGCAAACTGGTAGTTCCTTCCGGTCAGACAGAAAAAGCACAGTGCGCAACAGCTAACTGGTCTACAGAAGAAGCACAGAAACGTTTTGAAAACATCATTTCTTCCGTTGGCTATGGTCCTAACGGCGTGAAACTGGACGCAGTTCTTTGCTCCAACGACTCCACTTCCTACGGTGTACAGAATGCGCTGCAGGCAGCTGGTTACACAGCAGACAACATGCCTATCATCACTGGTCAGGACTGTGATAAACCCAATGTGAAAAACATCGCTTCCGGTCTGCAGTCCATGTCCGTATTCAAAGATACACGTACACTGGCTGAAAAAGTTGTAGGCATGGTTGACGCAATCATGAAAGGTTCTGAACCTGAAATCAACGATACAGAAACATACGACAACGGCGTAGCAGTTATTCCTTCTTACCTGTGCGAACCCGTAGTTGTTACAGTTGATAACTACAAAGAAATGTTGATTGACTCCGGTTACTATACCGAAGCAGACATTGCTTAAGACCCAATCAAGACTCTCAACAGGGTGGAAGCCGCTGATGAGGGCGGGCGGCAGAGTAACTGCCGCCCGTTTATTTTGCAAAAGAATATGAAAGGAGGGGTTTCAGTGGCAAAAACCATATTGGAAATGCGTAATATCACAAAAACATTCCCTGGGGTAAAAGCCCTGGACAATGTGAATCTGCAGGTGGAAGAAGGGGAGATCCACGCTTTGGTAGGTGAAAATGGTGCGGGCAAATCCACATTAATGAATGTGCTCAGCGGCATTTATCCCTATGGCTCGTATGAAGGCGATATTATTTATCAGGGCGAAGTTTGTCAGTTTAAAGTAATCAAAGACAGCGAAGCAAAAGGGATTGTTATCATCCATCAGGAATTGGCACTGGTACCATACTTATCCATCGGTGAAAATATGTATCTGGGCAATGAACGGGGCGGAAAATTCCACATTGACTGGGACGAAACTTATAATAAGGCAGATGCCCTGCTTCAGGAAGTAGGTCTGCATGAATCTTCTCATACATTGATTAAAGATATTGGTGTCGGCAAACAGCAGCTGGTAGAAATCGCAAAAGCATTGTCTAAAGACGTTAAACTGCTGATTTTGGACGAACCCACAGCATCATTAAACGAATCCGACAGTAAGGCCCTTTTGGAATTGCTGCTGCAGTTCAAGCGCCAAG
The DNA here is from genome assembly GCA_022786605.1 of Clostridia bacterium. GTDB lineage: Bacteria > Bacillota > Clostridia > Lachnospirales > Anaerotignaceae > Anaerotignum. The sequence goes on along the minus strand of JALFWW010000004.1, from coordinate 16,656 downwards.
GAATGACCAGCATTATTATTTCTCATAAATTAAATGAAATTTCTTATGTAGCAGATAAAATTACCATCATCCGTGACGGCTCCACCATTGAAACACTGGTAAAAGGTGTGGATGATTTCTCTGAAGAACGTATCATCAAAGGTATGGTAGGCCGTGACATGTCCAGCCGTTTCCCGAAAAGAGAATCTCATATTGGAGAGGTTATGCTGGAAGTCAAAGACTGGACAGTATATCATCCGTTGTTTGAAGGACGTAAAGTCTGTGACAATGTATCCATGAATGTCCGTAAGGGCGAAGTTGTCGGTATTTCCGGTCTGATGGGTGCAGGACGTACAGAACTTGCCATGAGTATGTTTGGTCACAGCTATGGCGCTGATATCAGCGGCACCTTAAAACTGCACGGAAAAGAAGTACAGCTGAAAACAATCAAACAAGCCATCGAAGCAGGTCTTGCTTATGTAACAGAAGACCGTAAAGGCAACGGTTTGGTTTTGTCAAATCCCATTCGTGTGAATACCACATTGGCGCGTATGGAAAAAGTATCTCGTCATGGCGTCATCGACTTTGATGCGGAACGGAGCGTTGCGGAAGATTATAAAAACGCTCTGCGTACAAAAACCCCCAGTATTGAACAGAATGTGGGCAATCTTTCCGGTGGTAACCAGCAGAAAGTATTGCTGGCAAAATGGATGTTTGCCGATCCTGATGTTCTGATTCTGGATGAACCTACAAGAGGGATTGACGTAGGGGCAAAATATGAAATTTACTGTATCATCAATGATCTGGTTGCGGAAGGTAAATCCGTTATCATGATTTCTTCTGAATTGCCTGAAATTCTGGGGATGAGTGACCGTGTATATGTTATGAATGAAGGCAAAATGGTAGCGGAACTGCCCATTGAAGAAGCTACCAGTGAAGTGATTATGTCCAAAATTCTGCAATCCAGTGCAAAGAAATAAGAAAATGAAGGGAGCGTTCTCCGTATGAATAAAGTAAAAGCGGCCATGAAGAAAAATACCATGCTTTTTGTATTGGTGATCGTCACGGTCTTGTTTCAGATTTTGATTATGATCAATGGGAAAGGTTCCATGTTTGCGCCGACAAACGTGTCTAACCTGATCATGCAGAACAGTTATGTTGTGATTTTGGCAACGGGTATGTTGCTGTGTATTTTGACCGGCGGTAACATTGACTTGTCCGTTGGTTCCATCGTTGCCTTGGTCGGTGCCGTTTCTGGTATCCTCATCGTAAATATGCATGTCAATATTTACGTTGCAATGCTGGCATGTCTGGGTGTTGGTCTTGCCATCGGTATCTGGCAGGGCTTTTGGATTGCCTATATGAACATTCCGCCTTTCCTGGTAACTCTTTCTGGTATGTTGGTATGGCGTGGTCTGGCAACTGTCCTTTTGAACGGTACTACTATTTCTCCTTATCCTGAAGAATATCTGAAATATTTTACATCTTATATTTCCGGCGGTGATGCAGGAAGCACTTTGGTTATCTCTTTGGTAATCGGGGCTGTATGCTGTGTAGTCATGTTTGCGATTTCTCTGTATGCACAGGCGAAGAAACGCAAAAAAGGTTATGAAACAGGCAACACAACTATGCTGATCATCAAACTGGCAATTATCGCAGTGGTTATTATGGCAGCATGCTATTTGCTTGGTAAAAACAAGGGGATCCCCGTTGTACTGATCCTGTTGGCAATCGTTGTATTGGTATATGATTACCTGACAACACGTACTGTTCCCGGTCGTCACCTGTATGCACTGGGCGGCAACGCAAAAGCAACACAGCTTTCTGGTATCGATACACGTAAAATCATGTTTGGTGCTTATGTAAATATGGCATTCCTGTCCGCAGTTGCGGCTCTGGTCTGCGTAGCACGTTTCAATTCCGCAGCCCCTTCCGCTGGTACGAACTACGAAATGGATGCTATCGGCGCTTGCTTCATCGGTGGTGCTTCCGCATACGGCGGTACTGGTACTGTAGGCGGTGCCGTAATCGGTGCGATCTTCATGGGTATCCTGAACAATGGTATGTCTATTCTGGGTATCGACGCAAACTGGCAGAAAATGATCAAAGGTCTGGTACTGCTCTTTGCCGTAGTATTTGACGTTGTAAGTAAAAAACGTTCCAAATCCTGATGATAAGGAGGCTTTACAATGAATTATTTGCTTGGTATCGACATTGGTACTTCCGGTACCAAAACGGTGCTTTTTGATGAAGCAGGTCATGGGGTTGCCTCCTATACAGGGGAATATCCTATGGCACAGCCGAAAAACGGCTGGGCAGAAGAAGACCCTGCTGATTGGTGGAAAGCTGTTGTAGATGGCATCCGCGCTGTCCTCGCAAAGAGCGGCGTTGACGCAGGGGAAATTCGTGGGATTGGTTTATCCGGTCAGATGCATTCTTTGGTACTGTTGGATGAAAAGGGCGAAGTGCTTCGTCCGTCCATCCTTTGGTGTGACCAGAGAACCGCTGTGGAATGTGAAGAAATCCATGCTTTGATGGGCGGAAAAGAACGCTATATCGAAATCACAGCAAATCCTGCGCTGACAGGTTTTACTGCTGGTAAAATCCTTTGGGTAAGAAAACACGAACCTGAAATTTATGCAAAAGCACGCCACATTTTGCTGGCGAAAGACTATATCCGTTATAAACTTTGCAATGTATTTGCCACAGAAGTATCTGATGCTTCCGGCATGGGTCTGCTGGATGTGCCGAATCGCTGCTGGTCTCAGGAAGTATTGGAAAAACTGGACATTGATCCCGCAATGCTTGCAAAAGTATATGAAAGTCCTGAAGTAACAGGTACCATTACCGCTGAAGCGGCTGCACTGACAGGACTGAAAGAAGGTACCATCGTTGTAGGCGGCGCTGGTGACAACGCAGCGGCAGCTGTTGGTACAGGTGTTGTGGAAGATGGCAGAGCTTTCGCTACCATCGGTACTTCCGGTGTGGTATTTGCTCATACTGATAAACTTTCTATCGATCCTCAGGGCAGAGTGCATACTTTCTGCTGCGCGGTACCCGGCGCATGGCATGTGATGGGTGTTACACTGGCGGCTGGTCAGTCCCTGAAATGGTATCGTGATAACTTCTGCGATGCAGACAAAGTAGAAGCAGAGAAACAGGGGGTAGACCCTTATGATTTGATGACAGCAGAAGCCGCAAAAACACCTATTGGCTCCAATCGTTTGATTTATCTGCCTTACCTGATGGGTGAGAGAACTCCTCATTTGGACCCTGATTGCCGTGGCGCATTTGTTGGTCTGTCTGGTATGCATACCAGATATGATTTGGTCCGTGCTGTTATGGAAGGGGTTACATTCAGTCTCCGTGACTGTGCGGAAATCCTTCGTGATATGGGTGTGCAGTCTGATGTGATCTTGGCTTGCGGCGGCGGTGGTTCTTCCGCTTTCTGGCGTCAGATGATGGCAGATATTCTGGGATGCCCTGTAGCAACTACCATCAGCAAAGAAGGTCCCGCTTTGGGTGTAGCAATCTTGGCAGGTGTTGGCGCTGGTCTGTATCCTTCTGTACCGGAAGCGTGCAGACAGATCGTTGGCGTTAATGCTTCTCAGGACCCTGTTGCGGAACATGTGGTTGAATATGATAAATTCTATGAAATCTACCGTGGTCTGTATCCTGCTTTGAAAAATAGCTGGAAAGCACTGGCAGAATTATAAAGAGAAGGTGAAAATATGAAAATCGAATCTGTATTCGATACATCTTTCCGTCAATACGGAAAGGTAGTGGAAGGACTGCACTTGGATGAACTGCTGACAGCTCTTTCCAAAACAGAAAAACCCGCTGATGGTGTCATCTATGTGCCCGGTGATGATTCCTTGGAAAACACACCCGCGAAAAAGGAACTGGAAGACAATATATATGGCGGTATGCCCATTCAGATTGGTTTCTGTAATGGTACAAACACAAAACTGAATTGTGTGGAATATCATCGTGACAGCGAAATCAATATTCCTTGTGAAGATATGATTCTGCTCCTTGGTAAACAGACAGATATTACCCCAGACTACCATTTGAATACAGCAACCATTCGTGCTTTTCTGGTGCCTGCCGGAACAGCAGTGGAAGTATATGCCACAACATTGCATTATGCACCTTGTGATGCAAAAAAAGGCGCAGGCTTCCGCGTAGCTGTGGTACTGCCCAAAGGCACAAACACAGATAAACCTGAAATTACAGCACTGAACGCAGAAGACTCCCTCCTGCGTGCAAGAAATAAATGGCTCATTGCCCATGCCGATGCCAGCGAAGCCAATGATGGTGCATTCGTTGGTCTGGACGGAGTCAACATTGACATTGTAAACGATATTTAAAGAGAAGTTATATGCCGAAAGAGAGGTAATGAAAAATGCAGAATATTCCTGTAGTAAAAATGGGTATCATTTCCGTTAGCCGTGGATGTTTCCCTATTGAATTGTCCGAAATGCGTCGTCATAATGTTGTAAAAGCTTATGGCGCAGACTTGTATGAATGCCCGATCTGTGTAGAAACAGAACTGGATGCGAAAAAAGCGGTGGAAGATGTCAAAGCTGCTGGCGTTGACGCACTGGTTGTTTTCCTGGGCAACTTTGGTCCTGAAACACCTGAAACCATGATTGCTGATATGTTCGATGGTCCTCTGATGTACACATGCGCAGCGGAAGGTGATGGCGACCTGATGAATGGTCGTGGCGATGCTTACTGTGGTATGCTGAACGCTTCTTACAACCTGGGTCTGAGAGGCAAAAGAGTATATATTCCCGAATATCCTTGCGGTACAGCAGAAGAAGTTGCCCAGCAGATTCGTGAATTTGTTCCCGTTGCAACTGCACTGGTTGGTCTGAAAGGTCTGAAAATCTTCGCATTTGGTCCTCGCCCCAATGACTTCCTGGCTTGTAACGCACCTATTAAAGCACTGTATGATCTGGGTGTAGCAGTGGAAGAACATTCCGAACTGGATTTGTTGGTAGCTTACAATAAGCATAAAGATGACCCTCGTATCCCTGCCAAAGTAGAGGAAATGGCAGCGGAACTGGGCAACCAGAACCCTTATGCAGGTGTTCTGCCTAGACTGGCACAGTATGAATTGACATTGGAAGACTGGATGAAAGACAATCTGGGCTGCTCCAAATACGCTGCATTTGCAAATAAATGCTGGCCTGCATTCCAGACTGAATTTGGCTTCGTTCCTTGCTATGTAAACTCTCGTTTCACAGGCAGAGGTATCCCCATTTCCTGTGAAGTAGATATTTACGGCGCACTGAGCGAATACATTGGTCTGTGTGTATCCAACGCACCTGTAACACTGCTGGATATCAACAACTCTGTACCTGCACAGATCTATAACGAAGACATCAAAGGCAAATGCGATTACCGCCTGAATGAAACATTCATGGGCTTCCACTGCGGCAACACATGCTCCAGCCTGCTGTGCAACCCTCATATGAGCTATCAGCTTATCATGAAACGTCAGCTGGAACCCGATGGCGAACCCGATATCACAAGAGGTACAATGGAAGGCGACATCAAAGCAGGGGATATCACATTCTTCCGTCTGCAGACAACAGCATCCACACAGCTGCGTGCTTATGTGGCTCAGGGTGAAGTTCTGGATGTTCCTACACGTTCCTTCGGTTCCATCGGCATCTTCGCAATCCCTGAAATGAACAGATTCTATCGTCATGTTCTGATCGAAAAACAGTACCCTCACCATGGTGCCGTTACATTCGGTCACCACGGCAAGGCACTGTTTGAAGTATTCAAATATCTGGGTGTAACAGATATCGCTTACAACCAGCCGAAATCTTTGCCTTACCCTACAGAAAATCCCTTTGCGTAATCAAAAATAGTTTGGAAATCCCTTTCTTTTAGGATGCTCTATGTCTGAGCGCCTGATCAGCAGGCAGTCATAGTATTGACTGCCTGCTTTTTTGTGCAAATAATGAAAAAATGCATAATAATATCATTTATCTTTCGGAAAGTTTGTGCAAAAAGTTTTGTTAGCACTCTTTACAAGTGAGTGCTAACAATGTATAATAATATCGTATTCAAAAGGAAATAACCTAAATTAAATTTTGAATAGATTTTTGATGGAGAAAGGTGGAATGGTTATGAACTTACAAAAATTTACACAGAAATCTCTGGAGGCCATTCAAAACGCCCAATCTATGGCAGTGGAATATGGTAACCCCCAGATGGATCAACAGCATCTGCTGGTGACATTGCTGACGCAGGACGGAGGTTTGATTCCGCAGCTCATGCAGAAAATGAATGTGAACATAAATGGTTTGTTGCAGGCAGCGGAAAACGAAGTGAAAAAACTGCCTCGTGCAACAGGCGGACAGACATACGTTTCTTCTGACTTGGAAAAAACACTGACAGCAGCGGAAAAATTGGCTGAAAACATGACTGATGAATATGTATCTGTAGAACATATTTTTATGGCAATGGTAAACAGCCCCAATGGGGCATTGAAAGAAATTTTCCGTCAGTATAACATTACCAAAGAAGGCTTTATGAAAATCCTGGCAACAGTACGGGGCAATACTCGTGTAACCAGCGATTCTCCCGAAGCAACTTATGATGCTTTGAAGAAATATGGCACTGACCTGGTTGAAAAAGCAAGAAGTAAAAAACTGGATCCTGTTATTGGTCGTGATGATGAAATCCGTAACGTCATCCGTATTCTGTCCAGAAAAACAAAAAACAACCCTGTGCTGATCGGTGAACCAGGTGTTGGTAAAACAGCCATCGCAGAAGGTCTGGCACAGCGTATTGTCAAGGAAGATGTTCCCAACAGCCTGAAAGACAAAACCATTTTCTCTCTGGATATGGGTGCCCTCATTGCAGGCGCAAAATTCAGAGGTGAATTTGAAGAACGTCTGAAAGCTGTTTTGCATGAAGTCAAAAAGAGCGAAGGCAAAATCATTCTGTTCATTGATGAGCTGCATACCATCGTTGGTGCGGGGAAATCCGATGGCGCCATGGATGCAGGTAACCTGTTGAAACCCATGCTTGCAAGAGGGGAACTGCATTGTATCGGCGCAACCACACTGAATGAGTATAAACAGTATATTGAAAAAGACCCTGCTCTGGAACGTCGTTTCCAGCCTGTTATGGTAAATGAACCTACTGTAGAAGATACCATCGCAATTCTGCGTGGTCTGAAAGAACGGTATGAAGTATATCATGGTGTAAAAATTCAGGATCAGGCGATGATCGCGGCTGCGACACTGTCTAACCGTTATATCTCTGACAGATTCCTGCCAGACAAAGCTATCGACTTGGTGGATGAAGCCTGTGCCATGATTCGTACAGAAATGGATTCCATGCCCACAGAACTGGATGTGATCCAGAGAAAGATCATCCAGCATGAAATCGAAGAAGCAGCACTGAAAAAAGAGGATGACAAACTGTCCAAAGAACATCTGGAAGAAATTCAGAAGGAACTGGCTGAAATGCGCGACCAGTTTGCAACTTTGAAAGCAAAATGGGAAAACGAAAAAGATGCTATCGGTGTTGTTCAGAAACTCCGTGAACAGATCGAAGATGTCAATGCGGAAATTGAAGCGGCGGAACGGAAATATGATCTGAATAAAGCCGCGGAACTGAAATACGGTAAATTGCCTCAGCTTCAGAAAGAACTGGAAGAAAAAGAACGGGAGGCCGAAGAAAACGGTAACAAGAATACATTGCTCCGTGATAAGGTAACCGAGGAAGAAATCGCTCGTATCATTGAACGTTGGACAGGTATTCCTGTAGCCAAACTGATGGAAGGCGAACGGGAAAAATTGCTCCATCTGGAAGATATCCTCCACGAAAGAGTGGTAGGGCAGGATGAAGCTGTTCAGAAAGTTGCGGAAGCAATTCTGAGAAGCCGTGCAGGTATTCAGAGCCCTAACAGACCCATTGGTTCCTTTATGTTCTTGGGTCCCACAGGTGTTGGTAAAACAGAACTGGCAAAAACATTGGCAGAATGCCTGTTTGATGATGAAAAGAATATGGTTAGAATCGATATGACGGAATATATGGAAAAATTCAGCGTGTCTCGTCTGATTGGTGCGCCTCCCGGATATGTAGGTTATGAAGAAGGCGGTCAGCTGACAGAGGCTGTTCGGAGAAAACCTTATTCTGTTATCCTGTTTGACGAAGTGGAAAAAGCACACCCTGATGTATTCAATATCCTGTTGCAGGTATTGGATGATGGTCGAATTACAGACTCTCAGGGCAGAACCGTTGATTTCAAGAATACCGTTATCATCCTGACAAGTAACCTGGGTTCCAATTATCTGCTGGAAGGCATTGATACCAACGGCGAAATTACTCAGGAAGCAAGAAATCAAGTGGAAGAATTGCTGCGTCACTCCTTCCGTCCTGAATTCCTGAACAGATTGGATGAAATTGTATTCTATAAACCGTTGACAAAGGATAATATTACACATATCATTGATTTGATCCTGAAAGACCTGAATATACGTCTGGCAGATAAACAGCTGAAATGCGAATTGACTGAACGTGCGAAAGATTATATCGTAGAAACTGGTTATGACCCTGCCTTTGGTGCAAGACCGTTGAAACGACTGGTACAGCGTGATATCGAAACACTGCTGGCACGGAAGATCATTGCCGGTGATATCGATCAAGGCACAACTTTGGTTGTAGATGTAGAAAATGGCGAATACAGCATTACAGCGAAATAATATCTGTTCTTTGCAATGACCTCCAAAGAATAGAGAAACCCCATGGAACGACAGAAATCTGTTGTTTCATGGGGTTGTTTTTTAGGAAAAAAATTATTTCTTTTTCTGTTCTGCGGTATTCACAAAATTCCGCAGGTCTTCCATGGAGCAGATGGAACTGCTGTTGTTGGATAACGCGATCTGTGTGGTGTCGGGTAATCCTTTATAAAAATGTTTCGCCCGTTCATTGTGCAGCAGTAAATCCGCAAGGTCCTGATATTTTTGTCCAGCCATATATATGCCTCCTTTTTGTTTGTCAGAATTATTCTGTGCAAAAAATATAGCTTTTATGCGGTTTCTTTCTTGAGTGGATTGCAGCTTTTTGGTATACTGAACAAGGTGATTGCTTATGTTGAAAAAATACAAAACCATTCTGGCGCAGGCGGAAGCGGAAATCGTGGAAAAGAAATCACGTTTCATTGCTACCGTTCGACCTGTAAAAACAGAAGAAGAAGCCAGAAGTTTTATCGAAGAATTGAAAAAGAAATATTGGGATGCGACCCATAATGTGTTTGCCTATCAGATTGGTGAAAGAAATGAAATCCAGCGTTTCAGTGATGATGGAGAACCCCAGGGCACAGCTGGCATGCCGGTGCTGAATGTGCTCAAAGGGGAAGATGTGAAAGATACTGCCATTGTGGTAACAAGATATTTTGGTGGTACTTTACTTGGAACCGGTGGTCTGGTACGTGCTTATGGAAAAGCTGCCAAAGAAGGATTGCTGGCAGCTGGTATTGCGGAACTGGTGCTCTATAGCCGCTATTTTGTGACTGTGGATTATACAGACTCTGGAAAGGTACAGTATGAAATTTTGCAGGATGGACATGTACTTCATGATACCCAGTATACGGATCAGGTACAGTTTTGTGTGCTGGTAGAATCAGAACAGTCTGAAGCTTTTGAAAAGAAGATGTTGGACATTATGAAGGGAAAACAGGCTGCGGAAAAGATGGATGAAGTCTTTGGTGTATGGCAGAATGGAACATTGCAGCTGATGGAACAATAATTGTATATGACATAGACAGATTTGTTTTCCGTTGCAAAATTGAAAAAGAAGTTGGAACGAAAAGTAACTTCCCCTTAAGAAAGCATTGCTTTTCTTTTTCCTTGATTTCTTAGGGGGAATTGCGACAGCTCTCTTTAGAAGAAAACAAATCAAATAAAATCTCAATATCATAAGAAAGCCGGAATCCTTTGTCATCATAGGGATTTCGGCTTTCTTTGTTTTCTTATGAAGATGCATTGGATGTTTTGGTTCTTTTTTTATTTCAAAATCCCTTCATGGGTTTCATAAAGGGATTTTCAGAGAGAGAAAAATATAGCTCAAATATTATTCTGCGTTTTTACCTTGATGCAGCAGGATTTTTCCACCATGGGCACCTGTCAGACTGCCATTTTCATATACTACAACGCCATTGACAATGACGGTTTCCATACCTTTGCATACCTGATTGGAATGGACATAATTCGGGGTATCTTCCAACTGCTCCAGATCGAAAATGTTGATATCCGCATCATATCCTTCAGCTAAAATACCTTTGTTGGAAATCATGGCATGGCTGGCAGGCAGGGAAGTCATTTTGCGGATGACATCTTCCAGAGACATCAGTTTTTTTTCTTTATGGAAATGACAAATAGCGCGGACAAAAGTGCCGAATGAACGTGGATGCGCCTTTTCTTCCATAGCACGGCAAATGCCGTCAGTACCTACAACAGTATGGGGGAAGGTAAATATCTGGGAGAGATCATCTTCAGACATACAATGGTAAATGGCTGTGCCAACACCACCGTTGATAACCAAAAGATCACAAAGAGCATCAAAAGGGTCCGTGCCTTTTTGTGCCGCGTAATCGCTCAGGAACATGCCTTCCGCCTCATGTGTCACAGGGCAGGAGGAGATGAAGACACCAGTATATCCGCCGCAATTTTGCACATAGTTGTCAAAAGGGGTTTTTGGATCGTCGATTTCCGCTTTTAATTTTCTGCGGATATCTGGGTCTTTCAGTTTTTCTGCCATTGCTGGAATGCCTTCTGTGAAATACCAAGGGGGGATGCAGGCATTCAAATGGGTCATGGAAGCGGTATAAGGATATTGATCTAATGTGATGCGAATGCCTTCTATGATGGCTTTCTGCACCAGTTTCAAAGTTTCTTTCGATAACCCCCAATTTTGTTTACCGCAAATCTTGTGGTGGGAGATGCTCACACGAACGCCACTTTTTCTGCCAATTTCAATGGCGTCTTTTACAGAATGGACGACATCGTAGGATTCGTTGCGCATGTGGGTGGCATAAAGTCCATCGTATTCCGCAACAACCTTGGCAAGTTCGATGAGTTCTTCAGTTTCCGCATAGGCGCTGGGCGTGTAGATCAAGCCGGAACTCATGCCGAGAGCGCCATTTTCCATACATTCCCGCAATAATATTTTCATTTGTTCTAGTTCTTCTTTTGTTGGCTTTCTGCATGCATATCCCATGACTGCAAGGCGCAGAGAGCCATGACCAACCAGAAATTTGATGTTTGCCGCAATGGGAATTTGTTTTGCATATTCCAGATAACGTGCAAAAGTTGTCCAGTTTGGCATATCATCAGGATATGTGGCTGTTCCCACAGAGAGCAGTGTTTGGTACAAATCCAGTTTTTCGGGTCTTACAGGAAACATGGAAGAACCACATTGCCCCGCAATTTCTGTGGTGATTCCTTGAGAAACTTTACATAATTTCGCAAAATCTTGACCAAGAACCATATCTCCATGGGAATGAAAATCAATGAAGCCAGGACAAACAATTTTGCCAGAGGCGTCAATTACGCGAGCGGCAGATTCTCTGTCTGTATGAAATGTGATTTTTCCGCCGGAAATTCCGAGATTTCCCGTATATGCTTTTTTTCCTGTTCCATCTATGATGGAACCGTTTTGAATCAGAATATCTAACATGTTGAAACCTCTTTTCTTATTTGCTTATGCGCCAAAAATATTGCCAATGAGTACGCCGACATAGTTGCCGATGATATAACCATAAAGCCCAACCAATACGCCGGGAACAACCATTTTTTTCCACCCCATGCTGATGGAAAGAGCGGCAGCTGTAGGAGGACCGCCGATGGCGGCGATGATACCTACCATCATTTCTTCTAAGTCAAATTTGAAGATTTTGCCGATGGTGAATACCAGTAGACACATGACAGAGAATACGATGCAGAATGCGCAGATGATCAGACCACCATACTGGATAATTTGAACCAGATTTGCAGAACAGCCAATGGTTACAAACCACATAAGCAGCATGATGTTTCCAAGCTCGTCAGAACCCTTTACATTGGACATGAATTTGGGAAAGGTGGTGGCAACAATGGTTGTCAGCAATGTCATTACTAGATATACACTGCCAAAGAGTTGTTTGATGACGAAATTGCTGCTGTTTGCGTTGATTGTGCTTGCAATGAACTGGCTCACACTAACAATAACAAATGTGATCGCCATTGCCTGAGCAATATCTTTTAAAGAGATGCCTTTGCTTTTCCAGTACATGGCCGCTTCGGTTGTGCCTTCTGTATTGCCGCCTTTTGCCAGTTCTTTCTCGTATTCATCAATATGAGGATGTTTGAATTTTGTACGGAAGAAACGTGTACGGCAAAATTGACCAAAGAAAAATACGATCATCGCAACAGTAAAGTTACCTACCAGCCCAAGCCCATTGAGCATATCTGTAGGTACATCAAAAATCTGTGTGACCGCTACAGCGTTGACTGTACCGCCGACAGCTGCGGCACTGTACATAGCAGAGAATTTTGCGATGTTATCTACGTTTCTAAAAACCAGAGGCAATAGGCAGGAGGCAAGAAACGCACTGACTGCGCAGATATTGAAAATCAAAAATGTGGTGCCGCTGGATTTGTAAATTTTTCGAATATCCGATTTAAAGAGCAGCAGGGGAATGGCAAGTAATAATAAAATATTTCCGATGCTGTCGTATACAGGAGAAGTAAATGGAATAATTTTTAAATTGGCAAGAATCATGCCGCCGGCAATGCACATGACGCAGCTGCTGATACGCGCGCCCCATTTCCATTTCTGTTCAATGGTAATGGCTATAGCTGTAACCAGTACAACAACCATCCAGAGGTATAAAGTATCGTCTGCCTGAATCCAAGAAGTCATAATCACACACCCTTTCTGTAATCATCCTTTTTTATCACCAACCGATTGGATAAGTTTATTATATGTTAGCCAAAGGGGAAAAAGGTAATATGTAAAACTGGTGTGAGTCATAAAAATATGTTATAATCTTATGGGAGGTGAGACCATGAAGATTGAACAGATTCGTCAGGTATTGCGTATATATCAGTCAGGTTCCATTAACAAAGCGGCGCAAAATTTGTTTCTTTCCCAGCCATATATTAGTAATTCTTTGAAGTCGCTGGAGCGTGAACTGCAGCAAAAAATATTCATTAGATCATATAATGGAATCCAGTTAACAGAGTTTGGAAAAATATTCATTCAAAATGCGCAAGGACTTTTGAAGTATGCGGATCAAATCGAGTATGCGGCAAAAGATTTCTCTTCCGCGCAAATTCCTCTATCTTTTTCTGTGTCGGTTTCTTATCTTTTATTCGCTCAGGCAGTTTTTCGGAATTTGATGGAGCAACATGAAAATGCAGCAGTAAATTTTCGATATAATCAGACATCCGTTTCAGAAATACTCATGGATGTATATGACCGTTCTGTGGAATTGGGACTGATTTCTATTCCTACTATAGATAAAAGTAAATGGCTGGCAAAAATGGAAATAGATGATTTGGTTTTTGAACCGATTTATAGTAGTAAACCAGCGGCAATGTTTTCTGTTCATCATGGTATAGAAAATGGAAAAACAGAAATTTCTTTGAAGGAATTGCATGAATTTCCAATGACAATTATTTCTGAAAAGTTGCCTATATTGGATATGGTAAATAAAAAAATGCGTGCAATTATGGGAGCCAAAACATTGATTGAAGTCAATGATCGTACCACTGCCCATGAATTTATACAAAGCAAAAATGCCTATGCGTGTGTGGCAAATTGTACACCAGCCTATAAAAATGTACCATTTTTTTCATATGCAAAGGTATTGCCCATCAAGGATACACCATTTGATTTTGAAATTGGCTGGGTTTATCGGAAAGATACATATCATTCTGCTTTGGCAGTCGAATTTATGCAGCAGATTGAAGCTTTGCTGAAAAGTGAAATTTAGTTAGGGATAAAAGAAGTTCATAGACAATTTTATAGTATATTTTCGGTTTTTCTTGTTTTTTATTAAAAAAAATGATAAAATATTTTGGTGAAATTTAATCGAGGAGGGTTATGAATGTCTGGACATTCTAAGTTTGCGAATATTAAACATAAAAAGGAAAAAAATGACGCAGCAAAAGGTAAGATTTTTACCATGCTGGGCAGAGAAATTCAGGTTGCTGTAAAAGCTGGCGGTCCTGATCCTGCTGTAAATGGTAAACTGCGTGATGTTATTGCAAAATGTAAATCCAACAATATGCCTAACGATACCATCGAAAGAAGTATAAAAAAAGCAGCTGGTAACGAAGAAGGCGTAGAATATGAACTGGTAACATATGAAGGTTATGGTCCCAGCGGCGTAGCAGTTATCGTAGAAGCACTGACAGATAACAGAAATCGTGCGGCTGCTAACGTAAGAAATGCCTTTACAAAAGGCGGCGGCAACATGGGTACCAATGGCTGCGTATCTTTCATGTTTGACCAGAAAGGTCTGATTGTCATTGATAAAGAAGAAGTAGAAATGGATGAAGAAGAACTGATGATGGCAGCTTTGGATGCTGGTGCGGAAGACTTCGCTGCGGAAGAAGACAGTTATGAAATCACAACTTCTCCTGATGATTTCTCCACAGTTCGTGAAGCTCTGGAAACAGCAGGCATTCCCATGGCAAGCGCAGAAGTAACAATGATTCCTCAGACATATACAGAACTGAAATCTGATGAAGATATCAAGAAAATGAATAAATTGCTGGATATGCTGGATGATGACGATGATGTACAGAATGTATATCATAACTGGGATGAGTGATCAAAATAGATGACATAGCCGCAAAGCTAGTAAAATCAAGGCTTCCAGCGGTTTTTGAGGGCGATTTTCAAAGCCCCAAAAATTCAAATTTTATAGATGACATAGCGTTTTTGAAGTTAAAAAACGATTTTCGGGCAGTGAGATGAAAAAAATCTCGCTGCCTTTTTTCATTTCTGAAAATCGACAAAAAAGTGGTTTCTAAAAATATAACCATTTTTTGAAAGAAATTTGAAGTTTGTGAAAAAGAAATAAATTTTATTTTGAAAGAAACTGTATCTTTGTTGATACAATTCGAAATATATTTTTTAAAAGAGAGAAGGAATTCAGATATAACAAAAAAATAAATTTATTTTGTGAAAACCAACTAAATTAAGTAACCTTCAAAAAAAGAAAAGAGGAATGAGAATGAAGGAAAAAGAAATCAAAGTGCGAAAAGTAAAGCCACATGAACATCCTGAAGTCTATATGCTGAAAAATATATTGGAAGCAATGCAGGAAGTGGTGGGAGGGTACAAGATTAGACGATAATAGTCAGTATTTGTTTGAATAGAAAGAGAAAAGTGTATGTTAGCTAAGATTTTTCATAATTGACACATTTATAATAATAGGTATAATTATAGAAAAACATACTTAGTGAAAGGGTTTAATAGCATGATAGATTCATCAGATGTAAGAAAAATTAATATAAATAGAATTCGTACTTTAATGTGGCGTGGAGGAGAATTTACGAAATTAAGTGTGGCAAAAGCTACTGGTTTTAGTGTAGCTACAAGTAATACATTATTAAATGAATTGGCTAATACAGGAGAAATCATTGGAGAAAAAAGACATTTAAATGGCGTTGGAAGGGGGTCTATTGTTTATCGAATCAATGAACAGTTCGAGAGTATTCTTTGCTTGAGAATTGACATTTCTTCAGATGAAATCCGGTATTTACATTGCGATATTCTTTCGATGCTTGGAAAACAGCTTTTTAAGGAAACAAAACAGTATAATAAATTGGATGAACAGACTGTTATACATACTATTTTAGAATTGATAGAACAATATACCAATATTAGCTGTATTATTATTGGTATATGCGGTATTGTCGATGAGGGGGTAGTATATATGTCAGATATTCCAGAATTGGAAGGTATACCATTGGAAAAGAAAATAGCATCTGTAACAAACGTACCTCTTTACATTGCGTATGATTGTCAGTTCCGTGTATATGGAGAATATAAACGGAGCGGCTATTCAATGGAAACCCTATCATTGGTTTATGCTGTAAAGAATGTTTTACCAGGCACAGCATCTGTTGTTGAAAATATTATTTTAAATGGAAGAAATGGTTTTGCTGGTATGACAGGCTATATGTCTTTTGATATTGATCGTGAAGAATTGATAAAAAAGGTTGCAACAAATGATGCTGCTAAGTATGTAGCAGATTCTGTAATTGCTTTAATCACTATATTAAATCCAAATGAAATTGTGTATGCTGGAAATGTTTTTGATGCAAAAGTATTGGAGGAAATTAGGCAGATATGTATGAAAAAATTACCAGAAAGGATAATTCCGTCTTTTCGAATCCTAGAAAACCAAGCAACATGTTATTTGGATGGAATGTATTATAAAGCCATTGAAATCAAAACAGAATTTCCTAAAAGGTTCTAATAAATAAATATAATAAAAAAGCGGTATTTTTTGAACTGCTCCAATTTGTGCGGACAGTACAAAAAGCGTTCTTACGAGGATAATATTTGATTTTCAAGTGGAGTGGCGTAGCGTGAGCGGCGCCACTCCTGTTTTTAATTGAATTCTCTCATGGTTATAGAAATGAATAT
>JALFWW010000020.1 GCA_022786605.1 Clostridia bacterium | reverse complement strand
CAGAGGGACGCGTTCGCTGAATTCATCTACACGGAAAATAATAAACTGCCCCGCTTTGGCTTTTTTCGCCACAAAAGGGGCTTCGATCTCAAGCAGTGTCACAGCACTGTTTAATTCTTTTTTATTGACAATGCGAAACATATTTGTTCTCCTTTCTGATAAAAATGCGAGGGATTTTGGTTTCCCCCGCATTTTCTTTGTTCCATTCTTTTTTTAGACACCCATTGCCAACATACCGCCGTCAACAGGAATACATGTACCTGTTACAAAAGAGGACGCGTCGGTTGCCAGGAAAATAGCGGCGCCTGTCAGTTCTTCCACATTGCCCCAGCGTTTCATAGGGTTGCGGTTCAATACGGCCTGTTCTCTTTCAGGATCTTCATGCAAACCAGATGTCAGTTCTGTTTTGAAATAACCAGGTGCGATGGCATTGACCTGTACATTATATTTTGCCCATTCCACAGCAAAACCTTTTGTCATCTGCAGAACAGCACCTTTGCTGCCGCAGTAAGGAACGACACGGTTCAAGCCCAGATATGCACCCATAGATGCGATGTTGATGATCTTGCCATAACCCTGTTTGATCATCTGCTGTCCAATGACCTGTGTGCTCATAAACAGAGAACGGCAGTTGGTATTCATAACAGCGTCATATTCTTCCATGGGGAAATCTTCCGCATTATATCTACGGTTCACGCCGGCTGCATTGACCAAAATATCAATGCGGCCAAAGGTTTCCACAACTTTATCTCTCAGCTGTACCAGCTGTTCTCTATCCTGTGCGTCTACAGGAAATTCCAAAGTCTGTACGCCTTCTGCCCGGATTTCGGCAGCCACTTCTTTGCACTTATTGGCACGTCTGCTGACTGCGATCACATTGGCGCCCCATCTTGCATATTCCATGGCAATGGCATGTCCAATGCCTGTTGTACCGCCAATGACTAGAGCAACCTTTCCGGTCAGGTCAAATGTTACATTTTTCATTTCTAACCCCCCTTACTTTTCTTCCGGGTCTTCATAGAATTTTTTATAGATTTCCGGTCTGAAGTCTGGTGTGCCAGCGTAAGGATTTACGGTACACTGATGGCGCACTGCCAAAGACAGATCGATGGTGCCAATGAACATTTTGGCTTGATAATCTCTGTCATCACCGATATAACGCACCACATCCACTTCGCCGAAAGCGTTTGTTTTGGGTCCGATGACCATGCTGCCGCCGCCGAAATAAGAAGCATTGTCATAGCCTGTCAGGTTCGCGCTGGCAATATATACGGAACTTGCCAGAACGCTGTATTCCAGATGAGGTGTATAGCATCTGACAAAAGCTTCTCTGCTGCCTTCGTTAGGGATCTCCTCAATAACAGCAGTGGGATTCAGGTACAGTCTTGCGCCTTTATATACATAATAGCGTACCAATTCAGGGAACTGATAGCTGTCATAGCAGATACCCAGACCGATGGGGCCCCATTCTGTATCAAACATAAAAGGTGTTTCGCCTTTTTTGCACCACAGATTTTCTGTGCCGAAAGGATGGATCTTCTGATAAGTGCCGATGAAGCCTTCAGGCCCCAGCACAACTGCGGAGTTATACAGATCTGTCGCATCCTCAGACATTTTTTCAGACATACCAAAGATAACATATACGCCATATTTTTTTGCTACTTCTTCGATTCTCTTTACAGAGGGACCCTGAGCGGTTTCTGTTACGGCGATTTTCTGTTCCATAGGGATGGTTTCATCAATAAAATAGTCGTAGCCCATCAGACACATTTCAGGGAACAGCACCAGATCAGCGCCTCTTTTGGCAGCAGCAACGGTATATTCCTCAATATGTGCCAGGTTTGTTTCCTTATCGCCTGTCCATACTTTAAAATTCATAACCGCGATGTTCATGATGTCCTTTGCTCTGTTTGTTTTCATTGTACATGCCTCCATTCTTTTTATGCTGTGTGTTTTGCTTCCATTTCTTCAATGCGGCGACTTTCCGCATCTTCTGCATCTGTATTTTTCGTCAATGCCAATGCCAGAACTACGGCAACAGCGCCGCCCAGCAGTTTAGAGATAACAACGGCGGGAATCGCTTCAGGGTGTACACCGGCGGTGAATCCAAGGTGATCCCCCAAGGCTGCTGTAGCGCAGACCATCCATGCGATATTGACGATTTTACCTTTAGAACTCATATCACGCATCATTTTGAATACTGGAATACTGTTTGCCAGAGAGAAGATCATACCTGCTGTAGATGTGGCATCCATACCAATTCTGCGGCCCAGTACAGTCAGAGGCTTATCCAGGATTTTTGTCAGCAGGGAAAGGATCGGGAATGTACCCAGCAGAACTACGGCGATATTGCCGATCATGCTCATGGCGTCTTCGATGGGCGCCATACCGGGGATCAATACGATGCCTGTCATATATTCAAATGCTGCCGCAATGAGGCCCAGTGTGATGATAACAACGACGATATTGCCGAAGTGCAGACAACCACGCATCATTTTGGTAGGCGCAAATTTCAGTCCGATTGCAAGCAAAACAGAAATGATCAAAACAGGAATGGTGTTCATCAGTACCAGCATCAAAGGATAACCAGCCAAGATACCACCGATGACAGAACCAATGGGAATTGTAATCATACCAATAACCAGACCTTTGGCAAAATAAGGCTGATCTTTCTTTTCGATCAGACCCATACCAACAGGAATGGAGAATGTGACTGTACTGCCCAGCATAGAAGCTACGATCAAGCCGGAGTACAGACCTGCTGTTTCATCTGTTGCCATAGACATGGCCAGAGAATAACCGCCTGTGTCATTTGGCAGGATGGAACCGAAAATCGCAGGGTCAGAACCGATCTTCTGCAATACAGGGCCGATAATCGGCGCGATCACATCAGAAATCACAGGGGACAGACAAACCATACCAGCCATGCCCAATGCCAGAGGTCCCATGGCATTGAAACCTTCTTCAAACTTTTCGCCTAATCCCAGTCTATTACCAAACACTTTATCCAAGCCGCCGATCAACGCGCCGATGGCCATAATCCACATCAATATCTGAGTAAAAGACATACTCTTTACGCCTCCTTTTTATCATGAATTTTTTCCGCACATGTCATTTAGATATTTTTGAATCTTTTCATAATCGATTTCCTGATAAATGGAAATCACCGGAGCCTGCTGCTGCCATGGGGCAACAGATAAACATTCCGCATGACAGCCACTGATGAGCAGTATCAAATCATATACGCTTTCCTCCCGTACAGGTTCTATTTCTACCTGTGGAAACTCCGCACAGATCCGCTTTACAATTTTGCTACGCTCATACCCGGGATTGCAGCCCCCGCAAAACTTTACACCGATTTTCACAGTTTCGCTTCCTTTTTCAATCAATATTTATAGAAGCCTTCGCCCGTTTTTCTGCCCAGTTTGCCTGCCCGTACCATTTTCCGCAGCAGGGGTGCAGGTCTATACTTGGGATCGCCATATTCTTTATAGAATACTTCCATCACTGCCAACAATACATCCAGACCGATCAAGTCTGTCAGTTCCAGAGGACCCATGGGATGATTGCAGCCAAACTTCATGCCTTTATCAATATCTTCCGGTGTACCCACGCCTTCTTCTACCAGACAGATGGCTTCGTTCAGCATAGGGTCGATCATACGGTTTACGATAAATCCGGGTTTATCCAATGCCACGATGGTGACTTTGCCCATCTTTTCCCCTACTGCAAGGGCTGTATCCAACGCTTTCTGGCTTGTCAGATAGCCTTTTGTGATTTCCAGCAGTTTCATCACAGACGCGGGGTTGAAGAAGTGCATGCCTACGATTCTTTCCGGTGTTTTGGATGCTGCCGCGATCTCTGTGATGGACAGAGAAGATGTATTGGTAGCCAGAATGGCTTCGGGTTTCACGATCTGATCCAGTTCCTGGAAGATCTGTGTTTTGATTGTAATGTTTTCCACTGCTGCTTCAATGACCAGATCCGCGTCTGCCGCATCTGCCAATGTGGTTGTGCCGCAGAGATTGCCGATCATTTTTTCCGCGTCATCTGCGGAAATTTTACCTTTATCCGCCAGTTTTCTCAGGCTTTTATTTATTTTATCTATGGCACGGTTTACGATTTCATCTGTCATATCCCGCAGAACAACCTGAAATCCCCCCATCAGAGCTGCCTGCGCAATACCGGAACCCATCTGACCAGCGCCGATGACAAAAATCTTATTTACACTCATTCTTTCGTACCCCCTGCCACATTTTCCACCAGTGCCGCAATGGCCTGACCGCCGCCGATGCAAAGAGTTACAACGCCATAATGGCAGTTTCTGCGGCGCAGTTCATTCATCATATTGATGGTCAAACGTGCGCCTGTTGCGCCAACAGGATGGCCCAGAGCAATGGCACCGCCGTTTACGTTGACTTTATCCATGGAAAGACCCAGATCTCTCACACAGGCAAATGCCTGTGCCGCAAAGGCTTCATTGATTTCAAACAGGTCGATGTCGTCCACTGTCATATTCACTTTTTTCAGCAGTTTCTGTACTGCGTATACGGGAGCGTAGCCCATGATGGAAGGATGGATGCCGGCAGAAGCGAAGCCCCGCAGCGCCGCTTTGATTTCCAGACCCAGTTCCTTGGCTTTTCTTTCGCTCATCATCACAACGATGGCTGCTTCGTCGTTACATCCGGAAGCATTCCCTGCTGTTACAGTACCGCCATCGGGACGGAACGCAGGTTTCAGTTTCCGAAAATCTTCGATTTTTGCGTTATAACGGATGGTTTCGTCTTTATCAAAGATCACAGTACCTTTTTTGGTTTTTACTTCCACAGGGATAATTTCTTCATCAAATTTGCCGGCTTCTGCCGCTTCCTGTGCACGTTTATGGCTCAGCAGAGCGAATTCATCCTGCATTTCTCTTGTAATACCGCATTTTTCCGCTACGTTTTCCGCTGTGATGCCCATGTGGTAATTCATGAAGGGGTCTACCAGACCGTCATAAAGCATGGAGTCCAGTACCTGACCGCTGCCCATTCTGCCACCGAAACGGTAATCTTTCAGCACATAAGGGATACGGCTCATGCTTTCGCAGCCCCCTGCCACCATGATGTCCGCTTCACCCAGCATGATATGTTCTGCCGCAGACTGGATGGCTTTCAGACCGGTACCGCAGTTTTTGTTCACAGTCCATGCAGGTACTTCCACAGGGATGCCCGCACCCAAAGATACCTGTCTTGCGGAATTGGCTTTGATCCCTGCCTGGAAATGGGTACCGATGATAACTTCATCTACCATATCGCCTGTAATGTTGGCACGCTTCAGGGCTTCCTTTGTACACAGAGCCCCCAGCGCAGGTGCTTCCATATCTTTCAGCGCGCCGCCGAACTTACCTGTTGCCGTTCGTACGCCGCTGACAATGACCGGTGTCTGAAACATGGCTCAATCCTCCTTCACTTCAATTTTGGCTAATTTCTTCGCCATTTTCTTCTTCTGTTCCCAATTTGTTTCTCTCTGGATCATAACGCGCATTGCTTGAGGAGAACCTGCACCATGCATGCTTTCTGCCAGTGCTGTACCGCCTGTCATGTTTTCCAGCAGTCTTGCCATACGGATTCTTTCTTCTGTAGGGAATTTCGCGTCGCCTGCGAAATATTTATCGATGTAGTCATGTCCGATTTCGGAACGATAATCTGCTTCATAAGGCAGTGTTGCGATGAAACCGCCGGCGATGTCGTGTGCCAGACGGGAAATTTCGTACATGGTCTTTGTGCAGTTCAGTTTTACAGTATTTGCCAGCAGTGTGTCTACATAGTAGCTGCCTGCTTCTGTTTTATGACCCATAGCGGAACATGCGATGGAGCAGCAGTGCATGCTTTCTGCCAGATGTACCATTTCAACCAGTTTATCTTTGATATGAGAAGCTTTGGGGCAGCCATTGTATTCAGCCATGGAAGCGGAAGCGCCGATGATAACGTCAGCAACACCAACTTTGCAGCCGCCGTAGTTCTGTCTGTGATAAGATGCGAATGTTTCTACAAATTCCTGTGCCAGATCTGTTTCACCGCACATGAATACTCTGTCCCAAGGAACAAATACGTCGTTGAGGATTGTCAGTGTTTCGCCGCCAACGATTGCGTATTCTGCGTTACCAGTATCGATATCGCCTTCCAGACGTCTGTTTTCGTTTGTCTGTCTGCCGAAGAAATGGATAACGCCCGGTGCGTCTACGGGGATCGCGGCAGCAACTGCGTAATCTTTATCATCGGGTCCCAGGTTTGTAGTAGGCAGGATCAGCATTTCATGGGAGTTTACCATACCTGTCTGATGGGCTTTTGCGCCACGAACCACGATACCGTCTTCTCTTCTTTCTACGATATGTACGAACAGATCGGGGTCAGCCTGCTGGCTGGGTTTTTTGCTTCTGTCACCTTTAGGGTCTGTCATAGAGCCCGCAATCATAAGGTCATTATCCTGCACATATGTCATATAGTCAATCAAACGCTGATGGTAATTTGTTCCATATTTTTTGTCGATCTTATATGTTGTGATAAAAGAAGCGTTCATAGCGTCAAAACCAACGCATCTCTGGAAGCAAGTACCTGTTTTCTGACCGATCATACGCATCATTTTTACTTTCTTGATCAGGTCGTCTGTGCTCTGGTGTACATGAGTGAAACGGTTGATCTTTTTGCCGGTGAAAGGAGAAATGGCTGTCATCAGATCTTCGTATTCGGGATCGAAAGCCAATTCATATGTCATAGCTGCAGAGTTAACATGAGGTGCTGTCATGGGGTCATCCACAACGCATTCGATTTTTCTGCCGTTGCAATAAATCACGGGGTGCAGTTTCCGCAGGCTGTCTTTGTACTGTTGTCCATTCATCATAATAACATTCCTCCTCTGGGTTAAATAATTTGATTCTGTCTGAATTTATCTATATCTTCCTGACCATAATGCAGTACATCCCGTAAGATCCGGTCTGTATGCTCGCCAAGCATAGGCGCTCTTTGGGTAGGCTGGGGCGGTGTTTCCTGTAATTTCAGGGGGTTGCCCGGATAACGGACGGTTCCCACTACAGGGTGCTCCAGAGAAACAAGCATATTGCGGTTTGCAATCTGAGGATCATCCACCAGTTCCGCAATGGTTTTCAGAGAAGCCACGGGGACTCTCACTTCATCCAGCATCTGCTCGATTTCCTCATTGGTATGCTGCATGGTCCATTCTTCGATGATGGCGTCCAGAGCTTTCTCATTTTTCTTTCTGTCTGGATTTGTGGCAAATCGTTCATCCTCGATCAGCTCCGGTTTGCCCATGACACCAATGAGCTTTTTGAACAATGCGTCATTGGCTGTTGCAATGACGATATGGCTTTCTTTGGTGCGGTACAGGTTATAAGGTGCTGAGCTGGGGTTGGAATTGCCGATCCTGTCGGGATTTTCTCCCATGAGGGTTTTGATGGGCACGGCATTTTCCAGCATAGAGAATACGGTGTCCATCATGGCAATGTCGATATACTGTCCTTTGCCTGTTTTCTGTTTATAGATGACCGCAGCCAGGATTGCCGCCATGGCATGAATGCCTGTTGCCGCGTCGGAAAGGGCAGGTCCCACACGTACTGGTGTGGTATCTGGGAAACCAGTCAATGCTGTCCAGCCGCCCATTGCCTGTGCCACTGCGTCATATGCCACCTTATTCCGATAAGGTCCAGTCTGTCCAAAACCTGAAATAGATGCGTATATAATCTCTGGATTCACCTTCTTGATGCGTTCGTAATCCAGTTCCAGTTTTTCCATGGTGCCAGGTGAAAAATTCTCAATGACCACGTCTGCCCACTGGGCAAGTTCCTTTGCGATCTTTTTGCCTTCTTTCTGTTTCAGATCCAAAGTAACGCTTTTTTTACAGCGGTTCAGATACATGAAATATCCGCTTTCGCCCTGTCGGATGGGGGCAAACATTCTCGTGTCATCGCCTTTTTTGGGTGCCTCGACTTTGATGACTTCCGCTCCCAGATCCGCCAGGAGCATCGTGCAGTAAGGACCAGAATACACTCTTGTAAAATCCAGTATTTTTAACCCTTCCAGTGCCTTTTTTGTTCCCAAAATCAATTCATCTCCTTTCTCTTGATCTTGTACCCGAATATAAAGCATAAACCGTGCCAAAAATAAAAAACTTGATATAAAACATACAAAACCATTGTTTTTCCCATCCAAAAGTCATCAAATTCGTATATAATAGAATGACAAAAGCAAGATAGGAACTTCTTTATTGTTTGTTCATAGCTGCTACTTTGTTCTTTTTTTGTATATATTGAAAGAGAAAAGGGATTTTTTACACCATTGATTCAAAAAAGAATCAAACGCCCCATTTTTCTTGATTCACCATTGAATCATTTATAGTTTGATTCAGTGCTGAATCACCAAAATGTATCCAGAAAAAAATGATGTTTATATTTTTCCGTAAAATATCAAACAAACACACAAAAAACACGATAAATGATGCCATGAACAGACAGGGCATGTTTTTTGCTCCATTTTTACAGCAAAAAGGAGGAAGCAAACATGAATGAAATTCGATATACCGTCAGAAACCATATTGCCACTATCCATTTAAATCGGCAGCCTGTAGGCAATGCCTTTTCTACAGAAATGATGGAAAAATGGTGCAACATTTTCGCTGTAGTCCACCAAGAGAAAGATATCCGCTGTGTCATTGTAAAAAGCGATCTGCCGAATGCTTTTACTTTTGGCGGAGATATTAAGGAAGAACAACATCTGAAAGACACTTCTGCCCGCCGCTTTTCTCATCTTGGACAGGCATGCGCCAAATGCCTGCGAGACTGTCCCTGTCCGGTGATCTTTTCCATCCATGGATACTGTCTGGGGGCGGGGCTGGAGTTCCTGTTATCAGCGGATCTGGTCATTGCCGCTGACGATATCCAGCTAGGAATCCCCACCATCAAACTTGGAGAAATCCCTGGATTTGGCGGCATCGGGCTGTTAGGGCAGAAAATAGGCTATGCCAACGCCATGGATCTGCTGTTGACTGGCAGAACCCTGCGGGGGGAGGAAGCCCTTCGACTGGGACTGGTGCAGTATGTGATACCGGCAGAAGAACTGGAACAAAAGACAAAGGAATTAGCAGATACCATCAGCGGCTTTGCGCCCCTTGCCATCAGAAAAATGAAGCAGGTGCTGCGGCACACATACGATGTAACTTTAGAAGAACAGCTAATATACGAAACAGACGCTTTTATGGAAATTTGTCAAACCACGGACAGAAAAAAAGCCATAGAAGCATTCCTGCACAAAAAACCCTCTCCCACATTTCAGGGAAAATAAAAAAAGAGATGCAGGATACCTGCATCTGCTTTAAAAATAGTCCTTCCTGTCATGGAGCGGAAGGTCGCATGTCGTGAGGGAGACTATGCAATAGATAAGAGAAGCAATATTCATGCCAGTGAAAAAACTCGGGAGGTGGATAAAAAATGTCTAAAAAACTATTAGATATGAAAGACCCCAAAAACTGGGAAAAGGTCTTCGATACCTTTACAGATGGGATTTACATCACCAACGCTGATGGTCTGACGTTACAGGTGAACCGCGCCTATGAAGAAATCACAGGACTAAACGCGGAAAATCTTGTAGGAAAATATATGTCACAGATTGTGCAGGAAGGTTATCTCTCTACCTCCATTACGCAAAAAGTCATGGAAACCAAAAAACCTGTGAGCATCGAACAGGAAATCAAAAACGGTAAAAAAGTAGCCCTAAACGGATTTCCGATCTTTGATCAGGATGAAATACTGATGGTAGTTTCCTTTGTGCGGGATGTGACTGTACTGAATAAAATCGAAGAAGACCTGAAACATTCTCGTTTCCTCATCGACCAGTACCAGCAGCGACTCAACAAAATGCAGAAAACACAGAATTATGTAGCAGAAAGCCAAGAATTCAAAAACGTGATGTCTTTGGCACACAAGGTTGCCAATGTAGATTCTACGGTGCTGATTCTGGGCGAGTCCGGTACCGGCAAAGAGGTGGTTGCCCGCGAGATACACGAGCAGAGTCACCGGAACAACAGTTTATTTTTGAAAATCAACTGCGGTGCCATTCCGGAAAATCTTCTGGAATCAGAACTGTTCGGTTATGAGGGCGGTTCTTTTACCGGCGCCAAAAAGAATGGACATATCGGCATTTTTGAAATGGCCAACAAAGGAACAGTCTTTCTAGATGAAATCGGGGATATGCCTCTGCACTTACAGGTGAAACTTCTCCGTGTTCTACAGGAAAAAACCATCTCCCGCATCGGCTCCACAAAATCCATTCCCATCGACACCAGAATCATTGCCGCCACCAATCGCAATCTGGAAGAAATGGTACAGGAGAAAACATTTCGTCAGGACTTATACTATCGCCTGAATGTAGTATCTATCATCCTGCCGCCTCTGCGGGAAAGAAAGACGGATATTCCCCCTCTCATCGAATATTTCGTAAACAATATCAACGAAAAATACAAAATGAACAAAAAACTCTCTCCCAGCATGCTCAAATGCCTGATGGATTACGACTGGCCCGGCAATGTCAGAGAATTAGAAAACATCATCGAGCGTATTTTAGTGACTTCTGAGGAAAATGAGATTATACCAAAAACCGGACTACTTCCATGGAATCCATCTGTAACTTCTTTGCTGGAACTGGAAGCAGACGAAATCATTCCCTTAAAAGAAGCTTATGATAACTTAGAGTGTACTATTTTGCAAAACGCGGCAAAAAAATATAAGACTACTTATGAAATTGCCGAAGCACTGCAAATCAGCCAGCCTTCTGTTTCACGTAAACTGAAAAAGCATAATATCAAATGGAATGGATAAAATTAGGAATACGACAAAAAGGCGTTTTCTCCTTCGAGAAAACGCCTTTTGGATTTCTACTTAATAATTAGTACAGTTTTGCACCTGCGGGGATTCTATCATCCACCATCAGCAGGTTCAGACCTTCGTGACCATCCACTTCATGTACAGCGGAGATCAGCATACCACAAGAATCAATGCCCATCATGTTACGAGGAGGCAGGTTTGTGATTGCGATGCAGGTCTTGCCTACCAGTTCTTCGGGTTCATAGTAATCGTGGATACCGCTCAGGATCACACGATCTGTGCCGCTGCCGTCATCCAGCACGAATTTCAGCAGTTTTTTGCTCTTAGGCACTGCTTCACATGCTTTTACTTTTACGGCTCTGTAGTCGGATTTCGCAAATGTATCGAAGTCCACGAATTCTTCAAACAGAGGTTCTACCTTTACGTTGGAGAAGTCGATTTTTTCTGCAACAGGAGCAGCCACAGGAGCTTTTGTTTCTGCTTTCTTAGGCATGTCCAGGGGTTTCATTGTGGGGAACAGAATAACGTCTCTGATGGAAACGGATTCTGTCAGCAGCATAACGAATCTGTCGATACCTACGCCCAGACCGCCTGTAGGAGGCATACCATATTCCAGAGCTGTCAGGAAGTCTTCGTCGATCATGTTTGCTTCGTCGTCGCCTGCTTCTCTCAGGTATTCCTGATATTCGAAACGATGACGCTGGTCGATGGGGTCATTCAGTTCGGAGTATGCGTTGCCGTATTCTCTACCAACGATAAACAGTTCGAAACGTTCTGTGAATTCCGGTTTATCGGGTTTTCTCTTTGTCAGAGGAGAGATTTCAACGGGGTAGTCAATGATGAATGTGGGCTGAATCAGGTTCTTTTCTACGAATTCTTCGAAGAACAGGTTCAGGATATCACCTTTTACATGACGTTCTTCATATTCCACATGATGTTCGTCAGCGATTCTCTTCGCTTCTGCTGTATCAGCTACCTGATCGAAGTCTACGCCGGAGAATTCTTTCACGGCGTCAACCATTGTCTTTCTTGCGAAAGGTTTGCCCAGATCCAGTTCATGACCGCCGTAAACCACTTTTGTGGTACCCAGTACGTTCTGGGCAACGGTACGGAACATTTCTTCTGTGATGTCCATCATGCCGTTATAGTCTGTGTAAGCCTGATACAGTTCCATCAGGGTAAATTCGGGGTTATGACGCACGGAGATCCCTTCGTTACGGAATACACGGCCGATTTCATAGACACGTTCAAAACCGCCAACGATGAGACGTTTCAGAGGCAGTTCCAGTGCGATACGGCAGTACATGTCGATATCCAGTGTGTTATGGTGTGTGATGAAAGGTCTTGCGGAAGCACCGCCGGGAATGGTCTGCAGTACAGGTGTTTCCACTTCCAGGAAGCCCTTGCTATCCAGGAATTTACGGATTTCTGTGATGATGCGGGAACGTTTGATGAATGTATCACGCACTTCAGGGTTCACGATCAGGTCCAGATATCTCTGACGGTAACGCAGTTCCTGGTCTTTCAGACCGTGGAATTTTTCGGGCAGTACCTGCAGGCTCTTGGACAGCAGTGTCACTTCTTTCGCGTGTACGGAAACTTCCCCTGTTTTTGTTTTGAATACGAAGCCTTTGATGCTGATCAGGTCACCGATGTCGAATTTTTTGAATGCGGCATAAGCTTCGTCGCCGATGTCGTTACGGCTTACATAAGACTGGATATTGCCGTTTCTGTCCTGGATGTTGCAGAAAGACGCTTTCCCCATGATACGTTTGCTCATAAGTCTGCCGGCGATGGCAACGTCTTTTTCTTCCAGTTCTTCAAAGTTTGCTCTGATTTCATCGCTGTGATGTGTTACTTCGCATTTTGTGATTTCAAAGGGGTCTTTGCCTTCAGCCTGAAGCTGTGCCAGTTTTTCCCGTCTGATTTTGATCTGTTCACTCAGTTCCTGCTGTGTCATTTCCTGTGCAGGCTGGTTGTTCTGTTCTGCCACTTTGTTTTCCTCCGTTTCCGTGTTCTCTTATGCAAAAATAAAATTATTT
The DNA here is from genome assembly GCA_022786605.1 of Clostridia bacterium. GTDB lineage: Bacteria > Bacillota > Clostridia > Lachnospirales > Anaerotignaceae > Anaerotignum. The sequence goes on along the minus strand of JALFWW010000020.1, from coordinate 23,991 downwards.
CTGGATGTTCAGAATCTTAAATGCCACTTCGCCGTCGGGTGTATCCGCCATAACGGTTGCGCCTACCTTCTGACCCAGCAGTGCCATGCCCAGAGGGGATTCGTTAGAGATTCTGCCGTTCATAGGGTCCGCTTCTGTGGAACCAACGATGGTATAATCCATTTCTTCGTCAAATTCCACGTCCAGCACTGTTACTTTGGAGCCCAGATTCACTACGTCCATTTTCAGCACGTCTTCGTCGATGACTTCCGCGTTGCGCAGCAGGTTTTCCAGCTGTACGATACGGCTTTCGATTTCGCCCTGTTCTTCTTTCGCAGCGTCATATTCGGCGTTTTCAGACAAGTCGCCCTGTCCTCTTGCTTCTTTGATCTTTTCCGCTACTTCTTTTCTGCGTACGGTTTTCAGGTTTTCCAGTTCCTGTTCCATTTTTTTCAGACCTTCATAGGTCATCACTACTTTTTTTGCTTCTGCCATTTCTTATTTCATCTCCTTGCGGGTTTTATCCAATTTTTCAAAAATAGTCGTTTTCCTTGATATTACAAGGAAAAGGGAGGGCTCACCGAAATGCCCTCCGAAAATTCATTGATAAATTATATACTAAGGTAAGTAATTTTGTCAATGTTTTCTCCCGGGAAAATGCGATTTTACCCCTGTTTTTTCGGAATTTTTCGTCTTTTTCCACCCAGAAGAAAACCAACAGGACAAAGCTGCCCCAAATGGGCTTTTGCCTCTGCCGCTTTTTCCGCCCCAGAAGCGTTAAAATACGCCCGAAACATCTGGTTTTCACAATAGGCGCGGGCTTCTGTCAGAGCGCCTGCCTCCATCTCTTTCTGTGTGCCGAAAAAAAAGCCGTCTGCCGCCAGCACATCAGGACGCTGGAGGGCAATATTCTCTGTAACGGTGCCATTGCCCACCAAATCCAGAAACACAGCCCCCTCCGCCAATGCGTAAGCCATAGCGCTCTTTCCCTTAGCGCAGGAAAGGACTGCGTCCGCCTCTCGAAAACCCCCGTAGCCCACGGAGCTGAACACTTCCACCACCAGACCTCTTTCCTCCAAGAATCGCTCCTGCCATGACACAAAAAAAGGCTGACGGTCTGTGAGGATGCCCAGACGATTCACCCAGCTGGGCAAAGCCGCTAGTACCGCTTCCGTTTCCCAGCCGCCGCCGTCTGCCACCACGAAAGACGCTCCCTCTGGCTGTTTGCCCATTGCCTCCAATCCTGTGGCTGCCCCTTCTGCCCCAAATAAGGGATACAGTTTTCGACCTGTGGCAAAGGGGAGGATATCTTGGGGCAGGTCTGCCGCCATAGGGGAAAGAGCGATCTTTGCTCCATTTGTTGCTGCCTGTTCCAGCAGTCCTTTGGCTTTTTCCCGCCACGGAGGCAGAAAACAGCCGTCCCTGTCTGTCTGCAAGCACCAGCAGCCCTCTGCTGTTTCCACCCATGGGCAATACTTCAGCTGCCACTTCTCCTCCAATTTTTCCGGCAGTTTCCCCACCCATTTGGGACGATGCCGCTGGGATTTCTGCCGCAGACATGTGATGTTGATGATTTCCATGGAAACGCCTCCCATTTTGTTAATTTTTAAACAATATCTTTGCATTTTTTGTCATACATTCCATTGGATGGATATATTTTTCCCTTTGTTTTTCAGGCTTTTCCTCTTTTTTCCATTTGTGCAAAAATCATACCGCCGTGATTTTGACGATGTATCAACGAAAATACAATATAAGATTGTTTTTTCTTTTTTTCGTACATAGAAACCCTTTTTCCTTTTTTGCTCTATTTTTCCTGTTTTCTCCTTTTTCTTAGAATTTTTATAGGCAAATTGCATAAATTCCGCGACGAATGTCAAACAAATTGACTTTTTTTGTTTTATTCTTGGTAATTTCTTGACAGTGTATGCAGAATACATTATCATGAAATTACAGTTATTACGGGGACATTTTATTTATATGAAAGGAGTTTTTCCATGAACACAAAAATTATGAAAACCATGGACGGGAATGAAGCGGCTGCTTATATCTCTTACGCATTTACAGAAGTCGCTACCATTTACCCCATTACCCCCTCTTCTCCCATGGCAGAACACGTTGACAGCTGGTCTGCAAACGGCAAGAAGAACATCTTCGGTCAGACAGTACGTCTGGTAGAAATGGAATCCGAAGCAGGCGCCGCAGGTGCTATGCACGGCGCACTGGAAGCTGGTACTCTGACAACCACATACACAGCTTCTCAGGGTCTGCTGCTGATGATCCCCGGCATTTATCGTATTGCTGGTCAGCTCAAACCCGGTGTATTCCATGTAAGCTCCAGAACCGTTGGTACACATGCTTTCTCCATCTTCGGCGACCATTCCGACGTTATGGCTTGCCGTCAGATCGGTGTGGCAATGCTGTCCTCCGCTTCCGTACAGGAAGTTATGGACCTGGGCGGCGTAGCACATCTGGCAGCTATCAAAGGCAGCGTACCTTTCATGCATTTCTTCGACGGTTTCCGTACTTCTCACGAACTGCAGAAAATCGAAGTCATGGACTACGAAGATATCGCAAAACTGCTGGATGAAGACGCGCTGCGCAAATTCCGCAAAAACGCTCTGAATCCCGAACATCCCGTACAGCGTTCTACCGTACAGAACCCTGACGTATTCTTCCAGAACAGAGAAGCACAGACACCTTTCTATACACGTCTGCCTGAAATCGTAGAAAACTACATGCACGAAATCAACAAGATCACAGGCAGAAACTATCAGCTGTTCAACTACTTCGGCGCACCCGACGCGGAACACGTTCTGATCGCTATGGGCTCCATCACTGGTGCAGCACAGGAAGTTGTGGAACACCTGACAGCAAAAGGCGAAAAGGTTGGTTTCCTGCAGGTTCACCTGTACCGTCCTTTCTCCCTGAAACATTTCTTAGGCGCACTGCCTGAAACAGCGAAAGTTGTTACCGTTCTGGACAGAACAAAAGAACCCGGCGCACTGGGCGAACCTCTGTACCAGGATGTATGTTCCGCACTGACAGAAGCAGGCAGAACTCCTCTGGTACTGGCAGGCAGATACGGTCTGTCCTCCAAAGACGTAACACCCGCACAGGTTGTTGCTGTTTTTGACAACATGAAAGGCGAAAAGAAAAACCACTTCACCGTTGGTATCATTGATGACGTTTCCATGAGCTCCATCGAAGTTGGCGCAGAACCCGAAGTAACAGACGCAAGCACCATCGCATGCAAATTCTGGGGTCTGGGCTCCGACGGTACTGTTGGCGCAAACAAAAACTCCATCAAGATCATCGGTGACCATACAGATAAATACGCACAGGCATACTTTGAATATGACACCAAAAAATCCGGCGGTATCACAAAATCTCACCTGCGTTTCGGTGATGTGCCTATCCGCTCCAGCTATCTGGTATTCAAAGCAGACTTTGTGGCATGCCATAACCAGTCCTACATCTCCAAATATGATATCGTTTCCGAAATCAAACCCGGCGGTACTTTCCTGCTGAACTGCGGCTGGAAAGGCGAAGAACTGGAAAAACACCTGCCTGCTGACGTAAAACGTTACATCGCAAACAACAACATCAATTTCTATACCATCGACGCTGTTGAAATCTGCCGTGAAATCGGTCTGGGCAACAGAACAAACTCCGTTCTGCAGTCCGCATTCTTCAAACTGGCAAACATCATCCCCGTTGATGACGCAGTTGGCTACATGAAAGCAGCCATCGAAAAATCTTACGGCAAAAAAGGCGAAAAAGTCGTTAACATGAACTATGCCGCTGTAGACGCAGGTCTGTCCGGTCTGGTGAAAATCGACGTTCCCGAAAGCTGGAAAGACGCGAAAGACGTAGACAAAGAAGAAATCAAACGCGTTCTGCCCGAATACGTGGAAAAACTGCTGGTTCCCATGAACGCACTGAAAGGCGACTCCCTGCCCGTATCCGTATTCGTTGGCAGAGAAGACGGTACTGTACCTCTGGGTACTTCCGCTTACGAAAAACGTGGTGTTGCCATCGACGTTCCTGAATGGGATGCAACAAAATGTATCCAGTGTAACCAGTGTTCTTACGTATGTCCTCACGCATGTATCCGTCCTTTCCTGCTGACAGAAGAAGAAGCGAAGAACGCTCCCGAAGGCTACGTAACAGAACCCGCGAAAGGCGCTGGCGAAATCGCTCAGTATCGTTTCCGCATCCAGGTTGACCCTCTGGACTGCCAGGGCTGTGGTGTCTGCGTAACAGCATGTCCCGCAAAAGAAAAAGCACTGGTAATGAAACCTCTGGATACTCAGATGCACGAACAGCCTAACTGGGACTTCTCTCTGGCTCTGTCCGATAAGAAGAACCCTATGGACAAATACAGCGTAAAAGGCTCTCAGTTCGAACAGCCTCTGCTGGAATTCTCCGGCGCATGTGCAGGCTGCGGCGAAACAGCTTACGCAAAACTGATGACACAGCTTTACGGCGACCGTATGTATCTGGCAAACGCTACAGGCTGTACACAGGCTTGGGGCGCTGCTGCACCTTGCGTACCTTACACAACAAACAAAGAAGGCTGGGGTCCCGCATGGAGCAACTCCCTGTTTGAAAATAACGCTGAATTCTCCCTGGGTATGGTTCTGGCAGTAGAACAGCAGAGAGAACGCGTAACTATGAAGCTGAAAGAACTGCTGGCTCTGGTTGATGACGCAGATCTGAAAGCAGCGGCTGACGTATGGTTCGCTAATTACGATGACGGCCACAGAAGCAAAGAAGACACCAAAGTTCTGCTGGCAGCTCTGGAAAAAGTTTCCGTAAGCGGCGAAGCGGCAGACCTGAAAGCCTTCATTCTGGACAACAAAGAACACCTGACCAAGAAATCCATGTGGATGTACGGCGGCGACGGCTGGGCATACGACATCGGTTACGGCGGTCTGGACCACGTACTGGCTTCCGGCGCAGACGTAAACGTACTGGTCGTTGACACAGAAGTTTACTCCAACACAGGCGGTCAGTCCTCCAAAGCAACACCTATCGGCGCTGTGGCACAGTTCGCGGCAGGCGGTAAAGCAACCGTGAAGAAAGACCTGGGCATGCTGGCAATGAGCTACGGCTACATCTACGTTGCACAGGTTGCTCTGGGCGCGAACCCTGCACAGCTGATCAAAGCCCTGAAAGAAGCAGAAGCTTACAAAGGTCCTTCCCTGATCATCGCTTACGCACCTTGTATCAACCACGGTATCTCCAAAGGCATGGCAAACGCACAGCTGGAAGCAAAACTGGCAGTGGACGCTGGCTACTGGTTCCTGTACCGTTACAACCCCGATCTGAAGAAAGAAGGCAAGAATCCTTTCATCCTGGATTCCAAAGAACCTTCCATGGATTACAACGACTTCATCATGGGCGAAGTTCGTTACGCTTCCCTGGTTCGCACCTTCCCCGAAACAGCAAAAGTGCTGCTGGCTGAAGCTGCTGACAAGGCGAAAGAAAAATACGAAGCATACAAGAAGCTTGCAGAACAATAACCCCGTAACACTGTTTGCAGGCAAAAGGCAGGTGGCACAGCCGGCATCACCGGCTGTATACCGCCCCCACGCAGGCAGTGAGAGTTTCCGCAAGTCTATATGAATATTTTCATAAACGCTGAAAAAAAGAGGATATGCTCTGAAAAAAAGGGCATACCTCTTTTTTTGCTGTTCGCGAAAACCATTTCCATAATTTCCCATTGTTCAGAAATAGATACAATTTCACCTGCATCCTTTGGAAAGTTCAAAAAAATGTTCCGACTTTTGACAAAAATCCTTGTCAATGTTTTCATGTATCTTTATAATAAGGAACGGATAAAAATTCATTAAAAGAACATGAGAGAAGAAGAAAAAATTGAAAAGGAGTGTTTACATTGACGAGCCAAAAGAAAAAAATGCCTCTGGCTTTCTGGATCTTCCTTGGTCTGATCATCGGTATCGTGGCAGGTCTGCTGCTGATGAACGCGAATCTGTTCGGTATGACCGGTGTTGACTTTGCGAAGGCTTATATCCAGCCATGGGGTACTATCTTCCTGAACCTGCTGAAATTCATCGTCGTGCCCATTGTCATGTTTTCCATTGCGGCCGGCGTCATTTCCATGAAGGACATCCGCCGTGTAGGCGCCATCGGCGGCAAAACACTGATCTATTATATGTGTACCACCGCTTTCGCTGTCACACTGGCGCTGGTGCTGGCAACTCTGTCCAAAGGTCTGTTCGTTGTGCTGGACCCTTCTGGCGCTTCCTACACCCCTGCAGAAGCCCAGAGCGTCATGGATACCATCGTGAATATCTTCCCCTCCAACTTTGTGAAGCCCATGGCTGAGGCTTCCATGCTGCAGGTCATTGTCATTTCCCTCTTTGTGGGCTTCGGCATCCTGCTGGCTGGGGAAAAAGGCATCCTTGCCGGTCAGGTGGTAGAAAGCTTCAATGAGGTCTTCCTGAAAGTCATGGACTTCATCATCAAGCTCTCCCCCATCGGCGTTGCCTGCCTGATCTGCCCCGTTATAGCGGAAAACGGCCCCAAGCTGCTGACAAACCTCTTCATGGTACTGGCTGTGGCGTATGTTGGTTACATCGTACATATGGTTGTGGTATATTCTTTCACCATCAAGACACTGGGCGGCGTTTCTCCTCTGAAATTCTTTAAGGAAATGATGCCCGCTATGATGATGGCGTTCTCCTCCGCTTCCTCCGTAGGCACACTGCCCTTCACCATGGAAGCTGCGGAACGACTGGGCGCCCGCAGAGAAGTAGCCGGTTTCGTACTGCCTCTGGGCAGCACCATCAACATGGACGGTACCGCTATCTATCAGGGTGTCTGTGCCGTATTCATCGCCGCTTGTTATGGCGTTGACCTGACACTGGGTCAGATGATCACCATCGTACTGACAGCCACACTGGCTTCCATTGGTACTGCCGGTGTTCCCGGCGCCGGTCTGGTTATGCTGGCAATGGTACTGGAAAGTGTTGGGCTGCCTGTTGCTGGTATCGGTCTGGTCGTTGGCTTCGACCGTATCTTCGATATGGGTCGTACCACCGTTAACATCACTGGTGACGCTGCCTGCGCTACCATCGTTTCCAGATTGGATGACAAACGCAACGCAAAACTGGCAGCGAACAAAAACGCATAAAAATACTCATGGGAAATCTCTCAGGAGCATCTTCATAAGAAAACAAAGAAAGCTGAAATCCTTGTCATACAGAGGATTTCAGCTTTCTTATTTTGATTGAGATTGTATTTCATATGTTTTCTTCAGGGGAAGTTACTTTGGGAGGTTTCCGATTTTTTTATGGAAAAATATGTTGGGCTGCAACAATTTTTATTTTCATGGCACCATACCTGATGTACGGGTCAGAGAACGCAAAAAAGACCAGATTCCTTTCAAAGGAAATCCGGCCTTTTTCCATATCATCCTGCTTACTGATCTAAAATTTTGCCGTCTGTGGAAATGGTCACCACCTGCCATGGGATGAATTTTCCGCTGGCCTGCAATGCTTTTTTCGCCGCCAGCTCCATACCGCCGCAGCAAGGCACTTCCATACGGACGATGGTCACGCTCTGGATGTCATTCTGTTTGATGATTTCTGTGAGTTTTTCGCTGTAGTCCACCATATCCAGTTTGGGGCAGCCCACCAGTGTGATTTTGCCTTTCATAAATTCCTCGTGGAAATTGCCGTAAGCGTAAGCCGTACAGTCAGCCGCAATGAGCAGTTTCGCCCCGTCGAAATAAGGGGCTTTGATAGGTGCCAGTTTGATCTGTACAGGCCACTGACGCAGTCTGGAAGGCACCGCAACAGGTGTTGCTTCTTCTTCTCTTTTCGCTGCCATTTTTTCCTGTACTTCCAACAGTTTGCTCTGACTACCGGGGCAAGCGCAGGCAGATTGTCCTTTTTTCGCCATATTTGCCTGCACAGCCGCTTCGTCATAAGCCGCCGCTTCCCGTTCCACAAATGTGATGGCACCTGTGGGACATACGGGCAGGCAGTCACCCAGACCGTCACAATAGTCATCTCTGAGCAGCGTTGCTTTGCCGTCTACCATACCGATGGCGCCTTCGTGGCAGGCATTGGCACACAGACCACAGCCGTTGCATTTTTCTTTATCAATTTCTATAATTCTACGAATCATTTGATTTCCTCCTCGTTTTTCCGTCCTTGTGTTTCTGATAACAGTATGCTATACTGCGGGAAAATAGTATGTTGTTTTTCCAACAAAAAGGAGGGGTTCTCATGATAGAGCCATCAAAATTGGCATCTCTGCCCTTTTTTCAGGGCATTTCTCCCGAAGATATGACAAAGCTCTTGGGGGAGCTGGACGCAAGAGAAGTTTTTTATGAAAAAGGCAGTTTTCTGGTACACACTGGGGACAAAATCCCTGCGGCTGGGCTGATTCTTTCCGGAGAAGTTCACATCCTGCGGGAGGATTTCTGGGGCAGCCGTGCTTTGGTGGCACAAATCCCTCCGGGTGCCTTTTTCGGGGAAACTTATGCCCTCTTGGATACGGCGGCGGAAGTAAGCGTATTGGCTGCCGCAGACACAACGGTGTTATACTTATCCCTGAACCGGATACTGGCACCCACAGGGCAGCAAAATCCCCTTTTTGCCCTCCTCTCCCGCCGTCTGCTGCAAATATTCGCCGGACGGAATCTGACACTGACACGGAAAATCGCCCACGTCACCTGCCGCAGTACAAGAGAGAAACTCCTGTCCTTCCTGTCCTCCTGCGCACAGGAATCCCGCAGCCCTGTTTTTTCCATCCCCTTTGACCGACAGCAATTAGCGGATTATCTGGCAGTGGAGCGCAGCGCCATGTCAGCGGAACTGAGCCGCATGAAAAAAGACGGGCTGCTGGATTATCATAAAAACCACTTCCGGCTCTTCACCAAGTAAATGTTGCAGCATTGTTTCAAAATTCTTAAACTTCCCTGAAAAAACCGCTTTTCTTCTCAAATCATGGTATAATAAAGGCGAAAAAACGACAGAAAAACACCAAAACGAAAGGAGTCTTACACAATGAAAAAGAAACTGGCAATGGTGCTCAGCTGCGCGCTGGCTGCTACGCTGCTCTTTGGCTGTACATCCAAAGAACCGAAAACAACAGAAGGAGAAACACAGCAGCGGACGACCACAGAAACAGATGCCGCTGACGGCGAACTGACCGCGGAAAAATTCCAGACCCTCTATGACGGCGCATTTGCCATCTACAAACAGATCGTACTGGAAGGCTTTGAAATGAGCACCACAGACGTCATTGATGTGGACGGCTACACTTACAACCGCGTCACCGATGAGCGTTTCCCTGATATGGATTCTTTCCGCACCTATTTGGGACAATACTTCACACAGAACATGATGGACACCGACATCTTTGCTGAAAACAACATCCGTTTCACAGAGGGCAAAGGCGGCGGTCTGTATGTTCTGGACGGCGCAAGAGGCACAAATATCTTCTACGCTGGCTATGTCATGGGAGAACCTGTGAAAACAGAAACAGGCATGTCCGTAACCGCTACGGCATACTACACCAAAGACGGCAAGCCCTACGAAGGAGAAACATTCACAGAAGCCCCTGCGGACCCTTCCCAGTACGAAACAACAGATTACACATTCAATCTGGTACAGGAAGACGGACAGTGGAAATTTGATAACTTCCATCTGTTCTACTAATCCAGAAAAAGCAAAGAGAGCTGAAATCCTGATCATGCAAAGGGTTTCAGCTCTCTTTGCTTTTACCGAGATCGTATCTTCTAAAGACAATGGTCACAATTCCCCTTAAGAAATCAAGGAAAAAGAAATACCAATGTTTCCTTAAGGGGAAGTTATGTTTCAGTGGTTTTTCTGACCCAACAGAAAATATGTCCTTGCGTGGCATAAAAAAAAACCGCCTTCCTTTTGGAAAGCGGTTTTTCATCAATCAAACAGAAAAATTATTTAGTAGCGGGTGTTTCTGTTTTATCAGCAGCAGGAGTTTCTGTTGCTGTTTCAGTTTTTGTTTCTTCTGTTTTGTTTTCTTCAGTTTTTGTTTCTTCAGCAGGTTTTACTTCTTCTGCAGGAACTGTTGTTGCTTCTTCAGCAGGTTTTACTTCTTCAGCGGGAACTGTTTCTGTTGCGGGAGCTTCTGTGCCTTTCAGGTCAGCTGTCAGCATCAGCATTTCAGCAACCTGTGCTCTTGTAGCTTCAGCTTTTGCGTCTACATCAGCTGTTACCAGTTTCAGACTTACTGCCCAGCTCATAGCGTCTTTTGCCCAGTCGGAAGCTGTAGCAACGTCTGTAGCTGTTTCAACTGTTACGTCAACGCCTTTGAATTTTGCGTAGTTGTACAGAATCTGTACCAGCTGTTCTACTGTCAGGTTTTCTTTGGGAGCGAATTCTGTTTCGCTTACGCCTGTCATCAGACCTTTGTCTGCAGCCCACAGGCAGGAAGTTGCGTACCATCTGCCGATTTCAACGTCTGTGTACTTGGATTCTGTTGCAACGTCTTTTGCGCCTTCTTTGTTGTACAGAATCTGAGCCAGCATTGCTCTCTGCAGAGGTGCCTGAGGTTCAAATGTTGTGTCTGTTGTACCAGCCATCAGTTTGTTTGCGTAAACATACTGTACTGCTGCGTAGCAAGCATCGCCTTCTTTTACGTCTGTAAAGGGCAGAGCAACGGGTTCAACAGGTGTTACAGGATCTGTGGGTTCTGTTGTTGTACCATTGTTGATTACATAGTTGCCGTTTTCATCCTGTGTGATTACTTCTTCAGGAACCAAGCCCTGTTCCAGAGCTGCGTAGTACGCTTCATCTTCTTCAAATGTTGTACCAGCTGCGAATGCTACTGTGGGCATAGCCATCATAGCAGCCAGAGCCATAGCTACCATACGACCGTATTTTCTGTTTTTCATACTGTTTTCCTCCTCAACTCACCATAATTTTTTTGTTGTTTCAGTATTAAAAATTACCCGCGTAACCATTATAACGAATTCCACGCGGTAATTCAATGAAATTTTGTCAATTTTCGTGTAAATGTAAAAAAAATGAAATATTTCTCTTTTTAGCGTTTTTCACAAAGGAAAAAGACGCCGGAAAAATACCGTTTCCTGCCAGATCAGACCTCTCCGCGACCGATCTTTTTATCTTTTTCCAGCACCGCGTCAAAAGCTGCCACAGCTGCCGCCTCGAAGCCTTTTGCCTGCAACGTGGTGACACCTTCGATGGTGGTACCGCCGGGAGAGCATACCTGATCTACCAAAGGCCAAGGGGCTTCCCCACTTTTGAGCACCATTTCCGCACTGCCTTTCACCGTTTCCGCCACGATCTCCAAAGCCTGTTTTTTGGGCATACCTGCCTTCAGAGCCGCTCTTGCCAGGGCATCCATGTACATATAATGGAAAGCAACAGCCGCACCGCCGATGACACTGAAGATACCAAAATGATTTTCAGGGATTTCCGCCACGCTGCCAATGGTGGCAAAAACTGCCTTCACCGCTTCCAGCTGTTCCGCTGTCACAGCGTCATTATGGCAGATGCCAGTGGTGGACGCGCCGATTTTGGCGTTGATATTGGGCATCACACGGACGATGGGAGTACCTTTTGGCAAATAGCCTGCCAGATAGTCCAAAGTCTTTCCTGCGGCAATGGACACCACCAACTGCTTTTTCACTGCAAACATTTCCCGCAATCCCGGCAGGATTTCCGCCAGAATATGGGGTTTGACACCCAGTACCACCACATCGCTGGCGGCAATGACTTCCCCCGCTGTCTGACAGCTGTTCGCGCCGCAGGCTTCCGCTAATTTTGCCGCAGAAGTAACGGTCTTGCTGGTGATGAAAATATTTTTTCCGTCATAACCGTTGGCAGTCATGCCTTTGACAATGGCGCTGACCATATTGCCGGCGCCGATGAATCCAAATTTCATAGACTCCTCCTCCTTTTCTCTCTTGTTCCTATTGTAGCATGTTCGTGTAAAGAAAAAAAGCCAAATCTGACCGCCCATAAAAACCTTTTGTCTTTTTCCCTGCCCCATGCTATACTGAAAAAAATAACAAGGAAACAAAAAAGGAGGGACTCACATGTCCGTATTATTTCTGGAATATCCCAAATGCAGCACCTGCAAAAAAGCCAAAGCATGGCTGGAAAACGCCGGCGTAGACTTTATGGATCGTCATATTGTGGAAAACAACCCTACCGCAGAGGAACTGAAACAGTGGCACGCCAAAAGCGGTCTGCCCTTGAAGAAATTCTTCAACACCAGCGGTATGCTCTACAAAGAAATGCAGCTGAAAGACAAGCTGGCGGACATGAGCGACGAAGAACAGTTCGACCTTTTGGCTACCAATGGCATGCTGGTGAAGCGCCCCCTCATCATCGGCGATGATTTTGTGCTGGTGGGCTTCAAAGAAGCGGAATGGGAAAGACTGAAATGATGGGCGTCGGAGAAATGCGGCGGGCTGTTCTGGGGGATGTACCTGCCATCCTTGCCCTGCTGCAAAAACGCATCGACTGGATGGATGAAAAAGGCTTGTATCAGTGGAATAAGACCGCTTATCTGACAGTATATCCCGCTTCTTATTTTGCGGAACGTATCCGGGAAAACAGCGTATTCCTTGCCATGGACGGCGCAAAAATCATCGGCGTTATGGCGCTCTTTGACACAGACCCCAGATGGGACAACGACAAAGATGCCTATTATGTCCATCACCTTGCCACAGACCCGGCTTATGGGGGACTGGGACAGGAAATGCTCACTTTTGCGGAAACGTATGCCCGCAACGCCGGAAAAGAAGTGCTGCGGCTGGACTCCCAGAAGGTCAATGACCCTTTGAGCCGCTATTATGAAGCACTGGGCTACCCTGCTGTGGGAGAATGTATCGACGGGGCTTATGTGGGCATCAAACGGGAAAAACCTCTGAACGGCTGAACCCCCGAAAGGAGGATGCCATGAAAAAGAAGGAAAAATCCAAAAAAGAAAAACGCCGCAATATTTTTTTGAATATCTTTGAAATTGTTGTGGAAGGGATTCTGACCATATTGGACGCCATTTTCTGAAAGCGGGATCATAAGAAAACAGAAAGAAAAAACAAAAAAGTCTGTTTGGAATTCTTCTGGATTTGTTTTTGCATATCATTGATTTTATTTTGGATATTTTATAAAAAATGGGAAAATCACGCAACTTTTCTGTATTTTTTCTCGTCCAAAAGAAAAAAGGAATCCGTATGTCGGAAAGGGTCCGAAATGGAAAGGGTCCGAAACTGGAAAGGGGTTGTTCGTATGAAAAAATGGAAGAAAAACATGATGGCATGTATGACAGCGATGGTGCTGGCTTTGGGCATGAGCACCATGGCACTGGCGGCGGAACCGGCGGCAAATACCATCACCGTCAATGGGCAGGGTGTTGTAAAGGTAACACCTGATGTTGCCACCATCCATGTAACGGTGGAAAAGACCGCAAAAACAGCCGCTCAGGCACAGAAAGACGTGAACAAAGAACTGACAGACGTGGTGGCAGCCATGAAGGCATTGGGTGTCACAGAGGAAGACATTGTAACTTCTCACATCTCCGTGTACCCTTCCTATCAGTATGACGAGGAAAGCGGCAAACGGACCGTGGAAAATTATCGGGCTTACACTTCCCTGAGTGTTTCCACCAATGATGTGGACAACGCCGGAAAATATGTGGATGCCGCTCTGAACGCAGGAGCAACTGGCACCGATGGCGTTTCCTTCTCACTGGAAAAACCGGAAACCTACTACAATCAGGCACTGACAGAAGCGGTGAAAGCGGCACAGTCCTCTGCCGCAGCCATTGCCCAGGCTTACGGCAAACCGCTGGGACAGGTGGTATCCGTTGTGGAAAACAGCCGCAACACTTCCACCAGTTATAAAGACATGAATTACGGTGTAGAAGAAGCCATGGTCATGGACGCCATGGCAAGCGGCAGCGCTGACAGAAACACCAATATTTCTTATGAAGACATTGAAGTAAGCGCAAGCATCACAGCTGTTTACGGATTCTAACATATTCGGATAAAAGGCTTTATCAACCGCAAAAGGCAATCAATATGGCTGGAACCCTTTCAAAGGGTTCCAGCCATTCTCTTTTCCTAATGTTTTCTTAAGGAGGCACTTGATTTCTTGACAGTCCATATTCCTTTCCGTTATGCTGAGCAAAAACAAACAGAGAGGATTTGAATGACCTATGAAAACAACGATGACACAACCTCTTTACACCCTGCCTTACAGCCTCCATGACGGGTATCTGACAAAACTGGAAGCAGACCAAGAAACACTGGTCTGCCATTTTCCCTATGGCATTTTTTCCACCAGCGCCCCCTGTGAACAGACGGCAAGGGCAAAGGTCAAATTTACGGGCGTAGACTGGGATTCTTCCTTTCTATATGTTTTTGATGGGCTGGGAGAAACAGGGGCTTTCTCCGGCGAAAAATGGCTTCTGAAGGATTTTCTGCCTCATTTGGAACGGTTGGAGGTCATAGACGAAACATACGGCTTTTGGCAGGCAAAATGGAGCGGTCTGCTGACAAAGGGAGAGAACATAGTGGAATGCATGATGGCGGTTTGTTACAGCGGGGAAATGGTGTATGAAATAGAGGGATGATAAGAAAAGACCGCGGAAGGACATTTGATTCTGCGGTCTTTTTATATGATAGATGGATTTGGATAGCGGCGCTCGGGTTCCATCCTTTTTTCTTTTGAAACAAAAAAAGACATCAACCTCAGTTGATGTCTTTACCGGAGAAGGAGGGATTTGAACCCTCGCGCCGCGTTAACGACCTATACCCTTAGCAGGGGCACCTCTTCAGCCTCTTGAGTACTTCTCCAAGTAGCCTACTGCAAGAAACAGTATACCATCATTCTGCCCATCTGTCAAACCTTTTTTTCACAGAATCTCAAATTTTTTTATAAATAGAGCCGGTTCTTTCGGAACCGGCTCCAAAAAGCATCGTCAGATTATTTTACTTTTTCCAGTTTTTCCTGACCGCCCATGTAAGGACGCAGAACTTCGGGGATTCTTACGCTGCCGTCTGCCTGCAGGTTGTTTTCCAGGAACGCGATGAGCATTCTGGGAGGAGCCGCAACGGTGTTGTTCAGTGTATGAGCGAAGTATTTTCTGCCGTCTTTGCCAACCACACGGATACCCAGTCTTCTTGCCTGTGCGTCGCTCAGGTTGGAGCAGCTGCCAACTTCGAAGTATTTTTTCTGTCTGGGAGACCAAGCTTCTACGTCAACGGATTTTACTTTCAGGTCTGCCAGGTCGCCGGAGCAGCATTCCAGTGTTCTTACGGGGATATCCATGGAACGGAACAGGTCAACGGTGTTCTGCCACAGTTTATCGAACCACATAGGGCTTTCATCGGGGTTACATACAACGATCATTTCCTGTTTTTCGAACTGATGGATACGGTAAACGCCTCTTTCTTCGATACCGTGGGCGCCTTTTTCTTTACGGAAGCAAGGAGAATAGCTGGTCAGTGTCTGAGGCAGGTCTTCTTCTTTGTTCATGGTGTCGATGAATTTACCGATCATGGAGTGTTCGCTGGTACCGATGAGGTACAGGTCTTCCCCTTCGATCTTATACATCATGGCGTCCATTTCCGCAAAGCTCATAACGCCTGTTACCACGTTGCTGCGGATCATGAAAGGAGGGATGCAGTATTTGAAGCCTCTGCCGATCATGAAATCTCTTGCGTAAGCCAGAACTGCGGAGTGCAGTCTTGCGATATCGCCCATGAGGTAGTAGAAACCGTTGCCGGCTACTTTTCTGGCGCTGTCCAGGTCAATGCCGCCGAAGCTTTCCATAATGTCTGTGTGGTAAGGGATTTCGAAATCAGGAACAACGGGTTCGCCGAATTTTTCTACTTCCACGTTTTCGCTGTCATCTTTGCCGATGGGAACGGAAGGATCGATGATGTTGGGAATGGTCATCATGATCTTTTTGATGCGTTCTTCCACGTCTTTTTCTTTTGCTGTCAGCTCGTCCACCCGTTCCGCGTCAGCGGCGATCTGTGCTTTTACTTTTTCAGCTTCTTCTTTTTCACCTTTTGCCATCAAACCACCGATCTGTTTGGACAGTTTATTTCTCTGGGCACGCAGGGCTTCAACTTCCTGTTTGATGGTTCTGTTTTCCTGATCCAGTTCGATGACTTCGTCTACCAGAGGCAGTTTGCTGTCCTGGAATTTCTTACGGATATTTTCCTTTACGATTTCAGGGTTTTCTCTTACAAATTTGATGTCTAACATTTCTTTTTCTCCTTTCGGTTTCTCAAATATATACGAATGTTCGAGGATACGGGGTTTTTTTGGCAAATAAAAAAACCCCCGATCCCAAAAAGAGGGACGAGAGTTACTCCCGCGTTGCCACCCGCATTGCCCGAAAAAAAATATTTTCGAACCACTTGAACAGCGATAAAGGGCTTACCCTTTCGGCTTTCACCGACAGCTCCGAAAGTGGAGGGCTGTTTTCCTTCCGCCGGCTTGCACCAAGTACCGGCTCTCTGGGGGAATTTCCACAGCTTAGCTTTCTTCCGAACAGCCAAAAAAAGGCTGTTTCACGCCTTATTGAAACATATTATAGCACACAAGGGCAAAAAGGCAAGTATTTTTTTTGGAGAATTACAAAAAAAACACATTTGTTATTTTAATGAAATTCTAATGGATTTCTTATGGATTCTTTTTACCGATTGCGGTATGATAGTACCGTACAAGGAGGCCCCTTTTCCTGTACATAAACTATGCCCCCGGACGTTTATCACGTCCGACGCCCGACGATTCCCCGATCGCCGGGTTTTTTTATGTCTGAAAACAGCGGGAATCCAAAATTTTTCTCCTATACGGGAAACGGTATGATTCTTTATAACATTCCCTTTTTTTCTGACAATATCCAGAATTTTATGTCTGCTCTTGTGCCCCTATCTATCTTATGTCAACCATTTCAAAGTCATAGGATACACATCCGACAGGAAAGATTCCTCTTTCTGAATTTATATATGAGAACGGGTCTGTTCACCAAAAAACAACGAATCCTGACAAAAAAACATAGCTGAAACTCCTTCTAGGGCAAGGGGTTCCAGCTATGGTAATTTTTTTATGGATATATTGTCTTATTTCTCACCCAATACGAACCGTTCAATGACATCCGCCACGGCATCCTCTTCGCAGGTGGTTTCTATCACATAATCCGCCGCTCTTTTCACAGGTTCCTGTGCGTTTGCCACGGCCACACCAAGACCTGCCGCCTGAATCATGGACAAATCGTTCTCACTGTCCCCAATGGCAATGACTTCCCTCAGAGGCACACCGGCTTTTTCCGCCGTTTCCCGCAGGGCATTGCCTTTGCTGACACCAGTTTTCACAAACTCTAGATACTGGGGACCGGAATAGAACCGATTGAGTTTGCCGGCAATGAGAGGTTCTACCTTTTTCCGCACGACTTCCAGCTGTTCAAAAGAGCCGCTGAGGAGGCATTTGGTAAAATATCCTTCATAATCAAGACCATCAGGCAATATCCGCATATCTGCGTGCATGACACGGCAGTAAGCCTCCACCTGCGGCGTCACTTTTTCCGCCACAAAAGTGCGGTCATCATAGAGATAGACTTCTACCCCTTCTTCTCTGGCGATTTCCACCACCGGACGCAGGTCGTCAGAAGAAAAGGAATGTTTCAGCACCATTTCCATATTCTCCAAGTTATACACAGCGGCGCCATTTTGGCAGATGACATAACCCGGACGACCGATGAGGTTCAGTTTTTCCAGAAACCGTTCCACGCCATAGACGCCGCGGCCAGTGCAAATGACAAACTCCACGCCTTTGTCCACTGCTTTTCCAATGATTTCAATATTTTTTTCCGAAAGTTCTGACGCGCTTTTCAAAAGTGTGCCGTCCATGTCGGAGAAAACCATACGATAAGCCATGGGAAACACCTCACTTTCCTCTTATCCGATTGTTTACATAATCTTTTGTTACGTCTGATTTTCATCCCTATCTGTGGATAACTTTTTGTATACACAGGTTTATCCACAGTTTTTTGCTGATTTTATACACATTTCCACAGAGTTGTGCACAGGTCTGATAAAAAATGCCGTGGTTTCCCACGGCAAATCTCATTCTGCCTGATGTTTTTCTGGTTCTTCGGATACTTCCAAGTCGTCCATTTCTTCTGGTTCGTCCTCAAAGAAATCCAATGTTTCCTGCTGGATTTCCGCCAGCATTTTTTCGGCGTCCTCAGGAGAAAAATCCTCAGCGGCAGCGATCTGTCCTGCCAGTGTTTCTTCTTCCTGAATCTGTTCCTGTTCCGCTGTAGTCACGTCCCCGATGGACTGGATTTTTTCCTTGGGTGTTTCCACCTGTTCCAGTGTGAGCTGGTCATCCATGGGCGCATAGCGGCGTTTGAAGAAGGGTTTGAATTTGACTTTCACCACTTTTTCATGTTCCGGTTTATATGCCTGTTCCTGTGCCATTTTCACGGCCTGCTTTTCCTCATCGGAAAGCATATAAATGCTGACACCCATTTCAATGGGTTTGGCATAGGTAAAGGAACCCGTACGGCTATGGATACCATTGAGGACAACACCATTATCTTCCCCATCCAGCAGCGCCAAGGCAAAACAAAGGTTGCCGCCCATTTCCTCGAAGGGGTTATAACGGATGAGCCCTACTTTCTGGATTTTGGATTTATCCACTTTATCCATGTCTGTTACCATATCCAGCAGTTTATCATATTTTTCTTCGATGCCTTTTGCGGTGTCGAAGTATTCCTGAATTTTCATTTCCAAGTTATGGGGTGGTCGGCGGCTGGTTCCCATAAAAACATCATACCGTTTTTTCTCCCGATTGATTTTCACAAACAGGATGATACACAGAATGAACAGGATCACCACCGCAAGCCCCAGCAGTCCAAACAAAAGCAGCGCATATTGCTGCGCCAATGCTGTCAGTGCTGTCATCTTGCCTCATTACCTTTCTGTTTCCAGTTTCTTCATCAGTACCAACAGACGATCCAAGTCTTCGTCGGAATAATACTCAATTTCTATTTTGCCCTTATTTTTCTTCTGGGTGACTTTTACCTTTGTGGCAAAAATTCCCTTCAATTCGTCCTCGATCTGACGCAGGACAGGGCTTTGTGTCTTTTTGGGCGCTTCTTCTGCCGCAGGTGTTTCCGCTGTTTCCAGCATGCTTTTCACCATGGCTTCCACGGCACGGACGCTCAGACCTTCCTCGATGATGTGTTCTGCCAGTTCAAACTGGGCTTCTCCATCGGTAAGGGGCAGCAGCCCACGGGCATGTCCGGCAGTCAGTTTATTTTCCACCACAAAATTGCGGACACGTTCGTCTAATTGCAGCAGACGCAGGGCATTGGCAACGGCAGGACGGCTCTTGCCCACTTTATCGGCAATCTGTTCCTGACTCAAACCAAATTCTTCCTGCAAACGCGCATAGCTCTGGGCTTCTTCCATGGGGTTCAGGTCTTCCCGCTGGAGGTTTTCCACCAGAGCCGCCTCAAAGGCTTCCCCTTCTTCCCATTTTTTGATGATGGCAGGGATTTTGGTGAGACCTGCGATTTTTGCCGCACGCCAACGACGTTCACCAGCGATAAGTTCATAATAGCCCTCTTTGTTTTTCTTTACCACCACAGGCTGAATCATGCCGTAGTTTTTCAAAGAAGCTGCCAGTTCTTCCAAAGCTGTTTCATCGAAATACTTCCGGGGCTGTTTGCGATTGGGTTCGATTTTATGCAAATCAATTTCCAGCACTCCGCCGCCGTCGCTTTCAAAATCTTCCATTTTATTATGGATCAAGGCTTCAATGCCAAGACCCTTGGCACCCAGTCCCTTTTTTGTCGCCATTTAGTCCCACTCCTTTTCCATGACTTCTTCTGCCAGCAGACCATAGCTTTCTGCCCCTTTGGATTTGGGGTCGTAGAGATGAATGGGCAGACCATGGCTGGGGGCTTCACCCAAACGGACATTACGAGGAATGATGCTGCGATAGACATTTTCGCCCAGACTCCGTTTGACTTCTTCCACCACCTGCAAAGAAAGATTTGTGCGGGCATCATACATGGTGAACACGATACCTTCGATTTCCAAATGACGATTCAGACGTTTCCGCACCAGATTTACCGCGTGAAGGAGCTGTTCCAGACCTTCCAGCGCGAAATATTCACACTGGATAGGAACCAAAACCGTATCCGCCGCTGTCAGTGCGTTGATGGTGATGAGGTTCAGGGAAGGCGGACAGTCGATGATGACAAAATCATAATCGTCTTTTACTTTGTCCAAAGCTTCCTTCAAAATATACTCTCTGTCGTCTTTGCCGATAAGCTCAATTTCCGCTCCAGTGAGGCTGATGTTTGCCGGAAGCACTTCCAAGCCCTCTACGCATGTGGGCTGTTTCACTTCGGCAATGGTAGCCTGTTCCAGAAATACATCATAAATGGTCAAGGGCACACCATTTTTGTCCAGCCCCAAACCGCTGGTGGTGTTGCCCTGCTGATCCGCGTCGATGGTCAGCACTTTTTTGCCCGCAGCAGCAAGGCAGGCAGACAGATTGATGGCAGTGGTGGTCTTTCCCACACCGCCTTTCTGGTTGGTGATTGCAATAACTCTGACTTTTCCCATTGTGGTTTTCCCGCCTTTCTGTCGATCTTCTATGGGGTATTATAGCACAATTTTTTTATGGTGAAAAGAAAAATGGAGGGTTGCGAAAAAACATTTCTTTTGAAAAACACATAATTTTCGGCAGAAATTCCTGTTTCACGTGAAACATGGGTGTCAAACAAGTCCTATCAGTGTTTCACGTGAAACATAAAAAAGCCAGAAACTCCCGAAAGAATTTCTGGCTTGCACTTCTGTCTACACATCAAAACCTTGCATGAAATAAGGTTTTGACGAGTAGGTGTCAAACAAGTTGACACCTTACATATTATTTTCCGTTTTTCACCACAGCGTTGAGCTTTGCCAATGGTGTTTCACGTGAAACATATTTCTTTTTCTCAAAATTTCCATAAATGGGGTAAGCCTTAGGCAGTACCTCCAATGTGAAGGGCATCTTAGGACCCATTTCTCCATCCACTGTGGATTCCATGATCTGAAAATCCGGGTTCAAACATTCGATTTTGAAATAATGATCCCGACGATACAGGATTGCTTTTTCATCCCTGATGTGATCCCCTGTGAGCATCTTCAGGAATACGGAAGGGATTTCCAGTATAGATTTTGCCCGTACGCCGATGAACTCAAATTTCCCGTCTGTAATGGACGCCTCCGGTGACAGCTTTGTGAAACTGCCGGTACCGGCGCTGTTCATGATCATATACAGATACAAATCTTCTTCCAATACTTCTTCAGATGTGGTGATACGAAAGGGAATTTTGTGGAAATTTGGAATCTGTTCCATGCCTTTCAGATAATAAGAAAGGTTTCCCAAAGCGTTTTTCACATCTTTATCTACAGTCTGGGAAACATTTGTCAAAAGCCCTCCAGCACAGACATTGATGAAATAGGTTTCCCCGTTGACCAGACCAATATCCACATAACGGGGAGAGGTTTCCGTCATGACACGGCATGCCCCTTCCGCATCCCCTGTTTTCAATCCCAAAAAGGTTGCGAAATCATTTGCTGTGCCGGAAGGGATGATACCCAGCGGGATTTTCAAGTCATTGTGCATCAGGGCGTTGAGGACGATATTCACAGTGCCGTCACCGCCGGAAGCCACTACAATATCATAATCTTTATCCATCTGTGCCACATGGGTTTCGATGTCCCCAGGCTGCATGGTGCGAAAGGGGTGCACCTCATAGCCTGCGGACTGGAAAACGCCAATGCAGACATCCAAGTCAAATTTGAAAGTTTTATTACCGGAAAAGGGGTTATAAAACAGTTTCACCTTTTTCATAGAACGCCCAGCCCCCTTTTTCCTTACATCTGTTCTGGAGCGTCAATGCCCAGCAATGCAAGACCTGCTGCCAGAACAGTTTTCACTGCCACGACTACTGCCAGACGTGCCTGACGCACTTCCGCTTCGCTGTTCAGGATGGGGTTGTCATGGTAGAACTTATTGAATGCCTGAGAAATGGCAACCAGATGTCTTGTCAGTACATAGGGTTCCAGTTTTGCCGCCGCGTCCACGATCTTGGAAGGGAATGCTTCCAGCAGTTTGCAGACATTCAGAGATGCTTCGTCATCCAGTTTGCTGAAATCGATGTTTTCCGCTATGAAATCAGGGGCTTTTTTCAGGATGCTGCATGCACGGGCATGGGTATACTGTACGTAAGGACCTGTTTCGCCGTCGAAGTTCAGCATACGTTCCCAAGAGAATACAACATCTTTGATACGAGTGTTATACAGGTCATTGAAGATAACCGCACCGATACCAACTTTTTTCGCAACTTCTTCTTTATCAGGCAAAGAAGGATTCTTTTCTTCGATGATTTTCTTTGTTTCGGCGATTGCCTGATGGAGCAGGTCTTCCATCAATACCACGTTGCCGTGACGAGTGGAAAGTTTGCCGCTGTCCAGACTTACCAGACCGAAAGGCACATGAATCAGGTCTTTGTACCAGTCATAGCCCATTTTATGGATGACTTCAAACCACTGTGCAAAATGCAGGTTCTGATCCAGAGCGGTCAGGTAGATACATTTATCGAAATCGTATGTTTTCTTGCGGTACAGAGCTGCTGTGATGTCACGAGTTGCGTACAGTGTGCCGCCGTCTTTACGGATGATCAGGCAAGGAGGCATATTGTTGTCTTCCAGGTTGACGATCATTGCCCCTTCGCTTTCTTCCAGCAGACCTTTTTCTTTCAGTTCATCCACAACGGCTGCCATTTTGTCGTTGTAGAAGCTTTCGCCTGTGTATGCGTCGAATTTCACGCCCAGCATGTCGTAAACACGTTCGAATTCTTTGATACTGATATCGTAGAACCATTTCCACAGTGTCAGAGCTTCGTCGTCACCATCCTGCATTTTTACGAACCACAGACGTGCTTCGTCATCCAGTTCAGGGGCTTTTTCCGCTTCATCGTGGAATTTTACATAAATGCGCATGAGCTCCTGAATACCTTTTTCTTCAACGGCTTCTTTGCTGCCCCATTTTTTGTAAGCAACGATAAGTTTACCGAACTGTGTGCCCCAGTCACCCAGATGGTTAACGCCTACGCATTTGTAGCCCAGCTGGCTGTGAATCTGGTACAGTGCGTTGCCGATAACGGTAGAACGCAGGTGGCCTACATGGAAAGGTTTTGCGATGTTGGGAGAAGAGTAGTCGATAACGATGGTCTTACCTGCGCCCATGTCGCTTTTGCCGTAGTTTTCTTTTTCTGTCAGGACAGTTTCCAGTACCTTTTTGGCATAGAAATGCTTGTCCATAAAGAAGTTGATATATGCGCCAACAATTTTTATATCAGCAATGAAATCGGGTTTTTCCAGTTTTTCACCGATTTCCTGGGCGATGAGGGGAGGCGCTTTGCGCAGTACCTTTGCCAGTTTAAAGCAAGGGTACGCAAAATCCCCCATGTCTGTATTGGCAGGCACTTCAATGGCTGCCGCGATTTCTTCCGCTGCCACGCCGCAGGCTGCGGACAGGCTCTTTGCGATTTCCAGTTTCATATCCATATTACATTCCTCCGATGGGTGTTTTCATGACTATCTATACACAAACGGGCTGTTTCTGCCCATAGGCATGTTATTTTATAATATACCACAAAAACCGCAGAAAATCAAGAAAAGTGCCCCCTGCCCCTTCCATATAAGGGTAAGAGAATTGTAAGAAATATTTTCGTCAAAATCAAAGAAATCCTCTGGTCTTTGTGCTATGATGAAATAAAGAAACGAAAAGATGCCCTAGTCTTTTGAACTGAACCAGTAAAAACGGACAATGACAAAAAGCCCCCTTATGTAGGATAATAGAACTACATGAGGGGGCTTTTATTATGGCAAAAAGAAAATACACACATATCAAAATAATTGAACCAAAACTGATTGCTATG
>JALFWW010000019.1 GCA_022786605.1 Clostridia bacterium | reverse complement strand
CAGAGGGACGCGTTCGCTGAATTCATCTACACGGAAAATAATAAACTGCCCCGCTTTGGCTTTTTTCGCCACAAAAGGGGCTTCGATCTCAAGCAGTGTCACAGCACTGTTTAATTCTTTTTTATTGACAATGCGAAACATGTTGCAACTTCCTTTCTTCTTTGGACTTCCTTTTGCAGGTGATTTTTGTTAGAATTATCATAACATAAATTCAGACGGTGGGATATGGCTAAAACGCCGTTTTTCTGGAAGTGCAATGAAGGTAAGTTTATGGTTTTTGAATAAAATGTGGGACAAAAAACGTCCCAATTAAAAGGAGGAAATGAAGGTGCAGAAAAGATATACTTTTGACGACTTACGGGATATCATCGAACAGCTCCGCAGTGAGAATGGATGCCCTTGGGATAAGGTGCAGACTCATGAGAGCCTGCGGGCGGATATGCTGGAAGAAGCCTATGAAGCCGTGGATGCCATTGATAAGGGCGATATGGACAATTTGAAGGAGGAATTGGGGGATGTGCTTATGCAGGTGGTGTTCCATTCTTCCATCGAAGCCCAGAAAGGCGGCTTTACACTGGATGATGTCATTCAAGGCATCTGTGAGAAAATGGTTTACCGCCATCCCCATGTGTTCGGGGAAATTTCTGTGGATACGGCGGAACAGGTGCTGGTGAACTGGGAAGCCCTGAAGAAAAAAGAAAAACACATGCAGACCCAGACAGATGTCCTCAAAAGTGTGCCGGATGCCCTGCCTGCATTGACTCGTGCCAAAAAGGTGCAGAAGAAGGCGGCAGACGTTGGTTTTGACTTTTATGAGGCTGGCGGCGCCATGGAAAAAGTAGCGGAAGAAATTCGGGAACTGCAGGAGGCTATGGAACAGCCAAAGGGCAATATTGAGGAAGAATTCGGTGATATTTTGTTCGCGCTGGTGAATGTAGCAAGGTTTTTGAAAATAAATCCCGAGTTTGCCTTGACAAAAGCCACCAAAAAGTTTATAAATAGATTTGAGTATGTTGAGAATTCAGCCCTTTCAGAGGGAAAGCAGCTTTCCACAATGACTCTGGAGGAAATGGATTTGCTCTGGGAACAGGCAAAAATTGCCTTATCCAAGAAACTTTAATAGATTTATTTAGGAGGACTAACACAATGAACAAATCTGAATTAGTTGCAGCGATTGCTGAAAAGGCGGAAATGAGCAAAAAAGACGCTGAAAAAGCACTGAAAGCTTTCGAAGACGTTGTAACAGAAGAACTGGCAGCAAACGGCAAAGTACAGCTGGTAGGCTTCGGCACATTCGACGTAGCTGAAAGAGCAGCTCGTGAAGGCAGAAACCCTCAGACAGGCGAAGCAATGCCCATCCCCGCTTCCAAAGCACCCAGATTCAAAGCAGGTAAAGCTTTGAAAGATGCGATCAACAAATAATTTGATTTGATTGTTTTTGAAACGCTTTCTCGTCCTGAGAAAGCGTTTTTTTGAAAGAAAAAAAGAGGTGACGGAAAAATGGCTTCCAGCAAAGGATATCTCCAGTTTGTAATGGATCAGCTTTCAGATTTGGAGGAGATCACATATCGTATGATGATGGGGGAATATATTCTCTATTATAGGGGGAAGATTGCCGCTTATATCTGCGACGACCGTCTGCTGGTGAAGCCCGTTTCTGCCGCCAGAGAAATTCTGCCCCATGCGCCTATGGAAGCGCCCTATCCCGGGGCAAAGGAAATGCTGCTGGTGGAAGAAGTGGATGACAGAAGCTTTCTTCAGCATCTGTTGGTACAGATGGAGCCGCAGCTGCCTGAGCAGAAAAAGAAAACAGCAAAGGGGAAATGAACATGCGTATTGATAAATTCCTGAAGGTATCCCGTATCATCAAGCGCAGAACCGTAGCCAACGAAGCCTGCGACGCGGGACGTGTGTCCCTCAACGGCAAAGTGGTGAAAGCTGGCGCGGAAGTGAAGGTCGGTGATATCATCGAAATCCAGTTCGGCAATAACGTGACAAAGGTGGAAGTGCTGAATTTGCAGGAATCCACCAAAAAAGAAGACGCCGCCGGCATGTATCGGGCGGTGGAATAATGTCCCAAAACCTCTCATATACTGTAAAAACAGTATGGGGAGGTTTTTTTGTTGGGGGAAGAAAAACGGAATTTGCGGCAGCATACCATTCGCATGACAGACCGGGAACGGATCGAGATCGGCGGCGTGACAGACGTACTGCGTTTTGACGAGGAAGGCGTGGCAGTGGACACATCATGTGGATTGCTCATCATCAAAGGAGAAGGGCTTCATGTGGGGCGGCTGAACCTGGAAGAAGGGGAAGTGGCAGTGGAAGGACGCATGGACGCCCTGACTTACGCGGAAAATATGGGCGGCGGCAAACAATCTTTCTTTGCTAAGCTGTTCCGCTGAAAGGAGGCAGGCAGGTGGACATTCAGGGACAGGGAAGTTTGTTTTTATGCTGCCTGCTGTTGGGCGGCGGTATGGGGCTGGTCTATGACGGCATACGTCTTGCACGGCGGATATTGCCCCATGGTATCTGGGCGGTACAGATAGAGGATGGCTTATATTGGGCAGCGGTTGCGCTGGGGGTCTTTGAGGTGCTGCTCCGGGAAAACCATGGGGAAGTCCGTTTTTTCCTGCTGGTGGCTGTTTTTGGCGGCATGGGGCTTTATGGAACCCTTGCCAGTCCCTTTGTGATGGGGGCAGGAGAAAAGGTGCTGAAAGTCATAGGAAGGCTTGTCATGCTGTTGTTGACCATAATTTTGACACCCTTTCGTCTAGTCTATCTTGCCGTTGGCAGACCAGTGGGGAATTTCGTCAGATTTTGCGGCGGAAAATCTAAAAAACACTTGCAATTATGTAAAGTATATGTGAAAATAAAAAAAGACACATTGCGGCGGGATATTCGTTTTTTGCGTCGAAAACCTTAGGAAGGGTGACTGCCATGAAGAAAAGAACCAGAAAGAAAAAATCCGGTGGATTTGTGATCCATCTTTTTTTGGTAGCTTTTTGTGTTTTCGTTGTGGCAGGGGTTTACTGGCAGTATCGAGAATATCGTCAGCTGAAAGTGGAACTGGCTGATGTGCAGCAGCAGATCGCCGATGAACAGCAAAGGACACTGGATATTCAGGCAAAAAAGGATTATTATAACAGTGACAGCTATATTGAGCAGATTGCCAGAGAAAAACTGGGGCTGGTCAAAAGCAATGAAATCCTGTATATCAACCGGGATCAATAAAAGTTTACAGAAAGAGACAATTTTCTGAAAAAAAGTATTGACAAACAGACAATATGCTTATATAATGAACTAGTCGACTTGAGGCGGAGTAGCTCAGTTGGCTAGAGCATGCGGTTCATACCCGCAGTGTCGGGGGTTCAAATCCCTCCTCCGCTATTTTCTTCTTTGGCCCGTTGGTCAAGCGGTCAAGACGCGACCCTCTCACGGTCGAATCAAGGGTTCGACTCCCTTACGGGTCAGGTTTTGAGAGAAAATTTTATAGTTAAAACATGGGAGTTTAGCTCAGCTGGGAGAGCATCTGCCTTACAAGCAGAGGGTCACAGGTTCGAGCCCTGTAACTCCCATTTTTTTATGTCCAAAAACAGAAAGAAACAAAACAAGGGAGAAAGGTCCAGCTGGAGAGAGTCATGCACGAACGTGCAAGAGGACACAGGAAGCAGTTGAGCCCTGTAACTCCCATTTTTTTATGTCCAAAAACAGAAAAGCGAGAGAGAAAACCGGGAGAAAGACCCAGCTGTGGAGAGTCATGCACGAACGTGCAAGAGGACACAAGGTTGAGCGCAGTAACTCCCATTTTTTTATGTCCAAAAACAGAAAGAAACAAAACAAGGGAGAAAGGTCCAGCTGGAGAGAGTCATGCACGAACGTGCAAGAGGACACAGGAAGCAGTTGAGCCCTGTAACTCCCATTTTTTTATGCCTAAAAACAGAAAAGCGAGAGAGAAATCCGGGAGAAAGGCACAGCAGAGGAGAGTCCTGCGGGAATATAAAAGGGAGGCTGAGGGAAGTTCCATTCTGATGTTTCAAGGGGAGAGAAACAAACATAAGACGGCGAATGTGGTCTGATACACAGCGTGATGAGAAGATATGTACATCTAGCTTCTTTTTTGTGCTAAAATCTCAGTAAAAATAAGAAAGCTGGAATTTTTTGTTATGATCAGGATTTCGGCTTTCTTTGTTTTCTTAGGAAGATGCCCTTAATGGAGTTTTTGTTTTTCTCCTTTTTGGAAGAATTGATAAACCAGAGAAATGATTTTTCAAAAAAATATCAATTTTAATGGAATTTCTACCTATATTTATGGCACAAAAGAATGGCTGACATCAAAAAAATGTATGGGTACAATTTAAAACGATGTTGCGGTGCCAATGGAAGCGGCAAAGAAAATATGATATGCTGTTTCACAAAGGAAGTTGTGAAACGGGGGTATGAATATGAAGACGAAGGAAATATGTTTAAAAGGGCTGATGATCGCCTTGGTTACAGTTTCTACCATGGTGCTGCAGGTTCCTGTATCTGCTACAAATGGCTATATCCATTTAGGAGACAGCATGATTCTGCTCATCAGTGTGTTTTTTGGCTGGCGTTATGGTATGGTAGCTGGCGGCGTTGGGTCCGCTTTGGCTGATCTGCTTAGCGGATATGCCCATTGGGCGCCTTTTTCGTTGATCATCAAAGGGCTTATGGGCTTTGTTGTGGGGAAAATCGCCCACTATACACCGGAAGAAAAACACTTTTTCGGTCTGCGAAACCTGGCAGGGGCTGTGGCAGGTATTGTATGGATGATCATCGGATATTATTTCGGCGGTGCTGTCCTGCAGAAAAGCTTCACTGTGGCGCTGACTTCCATTCCTGAAAATATGGTCCAGGGTGGTGCCGGCATTGTGATTTTCCTTGTTGTAGGATATGCGTTTTATAAGGCAAAGATTTATAAATATGTATCCGCAAAATAAAAAAAGATGTTTTCGGAAGGCGGGAAAAAATGCCCCGTCTTCTTTTTTTTCTGGGAAAAAACTTGTTTTTGCATTGCTCCTTTTCTCATTGCGTGGTATAGTATAAAAGTTATGGGACTATACTGATAGAGGGGACGAGAAGGAACAGGAGGAGTTTATTTGGAATTTGTAACCATATTTTTGATCGCGGTGAGCTTAGCCATGGATGCTTTTGCCGTTTCCATTTCCAACGGCGTTTCCGTTAAGGGTTTCGGCAAAAAAGAGGCTGCCATGCAGGGGCTGTATTTCGGGGGATTTCAGTTTCTGATGCCTGTCATTGGCTGGTTTTTGGGCAGCAGCGTCAAAACATATATCGAATCGGTAGATCATTGGATCGCCTTTGTGCTGCTGGCAGTCATTGGCGGAAACATGATCCGGGAAAGTTTTAGTGATGACGAGGAAGAAAGCGGTCAGTCCACTTTGACGGCAAAGGTTCTGCTTTTGCAGGCAGTGGCTACCAGCATTGACGCTCTGGCGGTGGGCATTAGTTTCGCCATTTTGGATGTGAATATCTGGTGGGCTGCCGGCATCATCGGTGTGGTGTCTTTTGTGATCTCTTTTTGCGGCGGCATGCTGGGCAAAGGTTTGGGGAACTTTTTGCAGGCAAAGGCGGAGTTTGCCGGCGGCGCCGTGCTGATTCTCATCGGCGTGAAAATACTGATAGAGCATATTTTTCTGGGGGGCTGATCAAAAGGAGGTAAGCCTTTGGAAATGATACAACATTTAGACGAGCAGATCGTATGGTGGGTACAGGAGCATGCGGTGCGGCAATGGCTCAATGGACCCATGATGTTTGTTTCAAAACTGGGCAACGCTGGCTGGTTTTGGATACTGCTGGGGATTTTGCTGCTCCTGTGGGGCATCAAAAACAGGCAATTTGCCCGATATGGTCTGGCGCTGCTGTTATGCCTGGGCACCACAGCTTTGGTGTGCAATGTGATTTTAAAGCCTATGGTGGGTAGAATACGACCTTATGACCTGTTGGGATTTTCCATTCTGGTGCCGCCTTTGGCGGATTTTTCATTCCCTTCGGGGCATACGTCCGCGTCTTTTGCGGCGGCAACAGCCATTTATGCCATGAATCGGAAATGGGGGATTGCCGCCTATATGTTCGCGGTGCTTATGGGTGTTTCCCGCTTGTATCTGGGCGTCCATTTCCCTACAGATGTGCTGGCAGGCGGCATCATCGGTTTTGTCATGGCAAAATTGACGCTATGGGCGCTGGGCAAAATCAATGTCGGTTTTCAATTTCTCAATGAATGATTTCTTTGAGAAAGAGGTTCCATATTTTGCAAATGGTGCTAAAATATATACGGTATGAATGACACAGAAGAAGAAAGTTGAGAGGAAGAAGGGGACATAAGTGGCGATACCGGTAATATACCAGTTGCTGACCATGGTCATTTTGATGGTGGTCGGTGTGATTTTGAATAAAAAGAATTTTTTGACAGAGAAAAACGCGAAAGGGCTTTCCATCGTGCTGACGCGTGTGGCAGTGCCTGCCAATATGATCGTTTTGATGCAAAGACCCTTTTCCCATGAGATTTTGATAGGATTTTTAAAGACCTGCGGCGGCACATTTTTGATGTGCTCTCTGGGGGCTTTCCTGTTCTTTCTCATTGGGAAAGCCATGAAAATGCAGTTTCCAGAGCTGGGGCTCTTCTCCGGCGGCGGGGTTTACAGCAACGTCATATTCATGGGACAGCCCCTCATCATGGCAATGTACGGCGAGGATGGGCTGATTTTCTGTGTGGCGGTCATGTTTACCTGTAATGTATTTCTGTTCACAGTCTGCTCTGTGCTCTTTGCCATTGGCAGTGACAGACGAAAATCCGCAGGCAAAATGCTGAAGGAAGCGTTTTTGAACCTGATCTGTATTTCGGCAGTCATTGGCGTGTTCTGTTTTGTGAATTCCATTTCTCTGCCGACACCTATTTATGACGCATTGCAGTTCTCTGCCAACACAACGGTCTGTCTGTCCATGATCTATATCGGTTCGTTGTTGGCGGTGGCGAACATCAAAGAAATATTCAAAGACAAAAAGGTGTATGTGTTCAGTTTTGTGACACTGATTATCATGCCTTTGTTCACAAAAGCGGTGGCAGGCCTGTTTTTGGATGGTATCGCCCTGAGTGTGCTGGTGGTGCTCATGGGCACTCCCGCGGCGGCAGCCCTGCCTTCCTTTGCGGAAATCTACGGCAATGATGAAAAACGGGCATCGGAATACGTTTTTGTTTCCACCATTTTTTCTGTCATCACATTGCCACTGGTGGCACAGTTTTTGTGTATACCTGCATAAAAGAAATTTTTTCCCTGCGGCATTTTCCCGCAGGTCTTTTTTTGGTGAAGATTGTGAAAAAAGGAACAGTGAGGCAGGAGAAAACGGCGGATATTCCCTGTGGAAAAAACAGATTTGTTTGACAATCGAAAAAAACTTTCTGCGGAAATGAGGTCGGTTTTGTAGAAAGATACCAAAAATCTTTGTGAAATTTAGTGCAGGCAGGTAGGGGGAAACTCTTGTTTCTTGGAGCAGTTTCGTATATACTATGAAGTGGGACGGAATATGGCTATCTCATTTTGGGAATATACAAAATACACGCTACCGGCGCCAAAGCAGAAAAACAGGGCTTTTTGCGGTGCGGCGCAGGGGGTGTATTTGTTTTTTCTCCAGAAAAAGACAGCCTGTTGGTTTTTTGTTCTGCAAAAAAACAGCAATCATATTCTGATTATCTGTATTATCACCAAAATTATGAAACAGGGGGATTATTATGGAAAATTTGATGTATTTGGCGCCGGTGCTGGGCATCGTTGCGCTGCTCTTTGCCTTTGTCCTGGCTTCTAAGGTAGGCAGAGAGGAAGAAGGTACAGACCGTATGCATGAAATCTCTACTGCCATTCGTGAAGGCGCAAACGCTTTCCTGAAAGCAGAATATAAGATTCTGGTTATTTTCGCGGCTGTACTGTTTGTATTGATCGGCTTCGGTGTAGACTGGAAGACCGCTGTATGTTTCCTCATCGGCGCGGTTTTCTCCACACTGGCTGGTTACTTTGGCATGAATGTGGCAACCAAGGCAAACGTAAGAACTGCGAACGCAGCGAGAGTTGGCGGCATGAACAGAGCCCTGTCCATCGCTTTCAGCGGCGGCGCGGTTATGGGTATGTCCGTAGTAGGTCTGGGTCTGTTGGGTGTTGGTCTGGTGTATGTGATCACAAAAGACGCCAACATTCTCTTCGGTTTTGGTCTGGGTGCTTCCTCCATCGCGCTGTTTGGTCGTGTGGGCGGCGGTATCTATACAAAAGCTGCTGACGTAGGCGCTGACCTGGTAGGTAAAGTAGAAGCAGGTATCCCTGAAGACGACCCTCGTAACCCTGCCGTTATCGCCGATAACGTAGGTGACAACGTAGGTGACGTTGCTGGTATGGGTGCCGACCTGTTCGAATCCTATGTTGGTTCCATCATCTCTGCCATCACACTGGGTCTCGTTTACTACTCTGTAGAAGGCGCTGTATTCCCTCTGGTTCTGGCAGCTGTAGGTATTCTGGCTTCCATCATCGGTACATTCTTTGTAAAAGGCGACGAAAACTCCAATCCGCATAAAGCCCTGAAAGCGGGTTCTTACTCCTCCGCAGTGCTGGTGATCATCGCATCTCTGGCTCTGAGCTGGGTATTCTTTGGCAACATGAACGCTGCCATCGCTATCATCGCTGGTCTGATCGTTGGTCTGATCATCGGTATCATCACAGAAGTTTATACTTCCGGTGATTACAAATCCGTTAAGAAAATCGCGGACCAGTCTGAAACAGGTCCCGCAACTACCATCATCAGCGGTCTGGCTGTTGGTATGGAATCCACAGCTATCCCTATCGTGCTGATCTGTGTAGGTATTTTCGTGGCTTACGCAGTATGCGGTCTGTACGGCATTGCTCTGGCAGCTGTAGGTATGCTGTCCACAACAGGTATCACTGTAGCCGTTGACGCATACGGCCCCATCGCCGACAACGCCGGCGGTATCGCTGAAATGAGTGGTCTGGATCACTCCGTTCGTAACATCACAGATAAACTGGACGCCGTTGGTAACACAACAGCAGCTATGGGTAAAGGTTTCGCCATCGGTTCCGCTGCCCTGACAGCACTGGCTCTGTTCGTATCTTACGCAGAAGCTGTAAAACTGACAGAAATCTCCATTCTGGAACCCAGAGTTATCATTGGTATGCTCATCGGCGGTATGCTGCCTTTCCTGTTCTCCGCATTCACCATGCAGTCTGTAGGTAAAGCAGCGTTCCAGATGATCGAAGAAGTAAGACGTCAGTTCCGCAGCATCCCTGGCATCATGGAAGGTACTGCAAAACCTGACTACAAAAAATGCGTAGAAATCTCTACCACAGCAGCTCTGAAAGAAATGCTGGTTCCCGGTATCATGGCAGTAGCAGCTCCTCTGGTTGTAGGTATCCTGCTGGGTACTTCCGCTCTGGGCGGTCTGCTGGCTGGCTCTCTGGTAACAGGTGTTCTGATGGCGATCTTCATGTCCAACGCCGGCGGCGCTTGGGACAATGCGAAGAAGTACATCGAAGAAGGCAACCATGGCGGCAAAGGCAGCGAAGCTCATAAAGCAGCCGTTGTTGGTGACACCGTAGGTGACCCCTTCAAAGATACTTCCGGTCCTTCCATCAACATCCTGATCAAGCTGATGACAGTTGTATCTCTGGTATTCGCACCTCTGTTCATGTCCATCGGCAGCCTGCTGTAATCTTTACGGCATTTGATACAAACACAAACACGGAATTCTCCATGACATCATGGCACGGATTCCGTGTTTTTTTGTCTTTTCTTTTTCCCAGTTTTACGGTATGATCATAGGCGAAAGGAAGTGGTATTATGACAGACTTTACGGGTTTTACCCCCGAAACCATAGATTTTCTTTGGGAACTGCGAATGAATAACAATAAAGCGTGGATGGAGGAGAATCGGGAACGGTACCGCAGGGTACTGAAGGAACCTTTTGACGCTCTTTCGGCGGCATTGACGAAAAAATTTCTGGAAAAGAAGAATGTGCCCCAGATGGATTTTTCCATTTCCCGTATTAATCGGGATGTGCGCTTTTCCAAGGATAAAAGCCCTTATAAGGCAAGAAAATGGATGGTACTGAAAGAGCCTATGACAAAAGCGGAACAGTGGAAATTCCGTCCGGTGTTTTACTTTGAAGTGATGCCCGAAGGCTATGAATATGGCATGGGATTTTATGAAGGCAGACCTGCTTATATGCAGGCTTTTCGGAAAAAAGTAGATGCTGCCCCTGACGCCTTTGAACGTCTGGTGAAAGATACGGCAAAAATGAAGGAATTTGTCCTCTATGGGGATTCCTATAAACGCCCCATGGGAAAAGGGAATTATAGCCCTGCCGTCATGGAGTGGTATCAGCGGAAAAGCCTGGGACTGACTGCCTCCAGAGAAATTGACGATTTGCTGTTCTCTTCCGAACTGGTGGATTTCGTTGTGGAAGGCTGGGAAAAATTGCTGCCTATGTATGGATTCCTCAGGGAAATTCATGTGGAGGAGTAACATAAAAAAGCTGACATTTCGTAAGAAATGTCAGCTTTTTTTTAAGCTTTCCCAAAACTCAGCGCCAACGCCTTGATGGCTTTTTCGCCGATGATGGTTTCCCCATGCTCTGCCAGATAATACTTGGAAAGCAGTGTGGAAATGTGTTTCTGCCCGTATTCATCCAGAATGGTTTCCAGATCGTCGATGGTTTCCTCGGTGGTGTATGTATTGCCCTGCATCACCAGGAAATATCTGCCTTCGTTTTTGTACAGAGAAGAAGCCCCGTGGAACAGAGGTTCCAGTCGGATGGACAGGTCGATGACGTCATCCAGTTTGCTGAAGGAGTAAACCAAAAGGTCGTCGTCCTCTTTGGCTTCCGCTTCTTCTGTAGCCAGTGGTTTTTTCTTGAATCGGTGCAGATCCTTTACCTGATTGAACAGCTCCGTAGGATTGCTGTTTTTGTCTTTGTTCTCTACCTTTGTGACGATGATCATGATGCCGTCCAGACCCACTGGTACGGCTTCCACCATCAAAGGTGTGTTTTCTGTGATGAAATCGCATTCTTCCATGGCCTGTTCCATGATGTCGCGGAACAGCTGCTGTGTTTTTTCGCCGGGGCGGATGAGGTCTTCCAGCTGGATGTCCCGCTCTGCCAGATCGGCTTTTGTCAGCGTCAGTTTCAGCTGTGTGTCGCTTACACGTTCTATTTTCATATATATCACGTCCTTTAACAATGATGTGCTTTCTGCACGCGATTTTGTATCTGGTCTATACTATACAATTCTCTGGAAATATAGTATAGTATAATGAATTGCAGAGAATATGTAAAGAGGAGAATCCTGAGAAAAATCACAAAAAACTGAAAAAAACAGGGTTTTTTCGCTGAAAACACTGCAAAAATCCGAGAGGAGTGACATGAATTGAAAAAAAGCAAGTGGATTCCCTTGCTCTTGACGCTGGTCATTTGGGCGGGGATGTATTATTACTATTTGCCGCCGCTGAATATCCACAGCAATGAAAGCTGGATGTTCTTTGTGGCAATGATCGTTGTGGCGCTGGTCATCAATTTCTGGACAATCGCCAAAACATTGTTTTTCCATAAAGAAAGTCAGTGGGAAAGCAACCCGGTGCTGAAAAAACTGCTGTATATCCCTTTGGCGCTGGTGGTCATTTATGGAGTAGGGGTGCTGCTGTCCTCTCCCATTCTGCGGGCATCTGCCTACAGTTCTTTGCTGACAGTGCAGACAGGGGACTTTGCGGAGGACATCCACGAAGTCAATTACAGCCAGATTCCTATTCTGGACAGCGATTCCGCCGCGAAACTGGCAGAACGTGAAATGGGTTCCATGGTGGATATGGTTTCCCAGTATGAAGTCAGCAGTTACTATAACCAGATCAACCTGAACAGTAAGCCTGTCCGTGTGACACCGCTGGAATACGGTGACTTGATCAAATGGCTCACCAACCGGGATACAGGCATTCCCGCATACATGAACATCGACATGACCACACAGGATGTGGAACTGGTGAAGCTGCCGGAAGGACAGGGCATCAAATATTCTCCCTTTGAACATTTCGGACGGAATCTGTATCGATATGTACGGTTCCGTTATCCCACAGCCATGATCCGCAGCAGCAATTTTGAGGTGGATGACAATGGTGTGCCTTACTGGGTATGCTCCGTGGAAACAAGGACCATCGGGCTTTTCGGCGGTACGGATATCACAGGTGTCATTCTGGTGAACGCTTCCACAGGGGAACATGCTTATTACGATGTGGCAGACGTGCCCCAGTGGGTGGATAAGGTTTATGACGCAGAACTGCTAGTGGATCAGTATGATTATTACGGCACACTGCAAAATGGCTTTATCAACAGCAAGTTTGGGCAGAAAGGCTGTTTGCAGACCACAGAAGGCTATAACTATGTAGCTTTGGACGATGACGTATGGGTATATACCGGTGTCACATCCATCGGCGGTGATGAATCCATCGTTGGGTTTGTGCTGATGAACAGCCGCACCAAGGAAACCAATTATTATCAGATTTCCGGCGCCAAAGAAATTTCCGCCATGGCTTCCGCTGAAGGGGAAGTGCAGCATTTGGGCTATACGGCAACATTCCCCATTTTGCTGAATATCGCCGATGAACCTACCTACTTCCTTTCTTTGAAGGATGCGGCAGGTCTGGTGAAGAAATATGCCATGGTCAATATCGAGAAATATCATATTGTGGCCATTGGGGATACGGTGGCAGAGTGTGAAAAGGTTTACCGCAATCTTATGGCAAACAGCGGCATCAATGTGACGCCTTCAGGAGACGGCACAACAGCAGAGGGAAAAATCACGCTGCTGAAGGATATCGTTGCTGACGGCAATACCTATTACTATTTGATGCTGGAGGGCAGAGAGGAACTCTTTGCCGTCAAAGCCGCTGACCATCTGGAAGTTTTGAAAAAACAGGTGGGCAGTACCGTGAAACTGGAATATGTGACAGAAGCGGACGGCACTTGTACTGTAACAAGTCTGCAATAACAACGGGAAAAATGGGAGGGGCTGATAAAAACAGTCACCTCCTGTTTTTTATGGCGCGGACAAAGGTTTCTTTGGCAAAAGAAATCCTTACAAATCATTGAAAATTCAACCCTTTGGTTGACACTTTCACCGGAAGAATGTAAAATAAATAAGATGTAAAAGCAAAATTTAGAAAACTCGTATGCAAAAAAACAGGAAAAAACTGTCTTTGGAGGTATCATATGGAAGAGAAAGATAAACTGGAAAATGGCAGCCAGGGCCGCAGTATGAGTGATGCGGATAAAGAGTATTACGCAGATTTGTATAACGACCTGCCCAAAGAAGTGCAGGATATTTTGATGCAGACACATCCCCTCATGGGTCGTGCCAGTGAGGACGCGGAAGCGGCGGCATACCGCACAAGACGTCCCCAGCGGGAAGATGTGGAAGAAGTCAAAGAAGCCAGAATGCAGCAGGTAAGCTCTGAGATCAATGAAATCAGACGGGCGCCCCAGCAGGAAGGTGACCCCACACGCTATGTGTCCCGTCGTGCAAGAAGCGCCGAAAGTGAACAGGACGGTTATGGAATGGATGACAGCTATAACGAAGACATCCAGTATGTCAGCGTGATGCCCGCGCGGAAAAAATCCAGAATCATGGAAGAAGTGACCATTCAGACATCCGTGCCTCAGAAATCCGGTATGACAAAGAAGAAAAAACAGAAAAAAGAACGGGAAGAAATGCCTTTTTCTGATATGGAACGTGCAGGTGACCGTCCCCGTTATGAAGACATCGACTTTGAGGAACGTGCAAAACAGGAACATCTGGACAGCCTCTATGATGATTATGATGATGATTACAGAGGCGGCAGAAAGAGCAAACTGCCTATGATCCTGGGCATTGTTGGTCTGGTGCTCATTGTTTTCCTGATCTTTAAAACCGTGACACTGTCCAGCCAGCTGGAAGAAGCCCAGCAGAAAGTGACAGACAGCCAGAGCCTGAACGAAAAATATGAACAGGTACAGCTGGAAAAAATGCAGCTCCAGGAAGAACTGGACGCGCTGAAAAACCCTGATGGCGCGAAAAAAGAAGAAACTGCTGACGGTGAAAAAACAGAAGGCACAACAACAGATGATAAGAAAGAAACATCCGGTACAACAACAGGCACAACATCCAGCAGCGGTATGAAAGAATACACCGTACAGGATGGCGAAACCCCTTGGAGCATGGCACAGAAATTCTATGGCAATGGTTCTGAATATACAAAAATTCTGGAAGCAAACGGCTTGAAGGAAGGTCAAAATATCAAGCCCGGCGATGTACTGAAAATCCCCGCGGCGTAATGACGTGATCATGTAGCTTGCTTGCGGAAAAAAGGAGTCAGGTAATGATGGAAAAGGAAACACTGGAACAGAAAACCCTGATGGAACTGAGAAAAATGGCAAAGGAAATGGGACTTGGTCCCATTTCCGCCTTAAAAAAAGGCGAACTTATCGCAAGAATCCAAGAAAAGCAGTCACAATCCTTGGCGAAAAATGCCGAAGATGTGGCTGTTTGTGGTTTTTCTGAAGAAAGAGCGCAGATGCCAAAGGAAGAAATGGCGCAGCCGGAACACAACGAACGCCCCCAGCGGGAAACACAGGAACAGGGCGAAGGGATTTTGGAAGTCATGGCGGATGGCTTTGGTTTTTTGAGAACAGAAAACTTTCTGCCGGGAACAGGGGATATTTATGTTTCTCCCTCCCAGATTCGCCGTTTTCGGCTGAAAACAGGGGATGCCATCAAAGGTATTCTCCGTCCTGCAAGAGAAGGGGAGAAATTCGGTGCCCTCATTTTTGTGAAAACCGTCAATGGCGATCGCCCCGATGTGGCAGCCAGACGCCCCAATTTTGAGGAACTGACACCCATTTATCCAGAGGAAAAACTCCATTTGGAAACAGGCGCGGAAGAATTGACAGGACGCATCATCGACCTTATCGCACCCATTGGCAAAGGTCAGAGAGGTATGATCGTTGCGCCGCCCAAAGTGGGGAAAACTATGCTTTTGACACAGGTGGCAAATGCCATCACCCAGAATCATAAGGAAGTCCACCTCATTGTACTGCTCATCGACGAGCGTCCAGAAGAAGTGACGGACATCCAGCGTTCCATTGAGGGAGAAAACGTGGAAATCGTCTATTCTACCTTCGACCAGCAGCCGGAACACCATAAACGGGTGACGGAAATGGTATTGGAGCGGGCAAAACGCATGGTGGAACAGGGGAAAGACCTTGTGATTCTCTTGGACAGTTTAACAAGACTTGCCAGAGCCTATAACCTCGCCATTCCCCCCAGCGGCAGAACCCTGTCCGGCGGTCTTGATCCGGCGGCACTGTATATGCCCAAGCGGTTCTTCGGCGCGGCCAGAAACATTGAAGGCGGCGGCAGCCTTACTATACTGGCAACGGCATTGGTGGATACAGGCAGCAAAATGGATGAAGTGGTTTTCGAGGAATTCAAAGGCACCGGCAATATGGAACTGGTGCTGGATAAAAAACTGGCGGAACGGCGGATTTTCCCGGCGGTGGACATTATCAAGTCCGGCACCAGACGGGAAGATAAGCTGCTTAGCCCAGCGGAAATGGAATGCAACTACACCCTGCGGCGGATGGCGGCAACCATGACGGCAGTGGAAATGACACAGGGTTTTTATGACCTGATGCATAAAACAAAAACAAATGCGGAATTTGTGGAACGTCTGCCCATATGGGAAAAACAGCTGGGCAGAGGGGACGCTTAAAAAAACAGCGAAAAATGGCGGTATTTTCAGGAAAAGCTGTTGCAATCCCGGAAAAACTATGCTATAATACCCACGTTGTCTTTAAATAATTTCGGATTATTGATCAACAAATTAGAGAATGAGGTGAAAAAAATGAGAGAAGGAATCCATCCCGATTACAAACAGGTGACAGTAAAATGCAACTGTGGCAACGAATTCGTAACAGGCTCCACAAAAGATGAAATCAGAGTCGAAGTTTGCTCCAAATGTCATCCTTTCTACACAGGCAGCCAGAAAATGCTGCTGGAAGCAGGCGGTCGCGTAGAAAAATTCAACAAAAAATACGGCAGAAAATAATCAAGAAACACGTAAAAGGGCTGGGCAAATTTGTCCGCCCTTTTTTTCGCAACATGGCAAATTTTTGTGGTTTGCCCTGCTGCGAAAGGAAGGGGTTTTTTGCGTGTCTTTTTGACAGAAAGGAGGAAAAACCATGAAACGAACGAATATCGGCGGTCAGGCTGTCATCGAAGGCGTGATGATGCGCGGCAAGAAGATGTATGCCATGGCTGTACGCAATCCCGAGGGCGGGATTACCATAGAGAAAAAAGAATGGGGCGGTCTGGGCAGAAAAGGGATTTTTCGCCTGCCTATTTTCCGCGGTGTAGCGGCTTTTGTGGATTCATTGGTGACAGGTACCCGCATTTTGATGCGCTCAGCGGAAATCGCTGGAGAAGATTGGACAGAGGAGGCGGAGCCTTCCAAGTTTGAGAAATTTTTGCAGGAGAAGCTGGGCGACCGCATGAATGACATCATCATTTATTGCAGTGTGGGCTTTTCCCTGATTTTGGGCATGCTGCTGTTTTTCCTGCTGCCTGTGTGGCTGGGAAACTTTTTCAAAACCATGGTGCCTACCTGGGCGCTGGGTGTTATTGAAGGGCTCATCCGTATTGCCATTTTCCTGCTGTATCTGTTTGGCATCTCCAGAATGAAGGAGATTCATCGGGTATTCCAGTATCACGGTGCGGAACATAAGACCATTAACTGCTTTGAAAGCGAAAAAGAACTGACAGTGGAAAACGTCATTCCCTGCACCAGACTTCATAAACGGTGCGGCACCAGTTTCCTGCTGTTCGTTATGATCATCAGTATGGTGGTATTTTTCTTTGTGCGGACAGATGATTTCCTGCTGCGTCTGGTGACCAGAATCGTGCTGGTGCCTGTCATTGCGGGCATTTCCTATGAAGTCATCCGCTGGGCAGGCAATTCCAACAGCAAGTTGGTGGCGCTCATCAGCTATCCCGGTCTGTGCCTGCAAAAAATCACCACGGCAGAGCCTGACCCGGATCAGATCGAAACGGCAATCGCTGCCATGAAAGGGGTTCTGGAAGATGAACCAGAATAAGACAGTCAGCCAGTGGCTGCGAACAGGAAAAGAAATGCTGGCGGCGGCAGGGAGAGAAAATCCCCGCATGGACGCGGAACTGCTGCTGGAAAAAGTCACAGGTATGAACAAAATCCAGCGTATGACAGAAGGACAAACCATATTGGATGAAAAAGCGGCGGAGGGATACGCCGCTTTTCTGGATGAAAGAGCAAAAGGACGCCCCCTCCAGTACATTCTGGGGGAATGGGAGTTCATGGGACTGCCTTTTTCTGTGGGCGAAGGGGTGCTCATTCCCCGGGCGGATACGGAAATTTTGGTGGAAACCATATTGGAAACAGGGGCAAAAGAATCCCTCCGCCGTGGGCTGGATATTGGCACCGGAACGGGAT
Source organism: Clostridia bacterium (assembly GCA_022786605.1). Taxonomy (GTDB): domain Bacteria; phylum Bacillota; class Clostridia; order Lachnospirales; family Anaerotignaceae; genus Anaerotignum. The sequence goes on along the minus strand of JALFWW010000019.1, from coordinate 125,192 downwards.
GCATCCCCATTTGTCTGGAAAAACTGGGACATATGGACATGACTGCTGTGGATATCAGCCCCAAAGCCTTGGCTTTTGCCAGAGAAAACAACGAGAAAAACCAGACTCATGTGAACTTTGTGGAAAGCGATTTATTTTCAGCTTTGCCGGACAGTCTGTTTCCCTTGGACTTCATTGTGTCCAACCCGCCTTATATTCCGGCGGCGGACTGCGAGGAACTCATGACAGAAGTTCGGGATTTTGAGCCCAGAAACGCCTTAGACGGTGGAAAAGACGGTCTGGATTTTTACAGAAAAATCATAGCGGAAGCCCCTGCGCGTTTGCGGGATGGGGGCTGGCTGTTTTTTGAAATTGGATATGACCAGCGGGAAGCGCTCTTTGCCCTGATGGAGGAAGCAGGTTTTACGTCCGTAGCTTGCCGTCAGGACTTGGCAGGGCTGGATCGCGTGGTTTTTGGACAGAAGAAGGAGGAGCCTCATGTTTGACCGATTGGCGGAAATTGAACAGAAGTATATGGATTTGGCAGATCAGGTCAACGACCCTGAAATCATTGCCAATCAGAGCCAGTGGCGGAAACTGATGAAGGAATACAGCGATATGACACCCATTGTGGAAGCATATCGGGAATACGAAAAAGTGAAAGCATCCATTGCGGAAGAACTGGAGCTTTTGGAAGATAAACTGGATGACGATTTCCGGGAACTGGTGAAGGAAGAACTGGCGGAAAACAAAGAACGTCTGGAGGAACTGCAAAAGGAAATCACCATTTTGCTGATCCCCAAAGACCCCAATGATGAGAAAAACGTTATTGTGGAAATCCGCGGCGGCGCAGGTGGTGACGAAGCGGCACTCTTTGCGGCAGACCTGTTCCGCATGTATACCCGTTATGCGGAACGGAGGAAATGGAAAATCGAAGTCATGAACGCCAGCGAAAGCGATTTGGGCGGTTATAAGGAAATTTCCTTTATGATCACAGGTCAGGGGGCATATTCCCGTTTGAAATACGAAAGCGGCGTCCATCGTGTCCAACGTATCCCCGCAACAGAAAGCGGCGGCAGAATCCATACCTCCACCGTTACTGTGGCAGTGCTGCCCGAAGCGGAAGAAGTGGACGTGCATATCGACATGAACGATGTCCGTGTGGATGTGTTCCGTGCATCCGGTAACGGCGGTCAGTGCGTCAACACCACAGACTCCGCTGTTCGTATGACCCATATCCCCACAGGTATCGTGGTATCCTGTCAGAATGAAAAATCTCAGCTGAAGAATAAGGAACAGGCACTAAAGGTACTTTATGCCCGTGTGTATGAACGGGAACGTCAGGCGCATGACGCGGCCATCTCCGCGGACCGCCGTTCTCAGGTGGGTACCGGCGACAGAAGCGAACGTATCCGTACCTATAACTTCCCCCAGGGGCGTGTGACAGACCATCGTGTGGGGTTGACACTCCATCGGATTGATGCCATACTGGACGGGGATTTGGATGAGATCATGGATACACTGGTGACAACAGACCAGATGGAAAAACTCAAAGCGCAGAATCCCGATGCGTAAAAAAATCTAAAGAAAAGAAATCAGGTGACAAAAGATGAAAGAACTCATATCATTGTTTCTGACTTTTGCGCGGATTGGGGCATTTACCTTTGGTGGCGGCTATGCCATGCTGCCCATGCTCCAAAGAGAAGTGGTGCAGAGCCGGAAATGGGCAACAGAGGATGAAGTGCTGGATTACTTCGCCATTGGGCAGTGTACCCCCGGCGTTATTTTCGTCAATACGGCAACATTTATCGGCTATAAAAGAAAAGGCATCCCTGGGGCCATTTTCGCCACAGCCGGCGGCGTGTTCCCCTCTCTTTGCATCATCATGGTCATTGCGGCAGTGCTGACCAATTTTGCGGATTTACCTGTTGTGCAGAACGCATTCGGCGGCATCCGTGTAGTGGTGGGCGTTCTGATCATCAATGCCGTTTCCGGTATGTGGAAGAAATCCGTTGTGGATAAATTGGGGATTGTTCTTGCTATCATCTCTTTTGTGGTGGCAACCTTTGTGGATATCTCCCCCGTATGGCTGGTGCTGGTGGGTGCAGTCATTGGCATTGTGGTCAAATCCTTTCAGGCAAAAGAGAAAGGAGGCGCCAAATAAATGCAGCTGTTGATATTATTTCTGGAATTTTTCAAGATCGGGCTGTTTTCTGTAGGCGGCGGTCTGGCGACACTGCCATTTCTCTACGACTTGGCGGATAAATACCCTTGGCTCAGCGTGTCACAGATTCCCGATATGATCGCTATTTCCGAGTCCACACCGGGTCCTCTGGGCGTCAATATGGCAACTTATGTGGGCTTCCAGTGCGGCGGTGTATTGGGCGGCATTATTGCTACAGCCGGTCTGGTAACACCTTCTGTCATCGTCATCATCATTGTTTATAAATTTCTGGAACGCTTCCGTCAGAGCACATTGGTGGAAAACGCTTTTTATGGTCTGCGTCCCATCGTGGTAGGGCTCATTGCCTCCGCAGGCTTTGGCGTTATCGTTCTTTCCCTGTTCAATAAAGAAGCATGGAACGGTGCCGCTACCCAGTGGGGCAGCCTGTTCCAGTGGCGAGAGTGGATACTGTTCCTTGTGATCCTCTTTGCCGCAAGAAAATGGAAAAAAGTCCATCCCATTGTGCTGATCCTCATTGGCGCGGCGGTTGGGATTGTGTTCCAAATGGCGTAAGATAAAAAGCTGAATCTCTGAAAAGAGATTTCGGCTTTTTTTGTGCCCGTCTGCTTCTGTTTCCCCTGTTTTTTCATAAGCTGAATAACAGGAGAAAAATCGGGAGGAGGGGGAACATGTCTGTTTCCTTCTGGACCATGTTTTGTGTGGTGTATGGCAGTGTGCTGTTTTTGTCATTGAAACGAGGTGCTTTTGCCTTGGTACTGGGGTTTTTGTCCGGCTTGGGTGTAGCCTTCTTCTGCCTGCGGTATCTGCCGGGGGTCTTTACATCTCAGGCTTTTTACGCTGTGGCGGCAGGCGTCCTCTGCGGTGTAGCATTAGGTACGGTGGCGGAAAAACGCAGACTGCCGGGAACGGTCTTTTTCTGGCTGGGGGCATTGCTCTGGGGCAGCAGCGGTGGTCTGGCTTCCATGGATGTGCTGACGGCACTGTTGGCGGCCATCACCGGCGGCGCCTGTCTGTATCTGGTCTGCGGTGCTGTTTTGCCGGAGGAAGTGGGGGAAAAACAGTTCCTGCTGCGTGCTGTCGGAGGGCTTTTGGGTTTCTGGCTGGGGGTATGGCTGGATTTTTGGCATATCTGACCGGGATTTTACGGGAAAAATAGGGGAAGATTTGCATTTTCTGGCATTTTTGTGGTATAGTGAAATACGGGACTGCAAAAAATACAATCTGTGGGTGAAAAGCCCGTGCGGTTCTCAGTACACAATATTGGGGGTTTTTTATGAGTCAGTTATTGGATAAAGAAACACTGAAAAGAATGATTCGGGAAAACGTCAAAACATTGTACCGCAAGACACTGGAAACAGCCACTGCCGAGGAAGTTTACCAGGCTGCCGTGTTTGCTGTTCGCGACGTCATCACCGACAAATGGATGAAAACACATGATGAATATTACGAAAAAGACGTGAAGGTGGTTTACTACCTGTCCATGGAATTTTTGATGGGCCGCTTTTTCGGCAACAGCCTCATCAATCTGGAAATGTATGATGAGGTCAAAGAAGTTCTGGAAGAACTTGGCATTGATTACAATATGGTAGAGGACGCGGAACCCGATCCGGGTCTGGGCAACGGCGGTCTGGGGCGTCTGGCTGCATGTTTCCTGGATTCCCTGTCCACATTGCAGCTGCCTGCTTATGGCTGCGGTATCCGCTACCACTACGGTATTTTTGAACAGAAAATCGAAAACGGTTATCAGGTGGAAGCGCCCGATAACTGGCTGGAAAACGGTGACCCTTGGGGCATCAAACGTAACGAATATGCTGTAGAAGTCAAATTCGGCGGCAATGTCCGTGCTGTGCCCAAAGGCAACGGAGAATACCGTTTCGTACAGGAAAATTATCAGTCTGTTATCGCTGTGCCTTATGACTATCCCGTCATCGGTTATGGCAATAACACCGTCAATACACTGCGTCTGTGGGAAGCACGGGCGAAGAATAAATTGGACTTGAAATTCTTCAATGAAGGCAATTACCAGAAAGCAGCCGAAGAAGAATTGCTGGCAAGCACCATGACAGACGTGCTTTACCCTGCCGATGAACATATCCAGGGGAAAGAACTGCGTCTGCGTCAGCAGTATTTCTTCATTTCCGCCACTGTACAGCGTGTGGTGGAACGATTCAAAAAGAACCACACCGATTTCCACAAACTGCCTGATAAAGTGGCGTTCCAGCTGAACGACACACACCCTACCGTAGCAGTTGCGGAATTGATGCGTGTGCTGGTGGACGAAAATGATGTGCCTTGGGATGACGCTTGGGAAATCACCAGAAAGGTATGCGCTTACACCAACCATACCATTATGGCGGAAGCTTTGGAAAAATGGCCCATGGAACTGTTCAGCCGTCTGCTGCCTCGTATCTATCAGATCGTGGAAGAAATCAACCGCCGCTACTGTCTGGAATTGCAGGCGAGATACGGTATGGACCCTGAAAAACTCCGTCACATGGCAATCATTGCCGACGGTCAGATTCGTATGGCATACCTTGCCATCGTGGGCAGTCATTCCGTAAACGGTGTTGCGGCGCTCCATACAGAAATTCTGAAAAATCAGGAATTGAAGGACTTCTATGAACTTTATCCTGAAAAATTTAATAATAAAACAAACGGCATCACCCAGAGAAGATGGCTCCTCCATGCCAACCATGGTCTGGCAGGGCTCATCTCTGAAACCATTGGTCATGGCTGGATCACAGAACTGAAAGAGTTGGAAAAACTCCTGCCTTACGCAGAAGATGAAAACTTCCGCCGTCGTTTCATGGAAATCAAGAAAGCAAACAAAGTGGCGCTGGCGAAGTATATCAAAGAAACAAAAGGCATCGACATCAACCCCGATTCCATCTTTGATATTCAGGTAAAACGTCTCCACGAATACAAACGCCAGTTGCTGAACGTGCTGCATATCATTGGGCTGTATAACCAGCTGAAAATGAACCCCGGCATGGATATGGTGCCTCGTACATTCATTTTCGGCGCGAAAGCGGCGGCAGGCTATCGCCGTGCGAAACTGATCATCAAGCTCATCAACGCTGTTGCCGATGTAGTCAACAACGACCCTACCATCGAAGGCAAAATCAAAGTGGTATTCATGGAAAACTACCGGGTATCTCTGGCAGAACGCCTGATTCCTGCCGCTGATGTCAGTGAACAGATTTCCACAGCCGGGAAAGAAGCATCCGGTACCGGTAACATGAAATTCATGCTCAACGGCGCTTTGACCGTTGGTACCATGGACGGCGCGAACGTGGAAATTTACGAAGAAGTGGGCAAAGACAATATCTTTATCTTTGGGATGTCCGCCGAAGAAGTACAGGCAAAATATCATGACCACTATGACCCTTGGTTCATTTACAACATGAATCAGGAAGTGCGTATGGCGCTGACCAGCCTCATCGACGGTACATTCCACCAGAACACAGACCTGTTCCGTGAACTCTATGACGCACTGCTTAACGGCTGCGGCGGCAGAGCCGATGAATATTTCGTGCTGGAAGACTATGCGGATTACGCAAGAGCCCAGTGGGATATTGACAGAGCATATCGTGACCAGACAAAATGGGCGAAAATGGCAATCGTCAACGTGGCGAAGAGCGGTAAGTTCTCCAGTGACAGAACCATTCGCCAGTACGCGGAGGAAATCTGGGATTTGAAACCGCTGTATATTGAAGATTGATTGAAAAATTGATTTCATGGCAAATAAAAAAGTCGGAACTTTTATGATAAAGTTCCGACTTTTTGTTTTCCGAAAAAGCAGATCAACGCTCCAGAATGTCGTCCATGATGGCAAGGATGTGCTGGGATTGCTCCGGCGTCAGTTTCTGGAATTTCTCCATGAGCTCTTTGGAGAGGCTGGGGTTTTCCAGCTGTTCGTCAAAGAATTCCTTTGGATGGATGCCAAAATATTCGCAAATATAGAAAAAGACAAGCATGGAAGGCAACATCCGCTTGCTTTCGATTCGGCTGATATAATTTTCACTTTGTCCTATGGCAAGACTCATTTCTCTGGCAGAAACTCCTTTTTGATGCCGCAACTGTGAGATTCTCAGAGAAAGGAAGTTTTCAAAGTCTTTCGCATGCATATTCATCACCTGATAACATTATAGGTTGTACCAGAAAAATAGGATTAGACTTTAAAATAACATATTGTGTTGAAATTCTTATTTAAAATAAGTATAATGAGGTGAAACGATACCAGAAAATTTTTCCTAAAAAAAGGGGGCATTGTCCATGCAAAACAAATTTCCACAGCGTCTGCGGCAGCTTCGCAAAGAACGGGGCATCACACAGACGGCATTGGGGCGTTATCTTCATTACAAGCATACAGCCGTAGCCAATTATGAGTCCGGCAGAAATCAGCCCTCTTTTGAAGATTTATTGAAACTGGCGGATTATTTCGACGTTTCCACGGATTTTCTTTTGGGACGGTCGGAAAAACCCTGTCCGTCTGCCTGTCAGCCCAGTGAAAATGCCATGACGGCGGAGCTTCTGTGTCTCCTGCAGCAAGCGGAATCCTTCCTTCAGTCATGTCGGATTTTTTTGGAAAAAGACGAAAAGAAAATTTGACAGACCGCCTATTTTCTTGTAAAATAAGGATTACGGTTTGCACTCTTAGCTCAGGGGATAGAGCGTTCGGCTCCGGACCGAAAGGCCGCAGGTTCGAATCCTGTAGAGTGCAGAAAACAAAGGGTGTCGATATTATCGACACCCTTTGTTTCGTGAAAGGCTCATTTCATGGGGGCCTTTCACGAGTAGACAGAAGTATAAACAGCTCGTTCCATCGGCATAAATGCCTTGAAACTCCCTGTTTTCCTCGTCGGAAGTAAATTCCGACTGCGGATTCCAGTTGGAAAACTCTTTGTTTCCCAAGCCCTTCCGCTTAAATTACGGGACTTCTTTTTTTGTCTGATTTTTACCGCCGAAAAACATTGACAACACCAGTCCTTTCGGCGTATACTCCTTAACGGAAATGAAACCCATATAGGTCCATAATAGGTTGGATGTTTCTACCGGTTACCGTAAACAACCGCGCTATGAGTTTCCCGCATCTGGGGGAATTTGTATCCGCAGATGTAGACGGTATTTTTTTATGGAAATTTTAAGGAGGATTTCAAATGGTACAGAAAAACTTTGTATGCAAAGGCGATGTTTGCTATAGTAAAGATACAAAAACACTGGAAACCTGCAAAGACGGGTATCTGGTCTGCGAAAACGGCGTTTCTGCCGGTGTATTCGCTGAACTGCCCGAAAAATATCAGGATTTTCCCCTGCTGGATTACACAGGAAAGCTGATCCTGCCCGGCTTTACAGACCTGCATGTTCACGCGCCCCAGTATCGTTTCCGTGCGTTAGGCATGGACTTGGAACTGCTGGAATGGCTGGACACCCATACATTCCCTCAGGAAGCGAAGTATGTGGATACAGATTTTGCCAGAAAGAATTACGCCCGTTTTGTGGAAGAAATGAGAAAAGGACCCAACACCAGAGGCTGTATTTTCGGCACCATCCATCGCCAGTCCACAGAAGTGCTCATGGAACTGCTGGAAGAAGCGGATCTGTGCGCTATGGTTGGGAAAGTCAATATGGATCGCCACAGCCCTGACATCCTGCGGGAAACCACAGAAGAATCCGCTGCGGAAACCATCCAGTGGCTGGCTGATGTGGCAGGAAAATATCCTCATGTCAAACCCATCCTGACACCTCGTTTCCTGCCTTCCTGCACAGACGAATTGCTGGAAAAACTGGGTGATATCCAGAAACAGCATCACCTGCCTGTACAGTCCCATCTGTCTGAAAATAGAGGGGAAGTGGCTTGGGTACAGGAACTGTTCCCCAAATCCAAACACTATGGCGATGCTTACGACAGCTTCGGTCTGTTTGGCGGAGAAAACTGCCCTACCATCATGGCGCATTGTGTCCTGAGCAGTGATGACGAAATCCGTCTGATGAAAGAAAGAGGCGTGTTCATTGCCCATTGCCCCGAATCCAACACCAATCTGGCTTCCGGCATTGCCCCTGCCCGCCGTTATCTCACAGAAGGCATCCACATGGGTCTGGGCAGTGACATCGCAGGTGGCACAAGATGCTCCATTTTCTTTGCCATGGCGGAAGCTATCCGCGTTTCCAAACTGCGCTGGCGTTTGGTGGATGAATCTCTGGCGCCCCTCACCATCCCCGAAGTGTTCTATCTGGCAACACTGGGCGGCGGTGCCTTCTTCGGAAAAGTGGGTTCCTTTGAAGCGGGCTATGAATTCGACGCTTTTGTGCTGGATGACAGCCGTTATGATAACCCCGGGGAATATGACATTGCCCAGCGTTTGGAACGTGTCATTTATCTGACAGAGGACAGCCAAGTCCTTCATAAATTTGTGGCAGGCAGACAGTTGTTCTAAAAAAGGAGAGAGTGCCATGCAATGTGAAAGCTGTATGTATTATCAGTACGACGAAGAATACGAAGAATATTTTTGCGACATAAATCTGGATGAGGACGAAATGGAGCGTTTTTTGCGTGACGGCTTCCGCAATTGCCCCTATTATCGTCTGGATGATGAGTACCGCACCGTGCGTAAACAGATGTAATACAAAAATTTACCAAAATTGGCGCAATTTTCTACAGAAATCCCTCTTGCCTGATGACAGGAAAAACCGTATACTTGAAATTACGGAAAAATGCGGTATTTTGTCCGAAAAACGGAAATAAAGAGGAGAGAAACCTTGCGGCGAAACATAAGAAATTGGGGAAATGATATATTGCGTGCTGCCATCATCCTTTTGGTGCTCTTTTACGCCTGCTGGCCCCTGCGCATTTCCGGCGGGTCCATGGAGCCTACCTATGAGAACGGCAATGTGGTTTGTGTCAGCCGTTTGGCAGGCTTTTTTGGAGGCTATGACCGGGGAGATGTGGTGGTCTTTGATTATACAGACGAAGGCGGAAAACGGCAAGTCATCAAACGCGTCATTGCAGTGGAAGGCGACCGATTGGAAATTGTGCCCGAAGGGGTCATGGTCAATGGTGTCCTGCTGGATGAGCCTTACACCATGGGGCCTACGGAGGGCGTGGCAGATTTGGTGATCCCGCCGGATACGGTATTCGTGCTGGGAGATCACCGGACAGAAAGCTTTGACAGCCGGAATATGGGCGTCATTGGGGAAAAAGATTTGAAAGGCAAAGTACTGTTTCGGCTCTTTCCTTTCTTTGGATAATGGAAGAAGCGGCTGTGTGAAAACACAGCCCTTTTTATATGGAATCATATTTTTTCCCTTTCGTCATATATTTTACAGAAAGGCAATCCGCAAAAGACGGGATGCAGGTGCCTGATATGATGAAGGAGGTAGGAAATATGGCCTTGGAAATGACAAAGGATACCATGACTTGGAAACAGCGGAAGGGAACCCACCATTCCCGTATTTTGCTGGAAGGTGATATGATCGTGCCCGATCACCGCCCGGATGTGGCGCAGGTGCTCCATTGCAGCGGTACGGTACGGCTGGACGAGGTGAAAAGCGGCGAGGAAAAAATCAATCTCACCGGGGAACTGATGGTGCGTGTGCTGTATCGGGCGGCAGGCGGTGAAAAGCCTGTGTATGCCATGACATCTTCTCTGCCTATACAGGAAGTGCTCTATGTGGAAGGCATGACGGCAGAGGATGCTGTGAATGTGATGGCGGAAACGGAACATCTGGAATGTCAGCTCATCAATGACCGGAAAGTGGGACTGCGCGCCATTGTGGAAGTATGGGCAGAAGCGGAAGGCAGCAAGAGCCTTCAGACTGTCAGCGGCGCCCAGGGAGAAGCGGTGGAACTGCTGCGGAAAAAGGTGTTCACAGAACGCCCCGTTGCGGAGAAAAAGGACAGGTTTACAGTGAAGCATACGGTGTCACTGGGTGCAGATCAGCCTAACATTGGGGAAATGCTCCATCAGGTGTTGACCCTTTCTGATACAGACATCCGTGCCATGGATGGAAAAGTGGCAGTGCGGGGGAATCTGCGGCTGACAGCCATTTACGGCACAGAGGAAAACGGCATGCCTGTGGCAGTGGAAGCGGAAATCCCTTTCCATGGATTCATTGAAGGCGGCGGCATCACTCCTCAGACATGGACGGATGTGAAACTGACCGTCAATGAAAGTGAAGTCCGTCCGGCAGTGAATGACGACGGAGAAACACGGAATCTGGATGTGACAGCAGTCATTGGCGCGGAACTGAAAGCCGTAGACCATACGGAACAGGAAATGGTCACAGATGCCTACGGTCTGGAAAGCTGTTTGCAGCCCAAACGGGAAACAGTTACCTTTCCTGTATGCGTGGGTATGACACGAAGCCGTTTCAGCCTGAAAGAAGGCGTATCTCTGGAAAATGGAGAAATGCCCATGATGCAGGCAGTAGCGGCATGGGGGCAGGTACATACGGAAGAAATGACTGTGGAAACAGACGCCGTCACTGTGGAAGGGGTATTGCAGGCGGAAATCCTCTATCTTTCTGCTGACGATGATGCGGCAGTATGTGTGCTGAAACGGGGGATTCCTTTCCACCAAACAGTAGAAGTAAGAGGTGCCAAAGCAGGAGATACTGCCTGTGTACGAAGCACAGCGGAACAGGTGGACTTCCGCCTGATGACGGAAACAGAAGGGGAGCTGCGGGCGCAGATTCTGCTGGAAATTCTGGTAACAGCCATGGAAGAAACGGAAGTGGTCACAGACCTTCTGGAAATGCCCGAAGAAACACCGGAAAAACGTCCCTCCGCTGTCATTTGTGTGGTACAGGATGGAGAAAGCCTGTGGGATATTGCCAAAAAATACCGCACCACACCGGAACGTATCCTTATGGTCAATGATATTGAAAATCCCGAACGGCTCTTTTCGGGACAGAAACTGCTGATTTTACGAGGCGGCAGAAAGTAAACAGCGCAATAAAGCCGGATGCCCAAAGGGAGTCCGGCTTTTTCTGTTGAGGCACGCAGGAATTTGACACCGTTTTATTTTGCGTATTCTTCGCTAGTGTGTTATAATTTTTCTATGCAATTGACAATAATGGATGGAAAGAGAGTTTGAGGTGCGGCATGAAAGGGTATTTTATCACCATAGAGGGCAGCGACGGCAGCGGAAAGTCTACCCAGCTGAAAAAAATCATTTCTTATCTGGAGGAAAAACAGGTAGATCTGGTGGTGACGAGAGAACCCGGCGGAACCCCTGTGGCGGAAGCCATTCGGGAATTGATTCTTGACCCGGCATATCCTCAAATGACTGCAAAAACGGAAATGCTTCTTTATGCGGCGGCACGTGCCCAGCATGTGGAGGAAAAAGTCTTGCCTGCACTTCAGGCGGGAAAAGTGGTGCTTTCCGACCGTTATGTGGATTCCAGCATTGCCTATCAGGCTTACGGCAGAGGATTGGGCGATATGGTGGCGCAGGTGAATGCCATTGCCACCGGTGGTCTTGTGCCGGATTTGACGATTTTTCTGGATTTGCCTCCCGCAGTGGGCATGGCCCGCAAACAGCAGGAGGAAAACCATGAGCTGGATCGGCTGGAACAGGAAAAGCTGGAATTTCACCAAAAGGTATATGAAGGCTATGACGCGCTCTGCAAAAGAGAGCCGGAGCGAATCTGCCGCATTGATGCTTCCGGTACCATAGAAGAAGTATTTGGGCAGCTCAAAGAAGCGCTGGACAAACTTTTGGACAGAGCGTAAGCCAATCCATAAGGAGGGATTTATATGAAATTGATCATTGCCATTATCCAGGATGAAGATGCGGGCGAAGTGATCTCCCATCTGAACGAAGCGGAAATTCAGGTAACCAGACTGGCTACAAAAGGCGGTTTCCTGCGCAGCGGCAATACCACCATCATGACCGGTGTGGACGATGAGAAAGTTGATGAAGCCCTGAAAATCATTGAAGAAAACAGCAAGTCAAGAACACAGTACGCAACACTGCCTTCTTCCTGCGGTGCCATGCACGGATTTATCCTTGCGCCCATTGAAGTGAAGGTAGGCGGCGCAACAGTATTTGTGCTGGATGTGGATCAGTTCCATAAATTCTGATGGCACAAAAAGGAAAGGAGTGAAGGGCGTTGCACAGTTTTTCGGATATTTACGGCAATGCCCTTTTGCTGCGCCATTTGCAGCAGGCAGTGGCGGCGGGACGGGTTTCCCACGCCTATCTGCTGACGGGCAGTTCAGGCAGCGGCAAACGGCTCATTGCGGATACCTTTGCCAAAACATTGCAGTGTGAAGCAGGCGGCACAGAGCCTTGCGGGCATTGCAAAAGCTGCTCGGCATTCGATTCGGGAAACCACCCGGATATTGTGTATGTCCGCCCCACCAAAAAAACATTGGGCGTGGACGATGTGCGAGAGCAGATATTGGAGGACGTGAGTCTGAAACAGTATCGCTACCGCTATAAGATTTATATTGTGGAACAGGCGGACACCATGACCGTACAGGCGCAGAATGCTCTTTTGAAAACATTGGAGGAACCGCCTGCTTATGCCGTTTTTCTCCTTCTGGCGGAAAATCAGACGGCGTTTTTGCCCACCATATTGTCCCGTACGGTTTTGCTCCATATCCGACCTTTGCCGGATACCATGGTGGCAGATTATCTGGAAAAGAAAAAAGGACTTTCCCCGGCAGACAGCGCCGTTTATGCCGCTTATGCCCAGGGAAGTATCGGACAGGCGCTGGATTTGCTGGAGGACGAAAGTTTTCAGCAGATGCGGCAGGAAATTTTGGAAAAACTCATGGCTTTGCCCCAGGCGAAAAAAGGAGAGGTCTTTCTGTGGGCAAAGGATTTGGAAAAATATAAAGACGATCTGCGTTTTCTGGACATGATGCAGCTTTGGTATCGGGATCTGCTCTATGCCAAACGGCTGCGCAGTGAAAAAGACCTCATTCAAAAAGACAAAAAGGCGGAGATTTTCAGAAGTGCCGTGGAATCCGAAGGGGAACTGGCACGAAAAGCCGCTCTCATACAGCGTGCCCGTGTACAACTGGCCCGCAACGCGAATTTTCGGCTCACTATGGAAGTGATGCTGTTACAATTAAAGGAGAATCAGACTGTATGATAGAAGTTGTAGGAATCCGGTTCAAAAAAGCCGGTAAAATGTATTATTTCGATCCCGATGGTCAGAAACTGGAAAAAGGCGGTTTTGCCATTGTGGAAACAGCAAGAGGCATTGAATATGGCGCGGTTATCAAAGAAAACACCTTCGTGCCGGAAGAAACCATCGTACCTCCTCTGAAAAAGGTACTGCGTCCTGCCACAGAGGAAGACGCCAAAGTGGTGGAAGCCAATGCCAAGAAGGAAGAAGAAGCCTTCCGTATCTGCTTACAGAAGATTGCCCGTCTGGAACTGGACATGAAACTGGTGGATGTGGAAATGACATTCGATAAGAATAAACTGATCTTTTACTTTACCTCTGACGGTCGTGTAGACTTCCGTGAACTGGTAAAGGAACTGGCGGCAGTGTTCCGTATGCGTATCGAACTGCGGCAGATCGGTGTTCGTGATGAAGCGAAAATGCTCAGCGGCATCGGCATCTGCGGCAGAGCTTTGTGCTGCGCTACATTTCTGGGTGATTTCCAGCCTGTATCCATCAAAATGGCAAAAGACCAGAATCTGGCGCTGAATCCTACGAAAATCAGCGGTATCTGCGGCAGATTGATGTGTTGCCTGAAGTACGAAGAAGACGTATACGAAGAACTGAACAAGAAACTGCCTTTTGTGGGGGATATCATCTCTACGCCCGACGGTACTGGGGAAATCCTTTCCACAAACGTATTGATGCAGCAGGTGAAAGCGGCAGTGCGGAAAACAGAAAACGATCCACCTACCATTGCTTTCTATCACGTGGACGAGATCAAAGTCATCAAGTCCAAGAAAAAACGGAAACAGCAGCCTGTAGCGGAGGAATTGAAGCAGTATGAGGACTGATGTGTTGATCAAAGAGGGTGAGAGGGTGGATGACCTGCACCGAAAGGGCTATGTCATCATCCAAGACCCCAAACGGTTCTGTTTTGGTGTGGATGCCGTCATCCTCAGCGGCTTCGCACGGGTGAAAAAAGGAGAAAAAGTGCTGGACTTGGGGACAGGTACCGGCATTTTGCCCATTTTGCTGGAAGGCAGAACACTGGGCAGCCATTTCACTGGGCTGGAAATACAGCCGGAAAGCGTGGAAATGGCAAGACGCAGTGTGGCACTCAATGAACTGGAGGAAAAAGTGGATATTGTGGAAGGGGATATCAAGGAAACGGCTGCCATTTTCGGCGGTTCCGTGTTCGATGTGGTCACTTCCAATCCCCCTTATATGAATGAGGGCGGCGGTCTGCAAAATCCCTCAGGTCCCAAAGCCATTGCCCGCCACGAAGTCCTCTGTACATTGGAGGATGTGGTGAAAGGTGCCGCAAAGGTGCTCCGCCCCGGCGGACGGTTCTATATGGTACATCGTCCCCATAGATTGACGGATATTATCTGTACCCTGCGGCAGTATGGACTGGAGCCCAAAAGGCTGCGGTTCGTTCATTCCTATGTGGAGAAAGCGCCTTCTATGGTGCTGGTGGAAGCGGGACGAGGCGGCAAGCCCATGATCAAAGTAGAGCCGCCCCTGGTGATTTACAAAGCGCCGGGAGAATACACCGACGAAATCTATGACATTTATTACGGAGAAGGGCAGGCGTGAGTATGGCAGGAACACTTTATTTATGCGCCACCCCCATCGGCAATCTGGATGATATGACGCTGCGGGTGCTGAAACTGCTGGAAACGGCAGACATCATTGCGGCGGAAGATACCCGCAATACCCTGAAACTGCTGAATCATTTTGAAATCAAAACCCCCATGACCAGCTACCACGAGCATAACAAGGCGGAAAAAGGTCCCAAGCTGGTGGAACGGCTCTTGGCGGGAGAAAATATCGCATTGGTGACAGACGCCGGCATGCCGGGGATTTCTGACCCCGGTGCGGACTTGGTGAAGCTGTGCTACGAAGCAGGGGTGCCTGTGACCGTGGCACCGGGCGCATCTGCCGCAGTGGTGGCATTGGTGCTTTCCGGGCTGGATACCAGACGGTTTGTGTTCGAGGGCTTTTTGCCCATGGAGAAAAAAGAACGGCGGGCAGTCCTTTCCACACTGGAAAAGGAACACCGCACCATGATTTTTTATGAAGCGCCCCACCGTCTGCTGGATACTTTGGAGGAACTGGAAAAGATTTTTGGCTCCGACAGGGAAATGGCAGCCATTCGGGAGCTGACAAAGAAATTCGAGGAAGTGCGCCGTGGTACTGTGGCGGAAATCAAAGCCCACTTTACGGCTCAGCCGCCCAAAGGGGAATTTGTGCTGGTGTTTGCCGGCTATACTTTGGAGCAGCAGCGGCAGGCGGCACAGGAAAGCTGGGAAAGCATTTCCATCGAGGAACACATGGAGCATTATCTCCGCCAAAACTATAGCGAAAAAGACGCCATGAAGCAGGTGGCAAAGGATCGCGGCGTATCCAAACGGGAAATTTACAGCTATCTGCATAAAGACTGAAATAAAGGAGGGTGATGGGATATGTTGGAACGATTTCAATCATTGAGCGGTTCTCAGGTCATTCTTGCGGCAATCATTGCCTTTGTGATCTGGGCAATCATTGAATTTATCAGAAGTATTCGCAGGAATGTGAAAGTGGTGAAAAAGACCTTCGGGGAGGTGGATATGGCACGGGTCATGGATCGGTGCCATGAACTGTTCCCCATTGAAACCATCTTGTTCCGTGGGGCAGAGTTCCAGCGGGGCATGCGTATCCGCATCACTACCACACAGAAAACCATCATTGAAGGGGAATTGATCGGTATGAACAAGATTCAGATGATCTGCATCCGTACCAAAAATCAGATCATTGCCCATCAGCTGGATAAAATTCAGGAAATGACAAAAATATGAGAAAAGGGCGGCGTGCAGAATGCTTTTGCAGCCGCTTTTTTTACGGGAAAGGAAATCCATATGACATTGACGAGATTTCAACTGAAGATACTTGCCATCTGTTCCATGTTTCTGGATCATGCCATGAAGATTTTTGAGGATGTGCTGGTGCCTGCCATGGGGCAGACTTTCTATACGGCTGTCCTGTCTTTGGGACGGATGGCTTTTCTGATTTTTGCTTTCCAGTTGGCAGAAGGCGTATGGCATACCCATAACGTGAAAGCCTATTTGAAACGGCTGTTTGCCTTTGCCCTATTGGCGGAGATCCCCTTTCAGATGGTGAAAAGCCTGATTTTAACGGGGAAAATCACCCTTTCCTTTGGGCTTACCAATGTGATGATGACTTTGTTTCTGGGAGTGCTCTCCTGTGTCACCTATGCTTATTCTGTCCAGAAGGACAGACGGGACATGGGAAAATTTGCCGTATTTCTCATTGCTTTGCTGGCGGAGATTATGGGGACGGATTACGGCGGTTTTGGCGTGGTGTTTGTTTTTGTGCTCTGGTATACTTGGCATTCACCCCAGCGGCAGCGTGCCATGTTCTGGATGATACTTTTTTATTATGGGCTTTGGATACCTCTTGCGCTACTCTCTTGGGGCATCACGTTTCTGGCTGTTTTTGAGTCCTTTTTATATCTGGCAGTGGCTTTGGGTACATGGTCGCTGTTAGGGCAGTATCAGGGGGAAGTGGGGCAGAAAGGCGGCAAATATGCTTTTTACCTGTTCTATCCTGTCCATCTGCTGTGTTTGGCAGGGGTATATTGTTTGGTGATGTAAAAAAGATTTCTCGAAAGCAAATTCCCCTTAAGAAAACATAAAACCTTAACAAAATAAGAAAGCCAAAATCCTTTGTTATGATAAGGATTTTGGCTTTCTTTGTTTTCTTATGAAGATGCCCCTAACAGGAGGAATCTTTTTTTGTGTACAGGAAAGATAGATTTTGCCGTCGGAACCATGTTTTTTCTTTGGGAAAAATGCGCATCCACGTCGAAATCGACAAGGAAAAATTGGAGAAAATGTTGATATACCGCGATTCTTAACGACATCTTAGCGGTTTCTTAATTGCATTTTAACGCCCTATGGGCATATAATGTTACCGAAAACAGACCGACCGGTCTGTATGTATACAAAAAAGGAGGAGCACCATGAAAACAGAACAGCATATTTTGCAGACAGCGTTTCGGCTGTTTTTAGGCAAAGGGTTTTCGGATATCTCCACCAACGAAATCATTCGGGAAGCAGGCGCCACAAAAGGCGGCTTTTATTATTGCTTCAAAAGCCGTGAAGAACTGGTGGGAAAGGTCATCGAAACGTACCTGCGCCCTTATTATTTACAGCCGCTGGAAGAAATGCGGCAGGCTTGGGAAGACAAACGGGCAGACGTTTCCACAAAAACACTGTTGTGGGACGCTTTTTTTGCGCCTCAGCGTTTCCGCAGATTTCAGGAATATATTGGTATGGACATTGCCTTTCGGGATTTTTACTTCCTGCTTTATGAAGGCATGAAAAAATACAAGGAAGTGCAAAGTTATTTCGCACAGAATACAGAAGAAAGAAAAAGAGTCCTGTGCCGCATATTGGAGCGGGGGAAAGAGCGCAAGGAGATCGCCGCAGATGTGGACATCGAAAGCTGTGTGATGATGACCCTTGCCATGCAGGACGGCATCTTAGCACTGAAAGTGCTGGATGAAAACATAGATGACGAAGAGAAGTACAGATATATGGAGCAGCAGCTCTGGCGGGACATTGCCGCTCAGGACATTTATCTGAAGTATTTACATGGGGGTGTGAACAGTGCAGTATCATAATGAACAGACATACAAAATGGGGATCGACATCGGCTCTACCACAGTCAAAGTCGTGCTGACAGATTCTGCAAATGAAATTGTTTTCAGTCGCTATCGCAGACATTTTTCCGAAATCAAGAAAACCGTAAAAGAAATCCTCAAAGAAGCCAAGGAAGAATTGGGTTATTGTGCATTCGCAACCATGATCACCGGCTCCGGCGGCGTTGCACTGGCAAAGGCTGTTGGCGTAGAATTCATTCAGGAAGTGGTTGCTACTGCCAATGCCATCGAAACCGTTGTGCCCCAGACAGATGTTGCCATCGAACTGGGCGGCGAAGATGCGAAGATCATTTATTTCTCCGGCGGTAACGTGGAACAGCGTATGAACGGCGTATGTGCCGGCGGTACTGGTTCCTTCATCGACCAGATGGCAAGCCTGCTGCACACAGACGCAACAGGTCTGAACGAATACGCAAAAGGTCATGAAGTGATTTATCCCATCGCTTCCCGCTGTGGTGTATTCGCAAAAACAGATATCCAGCCCCTCATCAACGACGGGGCAAGAAAAGAGGACCTGGCGGCTTCCATTTTCCAGGCAGTTGTGAACCAGACCATTGCCGGTCTGGCATGCGGTAAACCTATCCGTGGTCATGTGGCATTTTTGGGCGGTCCTCTGCATTTCCTTTCTGAACTGCGTCAGCGTTTCATCGAAACACTGCATCTGACAGAAGAAACAGCACTGCTGCCTGAAAACTCTCACCTTTTCGCAGCTTATGGTACAGCCGTTTCCAATAAAGGCGAAGCAAATCTGGATTTTGATACCTTGCTGAACCGTTTGGAAAAAGGCGCAGAACTTTCCGCAGAAGTAAGCCGTTTGGATCCTCTGTTCAAAAATGAGGATGAATACGCGGTGTTCAAAGAACGCCATGATAAAGATAAAGTAAAACGGGTACCTCTTTCTACATACAAAGGCGATGCTTTCTTAGGTATCGACGCTGGTTCCACCACCACAAAAGTGGCTCTGGTCAGCGAACAGGGCGACCTGCTCTATTCCTTCTACGCAGGCAACGAAGGCAACCCTTTGAAAGTGGTTATGCAGAGTTTGAATGAAATGTATGACCTGATGCCTGAAGGCGTCACCATCCGCAATTCCTGCGTAACTGGTTACGGCGAAGGTCTGCTGAAAGAAGCTCTGATGATGGACTTGGGCTACATTGAAACTGTTGCCCACTATAAAGCAGCACAGTTCTTCAAACCCGATGTAGACTTCATTCTGGACATCGGTGGTCAGGATATGAAATGTATCCGTATCAAGGACGGCGTTATCGACAGCGTACTGCTGAATGAAGCATGCTCCTCCGGCTGCGGTTCCTTCATCGAAACTTTCGCAAAATCCCTGAACTATACCGTTGGGGACTTCGCGAAGATTGCCCTTTTCGCAAAAGCGCCCATCGACCTGGGTTCCAGATGTACCGTTTTCATGAACTCCCGTGTAAAACAGGCACAGAAAGAAGGGGCAGACGTTGCAGATATTTCCGCAGGTCTGGCATATTCCGTTATCAAAAACGCACTGCTGAAAGTTATCAAAATCGCTGACCCTAAGGCTATGGGCAAATCCATGGTTGTACAGGGCGGTACATTCTATAACGACGCTGTACTGAAAAGCTTTGAACTCATCAGCGGCAGAGAAGCCATTCGTCCTGACATCGCCGGCATCATGGGTGCTTTCGGCGCAGGTCTGATTGCGAGAGATAAATATACAGAAGGCTACCAGACAACACTGGTGAGCCGTGAAGAAATGAACGCACTGGAAATCAAGTCCACCATGGCTAGATGCCAGGGCTGCACAAACCACTGTCTGCTGACCATCAACCAGTTCAGCGGCGGCAGAAGATTCATCACAGGCAACCGCTGTGAAAGAGGTCTGGGCAAAGAAAAGAACGAAAATCCCGCACCTAACCTTTATGAATACAAACGTCACAGACTGTTCGACTATGAACCCCTGACCGCAGAGCAGGCAACAAAAGGCACCGTTGGTATCCCTCGTGTGCTGAATATGTGGGAAGATTATCCTTTCTGGTTCACATTCTTCACAAAACTGGGCTATCGTGTGGTACTGTCCCCTTATTCCACAAAGGCGATCTTTGAAAAGGGTATGGAATCCATCCCCAGTGAATCTGTTTGCTATCCTGCGAAACTGGTACACGGTCATATTATGTACCTCATCGAACAGGGCGTAGACTTCATCTTCTATCCCGGTATCGTTTACGAAAGACGGGACAGCGGCGCGGCCGACAACAACTATAACTGCCCCATCGTGGCATCTTATAACGAAAATATCAAAAACAACGTAGAGGATCTGAAAGAAAAGAACATCAAGTTCATGAATCCTTTCCTCTCTTTGGATAAGATTGAAACCATTATCAAACGTATGACAGAGGAATTCGTTCCCATGGGCTGCGATGCCAAAGAAATCAAAGCTGCTGTAGAAGCCGGTTGGGCAGAATGGGAAGCCTTCCGTCATGATATGCACAAAAAAGGCGAAGAAACCGTGAAATACCTGAAAGAAAACAACATGACAGGTATTGTGCTGGGCGGTCGTCCTTACCACGCGGACCCGGAAATCAACCACGGTATCCCCGAACTGATCGCGGGCTACAATATCGCTGTTCTCACAGAAGACAGCGTGGCACATATGGGTCATCTGGAACGTCCTACGGTTGTGCGTGACCAGTGGACTTACCACTCCCGTCTGTACGAAGCTGCGGCTTTCGTCAAGAAACAGGAAAACATCGAATATGTACAGCTGAACTCCTTTGGCTGCGGTCTGGACGCTGTAACCACTGACGAAGTCAAAGCCATTTTGACAGCGGCAGGCAAGATTTACACAGCACTGAAGATCGACGAAGTAAACAACCTGGGTGCAGCCAGAATCCGTATCCGTTCTTTGATCGCTGCCATCGAGGACAGAAAAGAGAAGAACGTGAAACTGAGAAAAGGCGACGCTTCTTTGAAACGTGTGCTCTTTACAAAAGAAATGCGGAAGGATTACACCATCCTGTGTCCTCAGATGTCTCCTATCCATTTTGACATTCTGGAACCTGCTTTCCGCAAATGCGGCTACAATCTGGAAGTTATGGCGGCTATGGATAAAAACGCCATCGACGCAGGTCTGAAATACGTCAACAACGACGCATGCTATCCTGCGCTGATCACCATTGGTCAGCTGATGAACGGTCTGCTGTCCGGCAATTACGACCTGAACCGTACCGCTCTGCTGATTTCTCAGACTGGCGGCGGCTGCCGTGCCACAAACTACATCGCTTTCATCCGCAAAGCACTGGAAAACGCAGGTATGCCCAACATCCCTGTTATCTCCATCAACCCTGCGGGTCTGGAAAAGAACCCCGGCTTCAAATATGAACCGGCACTCCTTCACAGAGCTATGCAGGCAATGGTTTACGGTGATACCTTCATGCGTGTGCTCTACCGTACTCGTCCTTATGAAAAGGTGAAAGGCTCCGCAAACGCGTTGTATGAAAAATGGAATGAAAAAGTTAAAAAAGATATCCTGCGTGCCGACAGAAAGACATTCAGCCAGAATATCGCAGGCATCATCCGTGATTTCGAAAATCTGGAAATCCACGAAGATATGAAAAAACCTCGTGTTGGCGTTGTAGGGGAAATCCTGGTTAAATTCCATCCCACAGCCAACAACGATCTGGTAAATCTGTTGGAAAGAGAAGGGGCGGAAGCCGTTGTGCCTGACCTTTTGACATTCGGTCTGTACTGCTGTTACAACGCCACCCAGAAAGAAAAATACCTGGGCGGTACCAGAAAGGGCAGAATCATTGCTAACGCGGTGGCAAAAGTCATCGAATGGTATCAGAAACCTATGATGAAAGCACTGGAAAAGAGCAAACGCTTCGATCGTCCTGAAGATATCCGCACATTGGGCGAATACGCGAAAAAAGTAGTTTCCCTGTGCAACCAGACTGGTGAAGGCTGGTTCCTGACAGCGGAAATGATCGAACTGATCCACAGCGGCGTGCCCAATATCGTCTGCACACAGCCCTTCGGCTGTCTGCCTAACCACGTTGTGGGCAAAGGCGTTATCAAGGAACTGCGCAAACAGTATCCCATCTCCAATATCGTAGCCATTGACTACGATCCGGGCGCAAGTGAAGTCAACCAGCTCAACCGTATCAAACTGATGCTCTCTTCCGCCGAAAAGAATCTGGCGGCAGGCAGAACAGACGCGCTGAAAGAACGTCACTCCGTCACAAAAGCAGCCTTCTCCGTCAAAGAAGATTAAGACCACATAAAAGAAAAACATCAAAGCCGAAAATTGCCGTTTATGGAAATTTTCGGCTTTTTTGTGTATGGAATCCGTTCTTTGTAAACAACTCTGCTGTTTTTTTCTTGCAATCCGTTTGCCGATGACATAAAATAAAAGATGTATCGACATATTTTTTGCATACCGAAGGGAGGCGTAAGCCCAATGGCGAAAAAAACAGAGCTGTTCCCAAAGCGTGAAGAACGGGTTGCTTACAGCGGAAAAGCCGGTGCCGATGTTGACAGAAAACGTGGCGCAAAAGGCAGGCAAAAAACGCAGCGTAATCGGAAATCTAACGGACAGAAGGGAAATAAAGTCCGTAAAAATATGCAGCTTACACCGAAAAAAGCCGGTATCGGCGCTGCAGTGATTCTTGTATTGATTTTATTTTTTGTGTTTTTCCATAAAAATGGTACAGAAGTGTTTGTAGGCGAAGAAAGTATGGGTATTTTGAATACCACATCTATTTCGGCGGAAGAAATCAAAACGAATCTGGAAGCGCAGCTTTCTTCCAGTATCGGCACGAAGGTGCAGGTCAATGAGGAGATTCGGGCGGACAAACTGCATGTGGCAGGTGACCGGAAAAAAGAAATCTGCACCATGGAATACTTGATGCCAAAGCTGCGCAATGCGGTGACTTATAAAGTGGAAGCCTCTGTGATTTTTGTAGACGGCGGTGCTGTGGCGCCTCTGGCAACGGCAGAGGAAGCCCAGCAGGTATTGGATAAACTGAAAGAACCTTATCTGCCTCAGGACGAAAATTCCAATGCGGAAATTTCCTTTGTGGAAAATGTAACTGTAGAAAGTCAGTTTGTGGATTCCGCGGAAATTTTGTCTGTGAATGACGCCGTGGCGAAGCTCACCAGCACTACCCCTGTCACCACCACTTATACCGTGGAAACGGGGGATAACGCAGGGAAGATCGCGGCAAAATATGATATGACACTGG
The DNA here is from genome assembly GCA_022786605.1 of Clostridia bacterium. Classification (GTDB taxonomy): domain Bacteria; phylum Bacillota; class Clostridia; order Lachnospirales; family Anaerotignaceae; genus Anaerotignum. The sequence goes on along the minus strand of JALFWW010000019.1, from coordinate 101,959 downwards.
AAGAATTGTATGAAATGAATCCAGACGCCAAAAAAGCGGTTGTCATTGGCAGCACGTTGAATGTGACAGTCCAGAAACCCATGGTTTCTGTCAAATCCGTGGAAACTCAGGTCCTGACCAGTGTGGAACCGAAACAGTATGAAACACAGTATGATGACACCAAGCCTGCCAGCTATCAGCGGGTGATCCAGCAGGGCAAGGACGGTCAGAAAAAAAGCACCATCCAGATTACACGCGTCAATGGTTTCGAAACAGAGAAAAAAGAAGTTTCTAAGGAAGTCATTCAGGAACCTGTCAACGAGATCATTTTGAAAGGTACGCAGTAATATAAATGAAAATATGGGGAAATATTAGGACAAAGAGGAGGAACCAAAGATGAGTATTACATTTTCAGTCAAAGGTGATGCTGTGACAAAACAGGACTTTGCCGCAATGGCGGAAGAAGTGAAGGCCTGTCACACAGCGCTCCATGACAAAACAGGCAAAGGCAACGATTTTGTAGGCTGGGTAGATTGGCCTGTAGATTATGACAAAGAAGAATTTGACCGCATCAAAAAAGCGGCAGAAAAAATCCAGAAACAGAGCGAAGTGCTGATCGTCATTGGGATCGGCGGCTCTTATCTGGGCACCAGAACCGCTCTGGACTTCATCAAAACACCTTTTTACAACGAAAATAAGAGAAAATCCACCCCCGACATCTATTTTGTGGGCAACAATATCAGTTCCGCTTATCTGACAGATATTCTGGGGATTCTGGGTGACAGAGATTTCTCTGTAAACGTGATTTCCAAGTCTGGTACCACCACAGAACCTGCCATCGCTTTCCGTATCTTCAAACAGCTGTTGGAAAATAAATACGGCAAGGAAGGCGCTGCGGAACGTATTTATGCAACAACAGACAGAGCCAGAGGCGCACTGAAAACCATGTGCAACACAGAAGGCTATGAAACATTTGTCATCCCCGATGATATCGGCGGCAGATTCACAGTTCTGACAGCCGTAGGCATGCTGGCTATGGCAGTGGCAGGCGTAGACATCGACAAAGTCATGGAAGGGGCTCAGTGGGCAAGAGAAGCTTACAGCAACCCTGACATTATGGAAAACCCCTGCTATCAGTATGCGGCAGCAAGAAACTTCTTCTACCGGGGCGGCAAAACAGTGGAAATTTTGGCAAACTATGAACCGCACATGGTTTCTTTCGGCGAATGGTATAAACAGCTTTACGCAGAAAGCGAAGGCAAAGACGGCAAAGGTATCTTCCCTGTGGCCGCAAACTTCTCCACAGACCTGCACTCCATCGGTCAGTTCATTCAGGAAGGTAGCCGTTATTTCTTTGAAACCGTTATGTGGTGCAAAGAACCAAAGAGCACAGTGCTGGTGCCCTTCGACAAAGAAGACCTGGATGGTCTGAACTTCCTGAAGGCAAAAGACATGCAGTTTGTAAACAGCAAAGCTTTCGCAGGCACCATGCTGGCACACATGGACGGCGGCGTACCCAACATGGTCATCGAAATGGATCGTATGGATGCTTGGCATTTCGGCGCACTGGTTTACTTCTTTGAAAAAGCAGTGGGCATCAGCGGCTATATGCTGGATGTGAACCCCTTCAACCAGCCCGGTGTAGAAGCATACAAAAAGAATATGTTCGCACTGCTGGGCAAACCCGGATACGAAGATATGAAAGAAGAACTGGAAAAACGTCTGAATGGCTGATGTTTTTTCAGTAAGGAAATAAAAAAACTGAAATCTTTGAAAAAAGATTTCAGCTTTTTTTATTTGGTTTGATTCGATATGTTTTTTAGCTCCCTTTTAGAAAGCAGGTGAATTTAATGTGTTTTGAAGGGAAAGCTGCTTGCGTTTTATGGTTTTTGCTATCTTTCGTCGGGAATTGCCCAGTCGTGGAGCAAGCCCAGTGTTTCCGCCTTTCCAATGGAAAGAATGTACTGATCTGGATGATTCTTCAGACTGCCTGCGGGAAAGTCGATACATAAGGCATCTTCTGTGAAAAAGAGATATTCCTTTTGGAAAGCATCTTCCATATCTGCTCTGTCAGCCTCGGACACATTTCCCAGTTTTAAAAGCTGGCTGCCCAATTCCTCAGGAGGACAGGTAAACAGTTCTTCTATGGGAAGATAGGCTCCTGTCTGGCGGTCAAAGACTTCGCACTGATTATGCTCGGTGTAGGTTTTCTCTGTCAAAGGAAGGAGCAGAGAAGTCTGGAAAAATAGGAGCCTGTCATTGGCTGCCGCTGGAGAAACATTCTGCTCTATGAGCATCATGGGAAAGGTTTCCTTGTTCTGACTTTGCTGATAGATGGCATAAGCTTTTTCTAGTTCTTCCGTAATGTCATAAAGGCGTCCCCGTTCTTCGTAGTAGGAAAGGATAGCAGCTTTTGCGTTTTCTTCCAAATTGTCGATGTTTTTCTTTCCCACTGCCATGACATTTTCCGGTGTCTGGGGATGATTTTCCCGCAAAAGGTCTGTGCCATCTGCCAAGGAGTAAAGTGTGTGGTCGCTGTCAGCATATACCCGCAGTTCTGTGCCGTCAGAGAGGGTGACAGTGGAGGCGGGAACGCTGTTTTTCTCAATATCCATATCAATCAAATCCGCTTCATAACAGCGGATTTTTTCGTTTTCGTAAGTATCGTTTTTGCCCGTACGTGCGTCATAGACTGTGGAGATAAAGGGATACAGGCTGTCATCCATCAGGAAGCCTTCTTCGGAAAAAGAAGCGGGAACATCCAGATGGGTGTTTTCCGTGAGGATGAGACGGATGGTGCCGTTGGTTTCCGTATCCGCTACAACAGAAACAAGCCTGCCATTTTCGTCTGTTTCTCTGGCAATGATTTTTCCGTGAGCATTTACGGTGCGTGCTCCGCAGGAAGTCAGCACCAGCAGGCAAAGGAGCAGTAATATTACAGTTTTTTTCATGTTATGTTCCCCCTTTGTCGGAAAATGCGCTTCTCTTATTCGGGAATTGCCCAGTCATGGAGAAGGGCGTGGATGCCTTCTGTATCTTCGATGTCAACAATGCGGCCTTCGGGATAGGAAGAAAGGCTGTTTTCCGGAAATTTGATGCGGATGGAATCGCCGAAGAATATCAGGTTTTCCAGTTGGAAAGCGGATTCCATATCAGCTCTGTCAGCGTCAGACAGGTTTGCCAGTGCCAGCAGTCGTGTGCCGATTTCCTCTGCCGGACAGGTGAACAGTTTCGTTGTGGGAATAGGGATCGTTGTTTCTCTGTCCACTGCCAGCCCAATGGAGTTGGAAGTGGTGCTGTTTCTGTCCGTAGAAAGCTGGACTTCTATTTCGTAATACTGAAGTTTCTCACTGGAGGCTGTCAGAGAGATTGTCTGCGAAACAGAATATGGATAAAAATCACTGGGGTTTTCTGTTTCTTTGTATGCGGCATACGCCGTTTCCAACAGTTCGGAAAGGTCATACAAAGGCTCCAATTCCACATTTTTCAGTGCAGAATCTATGGATACAGATTCTGTAAGAAGCAGTGTACCATCTTCCAGTTCATACCGGTTTTCCCCTTCTTTTTCCACAATATGCAATGTGGTGCCGTCAGCAAGGACTTTGGTATTTGTTTTGTAACCGCCTTCCAAATGGATTAGAATGGCGGTGTAGGCAGGGATTTCCTCCCCTTCATAAGAGCCGAAAGTCTTGGTATTGGCATCGGCGTAGATGGAAACAGCAGGATATACTGCATCGTTTGTGAGAAAATCCTCCACGGTGATCTCTCCATTGAGCTGATCCACGGTGGTATCTTCCGTAAGGAGAAAACGGACGATTCCGTGGGATTCTGTTTCTGTGACAATGGCTGTCAGGTTCCCGTTTTCATTGGTTTCCCGTCCGATGACCTCTCCTTTGAGCCACATTTCCCGTCCACAGCCGGAAAGTGCCAGCAGACCAAACAGTAACAATGTAATCAATCTTTTCATATCAATTCCCCCTTTAAAAAAATGCCCTTTTTTCCAGTTTATCATAGAAAATTGCAGAATGCCATGTATACTTGTCTGATAACGGGGCAATCTGGAACAAAACTGCCATATCTTTCGTTCAAAAAAGAGGATTGGTTTACATTTTGTTCAAAATTTAGTATAATTTTTGGAAAGGGAAAATTTTGATTCTAAGGGGGAATCGAAGCTATGGACAGAAAAGTTTTGATTGTAGACGATGAAAAAAATATTGTAGATATCATTGCCTTCAACCTGAAAAAAGAGGGGTATCAGGTTATTACGGCATCGGACGGGGAAGAAGGGGTCAGAAAGACCTTTGAGGAAAATCCCGATCTGATTCTGCTGGATATTATGATGCCCAAAATGGACGGGTATGAGGCTTGCCGCAAAATCAGAGAGAAAAAACATACGCCCATCATCATGCTCACAGCCAGAGCCGAAGAAGTGGATAAGGTGCTGGGGCTGGAAATGGGCGCGGACGACTATGTAACAAAGCCTTTTGGTGTGCGGGAGCTCATGGCAAGAGTGAAAGCAAACCTGCGGAAAGTGGCAGCCCTTCAGGAAGCGGCAGGTATGGCGGTATCCGACGAGAACGCATCTCCTTACGGAAAGCTGTCTTTGAACCTTGACCGCTACGAAGTGAAAAAAGATGGCAAGACCATCGACCTGACACTGCGGGAATTTGAACTTTTGAAGTTTTTGGCGCAGCAGAAAGGACAGGTATTTTCCAGAGAAACCCTGCTGGAGAAGGTATGGGGTTATGAGTATTTCGGGGATGTTCGTACCGTTGACGTGACGGTGCGCCGTCTGCGGGAAAAAATCGAGGACGATCCCGGTAAACCCACTTATATCCTGACCAAACGGGGTGTTGGCTATTATTTTGATTGTGATTAAAACGGAGTGGGACCATTGCGCAGCATAAAATGGAAATTGATCGCGATGTATCTGGGGCTGGTGCTCATTGTGATGATCGTCAGCGGGACATACATCCTGCTGAGCCTCAGGAATATCGAAATAAATAAATCAAGACAGCAGCTGGAGATTTACGCGGAAAAGATCGTGGAACAGGTCATTGACGCAGGGGACGCGGACAGCTTCCAGGAAGACCTGCAGGCAACGGTGACCAATGCCATGGGTATCCAGGGAAATGTGCTGAGCGCCGAAGGGGAAACCATCGCGTCTACCACTTCGCCCAAAGCGCCTTTTACTCAGTACACAGATCAGGCGGTCATTGCCGGTATGAACGGCACAGCCACATTCTCCTCCGGCAAGAAAAGCACGGACTCCTTTGGTCTGCTGAAGGAATGGATGAGTTATGCCCTGCCTGTGACGGATGAGAACGGCAATGTGGAATATATTGTGTATACTCGTCTGGATGCCAGCGATATGCAGAGCAGCCTCAACGAAACCACAAAGATCATCATTGTGGCAGTATCCATTGCCCTGTTTTTAGCGGCTATCATGGGCTATGTTTTTGCCCAGACTCTGACAGGACCTATTCTGGCACTGACCAGAGGGGCGAAGAACATGGCGGAAGGGAAGCTGAACCAGAGCCTGAAAGTCCGCAGCAGCGACGAAATCGGGCAGCTTACCAGCAGTTTCAACTACATGGCGGCGGAACTGAGAAAAACATTATCGGAAATCTCCAAAGAGAAAAACCGAATGGAAATCATATTGCATAACATGAGTGACGGTGTGATCTCCTTTGCCAAGGATGGCGAACTGATGCTTGCCAATACAGCGGCGGAGGAAATGCTGAAGGTGGAAAAAATGGATATGGATTTTTCCCATTTTATCCGTGCCTTCGATATCAGCACTGGCGTTTATCTGGATATGGGGGATGAGCCTTCCAAGGCAGTCACATTCCCAGTGGATAAGCAGTTTATCCACGCCACATTCTCCCCCCACTACAACCCCAAAAACGAAATGGAAGGTGTTGTGGTGGTATTGCAGGACGTTACAGAACAGAAAAAGCTGGACGACATGCGGAAAGAATTTGTGGCAAATGTTTCCCACGAACTGCGTACGCCTTTGACTACGGTCAAAAGCTACACGGAAACCCTTATGGAAGGGGCGCTGGACGACAGGGAAACAGCTATGGAATTTTTGTCTATCATCGACAGCGAATCCGACCGTATGGCGTTTTTGGTACGGGATTTGCTGCAGCTTTCCCGTTTTGACAACAAGCAGGTGCGCCTGAATATCACGGAAATCGAAATGAACGAATTCCTTATGACTACCGTTCGCCAGAGCAAGATTCATGCCGAGGCGAAACATCAGGAACTGACCTTTGAGCCTTGCGAACATCCTGTCATCATTTACGGCGACAGAGATCGTGTGGGTCAGGTCGTCAACAACATTGTGACAAACGCCATCAAATACAGTCTGGAGCAGGCGAAAATCCGTATCTTCATCACGGAGGACGAGAAATATTACAAAATTTCCGTCAAAGATACAGGTATGGGCATCACCAGAGAAGACCTGCCCCGTATTTTCGAGCGTTTCTATCGCGTGGACAAAGCCAGAAGCCGTGCCATGGGCGGTACCGGTCTGGGGCTTGCCATTGCCAAAGAAATCATGGAAAGCCATAAGGGACGCCTGACGGCAGAAAGCGAATATGGCAAAGGCACCACCATGACCATGTGGTTCCCCAAAGAACGTCCAGAGCTGGAATATGAACACGAATTCAAAGCAGGAGGACCTACAGAATGACAGGATTTTTCCCGAAACGACACCGCAGTGACTGGAAAAATCAGGTGTTAAGAAACTGTAAGGGCACTGTAACAAAACTGTAATATTCTTGCTGTATAATAATGGCAGTGAAAAAATACAAGATTGACGGTAAGGAGGTGACGGAGATGAAAAAAAGATTGTTTGGCTTGGTTTTGGCAGGACTTTTGTGCTTTTCTCCCGTCAGTGCATTTGCCGCAGAGATAACCCCCATCACTGTCAGCAGCGGTATCGATCTGGATCAGGAAGAAACAGAGTCTACCTTTGACAGCAGCCGTACCATTTACGGCGAAGCGAAACCCAATACAAAGGTTTCCGTGTCTGTCAGCTGCAAAGATGCCAACGGGGATATGAGCGTTATGAGCACACAGGATGTGACCGTAGGTTCCATGGGAATCTTCGCAGCCACCGTTGGACTGGAAATGGGGTATAACTATGTGACATTGACAGCAGACAAAGCTGGTTATGAGGAAGCGTCTTACACAGTCGTGATCAAACGTCTGCCCAAACAGCTGAAAAAAGATCTGCAAACCATGATTGCGCTGCCTGGTCTGTACTAAGGCGCGCGAAAACATAAATTCATAAAGAAGCGGTGAGATCGAATGAAAAGAAACAGGATTACAAATGTTATCATTGTTGTTCTGGTCATAGCCGCTGTGTATCAGACAGGAGAGTTATGGCTTGAAGGAACAGCAGGTCATAACTTTTTTCGTGCGGTAAAAGAATCCATTTCCACAACGGAGGAAACATCGGAAACAAACGCCCTGTTGGCCACCAGATACGCTGTGGGGGACGGAGCCTCTAATTTTTCCGTGTATTATCCCGATCAGGTGGGCAGCAGTGAAATGCTGAAGAAAGCCAATGATGTATTGCAGGAGATTCTGGCGGAAAATATTGGCGAGAGTATGGATTTGGAACAAGCCGACTGGAAGGAAATGCTGCAGAATAAATGTATGGTCATGCAGTATGATTTTATGATTGATATGGACGATTATCTGGAAGGCATGCGCAGTCTGAAAAATGGGCAGGAATTGGAAACCTTTGATTATATCACCATCGTTCCGGCAAGAAGAACAGGTGAGGAAAGCAAGGCGTATTTTGTCAATTCTCAGACCAATGACTGTGTGGTTTATCGCGCTTTTAAAAGCAAATCTGCGCCCATACTTTTTGAGGCGCTTCAGACGGAACCAAAGGGAGAGATGGTTTATATCTCTACGGGACAAAAAACCAGTTCTGCTGTCCTCAGACGGAATTTGTTCCTGCCCCAATGGGCGGAACTGCCGTATCATTACGATACAGTACGGCAGGTGCCTGCCTTTGAGCAGGAGGGGGCAGTCAGCCGGGTACTGCTGGAAAATACGGCGGAACGGTTTTTCCGTAATTTCTCTGTGGACTGGAGCCAGCGGGATGAAAACGGGAATTTTGTATTCAGTGACAGTTCTGTTGTGCTGCGGTATCATCCCGGCAGCCGTATGCTGGAATATTATAACTATGAAAACTACGGCAGTGATGGTCCCAAAACAGCCCTTTTGGACGGCTATCAGGTCAGCTGTAATTTTATGACCAATGACGCGTCTTTGCAGACGGATGTGTATTTGGCGGATATTGGCGGCAGCGGCAATGAAACGGTGTATTACTTTGATTACGCCGTCAATGGACTGCCTGTGTATCTGTCAGAAAGCATTCAGCAGGAGATCGGCATGAAACATGCCATAGAAGTGACTGTCAGCAACAATTCCGTTAAGAAATATCGGCGCTATGCGGTGAATTATGAAGCGTCAGGGGCAAAGGACGCCAAACTGGATGTGCAGTTCATTGACGCGCTGGACGCAGCCAACCGTCTGTATCAGGAAACAGTAGAGCAGCGGGAGATCGCCGATGTCAAGAATATTGCGCTGGGATATTTTGCGGACAGAACAGAGGGTATCCGCCTGCAGTGGTTCGTGAACCTCTATGATCGAATATTCCTCATTGAAACAGACAGTACCCTGCCGGAACAGACAGCAGTGACAGAAACAGAACCGGAAACAGTGGTCAACGCAACCACGAATTCCTAAAACCCTGAGCAGAAAGGAGGCAGTCTATGGAGTGGCAAAACGCAAAAAAGTTCGTCATTGTGCTGCTGGTGATTTTGAACGCCTGTTTGGCGCTGCTGAATTTCCAGCAAAATCGTGAGAATGCCATGACTGCTTCTCAGGAAAAGGCGATTTTTGAAGTGCTTTCCAAAAACGGCATCACCATGTATACGGATTTGATTACGGATATGGAACCCATGAGCCGTCTGGCTTGTATGGTGCCCACATATACAAAAGAAGACCTGGAAAGGGTGTTTTTTGACGGAGAGAAAACCACGGTGGTCCCCAGTCAGACCAGTACCGTATATCGCACTTCCACAGCGGAACTGACCATAGAAGGCGCTCAGGGCAATCTGGTATTTCCGCAGGTGGAAAAGGGAAAGGGCGATTTGAGCCGAGGAGATGCTCTGAAAAAGGCTGAGGAATATATGGATCATATGGAGAAAAACTTCGGTGATTTCGTTTCCTACGATATATTGGAAACAGAGGAAGGATATTGTGTGGTATTTTACGAAAAGTACGATGATACCATTGTATTTTCTAATCATTTCCGGGTTTTTGTGTCTCAGGCGGGCATTTATCAGGTGCAGCTTGTATACTGCCCAGTGGTGGGCTATAACGGTGAGAAAAAAGATATTTTCTATGGGGATGAAGCTTTGCTCACATTTATGCGGGAATTACGGAAAAACCAGCCGGAAGGCGCTGTGACTGTGAATCGTATGGAACTTGGATACGATTTACCGGATAAAGAAAGCCAGACATCGGAAGGTATGCTGTACGCGGTGCCCTGTTATCGAATTTATCTGATGGAACAGACAGAGCCTTATATCATCAATGCCTATACATGCAAACTCATCAATCAGGAATAAAAAAGACAGGCGCTTTTTCAGGAAACATTGGTTTTCTTTGATTTCTCAAAGGGAATTGTGATGGCTGTCTTCAGAAGAAAACAGATCAAATAAAATCTCAATATCATAAGAAAGCCGGAATCCTTTGTCATGAGAAGGATTTCGGCTTTCTTTGTTGTACGCCGAATAGGTATGACAAAACCCCCAGTTCAACTGGGGGTAGGTAAAAATACTTTAGTATAAGAAAGAAACCTCCTGCGCTATAATGAAATTGGTCTGGCAACCAAAATATAGAAGCAGGAGGTTTTGTCAATGAATGACATAAGAAGTTTATCACATTCCAAATGGATATGCAAATATCATATTGTGTTCGCGCCTAAATATCGTAGACAAGTAATTTATAAAAAATTAAAAGCAGATATTGGAAGAATATTAAGAGAACTCTGTGAAAGAAAAGGTGTAAATATTGTAGAGGCAGAATGTTGTTCAAATCATATACATATGTTGGTTGAGATTCCGCCGCATTTGAGTGTATCTGGTTTTATGGGATATCTTAAGAGTAAAAGTAGTTTAATGATATTTGATAGACATGCAAATTTAAAGTACAAGTATGGAAATCGTCATTTTTGGTGTAGAGGATATTTTGTAGATACAGTAGGCAGATATAAAACGGCAATAAAGGAATATATTAAAAATCAGCTAGAAGACGATATTATGAATGACCAAATAAGTTTAAAGGAATTTACAGACCCGTTTACGGGTGAGCCAGTGAAATAAGGCATAAAAAGTGTCCCCGAGTAGGGGGCAGCCAGAGTTAAAAATGTGGTTGTCAGACTATTCAGTGCCCCCTTCAGGGGGCTACCACAAGAGATAGACCCTTATAGGGTCTGGTCAAACCACCCGTTCAACGGGTGGTTTTGATTTTTCTTATGAAGATGCCTCTAAAGCCGGTCTGATTTTTTGTCCAGGCACACCCCTTGTTTGACAGCATATATTGTGCATAACAGGATTTTTCCAGGGAGGTGGGAATATGGATGGAAATATGCTTTTGTCGGAAGTTCCTCTGGGGCAGAGCTGCCAGGTGGTGGAAAGCCGCCTGCTGCGGCTGCTGGATTTGGGGTTTTGTGAGGAAAGTCAGGTGATGCCTTTGTATACATGCCCTTGGGGCGGCACACGCCTGTATCATGTAAAACAGACCCGCATTGCCCTTCGGGACAGCGATGCGGCACAAATCCAAGTGAAGGCGGTGGAATGAGGATGGGTGAGGAAAAAAGACCATGTATCGCTTTGGCAGGCAATCCCAATACGGGAAAGAGCACCCTGTTCAATGCCTTGACTGGGCTGAAGCAGCATACAGGCAACTGGTCTGGGAAAACCGTTGGCAGGGCAGAGGGACGGTTTTGGCTTGGGAAAAAAGAGGCGGTTCTGGTAGACCTGCCGGGGATTTATTCCCTCTTTTCCGCTGGAGCCGAAGAAGCCTGCGCCCGGGATTTTCTGGCTTTTGGCGGTGCTGATGCTGTGGCAGTGGTGGTGGATGCTTCTTGTTTGGAACGTCACCTGCCTTTGGCTTTGCAGGTCATGGAATTGATGCCCCGGTGTGTGCTGTGTCTGAATCTGTCAGACGAGGCGGAGAAAAAAGGAATTCACATTGATGAAAAAAAGCTGTCAGCTTTGACAGGTGTTCCCGTGGTGAAAACAGCCGCCAGAACGGGAAGAGGGTTGTCAGATTTGACAGCGGCTTTGGAACAGGTCATGGAGCAGGAGCCCCATGTGCGCCATACGCCTTTTCATAAGGCTTTGCCAGCGGCATTTGAAGAACTGCTGGCAGAGGGAGAAGACCTGCTGCCGGAAAGCAGAAACAGACCCCTTCTGCTGGATTTTCTTTGGCAAAAAGAGGAGGATGTTTTGCCGGATGCAGAATTGCGGAATTGGCAAAGCAGATGCAGGGCGTATTTTGCGGGGGAGGAGGAAGTTTTTGCCCTTTATCGAAAAGAACGCTCTCTTTGTTTTCAGAAACGGGCAGAAACACTGGCTTCTGCTGTCTGCAAAAAGGATGAAATACAGGCAGATACAACAGCACAGATGGATAAACTGTTTCTGCGGAAACGGACAGGAGTACCGGTGATGCTGCTTTTGCTGGCGCTAGTGTTCTGGATCACGGCAGTGGGAGCAAATGCGCCTTCTCAATGGCTCATGTCCGCCTTTACCCAGTTGGGGACAGAATGCCGCAGTGTGCTGGTGTCAAGCCCTGTCTGGCTGGAAAGTCTGCTCATGGATGGGGTATTTTTGACGGTAAGCTGGGTGGTTTCTGTCATGCTGCCGCCTATGGCTATCTTTTTTCCCATGTTTACCCTGTTGGAGGACTGTGGTCTGCTGCCGCGAATTGCATTTCAGTTAGATGGGCTGTTCCGGCGGGCAGGGGCTCACGGCAAACAGGCATTGACACTTTGTATGGGCTTTGGCTGCAATGCCGCAGGGGTCACGGCATGCCGCATCATTGATTCCCCCAGAGAACGGCTCATTGCCATATTGACCAATAACTTTGTGCCTTGCAATGGACGGTTTCCGACGATTCTGCTGCTAACGGCAGTGTTTTTGTCGGGAGGAAAGGCTTGGATGTCTGGTTTTACTCTTTTTGTGGTCATTGGGATTTCGGTGGGCATGACACTGTTGGTTTCTTTTTTCCTGAGTCGAACATTGCTGCGGGGGATGCCCTCTGCTTTTGTGCTGGAATTGCCGCCTTTTCGCCGTCCCCAGATCGGTCAGGTCCTTGTAAGGAGTTTGCTGGATAGAACCATTTTTGTGCTAGGGCGCGCCATCACAGCGGCGGCGCCGGCAGGGGCAGTCATTTGGCTGCTCCAGCGGATCCCTGTAGGAGATGGCACACTGCTGACACAGATTGCCATGTTTCTGGAGCCTTTGGGTGGGCTTATGGGGCTTTCCGGTCCTATTTTGCTGGCATTTCTGCTGGGACTGCCTGCCAATGAGATTGTGCTGCCCATTCTGCTCATGTTTTACAGTCAAAGCGGCATGTTGATGGAGGGAGGCAGTCAGACAGGGGCAATGCTTATGGCAAATGGCTGGACTTGGACAACGGCTGTCTGTGCTATTCTGTTTTCCCTGAATCATTTTCCCTGCGCCACTACGCTTCTGACCATCCGCAAGGAAACAGACAGCTGGAGATGGACAGCAGTTTCCTTCTTACTGCCAACAGTCATTGGCATTTGTTTGTGCGCCGCAGTCCATGGTATCTTCTGTTTGTTTGGTTTGACTTAATTTTTCGGAAAAAATGTGCTATACTGAAAAAGTATTTGAAAAGGAACAAAAGAAGGCGGTGGCAGAAATGAACGAAAATTTATGGAAATTACTGGAGATGGCAAAAGCGGACCCTGCTTTGCTGGCTGCTCTGGAAGGGACCAGAATGGAAGCGGACCCGGCACTTGCCCTGTGCACATTGGCAACGGAAAAAGGCTTTCCCATTACCGTAGGAGAATTGTTCGGAGAAGGGGAGGAGTACACCTCCAATCTGCTCAAAAGCTGCAATGGGGGCGCGAGTTATCCCCTGGATGGCTGGGAAGATGCCTATGATCTGTTTTTCGCGTCTTTGGATGCCTTGAAAAACGCATAAAAAGAAGCCGCTCTCTGAAAGAAAGCGATACAAACCGCAAAGAAAGTGGTTTATCCCATTGGATTTCCCGCAAAGAAAAAAGCCGGCGTTTCAGGACATTTGGTCCATGGAATTCCGGCTTTCTATTTCTGTTGTTTGTTTGTCAAAGATGATTAGAACAGCCCCACTTTAGACAGATATTTGTCGATGAGCTGCAATTTTGCTTCTGTGGAATACCCCATTTTTTTACTGATGAAGGAGCACAGCAGTTCCATGGTGAACAGCACCGCAACATAGGAGTTGAAGAAGGTATTGCTGTCTACGCTGACAGTGAGCAGCTGTGTGGCATACTTTGCCAAAGGGGAACTTGCTTTGTCTGTAATGAGGACGATCTTTGCGCCGGCTTCATAAGCCATCTGGGCTGCCAACAAGTCCATTTCCGAATAACGGGGGAAGCTGACGGCAACGATACAGTCATTTTCCGTAATGTCGCAAAGATGGTCGATGACGTTGAGGGCAGGGTGGGATGTTTCGTAAACATCCGGCAGCAGATGCTTCAACAGCAGAAGCAGCATATCCCCTACGCAGGAGTTTGCACGGGATGTGACGATGAATTTCCGTTTGCTGCCTGTGATGAGTCCCGCCGCCCGTTCAAAGGACAGGGAATCGTTCTGGTTGACACAGGATTTCAGATTTTGCAGCACATTGGAAAAATAACTTTCCATGATGTCGCTCTGATCCAGCTTACCAATACTCAGTTTCAGTCTTTCTGACGGAATGGTGATGTTGTCGGAAACGCTGTTGATGCGTTCTGTATAGGTTTTGCGGATGCTCCGCTGGAAATCCATGAAGCCTGTATACCCCAGTGTGCGGGTGAAGCGAATGACAGAGGAGTCGCTGACCTGCAGGCGTCTTGCGATTTCCGTCGATGTGATGAAACATGCTTCCGCGAAATTATCCAGAATAAACTCCGCGATGAGTTTTTCTTTTTTTGTCAGCTTTACGCCCATAAGCTGCGCCCGTAGTTCTTCTGTCATACGTCTCCCTCTTTTCCATTTCTTGCATATACTTTGTAGCCCCATTTTCTCACACTCCCCCTCCCTTTTCAATAGAAAAAGCAAAAAAGCCGTAAATTTTCAAAAAATATACATTCGCCTGTGTCCCAGATGTTGTAAGGCGGATGGTTTTCGTATATAATAAGGCAATGTATGTATTGGAAAATTTCGTTTAGGAGGAGATCATTTGGCAGAAACGATTGCAAATTGGTTTGTAACAACATTTGAAGGTACCCTGGCGCGGGAATGGATTGTATTTCTGGTTTCTCTGCTGCCCATTCTGGAACTGCGCGGCGGTATCATTGCGGGCTTTGCCATGAATATGGAATGGCTGCCCACATTCATCATTGCATATATTGGCAATATCTTGCCCATTCCTTTTATCCTGCTGTTCATCCGGTATATTTTCAAGGTGCTGAAGAAAACGCCCATGCGCAAAGTGGTGGAATGGTGTGAACGCAGAGCGGATCAGAAAAGTGAGCAGATCCGCAAATACGCTTATTGGGGCGTATTCCTCTTTGTGGCGGTACCTTTGCCCGGTACTGGCGCATGGATGGGTGCCCTCATCAGCGCGCTTTTGGGCATGGACCCCAAAAAGACATTCCCTGTCATTATGGTAGGGGTTTTGACAGCTGGTATCATCGTATCCATACTGTCCTTCGGTCTGCTGGGCAGTCTGGGACTGTAAGAAGGGGGAGAGAACATGGCAGAACGTATTTCAACACCTTCCAGAACCAAACAGATCATTGAGGAAAACGGCTTTTACTTCAAAAAGAATTTCGGTCAGAATTTTCTCATTGACAGTAACATTCTGGACAACATCGCGGAATGCGCCGGTGTCACAAAAGAGGACTGTGTGCTGGAAATCGGTCCCGGTATCGGCAGTTTGACACAGGTGCTGGCAGAACACGCCAGAGAAGTGGTTGCCATTGAAATCGACAGCAACCTGATCCCCATTCTGTCCAAAACACTGGCAGATTATGACAACATCGAAGTCCGCAATCAGGATATCCTGAAAACAGATATTGACGCCATCATTCGGGAGAAAAACAACGACCGTCCTATTAAAGTGGTGGCAAACCTGCCTTATTACATCACCACACCCATTATTATGGATTTGCTGGAAAATGAACGGAAAGTGGATACCATTACCGTTATGGTACAGAAAGAAGTAGCGGAACGGATGCAGGCAGGTCCCGGGGATAAGGAATACGGCGCTCTGTCCATTGCGGTACAGTATTACTGTGACGCCCATCTGGACATGATCGTGCAGCCTTCCTGCTTTATGCCCCGTCCTAAGGTGGCTTCCGCAGTCATCACACTGAAAGTGCTGCCGGAGCGGAAAATTGCCGCAAAAGATGAGGAACTGTTCTTCCATCTGGTGAAATGCGCCTTCGGACAGCGCCGGAAAACACTGCTGAACTGTCTGTTCAATCAGGGAAATCTGGGCTTTTCCAAGGAAGAATGGACAGAAATACTCACTTCTTTGGGTTGGGACCCTCGTGTCAGAGGGGAAGCATTGTCCATTGAGGATTTTGCAAAACTGACAGACGCGGTTTTTGACGCAAAACAGAATCAGTAAATACAGATATGCTCTGACGAAAGCAACTTCCCATTAAGAAAACATAACAAATAAAATCTTATAAAAATAAGCAAGCTGAAATCTCCTATATCGTAAGGATTTCAGCTTGCTTTGTTTTCTTATGAATATGCCCCTAAAGTTGGGGCATATTTTTTGTCTGAAAAAAGGAAATCATATTGTATTTTTTCAGGAACGTGCTATACTGAAAATATCCCCCTAGGGGGGATATAAAGGAGGGATTCTATGGCACATCATCACGATACCAAACAAGTGCTCAACCGTCTTTCCAGAGCCATCGGACATCTGGAAGCGGTGAAAAAAATGGTGGAGGAAGGACAGGATTGCAGTCAGGTGCTGATTCAACTGGCAGCGGTGAAGTCTGCTCTCAATAATACGGGAAAAATCATCCTGAAAGACCATATCAACCATTGCATTGTGGAGGCTGTGGAAACGGGGGACAAAAAAGCTCTGGAAGATTTGTCGGCAGCCATCGACCAGTTTATGAAATGAGGGATTTCTATGACATCGCAAAAAACAGCCATTTTCTGGGCAGTTCTGGCGGCTGGGCTTTATGCCCTGAACGCGCCTGTTTCCAAATTGCTGTTGGAGGAAGTGCCTCCAACCATGATGGCAGCCCTGCTGTATCTGGGGGCAGGTGTTGGATTGGTCTTGGTGCGCCTTGTCCAGCGCATGGCAGGAAAAGGGAAGAAAGAAGTTCCTTTGACAAAAAAAGACATGCCTTACACTGTGGGAATGGTGGTGCTGGATATTGCCGCACCCATTTTCCTCATGGTGGGCTTGACTATGACCACAGCGGCAAACGCTTCTTTGCTCAATAATTTCGAAATCGTTGCTACGGCAGTCATTGCCCTTTTTATTTTTCGGGAAGCCATTTCCAGACGGCTTTGGCTGGCAATCGTTCTGGTGACCATTTCCAGCGCCATCCTTTCTGTGGAGGATATGTCCAGTTTTACATTTTCCTACGGCTCCATATTCGTATTGCTGGCTTGTGTATGCTGGGGGCTGGAAAATAACTGCACCCGTATGATTTCCCATAAAGACCCATTGGAGATTGTTGTCATCAAAGGCTTCGGCTCTGGTCTGGGATCGCTGGTGCTTGCATTTTGCCTTGGGGAAA
The DNA here is from genome assembly GCA_022786605.1 of Clostridia bacterium. GTDB lineage: Bacteria > Bacillota > Clostridia > Lachnospirales > Anaerotignaceae > Anaerotignum. Next base: position 84,960 of record JALFWW010000019.1, on the reverse strand, counting down.
ACGCATTGCCTTTGGTATATGGGGTGTGTACGCTGCTGCTGGGGTTTGTTGCCTATGGTTTGAGTATTTTCTTTTATATCTACGCCCAGCGGTATCTGGGGGCTGCCAAAACAAGCGCCTATTACGCACTGGCGCCTTTTATGGCAACAGCCCTTTCCTTGGTGATTTTTCGGGAAAAACCGTCAATATCCTTTTTGATTGCCCTGTGGATTATGGCTATGGGGACATATTTTGCCTCAACGGACAATGTCCATGAGAAATAAAAGAGATTTTGTCGGAATCACAGGGAATATTCTTTCAAAATGACAAAGTTTGTCTGGGAAAAGAAGAAGGAGAGAACAGAACATCAGTTTCCGATGTTCTGTTCTCTTTTGGGTTTTGGAAAAAAATGAACCGATTTTACCGTTTCTATATATGGTGGAGGCAAAAGAAAATTTCTACCATATCTTTGATTTTTCAACAAATCCAACAGCACCTGACAAAAACAAAGCCCTTTCGGCAAGCCAAAATCCTGCTGCCTTCCCCAAAATTCCCGATGGAATCCGACAGTGTCTTTCATAGGCTGACAGAAAATGTGCTTTGTCGCAAAAATCGAGGAAAAAGCCGAAAAAATGGCGGATTTTCCGTCGGGATTTGTCTGCCGAAACCGTATTGTCAGGGCATGTATACTGTACTATAATCAACCCAAAAGCAAGAATGTTTGTCATATTCATGCAGCAAACTACAAAGCGGAGGGATTGATTTTGAGCCAAATGAAAATAAAAGTGCTGTTAGCCGATGATAATAAGGATTTTTGTGATATTGTCGTGAATTATTTGCAGAAACAGGAAGATATGCAGGTGGTAGCCGTTGCTATGGATGGCATCGACGCCATGAACAAGATTCGGGAATACAGACCCGATGTGGCAGTCATTGATGGCATCATGCCCAGACTGGATGGTATTGGTGTGCTGGAAAGACTCCAGAAAAACCCAGATATGCACCAGCCCATCACCATCATTTTGTCAGCACTCAGTCAGGATAAAGTGGTGCAGCGTGCTATGGAACTGGGAGTAGGGTATTACATGATGAAGCCTTTTGATCTGGAAGCTTTGAGCCAGCGTATCCGTCAGCTCATGCAGGAACAGCCCGCAGTGAAACCGGCAGGCAGTGTGTTTGCTGCAGCGGCTCCGGCGGCACAGGGAACAGTGGATCTGGAAACGAGAGTTACCAATATCCTCCATGAAATCGGTGTGCCTGCCCATATCCGTGGCTATCATTACATGCGGGAAGCCATCATGATGAGTGTCAACGACATGGATGTCCTCAATTACATCACAAAGGAACTGTATCCTTCCATTGCCAAAAAGTGCAATACCACACCCAGCCGGGTGGAACGTGCCATCCGTCATGCCATTGAAGTGGCGTGGAACCGGGGAAAAGTGGAAGTCATCCATGAATTGTTCGGTTATACCGTCAACAACCATAAGGGCAAGCCCACCAATAGTGAGTTTATTGCCCTCATTGCCGACAGACTGCGTCTGGAGCAGAAAGCCGGCTGAATAACGGGAAACGCCTTGTCTGCTGTTACACTCCTTTAGGGCAGCAGAGCTTGTTCCACATAATGCCTCCATACAAAAATCAGGGTGGATTCTGGAAGAATCCACCCTGATTTTGTTTTGGCGATCTTTTGGTATGATTTCCCTGTTTTAGAATGGAATGAAGGTCATATTACAGTCTTTGCATGAAAATTGCAAAGACTTTTTTGCTGTTTGAAAGATTGCAGAGAAAAAGGAAATTCCATGAAATCAGAAATATGTGTCCAATCATGAATTCTGGGGCAGTATAACAACAAAGCGGATCAGATCAGTATATTTTGGGCTTTTTCTGGTGTATTTCAACGAGGTTGTATCTGAAAGGTTCCTGTGAAGATGCGGTGTGTTTGTTTATGGGATGGAAATGTGTTTTATTCTGATTTTAGTACATCTGTTTTTTCTGCTAATACAGATAGAAGTAGGGTACAATAACAGTAAAATGCCAATGGAGGAAAGAATATATGGATAAACATAAATTGACTTTGGAACAAATCAATGCGTATGGGCAGTATTTGCTGGAGGAAGAACGCAGTGCCGGAACAGTAAAAAAATATATGCGAGATGTACGGACATTCCATGACTGGCTGGACGGCAGACATGTCACAAAGGAAATCGCTGTCCAATGGAAAAATTACTTACTGTCACAAAACTATGCGCCAGTGACGATCAATGGGATGCTCTCAGCTTTGAATGGTTTTTTTGCGTTGATGGGCTGGAATGAGTGTCGGGTGAAGTTTTTTAAGATTCAGAGAAAGATGTTTCAGGACAGCAGACGGGAACTGACTTTCCAAGAATATATCCGCTTGGTGGAAACCGCGCGCAGACAGGGACGGGAACGACTGGCACTGTTATTGGAGGCTATTTGTTCCACTGGAATCCGTGTCAGTGAAGTGAAATATCTGACTGTGGAATCCGCGCAAATGGGAAGAGCGGAGATTGCTTTGAAGGGCAAGGTGCGTACGATACTGATACCAAAGAAACTGGCGAGAAAGCTGCTGCAATACGCGAAAAAACAAAAAATTGCCTCTGGGGAGATATTTCTCACAGGAGGCAAAAAAAGTATGTCACGGTGTCAAATTTGGAGTGAAATGAAGTCACTCTGTCAGGAGGCACGGGTAGACGCGGAAAAGGTGTTCCCTCATAACTTACGTCATCTGTTTGCCGTAAGCTTTTATAAAGTATGTAAAGACATTGTTCGGTTAGCCGATGTACTGGGACATTCCAGCATCGAAACCACCAGAATTTATCTGGTGACATCTGGAACAGAACATGCGCATATGATGGAACAGCTGCGACTGATATCATAAACAAAATCAGCATTTTGTTATAAATACATATTGTTTTATACTGTAAATGGATGAAATACACGCATGTATTTCATTGTATACAGGGAAATTATAACTTTTTTTGCACATGGACGCAAGTCTTTTGTCGAAATTAGGCACAAAAATGAAAGACCGTACGGAATTTTTTTTCGGTCTTTCTTTTTTTTGTTCAAACTCTTATAAAAAATGGTATAAAAATCCATTTATTTTTTAAATGCCGAACACAAATGGGAAAGTGATTTCTTTCGCTTTAGACAAAATGCTGATTTTGTTTGGATGTATCAGAAAATATATTACGTATTCCATTGGGCATTCCAATGTTTATATATATACATCATATATCATACGTGAGGAGGTATGTAAAAATGAAGAAATTTAACTGGCGGCGTTTGCTTGCCGGAAGTCTCAGCGCGTTCATGATGCTGGGAACACTTCCAACAAACGTACTTGCCGCGGAGGGTGATCCGGATTCTCCGGAAGTGACCCGAACAGTGACCTACAATGATGACATGTCTGAGGCAAAAATCACTTATCAAGTAAAGCCTTTGGAACAGCAGAAGGTCAATGTCTTTTTCTTGGCAGCCGCGGACGCGGACAACCAGAATACGGTACAGTACGCATTGAATGATGGGATCAACAGCTACTATTATGCGGGCAGAATGCTCATGGAATGGGGAGAGCCCAATCCCACCCACATCATCACTTATGGTGAGGATGTTCAGGATTCCGGTGAACTGACAGATTACAACAGTCTGAAACAGGCATCCAGCATTTCCCAGATGTCTGGCACTGCTGATGAGGTGAAAGCCCTTCAGGCAGTGACTGAGGCAGTGAATGAGGCGGACAGCAGTTATCCAAGTGTAGTATTTTGGCTCATGGGCAGCAAAAAAGGCATCAACAGCGATGAGCAGGCTGTCAAGGCAGAACTGAATAAGCTGAAAGATGCTCTGGGCAGCGATGGCGCGCTGATCGTGTATGAATACACAGATGCGCCCACTGCATATCTGGATGATTATGTGGCGACCTACACAAAAGGGGACGGCAGCCTTGCAGAGGCTCACTTTGCTTATGGCGCGGTTGACAATGGTCTGAACAGATATCCTTTTGAATTGGGACATAATATTCGCACCGTTGTTATGGACAACTATGATGAATATGATAAAAGGGGCGATTTTGACGAAATCGGTTACAAAAATTATGTTGATTTTGATATCGCCCTGAAAGACAGCCAGAGCGTGATCACAGATATCACAGGTGTAGAAGTGCGTGATGAACTGCATTACAGATACTCTCCGGAAAGCAACCGTCCGGAAACAGACGAAAACAACGTCAGCAGCGGCGTTGGTGTGACAGCCAGTCTGGAAAAGGATACCAATACGGTGCATTTACAGGCGGCATATCTGTTTTCCATGGACACACTGCGCATCACACTGACTGTGGCGCTGGTTCCAGATGTGACGGATACACAGACTGTTATTGATGCACAGGATGTGACATTTAAGCTGCGTACAGGACTGTTTGATGATACAGAGAAAAGTGTTACCGTTTCTTTCCCTGAAACAGTAATCAATAAGGGAGAACGCACCGTTTCCTATGATCTGAACGGCGGAACTGGTACAGCGCCTGAGTCTCAGAGCGCAGCTCCCAACACAAAGGTTACAGTGGCTGAAGGAACCGGCTTCTCCAAAGAAGGGGAAAGCTTCGGCGGCTGGCAGGTAGTCAGCGGTCCTGAATCTTTGGTAGGCAAGACTTTGAAACCTGGTTCTTCTCTGACCATGGGCACAGAAAATGTGGTGCTGAAAGCCCTGTGGGCACATCCTGTGGTCACATTGGAAGTGGGACAGGCAACCCCCGCGCCGGAAGGAGAGGGACAGGTGATCGCAAACGATGCCGGAAGACTCAAATTTGGCAGCGGCGATCAGGCAGGTTTGCTGAACTTCTGGGGTTTGACAGACAGCAAGGGTGCTCGTATCCAGTACATTGATCAGATTGATTTTGCTGATGAGGAACTTTCTTTCACAAGTGCTCCAGACAGCATAGATACTTTGAAAGTGAACGTTGACGGTCGGGAAGATATTCTTTACGCCCGCCAGATCGGCGCGGAAGGTTACAGCGTAATTGCGTATCTGACAGCCGGCGGCGAAGCTGGTCATTATAATATGACCATTACCGGCGAGAATGGCGTAGTGGCTCCTGCCAGCGCAAGAGACCTGTTTTCACATGGTCAATATACAGGTGACGGATTTGCAAATGTGAAAGAAAACGGATGGAACTCCACACTTGCAAAAGTGAACTTCAATGGAAACTTTGACACAAGCACTCTGCAGGATGCGGACGGCATGTTCTACTGCGCTGGTCTGACAGAATTGCCTGATTTCGCGAACCAGGATCTGTCTGCCCTTGTCAATGCCAAAAGTATGTTTAACGGCTGTAAGAATCTGGGCGCTGTAGATTTGAGCACTTGGAATACGCCTGTGTTGACCAACATTGCTTTTATGTTCCAGAATTGTTCATCCATGCCCAGCGCAAAACTCAGCGGCTGGGATGTGAGCAAGGTTACAGCAGCCAACAGTATGTTCCGCGGATGCAGCAATTTGACTTCTGTGGATATGGAAGGATGGTCACTGCCTGAAGTTGTCGATTTGGAGGCATTTTTCTATCAGTGCTCCAGCCTGCCGGCAGTGGATATTTCCGACTGGAATCCTACAAAGGTTACAAAAATGGACTATATTTTTGCGGATTGTACTGTTTTGCAGGATATCGTCGTAGGCGATTGGAATCTGCCCAGTCTGAATAACTTTTATAATGCATTCCAGAACTGCAAATCCCTGACAGAAATGGATTTGAGCGGATGGACAACACCCTCCCTGGGGGATGTAATGAGCGTATTTAGTAATTGTTCCAATCTGGAGAAGATGAGCCTGCCCAGCAAAGCGAACTTTGAGGATATGGCTTTTGCGTACGCATTCTGGGCTCTGGGCAATCTGAAAGAATTCCGTATGCCCGCGTGGAATCTGGATGGTATGAATAACTATTCCTTATCCAGCCCGATGGGGAACGGCTCCCTTTGGGGGAACTACAGCGACCCTTATCCGAAGGACGTGAAGTTTATCATTGATGACTGGAATGTCACCACGGAGAATTTCCTGACAAGTGCGCCGGAAAACTTCGCTTATCCATGGACCGCTATTCCTACCAGCGAATTCAGCGCGAAAAACTGGAACTTGAATGACCTTCCTCAGGACCTTTCTGAGCTGCGTGAGCTCACCTACAGTATGGTGGAATTCAGCGGCTGGACTGGTCTTGGCGGCGTGACAGACATTTCCGGCATGTTTAGCAGCCAAAGCCGTATCACTACAGTTTCTTTTGCAGGAGCTGATTTCAGCAGTCTGCAGAAGGCTTCCAGAATGTTTGGCAGCAGCAATAAAAGTTTGACAACATTGGATTTCTCCGGCATCACCGGTATTACAGATCAGAGTGTTTTAACAGATATGTTTGTCGGCATACCTAAGGAAGTGCAGAGCACAGTGACACTGACTGTGACCGATGATAAGATCGGTGGCTGGATTGCGGATGAATTTACCAAAGCTGGCTGTGTCGCGGACAACATCACAAAATTGCCTGCTGGCGTTTCCACAGCAGTGGAAAACAATGACACACCATATGAAGAAGATATGACAAGCATCCCTGCGGAAGCGGCGGCTGACTTTGACGAACCTGCAGCGGTACCGGCAGCAGACCGTGTACCTGCAGATGACACAGAATCCGAAGATGATACAGCGCCTTTGGAAGCAGTTGCTTTCCAGGCACCTGTGGCGGGACAGCATCCTCAGGCTTCCAACAAGGGCGATGAATACTACATCAAAACCACAGTTCGTTTTGAAGGGGACACTGGCGCTCTGTCTGAGAACATTGATCTCTCTGTAGCATTGCCGGAGAATATGTCCTTTGCGGCTGATCCTGAAATTGTTACGGGTGATTTTGTTACCATCGCAGACCCTGAGGTCAGCAGCAAAACCGGCAGGATTGTCAATGAAGCATCCATCGGCGGAAACGAACTGACAGCGGCTTTCAATACAATGGAAGCAGGCAGTCAGATTCAAATCAGTTTCCGTGGCGTTCTTTCCGATGAAGGTATCATTGACGGCGATCAGAAGGTTTGGGATGTAAAGGCACTTGCCGCGGATCAAACAACATCTTCCGATTGTACCTATCGTTTCTGGCAGAGTTATTCTGACGGTTCCGGCGGTGGTTCCGGCGGCGGCAGCTCCAGAAAATATACCCTGCGTTATGATACAAACGGCGGTGAAAAGATCGACTCCGAATACTATAGAAGAACATGGACCAAGAAGTATGAAGACTTGCCTGTGCCTGTTCGTGAAGGTTATACATTTAAGGGCTGGTACAAAAACGATGATCTGACAGAACGTGTTACAGATGATATCTATGTAAACAGCAGTGTTGTGGTGCTGTATGCGAAATGGAGCAAAGATGCAGAACTGCTTCCTGAGGATACCGGCGTTTCCAGCCTGCTCAATACAAAGGATCATAATGTTTATCTCAATGGCTATGAAACAGGATTCTTTGGACCGAACAATCATATGACCAGAGCGGAAGTGGCACAGATGTTCTATAGTCTGCTGCTGAACAAAGATGTACCCACTACCGTTTCCTTTGTTGACGTTCCTGCAAACGCTTGGTATGCAAAGGCAGTCAATACACTGGCATCTCTGGGCATTGTAACCGGTGTTGGAAATAATCAGTTTGCTCCGGATCGTCCCATCACTCGCGCAGAATTTACAGCAATCGCAATGCGCTTTACAAATGGGGCAGTGTCTGGCGAAAATGTTTTCTCAGATGTGACGACGGATGACTGGTTCTATGACCAGGTAGTAGGCTCCATTCAGTATGGGTGGATCGCTGGTTATGAGGATGGAACATTCCGTCCCAACAATAATATTACTCGTGCGGAAGTTACTACCATTACCAATCAGATGCTTGGACGTTCCGCGGACAAAGCGTATGTAGATCAGCATAAAGACGCACTGCGCATGTTCCCTGATCTGCCAGTAAATCATTGGGCTTACTATCAGATCATGGAAGCCACAAACGCGCATGATTACGCGCTGACAAATGGTGTTGAAAACTGGACAGAACTTAAATAATGACGGGTAAAAAGAGAACATTGCGTTTCTTTTTCTTGAGTTCTTAAGGGGCACTGCGACAGTGAGCTTTAGGAGAAAAACCAGATAAAATCATAGAAAAAATAAGGAAGCTGAAATCCTCTGTATGATAAGGATTTCAGCTTCCTTTGTTTTCTGATGAAGCTTCCTTTGTAGGTATTGGTTTTTTATGGTTTGTACGGAAAATGAGTGGAAAAATCTTTGGAAAGGTTTGCGAATCACTTGGGTGAAATTTCTGGAAACAATATGATGGCTAAGGGGAAAAGACGTTTTTCATCTTTTGACCATAAAAAACGCAGCAGTTTGAAACTGCTGCACTTGAAAAGCCTGATTTTCGCAGGTCAATCTTATTTTATGGTTTTTTATTCTTGATTGTTCAATACCGCCGATTCACATAATCGTCAATGACGGATTTCCGGCTTTCTTCCTGAAACACCCCTTCTTCCCGCAGACACTTCAGAATCAGTGTGCTGGTGGAGTGGAGGATGATGCCTTCGTCAGCAATGACGATTTCAAAGAGCTTTCCTTTGAGGAATTTGCTGCGGATTTTGATGAAATAGGCTTCCACCCCTTTATAGTCCAGCATCCGCAGGGCTGTCAGGGTGGCTTTGTCTTTTTTGCTGTAATAGTAATTGCTCTTTTCCATATAATCCCGTTTTAGTTCATAATCCATATCACGGGTGGTGCTGACGGTTTTCATTTCCTTCGCCAGCGCGTTGTAATACTGATAGTTGAACAATGCTTTTTCCAAAGTATCCATGTTGCGAAAGGGGCCGATGTCGCCGTAGATGACGGCTTCGTAATTGCGCTGCAAATATTCCCGTTTGGTCATATCGCCTTTGGCATACTGGTCGATCAAACTTTGGCGGTATTTGAAATATTTTTGTATGGCGTTCATGAATCCAACCTCTTTCCCAGCCATTCCCTATGGTGTGACCTCTCCTGTCCTGTTACAATGGACAAAAAAAGGGGAGGGTTTTATGGCAACATTTCTGGAGTATTATGAGCGGGAGATCATGTCCCGCCTGACCATGGCAGACCTGATACTGAAAACCAGACAGGAGCCTTATGATCTGGCGCAGATGCTGTCCTGCCTGCAATTATCAAAAGAACAGGCGGAGGGTCTGCTGGAAACAGCCCTGACCAAGGGCATCACAAGGAGTCAGTTCCTTTCACTGCTCCAAAAGGGTGACAGTGTCATTTGCCGGATGTTTCAGCGGGAACTCAGCTGTGGTTTGCCTGCCGCTTATACACCTGCGCAGATTTCTTACATCTACGATTTAGACTTGGAACAGGTGGAGCAGGCGGCAGAGAGGACGGGGCTGAATCCCTGTCGGGGTAAGTGTCTGTCCCAGTTGTTTTCCGCTGTGGATCTTAGTCAAACACAATATCACCTTTGATCTTATCAGCGGTTTCCTGTCCTGCCAGAGCCCCAATGAGTGTCAGGGCAAAAGGTACAGCGGCGCCGGGACCTCTGCCGGTAATGATATTGCCGTCACGGCATACTTTTTCAGCAACAGGTGTGGCGCCTGTCAGGCGATCTTCCATACCGGGATAGATGGTGGCTTTTTTGCCCCGCAAAATGCCCAGATGTCCCAGTACCATAGGAGCGGCGCAGATGGCGCAGACAAATTTGCCTTCTGTGTGGAACTTCAGCAGCAGTTTGCCCAAAGCTTCGTTGTCCTGCAAATACTGAGAGCCGGGCATACCGCCGGGCAGGATCAGCATATCCGCTTCTTCTGCTACGCTTTGGTCAAAGAGCATGTCCGCCTGATAGGTGATGCCGTGAGAACCGGTCACAGCCAGTGTGCCGGCAAGGGAAACGAATTTCGCGTCTATGCCTGCTCTGCGCAGGAGATCCAATGGGGTTACGGCTTCCATTTCCTCGAAGCCTTCCGCCAGAAAAATCAATGCTTTTTTCATGTGGAAAACACCTCCGTGTATGTTTCTTGGCAAAGCCAAATGTTGTTTTTTGCTTACTGTTTTATTATATGCGTTTTTTTGGTTTTTTTCAATGGAACAAAAAGAAGGGAATCCCAAATGGATTGACAGGGTGGGTTCTGAGAGGGTATCCTAAGGGGAAAAGGAGGCGTGTTATGGAAATCGAACGGAAGTTTTTGACCAAGGAAGTGCCTTTTTCTCTGGCGGATTTTCCCGCGCGGAAAATTTCCCAGTGTTATATCAGCATGTCCCCCACCATTCGGCTGCGGCAGTGGGATGACCGTTATATTTTGACCGTAAAAGGAAAAGGACTGCTGGCGAAAGAGGAATTTGAACTGGATATCACCAAAGAGGAATATGACCATCTGCTGACAAAGGCGGAAAGCCCCGCTGTGGAAAAAGTGCGGTATCTGGTGCCTTTGGAAGATGGTTTGACGGCGGAAGTGGATGTATACGAAGGAAAACTGGCAGGGCTGATAACCACAGAAGTGGAGTTTCCCACACTGGAGGAAGCGGAAGTCTATGAGCCGCCTTTCTGGTTTGGGAAAGATGTATCTTTTGACCATCGGTATAAAAACACCAGTCTGTCTTTATACGGCATACCGAAAGAACAGGAATGAGAAAAGGGCTGTTAGGGGCATCTTCATAAGAAAACAAAGCAAGCTGGAATCCTTTGTTTCCTAAGGATTTCGGCTTGCTTATTTTTTCTGAGATTTTATTTTGTATGTTTTTTCTAAAAGATAGTCATCGCGATACCGCTTAAGAAATCAAGAAAGAACAATGCTTTCTTAAGTGGAATCTGCTTTTATACAGCCTTTTTTCGTTCTTTTTTCTTTTCCCCTGGCATAGACTGTATCGGAAAGACAAGCAAAGGGGAGAAGAAACGTGTATCAACGGCGATATGATAAAGTGTATCTGATGTTGCGGCAGGAAACGGCAGGCTATGGCATGGGCAGCCGAGGTCCTTGGGGCAGTTGTATTCTGGAAATCAAAAACGGGCAGGGGAAACTGACGGTGGCTGTGGAAGGACTGCGCCCCCTCATCCATGGACAGTATCAGGTCTATGGGCTTTTGGCAAAGGATGGAGAATGCAAGGGGATTAGCTGGGGTAGTTTGGCGGTGAACAAACAGGGGCACGGAGAAATGGCATGGGATTTTGACCCGGACGCATTAGGCGGCGGTTATTGCGTTGAGGATTTGTTCGGCGTTACGGTGGCAACGGAAACGGGAAACAGCCTGTCCGCGCCTTTGACCGCTTATGTAGGAGAAAAACGACAGTGGCGGGCCCTGTTTTCTCCTTTGGAGGAGGAACCTGTTTTGCAGGCGGCGGAAACGGCTGTGCTGGAACGCCCTATAAAAGAAGAGAAAATGGAAACCGCACAGGTCATTGAATTACCACAGCAAGAGCCGGAACCTAAAGTGGAAAGAAAAGAAGAAACATCGGAGGTCGCCCAGCAGGCAGCACCAGTGAAGGAACAGCCGGACTTTTCTTATCATGGAAATTTCCGTGGCTTGCTGAAAAAATTCCGTCAGGAAATGGCAGAACTGGAGGAAATGGGCATCCTGACAGCGGAGGAAAGCGCAAGGATACTGGGGAAAAAGTCTGTGGAAGCCGCAAAGAATGGAAAGGATTGTCTGGAAGTTCCCATAGAGATCATCAAGAAAGAAGAACCGCCAAAAGAACAGGAACGGGTTTCCTGGGTGGAGGCGGATGAGCCAGCACCAGAGGAAAACCAGAAAGAAAACCTACATATGGAAACACAGCAGGCGGAAGTATGTGAGGAAAAAGTAGAGGAAATGCAGGAACCAGAAACCGAAGTGGAATGGGATTTCTTTGCGGGCAACCGCCGCATGACGCCTTTTGGTGATGGAACGCCGTGGATTTGCATTTCTCTGAAAGAACTCCTTTATTTCGGGGAAATCCCTTCCCAGAGGCAGAGGGATTTCTTTTTCCTGCTGTGCTACCACCGTTATGGGCATCTCATTCTGCGGCAAGGGGAAGAAGGCATGGAAATCGGTCTGCCGGACAGCTATGACAGCGGTGCACGCCGGCGGGCAGAAGGGCTTGGTTTTACGGAATTTCGTCCTCTGCCGGGGCAAAAGAATATGGGGTACTGGATTGGGCATCTTTCCCGTTAAGAACTTCCAAAAAACCGTTGCGGAATTTTCGTTTCGATAGTATGATAAATACAATGCGAAACTGAGAAAAAGGAGCAACATCATGAGAATACGGAAAAAACCTTGGGCAGAGGAAGAACTTGCCCAGAACGATCATGTGATGAAAAACGCCGAAGCCCTGAAAGGCAAATGGCGGGAATATTTTGGCAACGACAATCCCATTTATGTGGAAATTGGCTGCGGCAAAGGCGGCTTCATCCGCAAAAACGCCGAAGCTTATCCCCATATCAATTTTGTGGGCATTGAACGGAATCTGAGCGTTGTGGCAGTAGCGGCCAGACGCACCACAGAAGAACTGCCCAATCTGGCGCTGGTGTGGGATGACGCCAAAAAACTGTCTGACTTCTTTGAAGTAGGAGAGTTCCAGCGGCTGTATCTGAATTTCAGCGACCCTTGGCCCAAAAAACGGCAGTATAAACGCCGTCTGACTTACAGAGGATATTTGCAGAGCTATCGGGAAGCCTTTGGTGACAAAGGGGAAATCTTCTTCAAGACAGACAATCGGAATCTCTTTGAGTTCTCCCTCAATGAATTCTGCGCCGATAACTGGAAACTGTCCAACATTTCCTTAGACCTGCACAACAGCGATTATGAAGGCAATATCATGACTGAGTATGAGGAAAAATTCTCTGCTCAGGGGATGCCCATTTACCGTCTGGAAGCCCGTTACGGCATGGAAGAAGAACAGAGCAAAGACGAAGCGTAAAAAAGATGGAAAACCCATGAAATTTTTCAGGCTGTTTCCTTAAAAGACATAGAAAGCCGGAATCCTTGGAATAAAAAGGAATCCGGCTTTTTGTATGTATCGGTGTGTTTTGAAAAATCAGATGAAAGACAGATATTGTTCTCTCTCAGGACAGCGTACCTCCGCGGATGAGAAAGAGGGCTTCATCCACCTGATCTTTTTTCACATAAAAGGTATAGGAAATTTTTACGGAATTGACACCGCCAAAGCCGCTGAAAGACATGCTTTGATTGACGTTGTCCATTTTGACGCGGTAAGGGATGTTGTGCTCCACCAGAATGTTGAGGATACGCTCTTTTTCCGCCGCGGTGGATACGGTGATGCATTTTGTCATACGAACCATAGGGACACTCCTTTCTAAGGCATCTTTTTTAGATTATATCATATCTTTTGATACGTTTTCAATTTTGAATATATTGACATATATAGATTATCGATATATTATATAGATAATCTATATATGGAGGTGAAAAGATGGCACAGGAAAAAGGTGTAGGCAATACATCCGTATTGATTTTGAAATTGTTGGAAGAAAAAGACATGTATGGCTACGAAATGATTGAAACACTGTCGGCTCGTTCTGACGATACCTTCCGGCTGAAAGCAGGAACCCTCTATCCCATACTTCATGGGCTGGAAAAAGACGGTTTTGTCACATCCTACGAGGAAGCGGCAGAGGGACGCACCAGAAAGTATTATCGTCTGACGGAAGCAGGCAGGGGGGAACTGGCGAAGCAGACGGAGCGGTGGAACGCCTATGCGGCGGCAGTGCACAAGGTATTGAATGGGGGTGCTTGCTGTGCGGGGATTTAAGGAGATGTGGAGAAGATGGAAAGCATGGCTGTCTGCGGATACACTATCGGAAAAAGACCTCTTGCGGGAGGAAGCGGCAGACAGATTTCACGGCTATCTGGCGGAATGCCGGAAAGCATGGCAGGCAGCGGGCATGACAGAAGCGGAACAAAAACAGGCGGAAGAAAGGGAAATGGCACTGATTCTGGAAAAAATGGAGAAGGAAGAAAAAATTCAGGAAGAAATTGAGGAAAACCCAGAACAGGAAGTACAGCCTGTTTCCTCTGAAATGCAGACATATATAGATACAGTCTGTGACCAGATCCGATGGAAACAGACCAGAAAAGCGGTGGCAGAGGAACTGACAGACCATTTGCTGATGCAGAAAGAAGCCTTTCTGGCAGAAGGATTGTCGGAGAAAGAAGCGGAAAAACGCACTGTAGAGGAAATGGGTGACGGCATCGAGGTAGGTATGGCATTGGACAGGACCCATCGCCCTAAGCCCCAATGGCAGATGGTATTGGTGGCGGCGGTGCTGCTGTGTATGGGGCTGTTCTGCCGCCTGACCATCGATCAGGTGCCTTTTGGTGTAGATATGGTGGTGCCGGTGCTTTTGGCTGTGGTATTGTTTGGGGCGGCATATTTTTTGGATTTTACCCTGCTGGCAAGAAAGGCAAAAGGGGGGCTTCTGTTATTTCTGGCAATGCTCATCTTAGTTGTTCCTTTTGCGGACAAAAGCGGCGGAGAAAGTATATTTTTCTTTTTTGATTACGCCTACGCTTTGACGGGACTTGCCTTGCTGGCTCCACTGCCCTTCCTTTCCATACTGTTTTTGACGGGGCGAAAAGGAAAAAAGGGATATTGGTTCTGCTGGCTGGCAATGGCAGTGCTGGCGGTGGTGCTGTTTTCTTTGGGGAAAATTTCTATGGTATTGATTTTTTCCATCTCTGCTTATGGCGCTTTTGCCGTGGCAGTGGGAGCGGATTGGTTTTCCATGGGAAAAGAGAAAGGAAAACGATTGCTGGCGCTGACAACAGGGGCAGGCATTGGGGCAGGTGTGCTGGCGGTGTTTGGAATACCGGCATTGCGGTTTCGTCTGCGTTTTGCCGTTGCGCGGCTGGCAGGCGGAGAGTTTGAAGGCGGTTATTTCAGATATCTGGTGGAAAATATCTGGGAAAACTGTCGTTGGCTGGGTCGTGGGACCCTTCCCCAGAACGAAATGGCAAGAAGCGTAGAACTTGTGCTTTCTCAAAGACAGGATTTGTTCAGCAATGACATTTTGTTGCCCAGACTGGGTTTTGCCTATGGAAAACTGGCAGTGGCATTGGTGCTGGCGGTATTTGCGTTGTTTTTCCTGCTGTCTTTTTGGCAGATACAAAAACAGCGGAGCGCTTTTGGGCGGATGACAGCCCTTTCCATCTGGCTGGTGCTGCTCATACAGACCGTATTTTTTACAGCTTATAATCTGGGATTCATGTTGGTGGCGCCTTATGCGCTGCCCCTTGTAAGCTATGGCAATGCGGTGCTGTGTATCAATGCCCTGCTTATGGGACTGCTTTGTTCCGTATTCCGCCGAGGGGAAGGCGTTCGGGATCGGGACTTGACGGCGGCATAAAATGAACAGAATGTCATTCCGAATCAAAAAAAGCCGGAATCCTTTTTGTTTAGAGGATTCTGGCTTTTTTGCTTTCCCAGGGAACAGTCCGAAGGCATATTTTTTTATTTCCAGTAAAGATTGGGCAGGACACCCAGCAGGATAAAGATTGCTACGATGATCCAGAAAGAAGCTGTGAAAATCTTTTCCTTTGGTGCGTCTGCATCTGCTGGCAAAGCCTCTGCCGGTGCGGGATTTTGCCGCAGGAACAGATATACCAGCAAAATCAGAAAAGGCAGGAAGATCAGGCATTGCAGACCAACGCTGAGGAATTCCTTCATAAAAGCCATCTCTTCCACAATGCCTTCCTGAGGGGATTGCGCGGAAACGGCAAAACAGTTTAAAGCGTTGATGAGAAAGTGGGGCAGCATGGAAGCGAATATGGAGCCGGTGCGCTGGACCAGAAAGGCGAAAATTGCTCCCAGCAAAAAGGCGTATAATGCTTGCTGAAGATTCATGTGAAGCATGGCGAACATCAGGGCACTCATCAGGATCGCTTTTTTGGTGCCCAGACTGCGGTAACCGTGCAGAGCCGCTCCACGGAAAAGCATTTCCTCAAAAATGGCAGGCTGTACGGCAATGAGAAGCAGCAGAGAGAAGAAAGAACTGTCTTTTAGCTGGTTCATGGTTTCCTCTGCCAGATTGGGCTGGATTTGGGAAGTAAGCACCACAATGAGAGAAACGAAGGGAAGAGAAAAATAAGCGATGCCAAGGCAGATCAGGGCGTTTTTCAGACTCAGAGGCTTGATGGAAAAACATTCTTTCACTGAGGTTTTTTCTGTCTTGACATAAATGACTAACATGGGGATGAATACCAGAAACTGCATGATGATATTGTTCCAGACAGCGGGAAGAGGGACAAATTTTGTCAGCAGAAGTCCCACCAGAGAAGAAGCGAGCATGAAAAAGAGAAATACAAATAAGAAATATTGGTTTGTACGTCGTACCATAAAGTTCCTCCTTGCAATAAAAAACTTCCGGCACGGGAAAAGAGGTCCTTTCCCCGCCCGAAAGTTCCGTGTGTAGATTGGTTTGATTTGAATGATTTAATTTTCATTTTCCTGTTCTGTATCGGACACGCTGATGGCAGCCGCAGACTGATATTTTCTGTCATATTTGCGGTTGATATATTCCGTACAGAACATTTTGACAGTGGCGAATATAGGCACACCGATGAACATGCCCAAAGGTCCCATGACAGCGCCGCCTACCACAACGGCGAGTATGATCCACAAGGGGCTGATGTCCAGAGAGTTCCCAAGGATTTTGGGTCCCAGAAAATTGCCGTCAAACTGCTGAAGGGCAAGAATGAATAAACCGACCCAGACAGCATGGATGGGACTGATGAGCAGTGTGATGATGACTGCCGGGATGCCCCCCAGAAATGGTCCGAAATAAGGGATCATGTTGGTGACGCCGATGATCAGGCTCAATACCAGCACCAGAGGGGCTTTGATGAGCGTCAGACCGATAAACGCCAGAATGCCGATGATGAGAGAGTCCAGGGCTTTACCTACAATGAAGCTCTGGAAGATGCCATGGATGCGGCTGCCGTTGTAAAAAATCCGGTTTGCGGTTTTTTCGGAAGTCAGCGCGAAGATGACTTTCCGCAGCTGGCGCAGGAAATTTTCTTTGTCAAAAAGCATGTAAAAGGCAATGAAAATGGCCATGATCAGATTGAAAACAAAGCGTCCCATGGTAAAGACATTGCCGATGACAGCTGCCAGCATTTTGGAAATGCCGTCAGGGTCTTGCAGAAAAGCCAGATCGCCGCCGTCTGTCTGCAAATTTTCGGAAACCCCCAGAATGGGTGTCAGCAGGCGGTTGATGATGTTGTTCACATCTTCCCCGTCGATGAAATCCACCTGTACGAAAAGGTCTTCGATCTTCTGATTCAATGTTGCGGTATAAACGGGCAGCTGTTTCGCAAAATTGACAACAGATGTTTTGATCTCAGGCACCAGATAAATGGCGATCCAGATGATGCCGCCGATGACAATGGTGTAGATCAGCGTGATGGCAACGGCACGGGTCATCCGTGGATGCCGTTGGAAAAAAGAGTTGTTTTTCATGGTATGCCGTTCAAAGAAATTGACGAAGGGGTTCATGACATAAGCGATCATAAAGCCCATAAGAAACGGCAGACACAGGGTTTGCGTCACTTTCAAAAAGGCGTGTATGGTGCTGCTGATGCTGGGCAGATTGCCGATGACTTTTTCAAAAAGCACCGTGGCAGCCAGTACCGCGAATACATATACCGCGATTTTAAAATAAGGTTGATCTGTTTTTTTCCAATCCCATTTTCTCAATGTTGTTGCGCTCCTTTTTGTTACTGAATTCCATTCTATCCTACTATACTATGATTTTATGGAATGTGCCATATGGTTTTTGTAAAAATTTTTGCGGAACCGTCACATACCTTGGGGGAATGAGGTGCAGGGATGGATTTTTTTGTCCTTTTTCCTGATGGTAACGATTATATATGGAAACGAATGTGGGGACAAGGGCAGAAGTTTAAGAAAAACATAATTTTTTATGGCGAAAAGATTACGTTTTGCCCTGTGCGTTGACGGGGATTTTTTTGCTGTTTATAATAAAGGAAAATCGGTCAGAAAGGCGGGGAATCCATGGAAGAAGAAAAGATTCAGCAATTCGCGTCAGACTTTTTTCGGGTGGAAGAAGAGATTGGCAGCGTTATCATCGGACAGAAAGAATTGATCAGGAATGTGCTGACAGCAATGATTGCGGGGGGCAACGTACTGCTGGAAGGCATGCCCGGTCTTGGGAAAACACAGCTGGTCAAAGCCGTTGGGGATGCGGTTGACCTGCATTTTTCCAGAATCCAGTTCACACCGGACTTGATGCCTGCTGACGTAACAGGCACAACGGTCATGAATCGGGAGGAAAACGGCAATATGTCCTTTGTGTTCCGCAAAGGTCCCATCTTTGCCAATCTGGTGCTGGCGGACGAAATCAACCGTGCCACACCAAAGACCCAGTCGGCGCTGCTGGAAGCCATGCAGGAGCATACAGTCACCGGCGGCAGCCAGACTTACCGTTTGGAAGAACCGTTTTTTGTGCTGGCGACCCAGAACCCACTGGAAACGGAGGGGACCTATCCTCTGCCGGAAGCCCAGATGGACCGTTTCCTGTTCAAGCTAGATGTGGCGTTTCCCAATAAAGAGGAACTGATGAAGATCGTCCTTTCCACTACTGATGGCAAAGTTCATCGGGCATCCAAGGTCATGGACGGCGGCAGACTGCTTCAAATGCGGGAAATTGCCCAGCAGGTGCCAGTGGCGGAACCTGTAGCGGAATACCTGATGGATTTGATCCTCAAGACCCATCCGGAAAATCTAGAAGCGCCGGAAGTGGTGCGGCAGTATGTGCGCTATGGGGCAAGCCCTCGAGGCGCTCAGGCAGTTTTGCGGGCGGCAAGAATCTTTGCCCTTTTGGCAGGACGTTACCATGTGGCTTATGAGGATATCAAGCAGGCGGCGAAACCTGCCCTCAGACATCGTATTTTCCTGAACTTTGAAGGTATGGCAGAGGGAAAAACTCCCGACGAGATCATAGAGGCGTTGTATTGATATGGAAACACTCAGGGATGCACTGACAAAAGAATATCTGAAACGGCTGGAAGAAATGGCAATCCGTTTGAAACACCGCCTTTCCACAGATGGTTACAGCGGTGCCAGACGTTCCATGGCAAGAGGCAGTTCTCTGGAATTTTCCGATTACCGGGAATATGCCGCCGGGGATGATCTGCGGCGGGTGGACTGGAATGGTTTTGCCCGTTTCGGTAAGCTGTACCTGAAACTGTTCTTAGAAGAAAAACAGGCTTCTGTCCATGTTTTTCTGGATTGCAGCCGTTCCATGGAGCAGGATGGAAAATTTCTGGCGGCAAAGAAGCTGGCGGCATCCTTTGCCTATGTGGGGCTTTGCGGCGGTGATCAGGTCCATCTGTTTGCTTTTGGAGATAATCTCAGGGCACAGAAGCGGAATCTGGCGCAAAAGGGACGCTTTTTGGAAACCGTGGATTTTCTGGACAAACTGGAAGCGGTCGGGGGGACTGCGCCTTTGTCCGCTGCCATGGCGTGCGGTCCTTTGCGGCGGGGCATTGCCGTTGTGATTTCTGATTTTATGACGGACAATGGCATCGAAGATACGGTGAAGCTGCTCCAGCAGAAAAAACAGGAGGTTTTGCTGGTACAGATTCTTTCCAAGGAAGAGGAAGAACCGAAAGTAGGCGGCGCCCTTCGTCTGGTGGACGCGGAAACGGGAGAAACCAGAGATATGGAGCTGAATGAAGCTATGGCGGCGGCTTATAAAAAAGCCCTCATGAAACAGTGGGCAGCCCTCAGGGAATTTTGCAGCCGCCGAGATGCGGTGTTTGCCCATGTCCGGGAGGACGAAGACCTGTTAAGGGTGTTATACGAGATGATGAAATAGAACGGAACACAAAAAAGACTGTCTTTCCGGGGGGAAGGGACAGTCTTTTTTGCGTATTTGTAAAAAGTGGAGGGAAAGCAGGATTCCTTTGAGAACAACAGACGGAAAGTGGAGGAAATCTTACAAGAAAGAAGCGAAATTCTTATATTTTTCTGAAACATTGGCTTTTTGCTTGAAATGAAAACCTTTTTTGGATACAATAAAAACAGAAAGGATATTCCATGCAGAAATTGCGTAGGATAGGGGGTTATGGAATGAAGAACTTTTTCAGAGCGGCAAAAATCTGTTTGGCTGCCACAGCGGTTGTTTGTCTGGCGGCTTGCGGAACACCCGATACTGCGGAGAATCCGACGCAGGCGGGGATGACTCCCGCGGAATATGCAACAGCGGCACGCAAAAGTCTGGAAGAAGCAAACAGTTATAAAGGCGCGGTCAATGTGGTTTCCCGTATGCAGGACAGCAACGACAGCACAGAAGTGACGGTTTCCCAGATCAAGGAGCCCTTCTGCATGCAGATCACAGAAGTGCTCAACAGCCAAGGCGGACAAAGCTATTCCACACAGCGGTATCTGGAAGCGGAGGATGCCAATGTGAATTTATTCATGAATTATAACAACCAGTGGACAGAAATGTCTTTGGAAAAAGAGGCGGCAGAGGATTCTGTGCAGATTTACGATGTGCGGGAAAACATGATCACACTGTTGCAGCATGCGTCAGGCTGGCAGGAAACAGCCCGAGAGAAAAAACAGGTGACACTGCAGGGCACATTGCCGGCGGCGGATGTGTATGCGGTGGTGGAAGGCGGCAAACTGCTGCAGCTGGCTGGTATGAGCGGCATTACAGAGAATTATTATGAAGGCGTGGCAGATGTTCCTGTTACATTCACCTTTAAAGAAGATACAGGGGAAGCGGTTTCCTGTTATATGGATTTGGGCAATGTTTTGCAGACAGTAACAAATAATGTGCTGAAAGAACTGCAGGCAGACAGTGCTGGCATTGCGGTACAGGAATATGGCGTGACTATGGATATTTCTGATCTCAATGGCGTACAGTCCATTGAAATTCCAGTGGAAGCCCAGAGTGCCATCAATTATGAACAGGAAATCACCAGCATGAACGAAAGTGATGCGGCGTAAGAAAAAAGATTACAGCGGTTGTGTATGAAAAAACATACATGACCGTCTTTTTTTGGGGCAAAAATCCCGCAAAAATGCAAAAAACATGGATTTGGGCTATATTTTGCGGGACAGATGCGCTATAATAGGAAAGATTTGAGTCAAAAAGAACAGAGAAAAGGAGAACACAAACATGATCGCAGCACAAGGTGTAAGCTTACAGTACGGCGGACGGGTACTGTTCAATGATGTAAACATCAACTTTACTAAAGGCAATTGTTATGGACTCATTGGTGCCAACGGTGCCGGCAAGTCCACATTTTTGAAAATACTGGCAGGGGAACTGGAACCCAACAAAGGTTCTGTATTCATCACTCCCGGCGAACGTATGGCGGTGCTGAAACAGGACCACTTCATGTTCGACGAATTTGAAGTGGTGGAAACGGTTCTGTACGGTCACAAACGCCTCTATGACATTATGAAGGAAAAAGAAGCCCTTTACGCGAAAGAGGACTTTTCCGATGAGGATGGTATCAAGGTTTCTGAACTGGAAGGGGAATTTGCGGAACTGGACGGCTGGTCTGCCGAATCCAACGCGGAAATCCTCCTGAATGGTCTGGGTGTCACCAACGAATTCCATTATGTAAAAATGAAAGAACTGACAGGTACCCAGAAGGTGAAAGTCCTGCTGGCACAGGCGCTGTTCGGCAATCCTGATATTCTGCTGCTGGACGAACCTACCAACCATCTGGACCTCCACGCCATCAAATGGCTGGAAAACTTCCTGATGGACTTTGAAAATACAGTTATTGTCGTATCCCACGACAGACATTTCCTGAATAAGATTTGTACCAACATCGCTGACATCGACTATGGCAAAATCACCATGTTCGTTGGTAACTATGATTTCTGGTACAGCTATACACAGATGACACAGCGTCAGCTGAAAGACCAGAACAAGCGTGTGGAACAGAAAATCAAAGAACTGCAGGAATTCATCCAGCGTTTCAGCGCCAATGCTTCCAAAGCAAAACAGGCAACCAGCCGTAAAAAGCTGCTGGATAACTTGCAGATGGATACCATCAAACCTTCTTCCAGAAGATATCCTTTCTGCAGCTTCAAACAGGACAGAGAAGTGGGCAATGACGTACTGCTGGTAGAAGGTCTGTCCAAGACCATCGACGGCAAAAAAGTGCTGGATAACGTAAGCTTTATGATTCGTCCCAATGACAAAGTTGCTTTCGTTGGGAAAGACGAAATCGCGAGAACCACACTGTTCCGTATCCTTATGGGCGAACTGGAACCGGACGAAGGTACTTTCAAATGGGGCATCACCACAAAAACAGCTTACTTCCCCAAAGACAATGCGGAATACTTTGATGGCTGCAAGGATTCCCTCATTGAATGGCTGCGTCCTTTCGCAAAAGAAGGGGAACAGTATGACGCGGACATCCGTGGATGGCTGGGCAGAATGTTGTTCAGCGGCGAAGAAGCTCTGAAAGAAGCAAACGTTCTTTCCGGTGGGGAAAGAGTACGCTGTATGCTGTGCAAAATGATGATGAGCGGCGCCAACGTGATGATTTTGGATGAACCCACCAACCATCTGGATCTGGAATCCATCACCGCACTGAACGAAGGTCTCATGGAATATAAAGGCACACTGCTGTTTGATTCCCATGACCACCAGTTCACACAGACCATTGCCAACAGAATCATCGAGATTCTGCCTGGCGGCATCATCGACAGACAGATGACCTTTGACGAATATATTGAAAGTGAAGAAATTGATGCAATCAGAGAAAAAATGATCGGGGAGGCGTAATCAGAATGATTAACGGAAAAATCGACTTGAGAAGCGACACCGTAACGGTGCCCACCGAGGAAATGCGTAAAGCCATGTATGAAGCTGTGGTAGGCGACGACGTTTATGGCGATGACCAGACCGTAAACGAACTGGAAGCGCTGGCAGCGGAAATCATGGGCAAGGAAGCTGGTCTGTTTCTGCCAAGCGGCGTGATGAGCAATCAGATTGCCCTGTTTACCCATGTGAACCGTGGGGAAGAAGTGATCCTGCCTGATAACTGCCATATCGTAGCCCATGAAGCAGGGGCGGCTGCTATCATCGCAGGGGCACAACTGCGTACCATCCAGAATGTGGATGGGGAAATGCCTCTGGATATTATCGAAAAATATATCCGCAAAGACCCTGAGGACATCCATCAGCCCAAAACCGCCCTGATTACCTATGAAAACGCCGATTCTGACGGTCAGGTAAGAAGTCTGGAGTATATGAAGAATGTGAGAGAACTGGCTGACAAATACCACCTGCCCATCCATCTGGACGGCGCGCGTATTTTTAATGCAGCCACTGTTCTGGGCGTAGAAGCAAAAGAAATCGCACAGTATGCGGATACCGTTTCCGTTTGTCTGTCCAAAGGTCTGTGCGCGCCTGTAGGCTCCGTTCTGGTGGGCAGCAAGGAATTTATTGCTGTTGCCAGAAGAAAACGTAAAATCATCGGCGGCGGTATGCGTCAGGTGGGTATCCTTGCGGCAGCAGGCAAAATTGCCCTGAATGTCATGAGCAAACGCCTCCAGGAAGACCATGACAACGCCAAATACATGGCAGAAGCCCTTTGCGGTGTGAAAGGTCTGGAAGTTTATCAGGAAAGACAGCAGATCAATATGGTATTTTTCCGTTTGAAAGATTATCCCCTGTCCTCCGCGGAACTGGTGGACTATATGGCAAAACATGATGTGATCATCAACGGCGAAGATAACGGCATCATGCGTTTTGCAACTCATAAATATGTTACAAGAGAAGAAATCGACAAAGTGGTCGATCTGATGAAACAGGTATAAGACTTATGGCGAAGATATTTATTGTACTGGCTTTGGGGTTTGTGGTAGGTTTCCGCGGCATCCTCAAAGAAAAAGGACTGAAGATCAACGCCAAACTGCAGACTGTTTGGCTGATGCTGCTCATATTCTGTATGGGTGTCAGCATCGGCAGAAATGGTGACATCATACAGGCTTTGCCGTCTTTGGGCGGCAAGGCTTTGTTGTATGCGGTTTTGGCGGTCATTGGCTCCATTGTAGCGGTGTATCTGTTGACAAAGGTGTTTTTGCGGAAGGGGGCGAAGGAATGAGCAAAGCCATTCTCATTGCCCTTGTGCTGGGCATTGGCGCAGGTGTCATCATGCCGGAGGGCGTCAGTGGTTTTCTGGATACGGCATCTTCTTATATGCTGCTGATTTTGCTTTTTTCCGTGGGAATTGATATGGGCGTGAACCGGGAAGTGTTCGGTCAGATTCGCCGCATGGGTCTGCGGATATTGGTGATCCCGCTGGGGGTCATTCTGGGTTCTCTGGCAGGAGGCGCTATTTGCGCTATGATTCTGCGTATGGATGTGAAGGAAGGGCTGGCGATTACTTCCGGTCTGGGCTGGTACAGCCTGTCCGGTATTTTGATGACAGAGGCAGGCAATCCCATTGGCGGCACCATTTCTTTCCTGTCCAATGTGTTCCGGGAAGTGCTCACATTCCTGCTGGTGCCTGTGCTGGCAG
Organism: Clostridia bacterium; assembly: GCA_022786605.1. GTDB lineage: Bacteria > Bacillota > Clostridia > Lachnospirales > Anaerotignaceae > Anaerotignum. The sequence continues at coordinate 60,438 of JALFWW010000019.1, read as the reverse complement.
GCAGAAATGTCTATACAGCCATTGCCCCCGCGGGAGCGACAGCCATGGATACCACATTGCCCCTGTTGAGTAAGTATACAGACAGCAAGACAGCCATACTGGCTTTTGTCAGCGGTGTCATCTGTACATTGGCAATGCCGGTACTGGTTCCTCTGTTCTGTTAAAAAATGAAAAAAAGTGTTGACAAAGTTCTGGTTTTGTATTATGATATCCAAGTCAGCTAAAAACGGCGGACACAAAACCAGATATGCGGATGTGGCGGAATTGGCAGACGCGCTAGATTCAGGTTCTAGTGGGCATTACGCCCGTGCAGGTTCAAGTCCTGTCATCCGCATCTAAGAAAAAATGACTTGCAGACGCAGGTCATTTTTTTGTTTTCGGTGGGACGCAAAACAACCTGCAACAGGCGGTTTTGTCCCGGTTTTGCAGGATATACAAAATACTTGAAAAATTTTTAGCAAAAAGTGTTGACAAGGGGAAGAATTTATAGTATTCTAACTAAGCAAAGAAACACATGTACATAAAAAAGTACAATATGCGGATGTGGCGGAATTGGCAGACGCGCTAGATTCAGGTTCTAGTGGACATTACGTCCGTGCAGGTTCAAGTCCTGTCATCCGCACCAGATAATGATAATCCGAACCCGGTTCCAATCGGGGACGGCTTCGGATTTTTAGTATATCTTTAGTGCTAAAGCAAAAGCGGCGGTATCGTGAGTGATACCGCCGCTTTTGTCATACGCTCTTTTTCTTTTCCATTTCTTTTGCCCTCTGTGCTTTCCATTCTTCAAATTCTTTTTTACCCTCGGGGCTTTCAAAGAATTTTTGGATTTCGGGAAGTAAGCACCGGGCAAGGGCTTCTATTTCATGTTGGGGAATATTTGTGTCCGGTTGCTTTTTTGCCATATATCGCCTTTCTCTGTATTCAGTTTTCAAGGTACAATGCCACTGTGCGGCGTGAAATGTTTTCTGCCATCAATCACCGTTCCCTTGTGTGTTGCTGTTGCCGTTTCAGTTCCGCCAGCACCTCCGGTGGGATACGGTCTACCAGCCGTTGAATGTCTTTCAGCTCGCTTTCCAGCTTTGCCCGTTCCATCGTATCTTTCATCTTGCCTTTTTCGCTGGCTTTGGCTCTGGCTTCCAACTGTTCATTTTCTGCTAAAAGGTCGTTTATTGTGACCTTATATTTTTTGAGCTGACCGGAGAAGTTCTCCATCTGCGGAAACCATTTTTTCAGCAGGGAGAGGGCTTCCTCTTTTTTCTTTCCGGCGTTGAACGGGGTAATATCGCCCAGCGTGGCTTCAATGGCTCTTGCCTGTTTGGAGAGATTGACCGCCTGCTTGAACAGACGGGTGGGGATATGTTTCCTGCCTGTTTTGCTGGCACTTTCCCCACGCTCCAAGTTTGGATATTTCTCCACCATATAGGCGTGAAAATCGTCCTGCCATTTTGTGAGGTTGGCTCTGTTCCCGATAATCTCCTTTGCACACAGGCGGTTGTCCTCTGTCAGAGGGACAAAGACCAAATGTAGGTGGGGCGTTTTCTCGTCCATGTGTACCACCGCCGACACGATATTTTCTTTCCCTACCCGCCCGATTAAGAAATCAGCCGCCCTCTGGAAAAATTCCTGTATCTCCTTTGGGGACTTCTTCTTAAAAAATTCCGGGCTGGCGGTAATCAGCGTATCTACAAAACGGGTGCTGTCCCTGCGGGTGCGGCAGCCAGCTTGTTCAATGCGGCTTTGAATGAAGTGGTAATAGCGTCCCTCCGGCTTGACGATGTGGAAATTGTACTTGCTCCGGCTGGTGTCAATGTCGGGATTGCTGGCGTACTGTTCCTTTTGCCGTTCGTGATGGGCTTCCAGCGGTCTTGCCGGATTGCCCTTGTGTTTTTCAAATCGCAAAATTGCGTGTTGTGCCATGAAACTCCTTTCCCTATTCCATTCCTTTCCGGGACTTTTCCACAGGAAAATCCCGCAGAAAATATCTCAGATAGGATAGGAATGGATAAGATATAAATAAAATCGTTTTTATCTCTGTATTTCTATATACCGTCTGGTTTTCGTACTTCAAGAGGATTGATTATCGTACTCCATGAGTGCAGTTTTCAGTCCTCCGGCGTTCCATAGCCGGATTTCTTGAAGTCGGTGTTTGGAACCGCTTCATAGGATTTTGGGTAAATGCGGTTGGGTTTTCCACAGCCCTGCTTCTGGATCTCCACCAGTCCGGCATATTGCAGTTCCCGCAGGGTGTTGACTGCCTTCTGCCGCCCGCAGTGGAGCAGCTCCACTACCTCGTTGATGGGATAGTAGAGGTAAATCCGCCCATATTCATCTGCCCAGCCGTTTTTCCGGGACAGGTCTGTCCGGCGCAGGATAAAGGCGTACAGTACCTTTGCTTCGTTGGACAGGGGTGTGAATGTTGGGGCTTCAAAAAGAAAATTGGGAAGCCGGGTAAAGCTGACCGCCTTTTCCGGCTGATGGATATAAATGGTGTTTGTCATATCGTGTTTTGTGGACGATTAGGAGCCTGTTTCCGGGGGCAGACGATAGTTTCTATTGCCTACCCCTGTTCTGAGCTTGTAAAGCCTTGTAAATCAAGGACTTTTCAGCCCCTAACTGTCCACACAAGACCTCCTTTTCCGTTCACTTTCTGTTTTCTGCCGCCTGTGAACTCTGGCGGCACAGTCGGGACAGTATTTCGCCCGGTTGGACTTTGGGACGAACACTCTGCCGCAGACCGCACAGCGTTTTAGCTCCTTATCCCGGAAAATCTCCGCTTCCAGCGTCCCGATTTGCGGCAAGACCGACCAGCGGAACCACTTACAGCAGACCGAGAAAGAAATGGTTTGGGGGCAAGTGTGGGTGTCCCCATCGTCAAGGAGCATACAGTTCCCGTCCTCATAACAGCAGCACTCCCGACGGATCAGAGCGTTCGCCTGTTTCCTCTGTGCCGGTGTCATGCGGTAAAGGGAACCGTCCGGCTTGCGCTCTATTGGCGGCAGTCGTTTATATGGGTTCTCTCTCATGTGTTCCCTCCATTTTTGCTTTCCGTTGCCGTTCTCTCCGAAAAGGCTTCCTGCCCCACTCCTGCGGCGTGTTCCGGCGTTGGCACGCTCCCCGGACTTCGGGACATTTTGTCCCGAAGTGGCTCGTTGCGGTGCTTCCCCTGCCGGGGTATTCCTTTTCGGACGGTCATTCATTTTTCAAAGTGCAGCTCATCGATGAACTACCCTAAGTCTACACGAAAAAAATGCAATTCCCGGAATCTTGCGAGAATTGCATTTTAGGGCAATATTCCATTTCAAAATTGCATTTCTGCAATTTTCCTGTATAATGGGAAATAAGAAAAGGAGGTGCTGTGTATGGCTTTACCCGGAACACCCGGACAGAGGATTTCTGATTTGTGCAACGGCAATCATATTTCTCAAAAGCAGCTTGCGGAGAAAATAGGAGTATCTGCTTCCCAGTTGAGCCGCATTGTCAGTGGAGAAACAAAGACAGTCAGCAGCGATATTCTCATAGGCGTGGCAAAGGAATTTAAGGTATCAACAGACTACATACTGGGTTTGTCTACTTTGAGTGTCCGTAAAAGCTATGATATTTCAGAATTAGGCTTGTCCGAGGGAGCTGTGAGAGGGCTTGTGACAGGTACAGTCGATGTGCAAATCCTCAACCGTCTGTTGGAACACAGGAACTTCCCGAAACTGATGGATTTGATACGGATTTATTTTCAAGACACAGCGGCAAAGGGTATCATGGCACGAAACCAGTTGATTGAACTGGCAACGGCTTCCTTGTCCGATCTGATGAAAGAACACCCGGAACATCGGGCAGAAGCAAGACAGGATTTGCAATTTCTGAACGCACAGAAGATGGGCGAACACGAAGCAGAGATTGAAAAAATAAAGAATGTATTTCTTTCTATCCTGCGGGATATTAAGAAAGATATGGACAGCGGAGAACAGCCGGGAGAAGCTGTGACCGCCGCCATGTTCCAAACCATGCAAGACGCACTGGCAGAACAAAAGCAGGAGCCGCTGTCTATGGACGATGTAACTGCTATGATTGCTGGACAGATTGGGCAACTTCTTCCGATGGACGAGGAAACGGCGGAACAATTCCAGCAGTTGGCAAAGAGGATGATGGAGCAGGCAGGGAAATAAAAATGCCGGTTGTAGGGAATGATTTTGTGTGTTACAATAATGATGGGTTACTTTGATTACTTTTTTAAACTTTAGAAAGCGAGGTGTACTGATGAACCCGGTTTTGAAATATCGTGGAGGAAAATCGAGGGAAATCCCCCGCTTTCTTCAATATATACCAGATGATTTTAATCGCTATATCGAACCTTTTTTTGGGGGCGGAGCTGTTTTCTTTTATCTTGAACCTGATAACGCAATTATCAATGATGCTAATGGTCGGTTAATGACTTTCTATCAACAGTTGAGAGATGATTATCCTACCATGCGCACACAACTTGATGCTCTCCAACAGCTGTATGAAATGAATCAAGCGGATTTTAAAAGATTGAAAGCATTGACCCCCGATGAAAGGGTTCCCAATGCAAATGAAGACTTATACTATCGTATGAGGAATTTATTTAATCATCCTGATGATAGTTTTTTGGATGGTGTTTTATATTTTTTTATCAATAAAACAGCCTATTCAGGAATGATTCGTTATAACAACAATGGCGAATATAATGTTCCATTTGGACGCTATCCAAACCTTAACACAAGATTAGTGACACAACAACACAGTGATTTGTTACAGCGAGCAGAACTATTCAATCTTGATTATAAAGAAGTCTTTGATATGGCAGAAGAAGATGACTTTATTTTTCTTGACCCACCATATGATTGTGTGTTCAATGATTATGGAAACATTGATATGATGAATGGTTTTGATGAAGGTGAACATAGACGATTAGCTGCAGATTTTAGAAATTTGCCATGTCGTGCTTTGATGGTGATTGGTAAAACACCATTGACAGAGGAGCTCTATGGTGAATATATATTCGATGAGTATTATAAAAACTACTCTGTCAATATAAAAAATCGTTTCAACAATGATAAAATGCATATTGTTGTAAAAAATTATTAAGGGGGTGTTTTAATGGCAAGAATTGATAATAAACTATTATTCTTTACTACTTCTCCAAGAACACCTGCTAAAATGATCCCTGAAATTCAGTTATTACACGAAAATTTTTCGGGACTATCATGGAACAAATCAACACAAGAACAATTTATTGATAAATTAGCCCAAAGTGATTTTTTTGAGGGGAAAGGGTCTCCGACAGATAAAGCTTTTAGTGCCAGAGACAGAATTAATCGGGCACCAAAAGCTTTAGGCTTTATTAACTTGAAACCACACATAGAGCTAACAGAAGCAGGAATTGCTTTTGTTTACGGAAAACGTCCACAAGAAATTTTCCTTCGTCAATTACTAAAATTCCAATTACCCTCTCCATATCATGTAGAACATCAAAATATTATTGGGACTTTTTGCATTCGTCCTTATCTTGAAATTTTACGCTTAGTCCGTGAATTAGAATACATTACATTCGATGAATTTAAGATATTTGCTGTCCAGATGACGGATTATCACAAATTCAACACGATAAAGGAATCTATTTTGTGTTTCAGGCAAGGCAAAGAGGAGAACAAAGGACAATATAAACGTTTTGTTAATAGCGTGTGGGAGAACGCAATTTTAGAAATACATAGTGATAGAATTGCTGCTGGTAAAACCAGAACAAGAGAGACAAACGATGCCAGCTTAAAAAAATTTATTGCTACTCAAAAGAGTAATATGCGTGACTATGCTGATGCTTGTTTTCGTTACTTGAGATATACAGGCTTAATATCTATTTCTCATAGAAGTCGGTCTATATCCATTTTTTCTGACAAGATTGTTGAAGTAGATTTTATTCTCTCGACTGTATCTCGAGATCCGGTATTTATTGATGATATAGATGCTTATAAGGCTCATTTGTTTTCAGCAAATTCTCCTGTACTTTATACAGACAATAGAGATAATATTGTTGATATCCTGATGCGTATTGGTTCATTTACAAAGAGAGAATTAGCAGACAAAAATCTTGATGAATTGAAAGATTTGCGTGATAAGATAGTAAAACAGCATAAAGATGCGGTTATTCATGAGCAAGTTGCTGAAATAAAGTCATATGCATTGTATTCAGAAATCATTGACACTTTTAATGAGATTATTTCTGATGAATATTATGATGCTCCATTGATGTTTGAGTATAATACCTGGCGAGCGATGACTATGCTTGACGGTGGTAATATTAAAGGCAATTTTAATTTTGACGATGCCGGACAACCGCTTTCGACAGCCGCTGGAAATATGCCTGATATTGAATGTGACTATGACGATTTTTCTTTGTCTGTGGAAGTTACCTTGCAATCTGGTCAGCGTCAATATGAATCTGAAGGCGAACCCGTTGCTCGCCATTATGGTCAGTTAAAAAAACGAACAGGAAAAGATACATATTGTCTTTTTATTGCTCCGACTATCAATCCTGCAACATTGGCACATTTTTATGGTTTGAACCATCTTTCTATTGCACTGTATGGGGGTAAATCTAAAATCATACCATTGGAACTGGATCAGTTTATGCGTCTTATTGAAAACTCTTATAACTACAAAACACAACCTGTTCCAAATGATATTCGCCGTTTTCTTGACTATGCTATCAAACTTTGTGAGAAAGCAACAGATGAAAACCATTGGCGTTGTGGCATTCAAGCTTGCGTAGATACATGGTTGGCTTCATAAATAGCAATCAAGACGGGAAAGCCCTAAAATGGCTTCCCGCCCATTTCAATTTTTACGGGAGTGTATCCATAAGTTCGACGTAGGACGAGGGATGGGGGCTTTCATATACGCCCTGTCTGCTGATGAAACCAGTCCTGCGCTTGCGGCTCCACGCCACGCAATCACAGCCCTGCTTTTCTGCTGCTTCAAATGCTCTTGCCCTCCCCGGCGGCAACCTCATTTTCGCAGCAACGCCGACAGAGCGTATAACACACTACACTTTGCAAGCAAAGTCGTGTGCCAAAGGGGTACCCTTTGGAAACCCTATTTTGTCGGAGTGTGTAGCCACACTTCCTCCAAAATGAAAAATAAGCGGTCACAATCTGCTGTAAAACCACAGTCGGATTGACCGCTTATTTTGTTGTAACCCTCCCTGTTTTCTTTATCCGCTTTACGAGTATATTTCTCGAAAATATGCTTGGTACGGGTTGAAATAAAACCTTAAAAATGATATACTACGCACAGAGGAAACAAGGAGGTTACAGCCCATGAAAGAATTAGGAGAACGCCTGCGGAGATTGCGGGAAAGTGTGAAGCTGTCTCAGGTAAAGATGGCGGAACTTTTGGGAGTGAAGCAGTCCAGTATCAATCGTTATGAGCAGGGGCAGTCGGCTCCCTCTTTGGAAACGCTTGTAAGGTATGCGGATTATTTTGATGTATCATTGGATTACCTGCTTGCCCGGACAGACAATCCGCAAGGCAAGCTATATGAACACCGTCCGAAGATTGCGCCGGGGAGTGAGGAAATGAAACAGTTTATTGAAATGTGTTTTGACCCGCAATCCCCGCTGAATGAAAAATTAAAACAGACGCTTCTTGAAATGATGGAGGTGGAAAGAAAATGAAAGGTGTGATTTATGCCCGTTATTCTTCCGATAATCAAAGAGAAGAAAGTATTGAGGGACAGTTGCGGGAATGTAAGGAGTATGCAGAGCACAACGATATAACAATTTTAGGGACTTATATTGACCGGGCATTGTCAGCAAAAACAGATAACCGCCCCGAATTTCAGCACATGATTAAAGACAGCGCAAAAGGCTTGTTTGATGTTGTCCTTGTGTGGAAATTAGACCGCTTTGCCCGAAACCGTTACGACAGTGCACGATATAAAAACCTTTTGAAAAAGAACGGTGTGAAAGTCATTTCCGCAAGGGAAAATATCTCCGAGGGCAGCGAGGGAATTATTCTGGAAGCCATGTTGGAGGGGTATGCGGAATACTATTCTGCGGAGCTTTCTGAAAAGGTTATCCGGGGATTGACCGACAATGCGCTGAAATGTAAGTACAACGGCGGTACTGTTCCGATGGGATATTATATTGACGAACAACAGTATTATCAAATCGACCCCAAGACTGCCCCGGTAGTGCTGGAAATGTTTACAAAGTACAGCGAGGGCGCAACTATGCAGGAGCTTGTTAATCTATTGAACAGTCGGGGTATGCGTTCCATTCGTGGCGGGAAAATTACGCTGAATATTATGAACCACCTTTTGAAGAACCGTCGCTATATGGGCGAGTACAGTTATCGTGATGTAGTCAAGGAGGACGGTATTCCGGCGATTGTCCCAAAAGAATTATTTGAACGGGTACAGGAACGGCTGGCGAAGAACAAAAAGGCTCCTGCCCGTCACAAAGCCGAGGACGATTACCTTTTGACAACGAAGCTATGCTGTGGGAAATGCGGCTCCTTTATGGTGGGAGAAAGCGGCACAAGCCATACAATGAAAGTACACCGTTATTATCGCTGTGTGAATACTAAGAAAAAGAAGCTCTGCGACAAGAAAGCGGTCAAGAAAGATTGGATTGAAGATTTGGTTGTCAACTATACCATGAAAGCAATTATGAATGATGAAGTTATGGAGCGGCTGATTGATACGCTGATGGAGTTGCAGAAGAAAGAAAGCACCGACCTGCCCCTTTTGAAAAAGCAGCTTGCAGAAACGGAAAAAGGTATTAACAATATGCTCAACGCCATTCAAGCAGGGATTTTTACTCCGTCCACCAAGCAAAGACTGGACGAGTTGGAGGAAACCAAAAGCCAGCTTGAAGTCAGTATTTTGCAGGAAGAAATGCACAAGCCTTTGCTTACAAGAGAACAGATAGCATTTTTCATTTACCGTTTCCGTAAATTTGATGTGACAAAGCGGGAACAGCGGCAAAGACTGATTGACAGTTTTGTAAATGCAGTGTATCTTTATGAGGACAAGATAATCCTTACTTTCAACTATAAGGACGGTTCTAAGACTATCACACTGGCGGAGGTTGAGAGTTCGGATTTATCCGTACTCGGTGCATCTGAAAAGGCCATTGCAGAAGCAGTGGTCTCTTTTTTTATCTCAGACTTTCAAAAGACAGATTAGGAGGAAAGAAAATGAGTTTGGACAGAACCAGAAGATGGATGCGTTTTTGTTGCTTTATTGGTTTGTTTTGTATCATCTATACCATTTTTACAGGGGATTATTCCGGCAAAAGCCCGCTGATGTGGATCGGTCTGCTCTTCATTGGGGCGGCGGCTTTCATTTATTTTCGCCATGGGGTTTGCTGTCACTGCGGCAGACGTTTGCCCATCCATGACATTTATCAGGGGAAATTCTGCCCTTACTGCCGAGGAGATTTGCATATGAATTCTTCCTCCGCTCCCAAAAGATAAGGATCATGAACGGATGTTTCCATGAACGGAAATATCCGTTTTTTCTTTGGAGATGGTTTTTTTTTCATACTTATGCTATGATGGAAAAAAGGGGGGATTGCTATGACATTGAAGAAACTGCGGAAAAAATATAAGATGTGGCTGACATTGGCATTTGTATTTTTGGTTTTGATGTTCGTTTTGATGAGATTGCAGGTTGACGGATGGGTTGAGATTTGTATGGGAGCAACATTCCTTTGCTTGGTCATGGTGATTTACGTGATGCTCCGTTATGGCAGATGCAGGGTCTGCTACAATTTACTGGACCCTTATGTCCTGTTCCATGGGGGGCACTGCAAGTTCTGTGGTACACCTGTGGAGGATGGGGAAGAAAAAAGACTGATTTTTCGGAATATGCGGGAAATGACAGAAGACGAGATCAATGGTTTTTTGCAGGACGGATGGAAAATTGGCTGTGCCGTGGATACAGAAAAAGAACAGCAGGAACTGCTGGAAGCACTTTCCCATTCCAAAGAAACGGGATTCCCGCAGTTTGTACTGGTGTATGAAAAAAATGTACTGATTGGCTATCTTTTCCTTTACGGAGAGGAAGGGCAGACTTGGATTGTTCATAACGCTGACGAAAAGACCTACGAGCAGGAGAAGGAAATGCTGGCTTATGGTCGGGATTTGTGCAGAAGTCTGGGCAGTGAAAAGCTGGCGGAATCTTTCCAGAAACAGCTGGGGGAAGTGAAACGCATGGGAAAAAGCCATCGGGAGGCATGGGAAGCATGGACAGCGGAAAAAAGCGGAAACAAGAAAGAAAACTGACAGCGGCAGAACAGAAGCGGAAGGAAATGTTCTTAGAGAAAAAAGCCGCATTGGAAATGGAAGGCTTTGAAGCCCGTGACCTGACCATTTCCGCACTCTATGCAAATGTCATGGCGGTGGTGCTGGCGTTTCCTATTATATTGGTGCTTTGGGCAGTTTTTGTCTGGAAAAATGGATATGGCTCCATGTCCAGCCTCATATGGCTGACGGTACTGGTGTTGTTTTTTTTGCTCATCGTTGTCCATGAAGTCATCCATGGTTTGTTCTGGTCTTTTTTTGCGAAAAATGGCTGGAAATCCATTTCCTTTAAGATCATGTGGAACTCTCTGACACCTTACTGTATCTGTCAGGAGGAATTGACAAAGGGACAGTATGCCATTGGTGGGGTGATGCCTTGTGTGCTGCTGGGGATATTGCCGGCAATTGTGGCTATTTTTCTGGGAAACTTGCCTTTGTTTTGGGTGGGTGCTCTGATGATTCTGGCGGCAGGCGGCGATTTGACCATTCTTTGGAAGTTGTTTCGTTTTCCCCATTCTAAAGGAGATGTGCGGTTTCTGGATCACCCCTATGAAGCGGGTCTGGTGATTTTTGAAAGAACTTTTTCAAAAGTTTAAAAAAAGTTGTTGACAAAGAATCTGTTTTATAGTATAATAGTCAAGCAAGTTCAAAAAAACATATGCGGATGTGGCGGAATTGGCAGACGCGCTAGATTCAGGTTCTAGTGGACATTACGTCCGTGCAGGTTCAAGTCCTGTCATCCGCATCCAGAAAAAAGACCATCGTGAAAACGATGGTCTTTTTTTACGCCAGCTGCTTTTCTTCCGCAAAACGCTGTTGTACTTCTGTGCGGATTTCTCCCGGCTCTTTTCCCAGAGCTGCCGCCAGTTCCCCATAAAGAAGGGATTCCGCCTGTTTCAGATACCGCTGTTCTGTTTGAGAAATGTGTTTTCCCAAACGGGCATTTTCTTCGATTTTCCGATAAAGAGATTTCATTAGATGCAAATACTGCATACAGTCATGGGTGTTCAGCATTTCGCCGTAGTGACTGGCAGTTTCTTTGTGGTCCCGACTGCGGAAAGGCTCTGCCGAAATGATGCTGATGCTGTCCAGATAGCTTTTAGCCTCAGCGGCAGAAATGACGGGACGCATGAATGCCCGAGTGGAAACGGAAACGTGGATGGTTTCGGAAAAGGGGGAGAAAAGCGGAATCAGGGTGTAATATAGACGACCGTCTTTTTGCTGGGGAAGGGGCGCAACGTCTGCCACACGGCATACGCCTGTATTGCCATAAAAAACCAACTGATCTTTTTGATACATGAAAACACTCCTTTCGCTTTTCCTGTGCTGTTTTTAGGATTTCCCAGAAAAACCCTTCGTATTCAGTGTATCATTGTTTTTTGCCCAAAATCAAAGGAGAAATGGGGCAAAAACGCATTTTTGTGAAGGATGCGCAGGGGGCAAAAAGGAGGTTTTGTGCAGAAGTTCTAGGGGTTGTTGGTGAATTTTTCGGGAAAAAAGATATAAAAAAATCCCCTTTCTTTAGGGGCATCTTCATAGGAAAACAAAGAAAGCTGAAGTCCTTATCAAAACAAAGGATTCCAGCTTTCTTATATTTACTGAGATTTTACTTGCTATGTTTTCTTCTGCGCAATTCCCCCTAAGCAATCAATAAAAAGGAAAACCAATGTTTTCTTAATGCAAAGTTGCTTTGAAAAGGGACTTTTGTGTCTGTTTACAGGCTCATTTCCAGTTTTTTGCGCATGTCTTCGATCTGTTCGTCTGTCAGATCCATGGGGTTGTACGCAATGGTGATGCCGTCGTTTTCATAACGAGGGATCAGGTGCAGATGGAAATGGAATACAGTCTGACCAGCAACGGTGCCGTTGTTCTGCATCACGTTCATGTGGTCAAAGCCCAGTCTTGCTTTCATTTCTCTGGAAATGAGAGCAGCCAGACGGAACAGTCTGCCGGCTTTGTCCGGGTCGATTTCAAAGATATTGGCAACGTGTTCCTTTACCAGAATCAGCACATGACCTTCGTTGGCAGGAAAACGGTCCAGAATTACCTTAAATTCATCGTTTTCATATATAGTGGCGGAGCCGAATTCCCCCGACACGATTTTACAGAAAATACAGTCGCTCATAAGTATTCATCCTTTCGTATGTGATTTGCTATCAGTATAGCACGAAAGGAAGGAGATTGCACAGATTTTTGTTCAAAAATATTTGCTGAACAGATAGGTCAATGCGTTGGCGTGGCTCTGCTTATCGGTGAGAATCTCGAAAAACAGGTCACGGAGGGCACCGTCGGGCACAGCCAGAAAGAAATTCCGGTAGAAATCCGCCGCGTCCAGTTCCTGCATGAGGGTTTCCTCCAGATAGGCTTTGGGGTCTATGACTTCCAGTGTGGATGGTGTCTGGCTTTCGTCGGGGTTTTCCGGCGTTTCTCCCGTAATGAGGAACAAGGCTTCCCGCAGGTTTTTCAGATGCTTTTTCTCGTCCAGATACATGGATTTGACCATGTCGGCAGAGGGGGAAAGGATAGGGGCTTCTGTCAGTAAGCGGCGGTAACGGTTGGCAAGCTGGGCGGTTTCCTCCGTGGCAACTTTCAGCAAAGCCAGCAGACGGTCGTCCTCTGCCAGCTCCGCAATGGCAGGGTCTTTGGCTTCCCGTGCTGTCAGGCTTTGCCGCTGGAAATAATGGGTATTGCGATTATATGGGTACATGTTTGTCAGTCTCCTTTGCTTTTTTCTATCATATCTATGCGACAAAAAGGTGGGACTTGCATAAAATCGCCTTTTTTTCAGAAAAAATAGAAATATTCTGGCAGTTGCCCATTTTTTCTGTTATGATAGGAAACGGTGAAAAATAGTATATTACAGGGGTGAATTCTCTATGAAACGAATCGTATTGACAGGCGGCGGCACAGCGGGTCATGTGACGCCCAATCTGGCGATCCTGCCTTTGCTGCGGCAGGAAGGCTGGGAGGTTTTGTATATCGGCTCCGAAAACGGCATTGAAAAGAAACTCATTGAGGCGGAAGGTGTGCCTTATTACAGCATTCCCACAGGGAAACTGCGTCGTTATCTGTCCAGACAGAACATCACAGATATGTTCCGTGTGGTGAAAGGCGTCAGCGAAGCTACCAAACTGCTGAAAAAGCTGAAACCCGATTTGGTATTTTCCAAAGGCGGCTTTGTGGCAGTGCCTGTGGTGCTGGGAGCAAAGAAAAACAAGATTCCCGTGATCATTCACGAATCTGATATCACACCGGGTCTGGCAAACAAAATCGCTATGCCTTTCGCGAAAACAGTCTGCACCACATTCCCGGAAACACTGAAATATGTTCCCAAGGAAAAAGGCATCCATACAGGAACACCCATCCGTGCGGAACTGTTCACAGGGGACAGACAGAAAGGTCTGGAAATCTGTAATTTTGATGGTACAAAGCCTGTGCTGCTGCAGATGGGCGGCTCTCTGGGGGCTGTGAAGCTCAACGACGCTCTGCGGGAAAGCCTGCCTTCTTTGCTGAAAGATTTTGACATCATCCATCTTTGCGGTAAGGGTCATAAGGAAGAAAGTCTGGAAGGCACAAAGGGATACCGCCAGTTTGAATATGTCACCGATGAGCTGGCAGACCTGTTCGCGGCGACAGATGTGATCATCGCCCGTGCGGGCAGCAACTCCATTTCCGAGTTTTTGGCGCTGAAAAAGCCCCATTTGCTGATTCCTCTTTCCGCGAAGGCAAGCCGCGGTGACCAGATTCTGAACGCCGCGTCCTACGAAAAACAGGGCTTTGCCATGGTGCTGCCGGAAGAAGAACTGACAGCCGCTGCTATGGAAGAAAAAGTGCGTGAACTTTACGCAAACAGGGAAACATATATTGCGGCTATGGAAAAAAGCACCCAGAACAATGGCGTAGAGGCGGTTATGGCGCTGATCCGTCAATTTTAATAAACATTTAAGAAAAACAAATTGACACAGACTTTTTGCGTGTAATACAATATTTTTCATGTATGTAATGAAAAAAGCAGGCAGGAGGATAACAAGAATGAAAAAATGTATCAGTTTGATTCTGGCAGGACTTCTGATGTTCACCGCGGCGGGCTGCGGCAGTGAAACACAGGCGGAAACCGATACCCAGCCCACTGGGGAATATGTGAATCTGCAGGCGCAGATGCCGGAAGAAGGCGAGGAGATCGCTGTCATCGACACATCCAAAGGTGTGGTGAAAATGCGTTTCTTCCCAGAAGAAGCGCCCAAAGCAGTGGAAAATTTCCAGACATTGGCGAAGGACGGCTATTATGACGGACTCACATTCCACCGTGTCATCGAGGACTTTATGATCCAGACTGGTGACCCTACTGGCACAGGCACTGGCGGCGAAAGCTGCTGGGGAGAAGACTTCGAGGATGAAGTTTCCCCGAACCTGCATTTTTATAACGGCGCTGTTGCCATGGCAAACAGAGGACCCAACACCAACGGCAGCCAGTTCTTCATTGTGCAGGCAAAAACTGTCACAGAAGATTACCTGAAAGCCCTGGAAAATGCCCGTGACAACAACGAAGAGGAAATGGGTGTTACCATTGGGGACTCTTTCTATACGCTCAGTCAGCTTTATCCTGAAAGTGTCATGGATTACTATCGGGAGCATGGCGGCGCGGTGCATCTGGAATATGTTTATGGCAATCCTTACACCATTTTCGGTCAGGTCATTGAAGGAATGGATGTGGTAGATGCCATTGCCGCTGTGGAAGTGGACGAAAGCGCGAAACCACTGGAAGATGTGATCATCAACAGCATCACATTTGAACCTTATGCAGCACAGTAAAGAAAAATAGAAATGAGGATTTGAAATATGAGAAAGAAACTGGCTTTGGTATTGACATTGATTTGTGCCCTGGGGGCATTTGCGGGCTGTGGAAAAGAAGAAGTGCCCCAGCAGGAAGTTTCCTACAACATGACATTTGTCAATGAAACAGGAAAAGGTGCTTCTGCCCTGAAAATCCGTCCCACAGAAGAAGATGACTGGACAGACAACATGCTCAAGGAATCCGAATGGAAAAACGGTTTTTCCGTTCCCGTTACATTGAACGGCATGGTACCTGTAGTGGAAAACGGCTGGCAGGTACAGATGACATTTACAGACGGCACAGAACAGGTTTGGGAAAATGTGGTGCTGGAAGACAGCGACACCATCACATTCACGCTGGAAGACGGCACTCCTTCCGTGACACATATGCCTGCGGAAGATGTGACAAATGATGCAGAAGATGT
This sequence comes from Clostridia bacterium, assembly GCA_022786605.1. Classification (GTDB taxonomy): domain Bacteria; phylum Bacillota; class Clostridia; order Lachnospirales; family Anaerotignaceae; genus Anaerotignum. Next base: position 44,860 of record JALFWW010000019.1, on the reverse strand, counting down.
GCTGGAAGATGGTGACAACCAAGACCAGTTGACAGATGAAGACGCACAGTTGGATTCCGTAACAGAAAAATAATAGATTGTACAGAGAGGATGGATTTTTTTTGAAAAAGTCAGTCCTCTCTTTTGTTTTGTAAGAAAGAATTAAGAGAAACCATTGGTGTTTTCTAAGATTTATAAGTTATGATAAACATGGAGTGTATGGTAGCTTTTGAAAAACAAAATTTTCGCCATACAGGGAAACTGGCGAATGATGTAAGGAGGCAACCTTCATGAAAACAAAAAAAGAAAACATACTGGTGCTGGTAACGGCGGGGAAGGAATCCAAGCGATTCATGGAACTGGCGAAAGATGCCGCAGAGGCAGGCAACGGGGATTTATACATCTTGCATGTGACGCAGGGCGAAAATATACTGGAAAGCGGAGAAATGTACGAAATGCAGCGGCTGGCGGATTATGGATGCCGGCTGGGCGGACAGGTCTGCCTGTGCTGTGAGCGGGACGTGGCAGCCTACATCAGTCGCTTTGCCAGAGAAAAAGATATTACAGGGGTTTTGCTGGAACCACCGGTGAAAAAAGAGAAAAAATCCATCTGGAAAGAATTGCTGGAGCGGATTGCGGCACTTCTGCCGCCGGGCACCTGCCTGCTTTCCGAGGGAGAACTGGCTGCCGCGGCGGTATGACCGAAAAAAACACAGGATACTTATGGTACCTGTGTTTTTTTGCGGATTTTTGAGAGCCAGAGAGGCGGAATTGCTATTTTTTGTTGCAAATCGGGCAAAATTATATTATGATTGCAAAGAGCAAGTTTTTTGCGAAAGAATGGATGATAAAGTTAAAGGAGAGAATTGATATGAGTTTGTATGAAAGCTGGATGGAAAAAGCATTTTCCAAAGAAGGCAGAAGTGTGGATGCGATTTGGGATGAATATCTGCCCAAGGAACAGCACATCTATGAATATATTCTGGCAAATAAAGTGACAAAACTGGAAGGCACCGTAAAAGAACTGGCAGACCGCTTCTCCATGACCACAGAAGAAATCGTGGCTTTCGTGGATGGTATCAACGATGTACTGCCTACACCTTATGAAATGACAACACTGGAAGAAGATACAGCCATTGTATTGGACATCGACTTTGAACGTCTGTTCAAAAAAATGGTGGAATACCATGCGGAACACCTGTATACACTGCCCCAGTGGGACGGCATCTTTGACGCGGACACCAGAAAACGTCTGACACTGGAACAGAAACGCTCCAGAACCATCGTCAAAGGTGAAAAAATCGGACGCAATGACCCCTGCCCTTGCGGCAGCGGCAAAAAATATAAAAAATGCTGCGGAGCGAACCTGTAAGATTATGAAAACCATTTTGCGCAAGGTTGACCCCCTGCAGCCCGATGCGGACATCATCGCCGAAGGTGCTGAAATCCTCAAAAGAGGCGGTCTGGTTGCCTTCCCAACAGAAACGGTTTATGGTTTGGGAGGCAACGGTCTGGACGGTGAAGCCTGCAAAGGCATTTATCTGGCAAAGGGGCGTCCTTCTGACAATCCTTTGATCCTGCATATCTCCCAAATCAGTGAATTGCGTCCCATTGTGCGGGAGATTCCTGCGGCGGCGCAGAAACTCATGGATGCTTTCTGGCCGGGACCATTGACCATGATATTCCCGAAAACGGATATTGTGCCTGATTCCGTCACTGGCGGACTGGATACGGTAGCAGTGCGCTTTCCATCACATCCCGTTGCCATGGCCCTGATTCGTGCGGCAGGTCTGCCCATTGCGGCGCCCAGTGCCAACGCATCCGGCAAGCCCAGCCCCACAAGGGCATCCCATGTGGCTTTTGATCTGGATGGGAAGATCGACATGATTCTCGATGGCGGCGCGGCAGAGTGGGGACTGGAATCCACCATTGTGGATGTTTCTGTGACCCCTCCGATGATCCTCCGTCCCGGTGCCATCACAAAGGAAATGATGGAACCTTTTGTGGGCGAAGTGACTGTAGACCCTGCCATTTTGCAGAAACCGCAGGAAGGACTGCGTCCCAAAGCCCCTGGCATGAAATATACCCATTATTCCCCCAGAGCGGAAGTGTATCTGGTGCGTGGAGAAAGGGTGCAGGAAACCATCAATGCCCTGACGGCACAGGAAAAAGCTGCAGGGAAAAAAGTGGGCGTCCTTGCCACAGAGGAATCCAAAGACGGCTATACAGCGGACATTGTCCTGTCTGTAGGCAGTCGGGAAAATCTGGAGGAAGTGGGCGCCAATCTGTTCAAAGTATTGCGCAAATTCGATTTCTTGGAAGCAGATACGGTATACGCGGAAGTATTCCCTCTGGAGGGGGAAGGGCTGGCAATCATGAACCGGCTCCAGAAGTCTGCCGGTTACCGTTTCATTGAAGCGAAAGGAGAAGAAAAATGATAGCACTTGGTTGTGACCACGGCGGTTTCCCTCTGATGAAGGAAGTTATCGCTTATTTAGACGCAAACAACATTCCTTATAAAAATTACGGTACATTCTCCGAAGAATCCGTGGATTATCCCGTATATGGCAAACTGGTTGCCCATGCAGTAGCAGACGGCGAATGTGAAAAAGGCATCCTCATCTGCGGCACAGGCATCGGTATCTCCATTGTGGCAAACAAAGTCAAAGGCATCCGCGCGGCACTGTGCGGCGATGTGTTCTCCGCAAAAGCAACCAGAGAACATAACGATGCCAATATTCTGGCTATGGGTGCCCGTGTGACAGGTCCTGGTCTGGCGCTGGAGATCGTAAAAGCATTCTTGGAAACACCTTTTTCCAATGATGAACGTCATATCAGAAGAATCAAGCAGATCGAAGATTGATAAAGGGGGAAATCCATGAGTAAATTATTCGTATCGGAACATCCGCTGATCCAGAGCAAGATGGCAATGCTGCGTGACGCAGAAACTGGCGCAAAGGAATTTCGCGAGATCATTGGCGAAGTAGCCATGCTCCTTTCCTATGAAGCCACCAGAGATCTGCCTTTGAAAGAAATTCAGGTGCAGACACCGGTGGATATGGCACAGTGCCGTACCATCGACACCAAACTTGCCATTGTGCCTATCCTCCGTGCGGGTATCGGCATGACAGAGGGGCTGCTGCGGCTTATGCCCACAGCAAAGATCGGGCATATCGGTCTGTATCGTGACCCCGAAACACTGCTGCCTGTGGAATACTACTGCAAACTGCCTGCCGATGTGGAAGAAAGAACGGTCTTTCTGACAGACCCTATGCTGGCAACAGGCGGTACTGCGGAAGCTGCCATCGGATTTTTGAAGGATAAAGGCGTAAAGAAGATTATCTTCCTGTGTATTCTGGCTGCGCCGGAAGGCGTGAAAAAGATACAGGAAGCCCATCCCGATGTGGATATTTACGCGGCGGCTTATGATACATGTCTGAATGACCATGGCTATATTGTGCCTGGTCTGGGGGACGCCGGTGACCGTATTTTCGGTACGAAATAAACTGGGTTCCTTTTTTCGGCGCTTGCCGAAAGGGTTAGGAGTGAATTTTTTTGGTAGAGCATAACTGGTTGTTATATATTGCGGCGTTTGCCTGCGCTTTTGCTATCACGCTGGTGACGACACCTTTCGCAAAATGGCTTTCCGCAAAAGTGGGCGCCATTGACTATCCCAAGGACAGAGGGGTACATAAAAAACCCATGCCCCGTATGGGAGGCGTTGCCATTGTGCTGGGCTTTCTCATTACGGTGCTGATGGTCTATTTCTTTGACCGCAGCATGAGCCCCAAACAGTTTGTGGGCTTTATCGTAGGCGCTGGCATCATTGCGGTGCTGGGTATGATCGACGATATGAAAGACCTGCCGGCAAAACTGAAATTCTGCGTGCAGATGGTAGCGGCGCTGATCGTTATTTTCTCCGGCACACAGATTCAGATCGTACTGTGGCCTGTAACAGCAACATTGCAGAAATTGAGCATCCCCATTACGCTGGTGTGGATCGTTGGGGTTACCAACGCCGTAAACCTCATTGACGGTCTGGACGGTTTGGCGGCTGGGGTAACAGGCATTGCGGCCCTGAGCCTGATGGTGCTGTGTATCATGACAGGTTCCACCACAGCGGTGGTGCTGACTGCGGCTCTGGCTGGTGCGTGTCTGGGCTTCTTGCCCCGTAACTTTAACCCCGCGGAAATCTTCATGGGGGATACAGGCTCCACATTTTTGGGCTTTGTGCTGGCAGTAACCAGTATTTTGGGCGTATTCAAAGGCTATGCCCTGCTGGCGCTGGTGGTAAGTATTTTCTGTATTGGTCTGCCTATTTTCGATACCATTTTTGCCATGCTTCGTCGTATGGCGAAACATCAGCCCATCATGCAGGCAGACAGAGGGCATCTGCACCATAAACTCATCGACCATGGTTTCAGCCAGAAAAAGGCGGTGCTTATCATGTACGCCATCAGTATTTTTCTGGGACTGCTTGCCATCTTCATTGCCGTCAAAGACTCCCGTATCTTCGTGGTGGCTTTGCTGACAGTGGTGGTACTGAGTTTCATCATTTACTATTTCAATGCCCACATCAAAAATAAAAATCAGTAAGGTTCAGAGGAACTTGCTTAGCAGGTTCCTCTTTTGTTGTGAAGGGAAGGGTTTTGTAGTATAATAACCCTGTATGCGTAGAGAAAAGGAGGGAGAGATATGGCGGAGGAAATCCGTATTTTGAAAGATTTTATCGAAAAAGAAGTGCCAAAGGCGCCCCCGCTGTATGTGTCCGTCTTTTTGATGACAAAAGCGGCAGAAGGCAAGACTTCAGCGGCAGAAATCGCGGAAAAGCTGGAAATACTGGAAAGCGATGTGCTGAAAGCATGGCGGTATTGGGAGGAACGGGACTGTTTCGCAAAAGAAGCGGCGCAGGTGTCCCAGCCAAAAGCCATCCCTTCGGAGCGCCCCCAGTATTCCCCTGCGGAATTGTCCTGTTATCTGAAGCGGGAGGATGTGAAGGGGCTGTTTCAGTCTGCTCAGCAGAAATTGGGCAAGACCCTTTCCAGCGGCGATATGGCGACATTGTTCAGCTTTTATGACTGGCTGGGACTGCCTTTGGAAGTCATTGACATGCTGCTGACTTACTGCATTTCCCGCGGCAAACGGGGGATGCATTATATCGAAAAAGTAGCCATGGGCTGGGCAGAGGAAGGTTTGGATTCTCTGGAAGCCGTGGAGGAATATTTGCAGATCCGCAAGGAAGGCTATGGCGCCATCATGCGTGCTTTCGGGCAGGGGAAACGTCTGCCTGCGCCGGAAGAAGAAACGTATATGAAAAAATGGCTGCGGGAGTATAAACTGCCTTTGGATGTGGTGGTGACGGCATGCGAACGTACCATCATGCGCACGGGCGGCGTCAGCTTTGCCTATGCTGATAAGATTTTGCACCAGTGGCATCAGGCAGGGGTGAAAAGTCAGGAGGATATTGCCAGACTGGATGAAGCCTTTGCGGCAAAACGCGCCCAGCAGAAGGCTTCTGAGCAGCCCAGACAGACAGCACCCCAAAGACAGAACCGTTTCATCAACTACACCCAGCGGGAATGGGACTATAACGAACTGGAACGATTGGAACGGGAAAAACAACGAGAATGGTAAGGCAGGTGAGAAATTTTGGCAACCAGAACACAGATTTATAAAGAAATCCTGCGGGAATACGACGCTTTGCGGACAGAACAGGCGGCAAAACTGCGCCAGCGGAAAGAGAGGGTATACCTGCGTCTGCCAAGGGTGAAGGAAATCGACGAAACCCTTTCCATGTTGGGCGTGCAGACGGCAAAGCTGGTGCTCTTGAAGCCCGGTGATATGCAGGATGCCTTAGTGGAAATGCGGGCAAAACAGAAAGAATTGCAGACAGAACGGCGGATGCTATTGGAAAGCATCGGCTTGACACCGGCAGATATGGAACTGGAATATGTCTGTGAAACCTGCAAAGATACAGGCTATGTGGATAACGTGCCTTGTACCTGCCTGAAACAGAAAGTCATGGACAAGCTTTATGACCAGTCCAACGTGCGGGATATTGTGAAAGTGGAAAACTTCGACCATTTTGATGTGCGGCTCTACAGTGAGCAGGTTTCCAAAAAAGAAGGCATTTCTCCCAGAGAAAACGCCATGCAGATTTTGCGTCAGGCCTTGGCTTTTGTGGAAAACTTTGCCGATGGAGGACAAAACCTCCTGCTTTACGGCGCAACAGGATTGGGAAAAACTTTCCTGTGCAGCTGTATCGCCAAAGAACTGCTGGATCAGGGATATGTGGTGCTGTATCTGACGGCAGGGCAGTTGTTCCGCAAGCTGGAAGAAATCCGCTTTTCTAAGGATGAGGATGGGGAGAAAGAAGAATGGGACAAGGAACTGCTGGAAGCGGATTTGCTCATCATCGACGACTTGGGCACAGAGTTTGCAACCCTCTTTACAGCGTCGGAACTGTTCCGCCTCATCAATGACCGAAAGCTGAAAAATAAATCCGTCATCATTTCCACAAACCTGAATCCCGAGGATATCACCAATCAGTATTCAGACCGTATCACTTCCCGTCTGCGGGAGTATAAGGTGCTGAAATTCTTTGGGGATGATATTCGTGTGGTGAAGAAATTCCGAAAGTGAGGGATTGTCATGAAAAGTGAGTTGTGCCAGATTCCCGGTGTGGGACCGAAAATGGCGTCCTATTTGGAACAGCAGGGCATCCATACCCTTGCGGACCTGAAAGGAAAAGACCCCCAGGAAATTTATGAAAAAGATTGTGCCGCCAAGGGCTTTCGGGTAGACCCTTGTGCCCTGTACGTATGGCGGCTGGCGGTCTACTATGCGGAAAATCAGGAGAAAGACCCGGAAAAACTGAAATGGTGGTACTGGAAAGACCACCCATACCCGGAAAGATAGAGAGAAGGTCGTTCTTAGGAAATAAGGACGGCTTTTTTTGTCGGAAAAAACAGGACGATAAAGACAGGTTTCGCCAAAAAAAACAGGCATATTTCCGTAAACTATGACTATGGAGGGAAAGACATATGGAAAAAACGGAAATTTTACTGGAAACGGAACAGAAACTGCCCCCTTTGGGGAAAGCCCTGCGTCCTGTGCCTGCCCCTAAGGCGAAACAGAAAGCTTCTCTGGCGCAGGCGGGACGATATGGCACTTTATGGATGATGGTGTATCTTTGGAGCGGCGGCGAGGTGCTGCAGATTTTACATCCCCTTGCCATGAGCATATTGTCGGTGTTTCTGGGCAGTGGTCGGGTGTTTTGGCTGGCATTGTCCGCAGCAGCATTAGGCGGCATGGGAAATGGCGCAGCTTTGAAGCATGGCGCGGTGCTTTTGGCGGCAACGCTCATCCATTTGACATTGGGACGATTTGTCACGGCGGAAGAAACCTTGAAAAAAGCCTTGCTGGGTGCCTTTGCCATGGTCTTGGGCGGATGTTTTTACGCTGTTGGGCAAGGCGGACTGACCTTCTATTTTGTGGTGGCAGGGGTGGAAAGTGCCATGGTGCTTGGCATTTCCCTGTTGGTGCAGAAAGGGGCAGGGGTGTTGTTTGCGCCCAAGAGAACGGCAGTGTGGAGCCGAGAGGAAACCTTATCGGTGCTTCTGATTCTGGGTGGCGCTTTGACGGGAGCGGCACAGATGGAACTGCCTTTTTTGCAGGACAGGCTCTTTCCTGTGCTGACGGCGTTGTTTTTGCTCATTGCCGCATGGCGGGAAGGCGTTGGCGGCGGTGCGGCGGCAGGTGCCCTCATGGGCTTTTTGCTTTTTGCTTGCGGTGTTGGGAATCTTTCCCTTTTTGCGGTGCTGGCTTTGGGCGGACTGTTGGCTGGATGCCTGAAGGATGTTGGCAGGTTCTTTGCTGGAACGGCTTTTTGGATGACGGCAGTGCTGTTCAGTTTTTACGGCGAGCCTGTCTTTGAAAATAAAGATCAGCTTCTTTGGCTGGGTGTTGGTGCCTTGCTGTTTTTGTTTCTGCCCAAAAAGATACTGGCAGGGGCTGGGGGACTTTGGCAGGCAAATCAGGCAAAAGACCGCTATACCCAGATGCGGGAAATGGCAGAGGAACGTCTGCGGGGCTTTGGAAAGGCTTTTCATGGTCTGGCAAAGGTATTCGGCGGCGAAGAAGAAACGAGAAAACAGGAGATTTCGGCTTTGGTGGATACGGTGGCGGAGAAGGTCTGCCAAAGCTGCGGCATGGCGCACTATTGCTGGGAGGAGGAAGTGTATCGCACCTACAGCATGACATTTTCCGCTTTGTCCGGCTGTGATGGGGCGGGACGGGTCACCACGGAACAGCTTCCGCCGTGGTTTCAGGAAATGTGCCCCCGAAAAGAAGCCTTTGCCCAAACAGTATGCACCGTTTATGAACGATACCGTCAAGACTTGGTCTGGGCAGGCAGATTACAGGAATGCCGCAATCTGGTGGGACAGCAGTTGGACGCTGTGGGTGGTATTCTGGAGGAGCTGACGGGACAAATGGATACAGGTTGTATCATTCTGGAAAATTTGCAGGGAAGCCTTACCCTTGCCCTGCGAAAAGCCGGCATCCGTGTGCGGGAAGTGCAGGTTACCGAGGAGAAAGGCGGCAGAGGAAAACAGGTGCGGCTGGTGGTGCGAGGTTGCAATGGCAGAGGTATTTGTCGGGAAGCCATTCTGCCTGTGGTACGAAAGACGCTGGGGCGGCAGATGGAACAGGTGGACGAAAATGTGTGCCATCTGGAAGGGGAAGGCTGTGTGCTGACCTTCGTGGAATCCCCTGTTTTTGCTTTGACGGCGGCAACGGCTTTTGCGGCAGGAGAAATGGGCAAGCCCTGCGGCGACGCTTCTTCTTTTCTGGAAAGCGAAAGAGGAACTGCCCTTTTGGCAGTGTCTGACGGCATGGGCACCGGAGAAAAAGCGGCGGCAGAAAGCAAGGCTGCCATTGAGCTTTTGGAACAGTTTGCGGCGGCAGGATTTTCCAGAGAATTGGCGGTGCAGCTCATCAATTCCGCATTGCTTTTGCGCCGTGCTGAAGAAAACTATGCAACACTGGATATTTGCAGTGTAGACCTCTATGACGGACAGGCGGAGTTCATCAAGCTGGGAGCGGTGGCTTCTTTTATCTGCCGGGGAAATCGGGTCATTTCTGTTTATGCCCATACTCTGCCTGCGGGCATACTGGAACAGGTGCGTGTGGAGAAAAACGACATGCGTTTGAAGGATGGGGATTTGATTCTGCTGTTGACAGACGGCATCACCGATGCTTTTGGAGGAGAACGGCAGACAGCCCAATGGCTGGAGGAGAAATTTTTACCTCAAGGCTTTGCAAACCCTCAAGACGCGGCGGATTTTATATTACAGGCGGCACAGGAGCATTGCCAGAAAGAGCCGGACGACATGACGGTGCAGGCGGCAAGATTCTGGAAAAAGATAGCGTGAGAAAAGGCGCGAAATCACAGGCTGTGGTTTTGCGCCTTTTTGGATTTTCATTGACGGCAGGGCGGTTTTCGTGTAAAGTTTTCACAGAAAGGCGGCGAGGAATATGCTGGAACAGGTGCGGCGTACCATCGAAGAATATCATATGGCAAAAGGCGGCAGACTTATTGTAGGTCTGTCCGGCGGCGCGGATTCCGTGTGCCTGCTCCATGTGTTGGGACAGTTGGCGCCACGTTATGGCTGGGAATTGCAGGCAGTTCATGTCCATCATGGTCTGCGGGGAGCAGAAGCAGATAGAGATGCGATTTTTGCCATGAATTTTGCTCAATCTCTTGGAGTACCTTGTCAGGTGGTTTCTTTTGATGTGGCGGCAGAAGCCAGAAAACAGGGCAGAAGCACCGAAGAAATGGGCAGAATCCTGCGGTATGAAACCTTTGCAAAACTGGCAGGAGAAACTGGGCAAATCGCTGTTGCCCACCATGCCAACGACCAAGCGGAAACTCTGCTCATGCGTCTTTGCAGAGGTACGGGACTTCTTGGTTTGACGGGTATGGCGCCTGTGCGAGGGAATATCATTCGCCCTCTGCTTTTTTGCAGCCGCAAGGAAATCGAAGCCTACTGCAAAGAAAACGGGCTCATGTATCAGGAGGATAGCACCAACAAAGATACGGCATATACCAGAAACAAAATCCGCCATGAAGTCTTGCCTTTGCTGGAGGAAGTCCACGGCGGCAGTACGGCACATCTGGCGGAAACAGCGGCGCTTCTGGCGGCGGACAGTGATTTTCTGGAACAGGCGGCAAAGGCAGCTTATGAAGAAACAAAGTTGAAGGAATATCCTGTTACATTGTCCTGTGAGAAACTTTCTGCCCTCCATCCTGCGTTGCGGATGCGTGTCCTGCGGTATGCCATGGCGGATATGCTGGGCAGCAGCAAAAATATTTCTCATGTGCATTCGCGGGATGTGGAAAGCCTGCTTGTAAAACAGAGCGGCACTTCTGTGAAAACAGCAGGGGGACTTGTGGTATCTCGCCAGTATGACAGACTGATTTTCGGCAAAGAGGAACGAAAGCAAGAGGGATTTTCCTATGATATCTTCTTAGGGGCGGACGTTTTTGTGCCAGAGGCGGAGCTTTTGGTGGAAAGCGGCGTTTTTTCAGGAAAAAGGGAAGAAATTCCTGCGGATGGCTGTACGAACGTCTTTGATTATGATAAAATAACACAGGAATTGTGCTGTCGTACCCGAAAAGCAGGGGATCAGATCACGCTGACCGGCGGCACCAAAAAACTGAAATCGTTTTTTATCGACGAGAAGGTTCCGGCAGAGGAAAGGGGCAGTATCCCCCTCATCGCCTGCGGCAGGGACATCGTCTGGATTTACGGCGGACGGACATCGGCAAAGTTTGTTCCCGACGCCACAACAACACGGTATCTATGGATTCGAATTACGGAGGCTCGGCAAAATGAAAGAAAGAATTGAAGTCATGTTCACAGCGGAAGAAATCACCAAACGTCTGGAAGAAATCGCTCAGGAAGTGTACGAAGAATTCGGCGATGAACAGGTGGAAATGGTATGCGTCCTCAAAGGCGGCGTTGTGACACTGGTAGAACTGGCGAAAAAAATGAAAATGCCCGTTACCATGAACTTTATGGATGTATCCAGCTACGGCGACGGCACAGAAAGCAGCGGTCATATCAAAATCCTGCGTGACCTGGATGAAGACATCACAGGCAAAAACGTACTGCTGGTAGAAGACATCATCGACAGCGGCAGAACACTGAGCAAACTGCGCACACTGCTGATCCAGAGAAATCCCAAGAAACTGAAACTCTGCACACTGCTGGACAAACCTGATCGTCGTGTGGCAGAAGTTCCTGTGGATTACGTAGGCTTCACCATCCCTGATGCCTTCGTTGTGGGTTATGGTCTGGACTACGCACAGAAATACAGAAACCTGGACTACGTAGGCGTGGTACATTTCGAAGAAGAATAATAAAAAACCAAAAAGCGCGGATGTTTCTGTCTAAAAGGCGGAGATTCCGTGCTTTTCTATTTGGTCTGAAAGAGCGGTTTCTCATGGAATTTTAAGAAAAGGCGGATTTTGCGTAAAGGCGATGAAAACCGGTTTTTTTTACGAATTCTTTCCAAAAAGGAACATTGCCTTTTGGGAGAAGATGTGCTAAAATTATAAATTGATATGCTGGCTAATTTGGACAGCGTCAACAAAAAAATTCAAGAAATTTAGGAGGGAAGCCTTTGAAAAAATATTGGCAGTCAGCAGGCTTATATGTGTTGATTTTTGTAATCATTCTAGCTGCTTTGGCCTTCAGCGGCAAAGGATTGATGCAGCCTGCGGAAGAAATGAAGGTCTATAACTATAGCGACTTGATTCGCGAACTGGATGAAGATACGGTCAAAACCATTGAAATCACCCAGAGCAAGGAAATCTCCAACTATGGTACAGCCGTGGCGGTACTGGACGATGGTACCAAAATGACAGTCAATGTGACCAGTATGGATGTGCTCATGGAAAAGGTAAGTCAGATGCCTTCTGAGGGCAGTGATATCCAAATCATCACACCAAACGCGCCCAGCAATATGCTTTCCGCCATCCTGCCTTCATTGATCATGATGATCGTTATGGTGGTGCTCTTTGTGGTGCTTATGGGCAGAATGCAGGGGGGCGGCGGTAAAATGGCGTCCTTCGGCAAAAGCAAAGCCAAAATGAGCGGTGTAGATGACAAGAACAAAGTGACTTTCGATAACGTAGCTGGTTGTGACGAAGAAAAAGCCGAACTGGAAGAACTGGTACAGTTCCTCCGTAACCCTAAGAAATTTACAGACCTGGGCGCGAGAATCCCCAAAGGCGTTTTGCTGGTGGGTCCTCCGGGTACTGGTAAAACACTGCTGGCAAAAGCAGTTGCAGGGGAAGCAGGCGTACCTTTCTTCTCCATTTCCGGTTCCGACTTCGTAGAAATGTTCGTGGGCGTGGGTGCATCCCGTGTCCGTGACCTGTTTGATCAGGCGAAGAAAAATTCTCCCAGTATTGTATTCATCGACGAAATCGACGCCGTTGGTCGTCGCAGAGGCGCAGGTCTTGGCGGCGGTCACGACGAAAGAGAACAGACATTGAACCAGCTGCTGGTAGAAATGGACGGTTTCGGCATCAACGAAAGCGTCATCATCATCGCGGCAACCAACCGTGCAGATATTCTGGACCCTGCGCTGCTGCGTCCCGGTCGTTTCGACCGTCAGGTTTATGTTGGTCGTCCTGACGTAAAAGGCAGAGAAGCCATTTTGCGTGTACATTCCAAAGGCAAGCCTATGGCGCCTGAAGTTGACCTGAAAGTTGTGGCACAGACCACAGCAGGTTTCACTGGCGCTGATCTGGCAAACCTTTTGAATGAAGCGGCGCTCCTTTCCGCAAGAGACGGCAAGAAAGCCATCGACATGGAATCTTTGCAGAAAGCCCTCATCAAAATCGGTGTGGGTACCGAAAAGAAAACAAGAGTCATTTCCGACAAAGAAAAATATATCACCGCGTACCACGAAAGCGGTCACGCGATTTTGTTCGAAGTTCTCAGCGAACTGGACCCTGTCCACAGCATTTCCATCATTCCCACAGGTATGGCTGGCGGTTACACCATGCCACTGCCCGGTGAGGATAAGATGTATATGACAAAGCTGTATATGGAACAGGAAATCATCAGCCTGCTGGGCGGACGCGCGGCGGAAGCGCTGGTCATCAAAGACATCACCACAGGCGCTTCCAACGATATCGAACGTGCCACAGCCATGGCAAGAGGCATGGTCACACGTTACGGTATGAGTGAGATTCTGGGTCCCATCCAGTTCGGCGAAGACAGCAATGAAGTATTCATTGGCAGAGATTGGGGTCATACCCGCAACTACGGTGAAGCCGTTGCAACCACCATCGACGAAGAAGTGAAACGTATCGTCATGGGGGCTTATAACGAAGCCATCCGCATCCTGCAGGAAAACATGGAAGTGCTCCATGCCTCCGCAAAACTGCTGGTAGAAAAAGAAAAAGTGACCGGCGATGAATTCCGCAAACTCTTTGACGCGGACGTGAGAGCGGAAATCCTGGGTCTGGTAAATCAGACAGAAACCATTGACGCGGAAGCAACAGAAACCACAAACGAAACTACATCTGCTGCGGCAGAGGAAGATACAACCACACAAGCGTAAGAAAGGGGAATTTTACAATGGAATTTAACAACATCGTACCCGGCATGACTTATGAAAGAGAATACATCGTGGAAGAAAGCGATACAGCTTCTCATTTCGGAAATGACAAAGTGCCTGTATTCGCTTCTCCCAAGCTGCTGAGCTGGATCGAAGGCACAGCAATCGGCACAGTTGCACCTTTCCTGCCTGATGGCTGGGAAACCGTTGGCACAACTTTTGATTTCAAACATCTGGCAGCAACACCTGTAGGCATGAAAGTGCGTGTGGTTACAGAACTGACAGAAGTAAACGGCAAACTGCTGACATTCGCTGTAAAAGCTTATGACGAAGTAGACAAAATCTGTGAAGGTACACATGGCCGTGCCATCATCGACCTGAAAAAATTCCTGAGCCGTGTAAACGAAAAAGGAAAAAAATAAGAAGCTGCGGATAAAAACAAAGCGAAATAAAAACGTCAGGAGGAACCCCCTCCTGACGTTTGCAGTTACGGCGGTTTTACAGCCGGAAAGGAGGCATGGATATGTATCGCATCTTGGAATTGCTCCGGCGGCAGGAAGGGTTCCTTTCGGGGGAAGATATTGGCAAAGAACTTTCCATCACCCGAGCGGCAGTGTGGAAAGGCATCAAGAAGCTCCGGGAGGAAGGCTATGAGATTGAGGCGGTGACAAATCGGGGATATCGGCTCACCAATCCCGAGACCATGTACAACAAACGGGAACTGGAACAGGGACTGAAAACAAAAACCATGGGACAGTCCATTTATTTCTATGAGGAAACAGATACCACAAACAACCGTGCCAGAGAACTGGCGCTGGAAGGTGCGCCGGAAGGCACCTTGGTGATTGCGGAAAAACAGACAGCCGGTCGTGGCAGACGGGGTAAAGTGTGGGAATCCCCTTTGGGTACAGGCATCTGGATGAGTTTGGTACTGCGTCCACAGATTATGCCTGCGGAGGCATCTGTGCTGACCCTTTTGTGCGGATTGGCAACGGCAGAAGCCATTGAAGCGGAAACAGGTCTTTCCGCTGGCATCAAATGGCCAAATGATATTCTCATTAATGGCAAGAAAGCTGTGGGAATCTTGACGGAAATGGACTGTGAAATGAGTCAGGTACATTTTGTCATCCCAGGTATTGGCATCAACGTCAATACAGCGTCTTTCCCGCCGGAAATTGCGGAGATTGCCACCAGCTTGTATCTGGAATGCGGTAAGACCGTTTCCCGCCGCCGTTTGGTGCATAAAGTGCTGGAACGGCTGGAGGAGCATTATGAGACCTTCCTGCGGACAGGCAGTTTTACAGCCATGCTGGAGGATTATCGGAAACACTGCATCACATTGGGCAAGGAAGTCCATGTGCTGGGCAGAGAGCCGTTTTTCGCTGAGGCTTTAGACATTACACCGGAGGGAGAACTTTTGGTGCGTCGGGCGGATAACGGGAAAGAAGAAGTGGTATTTTCAGGAGAAGTGTCCATTCGAGGAGTGATTTGATGGAAAGAAAAGTATTGGCGGCAGCCAGTTATGCAGAACAGAAATATTTTTTGGAGCCGGAGTTTCAGGCGCTTCCCGAGAGCATTCAGGAAGAAGTACGGGTCATTTGTGTGGTATTGGCCCAGAAACTGGGCTGTACCTTTCTGATGGGTTTTCATGAAGATGGGGAATTGTATTTTGAAACAGTGAAACAGGAGGACGATTTCGATTTTGACGATATCGGCGCGGAACTGGAAATCAAACGCCTCCAGCGGGAAAAGAAGGAACTTCTGAAGGCTCTGGAGTTGTGGTATGCGGTATATTTTACAGAAGAAGGGGAAAAGATCAAAGAAGAATTGCTGAAAAAGGCAGAAAAGGAATACAATCCCTGATAGTTTGTATAAAAAATAACAAAAAAACACAAAAAAATATTGCAATCCTTTCATTTGCTGTTATAATGTATGGTGGTTACGCGAAACGGCAGGAAAACAGCCGAAGATGTTATGTCCCGGAGGTGGACAAATGTACTGCGTCTGTGCCGAAAGCGGAACGGTTACTATTTTCCATATCATCTTATATCTTATAAGAATGAGAATGAAAGGAGCAAATGAATATGAGTGAAACAGTTGTAAACAAACCCGTGGAAGCGGAAGTCATTGCCGCCTCTGACTGCGTGGTGGAAACTACTAACGGAAGTGTGCGTGCCAAAAGCAAGATGTCTGTTGCTGAACTGACCAGCATTGGTCTGATGACAGCGATCCTCATCGTTATGTCCTTCACGCCACTGGGATATTTCCGTACATTGGGGCTTTCCATTTCCCTGATGATGATCCCTGTAGCCATCGGCGCCATGATCATCGGTCCCAAGGCAGGATTGTGGCTGGGACTTGTCTTTGGCGCAACCAGCTTTTATCAGGTATTGACAGCTCCCAGCGCTTTCACCAGCGCGTTGTTCAGCATCAGCCCACTGTATACCTTTCTGGTATGTGTGCCCACCCGTGCGCTTATGGGCTGGCTCACCGGTGTTTTGTTCCAGCTGATCCATAAAGTAGATCGCACCAATACCTTCAGTTATTTCGCAGGCGGTTTTCTGGCAGCGTTTCTGAACACCCTGTTCTTCATGGGTACACTGGTGCTGCTGTTCTGGAACACAGATTATATCCAGAGTATGAATCAGACCTTCGGCAATGTAAATCCCTTAGTATTCGTGGTACTGTTCGTAGGTGTCAATGGTGCGTTGGAAATGCCCGCAAGCTGTATTGCAGGTGGTATCGTTTCCAAGGCTTTGAGCAAAGCTGTACATAAAAGACGGGTATAATAGAAAGAAATAGAAATGATGTTTTTACGGCGCGGGAACGGGTTCCCGTGCCGTTTTTTGAGAAAGGTATTTTTTTTGAACAGAGGAGATCAAGCATGATTTTAGTCATTGATGTAAGCAATACCAACAGCACATTGGGCGTCTTTGACGGGGATAAGCTGGTGGCAAACTGGCGGCTTTCCACCCTCAGCAGCCGTACTTCTGATGAAACAGGTATGCTGCTGCGGATGCTGTTTGTCCACTCCGGTATGGATATTTCAGAAATTGATGCCGTTGTGGTATCTTCCGTAGTGCCAAACGTGATGTATTCCCTGTTGAGCGGCATCCGCAAGTACTTGCAGAGAGAACCCATGGTGGTTCGTGCCGGCATGAAAACAGGCATCAATCTGCGGATGGAAAATCCCAAGGAAATGGGTACAGACCGTATCGTCAATCTGGTGGCGGCTTATGAACTTTACGGCGGCCCTGCCATTGTGGTGGATTACAGCACAGCTACAACCTTCGACGTTGTCAGCGAAAAAGGTGAATTTCTCACAGGTATCACCGCACCCGGCGTGCAGATCTGCGCAGACGCTCTGACACGGAGAGCGGCCCAGCTGCCTAAGATCGAAATTAAACGCCCCGAAACACTGATTACAAAAAACACAGTGGACAGTATTCAGGCAGGTCTGGTGCTGGGGCATATCGGCGAGACCATTTATATCATCCAGCAGATCAAAGAAAAACTGGATATGCCGAATATCAAAGTTATCGCTACAGGCGGTCTGGCGAAAGTCATTGATGAAAACGAAGAAATCTTCGATGTGTACGACCCGGTTCTGGCATTGCAGGGCTTGCGCCTGCTTTATGAAAAGAATCGGAACCGAAGATGATTTTAGGAGGAAATATACATGCTTTTGGTAATTGATGTAGGGAATACCAACTATGTTTTGGGGGTATACCGTGGGGATAAACTCATTAAGTGCTGGCGTATGGCAACAGCTGGTGTCAGAACCGCAGACGAAACAGGTATCTTTATCCATTCCCTCTTTGACACTTCTGATGTAAAGGCAAGCAGCATTGACGCGGTCATCATTTCTTCTGTTGTGCCGGACATCATGTATTCTCTGACACAGGGGATTCGGAAATATTTCAATATTGAGCCCATGATCGTCAGCGTTGGCATGAAAACAGGCATCTCCATCAAACGGGACAACCCCAAAGGCGTTGGGGCAGACCGTATCGTCAATCTGGTGGCAGCCAATGAAATTTATGGCGGTCCCGCGGTGGTCATCGACTATGGCACGGCAAACACCTTTGACGTACTGAATGAAAAATCCGAATTTATCACAGGTCTGATCACACCGGGCATCTCTGTCTGCGCGGACGCGTTGACACAGCGTGCGGCACAGCTGCCGAAGATTGAAATCAAAAAGCCCAAGTCCATCATTGTGAAAAACACAGTGGGCAGTATTCAGGCAGGTCTGGTGTTGGGACATATCGGGCAGACCATTTATATCATTGACCAGCTGAAAAAAGAGCTGAATATGCCGGATATGAAGGTCATTGCCACAGGCGGTCTGGCAAGAGTCATTGACCCCGACCGTAAGATTTTCGATGTTCTTGACCCTGTTCTGACATTGAAAGGTCTGAAAATTCTGTATCACAAAAACAAGTAAATCCAAAACAGGCAGACAGAAATTTTGTTTTCAGGTCTTGCCTGTTTTTTTCTGATATGATAGGATAGGAAAAGCCCGGAAAGTGGGCAGAAATCGCATGTTGGAGGAAGAAAATGAAAATTGGAAATGTGACATTGGAAAACAATGTTTTTCTGGCGCCCATGGCTGGGGTCACAGACCTGCCGTTCCGTCTGCTCTGCAAGGAAATGGGCTGCGGTCTGGTCTATTCCGAAATGGTCAGCGCCAAAGGCATTTTATATAACAACAAAAACACCACAGAACTGCTGCAGGTGGAGGAGGCGGAACGCCCCACAGCTATCCAGCTTTTTGGTTCTGATCCCAAAATTCTGGGGGAAATGGGCAAGAAGATCGAGCCTTATCCCTTTGATATCATTGATGTGAATATGGGCTGTCCTGCGCCGAAAATCGTCAAAAACGGAGAAGGCAGCGCCATCACAAAGACACCGGAACTGGTAGGGCAGATTGTAAAATCTCTGGTGGAAAGCCAGAATAAGCCGGTTACCATCAAATTCCGCAAAGGCTTTGACGATGACCATATCAATGCCGTGGAAATCGCCAAAATTGCCGAAGCCAACGGCGCGGCGGCGGTAGCGGTCCATGGGCGCACCAGAGAACAGTATTACAGCGGCAAAGCTGACTGGGATATCATCCGTCAGGTGAAAGAAGCCGTTTCCATTCCTGTTATTGGCAATGGGGATGTGTTTACACCCCAAGATGCCAAAGCCCTGCTGGATTACACGGGCTGTGACGCCATTATGGTGGGCAGAGGCGCTCAGGGGAACCCTTGGCTGTTTAAGCGCATCCTGCATTATCTGGAAACAGGAGAGCTTCTGCCGGAGCCTACAGCGGAAGAGAGGGTGGAAAAAGCCCTGCGTCACGCTCGTATGCTCATTGACTACAAAGGGGAGTATATCGGCGTCAGAGAAATGCGCAAGCACATGGCATGGTATATGAAAGGCCTGCCCGGCGCTTCGGAACTGCGGGGGAAAATGAATTTCATGGAAAGCTATGAAGCTATGGAAGAACTGCTGCGTGCATATCTGGCAGGCAGATAAAATAAGAGAATAAGAAAAGACGTGGACAAGAGATTCCTCAAGTTCACGTCTTTTTTTGGTATATACGGCAATGCACAGCCATGAAAACACATTGCCCGAAGATAGGGAGATGTTGTCTATTTGAAAATCCGATGGCACAGACGGGCGAAAAAGCCTTTTTTCTGCGGCAGTTCGGATGGCGTTGTTTTGGGCGGGAATTGCTTATGAAAAATGTATTTTGTTTTCTTTCGCTTTGTATTTTGCCTTTGGAATGTTAAGGTTGTTCGGTGATTTCTGTTAAATTTAGGAAAGATTTGAAAAAGTTTGTTTTTGTAAGGAGAAGGTTATACATTTGCTTTTGCGGAAATCCTTTCCAGATCCACCCGCACAACACCTGTCTGGGCAAAGTGATGCTGGATGTAGGCATCGATTTCTTCATCGCTGTGCTGGGTGTAGCGGTGGCAGAGCAGTTGAAGGGCATGACGTTTTTCTGTTTCTTCCTCTATGACAGAGGCAGTGCCTTCCGCAATGACGCTTTCATAACGGGTGGTGAAATTTTCGCCGTCTACCAGACGCACTTTGGCGAAAGTCAGGCAGACATGGAGATTTTGCTGGATGTTTTCCAGTTTTCGACCTGCTTTGGCGCAGTGGAAATACAGGCGGTTTTCTTCCAGAACCACGGAAACGGGCACGCCATAAGGCATGTTTTCGCTGTCGGTGGTGGATAATACGGCAAAGTCACAGCTTTCCATAATGGCTCTGGCTTCCGCTTCTGTTCTCAAACGGTCTTTTCTGCGTAAAGGTGTGTTTTGTGTGGACATATGTATTCCTCCTTTTTTTCTATCCATCATACAACTGTGTGAGGAAAAAAGAAAGAAAAATATCAAAAAGGTATTGCGCCTACCATTTTGGTATGATATACTATCCTCAGAAACAAACCCCACCCCTAGGGGGGAGGGTATAAAGTGGAAGGAAAGGTGTGGTAACATGCGTGCAGATAAGGACAAGATTACGAAACTGCTGAAAACAGCCAGAGGACAGCTGGATGGGATATTGAAAATGGTGGAGGACAATCGCTATTGTATGGATATTTCCCAGCAGCTTATGGCAGTGGAAGCCATTCTCAATAAAGCAAATAAAGAAATTTTGACAGCCCATTTGAAGGGCTGCGTGGTAGCAGCTGCCACCGATGCCGAAAAGGAAGAAAAGGTAGATGAACTGGTGGCTATGCTGGGCAAAATACTGAAATAAGGAGGAAATGCCATGAAACAAAAATTTGACGTAACGGGTATGACCTGTTCTGCCTGCTCCGCCCATGTGGAGAAAAGCGTCAGCAAGCTGGAAGGCGTCCAGTGTGTCAATGTAAATCTGCTCCAGAACAGTATGGTGGTAGAGTATGACGATCACGCCCTTGGGACCACGGACATTATCCATGCGGTAGAAAGCGGCGGTTATGGGGCATCGGTGCAGGGAGAAAATAAAACACAGGAAGCACCAAAAAATGTGGCGGCAGAAGAAATGCACCACATGAAAGGGCGGCTCATCGCATCCTTTTGTTTTTTGATTCCCTTGTTCTATATCTCCATGGGGCATATGATGGGGGCACCATTGCCTGCCATTTTGCTGGGTAACGAAAATATCATGATTTTCGCTTTGACACAGCTGTTCTTGACCATTCCCGTCCTCATCATCAACAAAAAATATTTCGTGGTGGGCTTCAAGGCTTTGTGGAACCGTGCGCCTAATATGGATTCCCTCATTGCGCTGGGTTCCGCCGCGTCAGTGGTTTACAGCGTGTTTGCCATTTATTCCATGGCTTACGCTATGGGGCATGGAGATATGATGACAGCCCATCATTACGGCATGGAGCTGTATTTTGAGTCTGCCGCTATGATTTTGACCCTCATTACCGTGGGGAAATATATGGAAACCCGTTCCAAAGGGAAAACTTCCGAAGCCATCAGCAAGCTTATGGACTTGGCGCCCAAAACAGCCACTGTTCTGCGGGATGGCGTGGAACAGGAAATCCCTGTGGAAGAAGTGGTGACAGGGGATACCATCATCGTGAAACCGGGACAGAGAATTCCCGTAGATGGCAAAATCATGGAAGGCTTTTCCGCTGTGGATGAAAGTGCCATCACAGGCGAAAGCATCCCTGTGGAAAAACAGGTGGGTGATACGGTCATCGGTGCGACTGTCAACAAAAGCGGTTATTTCCGCATGACAGCCACGAGAGTCGGCAAAGATACCACTTTATCTCAAATCATCGCTCTGGTGGAAGAAGCGGGCGCATCCAAGGCACCCATCGCCAAACTGGCGGATAAAGTCAGCGGCGTATTTGTGCCTGTGGTGATCACCATTGCCATTCTGGCGGCGGTCATCTGGTTTGTGGCTGGAAATCAGCCTTTCTCCTTTGCGTTGTCCATCGGTATTGCGGTGCTTGTCATTTCCTGCCCCTGTGCGTTGGGGCTGGCAACACCTACGGCGATCATGGTAGGAACAGGCAAAGGCGCCGAATACGGTATTCTGGTGAAATCCGCTGAAAGTCTGGAAATCGCCCATCAGGTGCAGACCGTAGTGCTGGATAAAACAGGTACTTTGACAGAAGGCAAGCCCGTTGTTACCGATGTGGTGATGGCAAAAGGCATTCTGCGGAACCGTCTGCTGAAACAGGCGGCGGCAGTGGAAGCTCTTTCGGAACATCCCTTAGCGGAAGCCATCGTTGCTTATGCCAAAGAAAAAGAAGTTCCCTTTGAAAAAGCGGAAAACCTCACCGCAACAGCTGGTCAGGGCGTAGAAGCCGACGTAGAAGGAAAACACATTCTGGCTGGGAATTTGAAAATGATGAAAGAAAGAGGCATCCAGCTGGGAGAATGGGAAGCAAGAGCCGTGGAACTGGCAGAAGCAGGGAAAACCCCTCTGTTCTTTGCGGAAAACGAAACATTTCTGGGTATTGTGGCGCTGGCGGATACGTTGAAGCCTACCAGCAAAGCCGCTGTGGACGCGTTCCACCAGATGGGCATTGAAGTGGTCATGCTCACAGGGGACAATAAACGGACAGCAGAAGCCATTGCTAGGGAATTGGATATTCAGGTCATTGCGGAAGTTTTGCCCCAGGATAAGGAACGGGAAGTCCGCCGTTTGCAGGAACAGGGCAAAAAAGTTGCTATGATTGGTGACGGTATCAATGACGCTCCTGCCCTCATGCGTGCGGACGTAGGCGTTGCCATTGGCGCAGGCACAGACGTTGCCATGGAATCCGCTGATATTATATTGATGAAAAGCGACCTGATGGACGCGGTGACAGCCATTGAACTGAGTCACGCCACCATCCGCAACATCAAAGAAAATCTGTTCTGGGCATTTTTCTATAATGCCTGCGGTATCCCTCTGGCGGCTGGGGTGTTCTATCCTTTCCTGGAATGGAAGCTCAATCCCATGTTTGCGGCGGCGGCTATGAGTTTCAGCTCTGCTTTTGTGGTGGGGAACGCCCTCAGACTGCGGCTGTTCCGTCCCAAATATGCGAAAACAACAACGGCTTTGCCGAAAGAAGATATACAGAAAGAATCAAATCATAAGGAGGAAATTGGTATGAAAAAAGTATTGAAGATTGAAGGTATGATGTGTAATCACTGCACAGGCAGAGTGGAAAAAGCCCTGAACGATCTGGACGGTGTAACAGCGGAAGTCAGTCTGGAAGGCAAAAGTGCAACCGTAACACTGTCCAAAGATATCAGCGATGAAACACTGGTGCAGACAGTCACAGACGCGGGCTACGAAGTGGTGGATATTCAGTAAAGAAGTTTTCCAAAATCGTAAGACTACATCTTCATAAGAAGATAAAGATAGCCGGAATCCCCCGTATAAAAGGGGTTTCCGGTTATTTTTTTACCTGAATTGTATCAGGAATATTTTCTAAATGGGAATTTGCTTTCATATGTTTTTTCTTTTATGGAGGAAATACAGACAGAGCAGCCCTTCCAGCAGAAGCAGGCAAGGAACCATGATTTCCAGATAAAGAATCTCCGTCAGTCCGTAATAGGCAGGCACAAACAGCAGGGAGAGGACAAGAGCGATGCTGTCCACATTTCCAAAGGAAATCTCCAGATAAGAAACGCAAAGACTGGCAAAAAACATCAATGAAAAAATGGCGTAGAATTTCAGCCAGAAAGTATTCTGCCGAAAACGGAACAGCAGGTAAAAACACAGTCCCACATAAAGAAGGCTGAATCCAACGCCAAAGAATGTAGGGGTGGCGTTGAAGAAGCAGTTTGTGAAATTGCAGAAGTAAGCCAGAATGTGGACGGGAACCAATGGCAAAAGGGGATACCAAGGCTGATTGCGAAGTCCTTTCATATTCCCGCCTCCTTTATAAAGTCAATATCTCATAGATAAAGTCAGTGTACGAAACAAAAAAGAGAAATGTCAATGGGGAAAGTGCATCAAAAAAAGCCCATATTTTCGGCAATGAGCTAAAAATATGGGCTTTCTGTTTTTATGGGAGCAGGCTTTTCAGATAGTCTTTGTCCTCATCGGAGACCCGTCTGGATTCCCGTGCTTTTTGTACGAATTTACGGAACACCCAAGGGTCTAAATCAGCGGCAAGGACAGCTTTTTTTGTTTCTTCGGGGAATTTCACCCATGCTTCTGCCAAAAGCCATGCCTGCGCCATGCGGACATAATAGAAGTCTGAGTCCACTGCCAGCGTACGCGTCAGAACCGTATTGATGGTGGTGGGAGTCAGATAATGGTGGAGCATGACGATGAGCCATACCCGTACGGTCCATGGATTCAGGGAGGACAGATATACGGAGATGTAGCGGAAATAATGGGCTTTGTCCGCTTTATGGGACAGTACCTTTTTCAAAGAAGAACAGAATGTATCGCAGATGGCCCAGTTTTCCACAAGATATTTTGCCATTTTGTCACTGTGGGGCAGAAAGTCCGCGTAAGGCAGTTCCGCAGCTACCAGACCGTAAAGAAGACGTTCTTCGTGGTATGTTTTGCCGCAGACAGCAAGGAATCCTCTGGGGTCGCCTTTGGCAATGGCTTTTGCCGTTTTGCGCAGAAAAGGCAGTCTCAGTCCCAATGTGGGCAGTTCAGAAGCCAGCAGTTTTTCGTTGAACAGGCGGTATGTTTCGTCTGTTTCCTCTTTTAACGCCGTAAGAAAATTGTTATAGGTTTCCGGTGTCCAGCATTCCGGTATGATATGCATAAAATCACTTCCTTCTCTCACATTTATGATAACAGAATTTTCATTTTTGCGCAGCAAAAAAGACGGCAGTTTGTTTTGGGGGGAAACTGCCGCCTCCTTTGAAAGGGCTGTCATTGTCGATACATGAAAAACGGAATTGGGGGGAGTTTTCCATGTACGGAGGGACAACGACATGAAGAGATGAAAAGTTTGATTCAATACGCAAAACCGTCAGGAGAGGACGATAATGCGCAGAAACAAGCATTTTAATATACAGGTGTATGATGCCTGTATACATATCTTTATGATGCAATATTTTCTGGAAATTGTCAATGGGAAGTGTAAAATTTTTTGCGAAAAGAGAAAGTTTTGTATTTGCGGTTGTAACTTTGGGGAAACTCTGTTACCATAGTAACAAGTTTAGGTTTGGGGTGAGGAAATGATCAAAACAAGAGAATCCATGGAAAATTACTTGGAAACCATATATATCTTACAGCAGAAAACAGGCTATGTCCGTGCCATTGATATTGCCACAGAACTAGGATTCAGCAAGCCCAGCGTCAGCAATGCCATGAAAAAACTGCGGGCGGAGGGCTATATCACTGTCACAGACCGCAGTAAGATCACGCTGACAGAAGAAGGCAAAAAAGTTGCCACAGCCACTTATGAACGGCATTGTGTCATTGCCGCTTCACTTATGCGTATTGGTGTTTCGGAAAAGACGGCTTTGGAAGATGCCTGCCGTATGGAGCATATCATCAGTGAGGAAACATTCGCCTGTATGAAGCGCCACCATCAGGAAAGCCTGGAGGAAATCAATCGAAAAGAATCTTAAAACAGAAAAAGCGTTCCACGGACATTTCCGCGGAACGCTTTTTTATGTATGGCTTACTGGAAATAAGAATAACCGTAAAGTTTTCCAGCTTTGGGTGTTTCGTTGTGTTTGTATTGGATCAGTTCGGAAACAGTCACCAGCTGATAACCCTGTTCCTGCAGCATAGGCACCAGTTTCGCCGTTGCCTGTGCGGTGGAGTCATAGATGCCGTGCATCAGGATGACTTTGCCGTCCAGGTTGCCTGCGGCTTTGACTTCTTTCAGGATGCTGTTTACATTCCGTGTTTTCCAGTCTAAGGTATCCACAGACCATGTGACGATGGGCAGAGGAATGTTTGCCTGTACGGTAGCGTTTGTGTTGCCATAAGGAGGACGGAAAGAAGTAGGTTTCACGCCTGCTTTGGCAAAGGCTGCATTGACCTGTTTCACATCTTTCTGAATCTGTGCCGCGGAGAGTTTTTTGAAATCCTTGTGGTCGTAGGAATGACTGCCCACTTCACAGCCCAGAGCCGCTTCCCGTTTCACCACGTCGGGATACTGTGCCACACGATAGCCCACATCATAGAAGGTAGCTACTGCGTTGTATTTTTCCAGTACATCCAAAATGGCGTTGGTGGCTGTAGGAGAAGGACCATCGTCATAAGTCAGTGCCACCATGGGCTTGTTGGGGTCAATGACACGTCCTGTTTCCGCGGGTTTTTCTTCGGGCTGGGCAGGTTCTTCCACAACGGGAGGAATGATTTCCTCAGGGTCTGTCAGGAAAGAACCTTTGAATACCTCTCTGGGGATTTCCAGACGAACGGCGCCGCAGTCACCGGGGAGGATTTCATATTTGTCGATGTAAAAAATCACACTATCGTCTGTCAAAGCAAATGTGCTGAACACATCACTTTCCGGTGCCAGAATGGTTTTATAATTGCCGAAAAGCTGTTTGCCGTAAGTTTCATGCTTCTGGAAATAATCCAGCGCGTAAGCGGATGCTTTCTGACGGTAGGAATCCCGGAAAATATCTTTTGCCGTCAGCGCTTTGCCTGTGGCGGCGTCAAACAGATAGGTGCTCCAGGATGCCGGTTCTGTATAGGCACCGTCTATTTTCCGTGTTTCCAGAAAAGATACACTGGCAATGTTGTCTTTGGTGATGTAGGCATCATAGCCAATGATAAGGGCGCCGATGTGTTTGTTGGGTGTTCTTTCCTCGGCTTTTTCTTCTGCCGCTTTGGTGTAGGCAGTTTCGAAAGCGTCTGCCTTTGTTTTCAGTGTTTTGATGATTTGCTCATCCAAAGCCGCCTGATTGGTCACAGGATACTGTATAGCATAGGAAAAAGGGTCTTTCGCGCTGACGTAGGTCTTTGCCTCGCCCCAATGATGCGTATCCTTATGGAAATGGAAGTAGCTTTCCGCCTGTGTGGTCAAGGCTTCTGTACGGCTGTCAGCAGCGGCGGCTTCCGTAAAGGAACCGAAAGCGGACAGTGCCAGCAGTGTGCAGGCGGTGAAAGCTGCCAGAAATCTATGTTTTTTCATATGATCACTCCTTTTTGCGGTAGTCGGGATGCAGATAACGTCCTTTGTTTGCGGTGCGTCTGCCATACTGAATGGCTTGTCTGGGACAATGCTGCAGACAGGACATGCACATGTAGCAATGATCTTCTTCCCAAACGGGAACACCTGCCGTCATTTTGATACATCCAGCAGGACAGACATAGGCGCAGATACCGCAGCCGATGCAGTCCACAGTGGGATAGAAGGGTTTTGTTTTTGTGGCGAAACGGCGAAACAGAGGATTCACCACATTGCTGAGGAATGTGCCGCCCTTGCCTTTTTTCACCCGGAAGAAGTCTTTTCGCTCCAGTTTTACTGCCCGCAGGATCAGCTGAACCACTTCATCTGCCTGGCGGAGCAATTGTCTTTGGGTTTCCGGTGAAGGTGCCTTGAATAATACGGCATAGTTGTCGGGCATGACAACGGAATAACCGCTGTCCAGAGAAAGATCGTTTGCCGCGAGAGAAGCCTCCAAAATGGACATGGTTTCTCCGGCGGACTGCCCACAGGTGCAGACAGCGTAGGTATAAACCTCCTCTTCATAATACAGTTCCAGACGCTGGACGAAGTGTTCCACCATCTGCGGAGGCGCCCAAGCGTGGACAGGGAATACAAAGCCCAGTTTTTCCCCTTTTTTCAGGGTATACTCATAGGCGTCTTCCCGTGTGGCTCTTGCCATGTCGATCATTTTTTCCCCAAGACCTTCTGCCAGTTTTTTTGCTACATGATAGGAATTTCCGGTGCCGGAAAAATAAAAAACCATATCATTAACCTCCCCGATCGGTATTGATTTTTTTAATATGATATTATCATATCATATTTTTGTTTGGATAGTTTTGCGATTTTATTAAAGTTTTTCGTTATTTTTCGAAATAAATGTCTATGACGGAAAAAGAAGCCGCACTTCCCGAAGGAAGTACGGCTTCTTGCATCTCCCAATGGGAGGAGGGGTCATTATTTCAGGTTTTCTACAACGTCAGCGGATACATACAGTACGCCGTCTGTCAGTTCAGCAGCAGCGGCAGATGTCATTGCCATGTCGCCTTCTACTACATAAGTTGTGCTGCCCAGTGTGATCTGTGCGGTCATGCCGTCTTTTTCCAGTACAACGGGAGCGGTTTTGCCCTGCCATTTTACGCTGTAGCCTTTTGCTTCCGCAGCGTCACGCAGTGCTACCATTTCAGGCGCTTCTACGGATTTTGTGTCAACAGCAGCGTCTTCTTTCTCTTCTGTCACAGCTTCTTTTTCTTCCAGCAGCAGTACGAAGGAAGGTGTTGTCTGTGCGGGGATGCTTCTTGTTGTCACATCGTAGAATACAACAGCGTTTTTGCCTTTTACATCGTCAGCGCTCAGGATGCTCTTTGTGCCCAGTGTGGTCAGGATTGTAGTATCTTCAGAAATGTTCAGTTTCAGCAGGTCTTTTTCGTTTACCAGTTCGTCATTGAACAGACCAACAGATACAAAGCCTTTGTCAGCGTTTGCAACCACTGCGGTTACCTGACCCATGTAAGGAGGCAGGCTCATGCCCATGGGAGCGTTTGCGCCATAGATGACAGCAACTTCCATGCCTTCTGTCAGTTTGTCAGCGGTGATCACGCTGCCTGTTTCTCTGTCAACGATGGTTGTTGTGGGGGATACGACAAAACGCAGACCGCCGTTTTCGTTGTCCATGGTGAATACTTTGTTGCCGTCCTGTGTATCGCCTACTTCTGTGATCTTGCCTGTGTTTTTCACATAAGCGGATGCTTCTGCCTGATCATTTGTTTCCGCGCTGATGGGAACGGGTGTTGCGGTTGTTTCGCCTTTCATCACTTCCGCGTAAGCGGCAGTGCTGCCTACAACTGTGAATGCCAGTGTCAGTGCCAATACTTTGTTCAAATTCTTTTTCATAATCAATTCCTCCTGTGATCAAAAAATTTATGTTTCATTTTGTGTGATTTCTGTTTTTTGTTTGTTACGCTTATTCAGACGGAGGCTTTTTTTGAAAAGTTCCAAAGTTTTTGAAAATTTTTTTGAAAAATCGAAAAAATTGGGCGAACAATACGAAAAAAGCCCGTAAATCAAGGGCTTTTGCGAAAGAAAAAATATAATTTTCAGCGCAGCAAAAATCATTTTACGCATATTTCATGCCATGAGGACGGAGATTTGCGCTTGTTTCCTGTGACTTAGTTACGGAAAGGATGGTGGGAATTGGACTATACTGAATCCAAGAAAACGACAGACAAATGGGATTGGAGGAATGGATTATGATGCGTGTTTTGATTTTAGGCGGTGTGGCAGCAGGTACAAAGGTAGCGGCGAAACTGAAACGACTGCGCTTTGACGCGGAAGTGCTGATCCTCACCAAAGATGCGGATATTTCTTACGCTGGATGTGGTCTGCCTTATTATGTAGGGGATGTCATCACAGAACGGGAAAAGATCATTGTCAACACACCGGAAAAATTCGCGGCTCTCACAGGGGCAAAGGTGCTGACAGGCAGAGAAGCGGTGAAACTGGACGCGGCAGGAAAGACCGTGACAGCGAAAAATCTGGCAACAGGCGAAGAAGAAGTCTATCCTTATGACGCGTGTGTCATTTCCACAGGGGCTTCCTCCATCGTTCCGCCTTTGCAGGGGGTCAATCTGAAAGGCGTATTCACCATGCGTACGCCCGATGACGCGGAAGGTCTGAAGAATTATGTGAAAGCCAGCGGTGCGAAAACAGCTGTTGTTGCCGGCGGCGGCTTCATCGGTCTGGAAGTGGCGGAAAACCTGCTGGAACAGGGCTTGGATGTGACTGTTATGGATATGGCGCCTCAGGTGATGCCCGGTTTTGATCCGGAACTGGCTGCTTATGCCGCAAGACATCTGGAAAAAGTGGGTATCCATGTTTCCGCGTCCACAAAAATGGAAGGCATCATAGGCAGTGAAAAAGCCGAAGGCGTACAGACAGACAAAGGGCATATCCCTGCGGATGTGGTGGTGCTTTCTCTGGGTATCCGTCCCAATACAGCATTTTTGAAAGAAACCGGTCTGGAATTTGCCAAAAATGGAGCCATTCTCGTAGACAAATCCCTGCGCACAAATCTGCCGGATGTTTACGCCGCTGGGGACTGCGCAGTGGTATCCAACCGTTTGACAGGTGAAAGTGCATGGGCGCCTATGGGTTCCGCGGCAAACATGGAAGGTCGTGTGCTGGCTGAAGTGCTGGCTGGCAGAGAAAAAGAATTTGGCGGTGTATTGGGTACAGCTGTTGTGAAACTGCCCGGACTCAACGCAGCCAGAACAGGGCTCAATGAAGGGGCAGCAAAAGCGGCAGGCTATGATGTGGAAACCGTTGTGGCAGTCAATGACGACAAAGCCCATTACTATCCCGGTGCGGATAACTTCATCACAAAACTCATTGCCGATAAAAAGACAAAGAAACTGCTGGGCATTCAGGTTTTAGGACCCGGCGCCGTAGATAAAATGGTGGACATCGGTGTCACAGCCATCACATTGGGCGCAACACTGGATCAGCTGGAAAATATGGACTTGGCTTATGCGCCTCCGTTCTCCACAGCCATCCATCCTTTTGCAGCGGCAGTGAATATTCTGCTGAATAAAATGAGTGGTGATCTGGAATCCATGACTCCTGCGGAATATATGGAAAACAAAGGCGCAGGCTGGTATATCATCGACGTATCGCAGGTGCAGGCGCTGCCAGACGCCCACTTTGTGGATGTGGCAAAAGTCAGTGATCCCTTGGAAGGTGTGGACAAAGACGAAAATATCCTGATCATCTGCACAAAGGGCAAACGCAGTTATCTCCTCCAGCAGAGATTGAAACATTTTGGTTATACCCATACAAAGGTGCTGGAAGGCGCTTTGTGGCTCAATGAACCTCCTGTGAAAGGGAAATGATATTTGGACAGAAAAAAACATATCGCAAACTTTTCTGTAACCGCAAAGAGAAGGAAAATGGGAAGTTTCATATGGGAAACCATGAAATTTCCCGTTTTGCTTTTATTTCGTGATAATCTATGGTAATGAAAAAAAGAATATTTTCTTGCCTTTTATTGGGAAAAGCCGTATCATAAAGCAAAACCAGTAAAGGAGGATTTTTCCATGGAACCCATCACCGTACAGCATACTTTTCCGCCGATTTTCGACAAAAACAGCCGTTTGCTCATTCTGGGCACAGTGCCTTCTGTGAAATCCAGAGAAAACGACTTTTATTATGGTCATCCCCAAAATCGTTTCTGGAAGCTCATTGCTATCCTTTGCGGCGAGGAAACTCCTGTGACAAAGGAAGAAAAAACAGAAATGCTCCTGCGCCACGGCATTGCCCTTTATGATGTGGTGGAGAAATGCACCATTGTGGGCAGCAGTGATAGCTCCATCAAAGATGTGGTGCCTGTGGATTTGACGCCCATTCTGGAGAAAACGGGGAACATCCCCATTTTTGCCAACGGCGCAACGGCAGAAAAACTCTACCGGAAATATCTTTTTCCAAAGACAGGCATTTCTGCCGTGAAACTGCCTTCCACCAGTCCAGCCAACGCGGCATGGTCTTTGAGCCGTTTGGAGGCGGCTTGGCGGGATGCCATGGAGTCATATCTAGGATAATCCTATGGGCGTTTTGCATGGAAAGGACGCGGAATTTCGGAAAAAGTTATACAATATCGGGAAAGTTTAGAATCTTACTGGGATTTTTGTGTCCAGACGTTGACAGACAGGGCGGAACCTGCTACAATACCACAGAAGTCAATAAGGAAACTTATCAAGAGTGGTTGAGGGACAGGGCCCTGTGACACCCGGCAACCGGCGGAAACGCATCGGTGCCAATTCCCCCGCATATTTTGCGGAAGATGAGTACGAATGAGAAAGCCCTGCGGCTTTTTTTTTATGCCTTTTACAGCGTCCCAAAGAACGACTGAAACTTGATAATACAAAAAAACAAACTGGAGGAAATTATGAGCAGAAGATTATTCACATCTGAGTCCGTAACAGAAGGACATCCCGACAAGATCTGTGACCAGATCTCCGACGCCATTCTGGACACAATCCTGGCAAAAGACCCGAAGGCAAGAGTTGCCTGCGAAACATGCACCACAACAGGTATCATTTTCGTAATGGGTGAAATCACTACAAGCGCTTATGTTGATGTAGAAGGTATCGTTCGCGATACCCTGCGTCAGATCGGTTATGACCGCGCGAAATATGGTTTCGACTGCGAAACATGCTCTGTGATCACATCCATCCATGGTCAGTCCCCTGACATCGCGCTGGGTGTAGACAAAGCTCTGGAAAACAAAACCGGCGAAGACGACAGCGAATTTGACACAGGCGCCGGCGACCAGGGTATGATGTTCGGTTTCGCTTGTGACGAAACAGAAGAACTGATGCCCCTGCCTATCTCTCTGAGCCACAGACTGACCAAAAGACTGGCAGAAGTGCGTAAAAACGGCACACTGTCTTACCTGCGTCCCGACGGCAAAGCACAGGTGACCGTAGAATATGTTGATGATAAACCCGTTCGTGTTGACACCGTTGTTGTTTCCACACAGCACGACCCCGAAGCGACACAGGAACAGATTCGTGGGGACATCATCGAACACGTTGTGAAGAAAGTCATCGACGCAGACCTGCTGGATGAAAACACAAAATACTACATCAACCCTACAGGCAGATTCGTCATCGGCGGTCCTCAGGGCGACAGCGGTCTGACAGGCAGAAAGATCATCGTTGACACCTACGGCGGTTACGCTGCTCATGGCGGCGGCGCATTCAGCGGCAAAGACCCCACAAAGGTAGACCGTTCCGCATGCTACGCAGCAAGATACGTTGCAAAGAACATCGTTGCAAGCGGCATTGCAAAGAAATGTGAAGTACAGCTGGCTTACGCTATCGGCGTTGCGAAACCCGTTTCCATTCTGGTAAATACATTCGGTACAGGCAAAATCTCCGATGACAAGATCACAGAACTGGTACAGCGCAACTTCGACCTTCGTCCCGCTGCTATCATCAAAAACTTCGACCTGCTCAGACCTATCTACAAACAGGTTGCGGCTTATGGTCACTTCGGCAGAACAGACCTGGATCTGCCTTGGGAAAAGACAGACAAAACAGACGTATTCCAGATCTGATTTTGAAAAATATGTAAAGAACAAGAGCCTTCTTTAAGGGCATTTTCATAAGAAAACAAAGCAAGCTGAAATCCTTATGATACAGAGGAGGATTCCAGCTTGCTTATTTTTATAAGTTTTTATTTGATATGTTTTTTAGGGGAATTTTGCTTTTTTGCGCAGATTTTTTCTATTTATGAACTTTTGTAATAAAAAGTTAAAAGAAATGTCAATATATTTCATGGGATTCGCCTTGTTTTTTTCGCCTGAAAAAGAGAAAATGATACTAGGATATTGTGCGAAAATACAAGGAAAGGAGGATGCCCCATGAAAAAGAAAAGATGCTTTGCGGCGTTATTGCCCTGTATCATGCTTTGGCAGACTCCTGTTTTTGGGGCGGAACAGGAAGAGATGACCCCGCCGGAATATAGATGCACCATAAACAATACGGATGAAGATTATGAATCCGGGGACTGGAAATATGGTTTCACTGTGGAGGAAGAGCCACTTTTTGATCTGAAAGAAGGGGAGAAACATGTTTTCCTCCTGTGTGATGGAAAATATGTGGATGCCCCTGTGTTAATTGCAAAGGATACAGCTTATGTTCCCTTGTGGGTGCTCATCAACGATATGGGCTTTGAACTGCGGGAAGAAGGTAACGGTCTTTTGCTGGTCAGAGGCAATCAGAAGCTGACTGTCAGCAGTAAGGACAGTACATTGGATACCAGTAAAATGCTGCCCTTGAGGGATGTTTCTGAGGCACTGGGAGCGGAAGTGACATATATGCGAAAAGGTGTCATGCCTTTGGATAATCCTTTGATTAGTGTGGATTTCAGGGAAACAGTGCTGACGGAGGAAGAAGCGCTGGAAAAGGCGAAGAATATCCTCATATCCTGTCTGAAAGCTCAGGAAGAACAGGGCTACATCCATGTGGATACGCCCGTGAACCCGGAAATCACCAGAAAAATTGCGGCAGACATTGATTCTCTGCATTTGTCAGAGGAGGTTATGGCTGGATATTACCTGTTTGAAGGCATGGAATATCTGCCTTATATTCTGGTGGAAAAAAGTACCGGAGAGATGTACTGGAAATCCGGCTTTGGGGATGCTGGTCATGGTTCTTATATGGAGGGAATCTGGAAGATCCAAGAAGGAGATCCGGAACTTTTTGGCAGCGGATATTATTTTTGAGAATCGACAAAGTGAAACTCCTGAAAAGCAACTTCCCCTTAAGAAAACATAACAAATAAAATTTTTATAAAATAAGAAAGCTAAAATCCTTTGTCATCATAAGGATTTTAGCTTTCTTTGTTTTCTTATGAAGATGCCCCTAAATGGGAGTAACCTTTTTTATAGCAAAATACTTGACAAAGTCAGATAAATAATATATACTTGACAAAGTCAAGTAAATAAAAGGAGTGTTGTTATGTTTGATACGTTTGCATATCTTATGACTTCTCTGCGGAAAGATTTCACGGAATTCTGCAACGAAAAACTGCAGGAAATGGGTCTGACACAGGGACTGCTGTTTTTTATTCTGTATACGGGAAAGCACCCGCAATGTTCTCCCAAAGAGCTGACGGAAGCCCTTCACATGGATACAGGCTATTGCGCCAGAACACTGGCAAAACTGGAGGAAAAAGGCTTTCTGGTACAGGAAAAAAATCCCGCTGACCGCCGCGCCAGAATGGTGACGCTCACAGAAGAAGGAGAAAAAGCATTCCGTGCCAGCTATGACCTGTTTGCCCAGTGGGACGAAGAAGTTCTGAAAGATTTGACACCGTCCCAGAAGGCGGAACTGATGGGCACCATGAAAAAAATCGCTGCCGAAAGGAGAAAGATGCGTCATGTATGAAACCATTGGAAGCCCTGTGAAATTGGGAAATGTGACTTTGAAAAACCCCATCGTTTTTGCCCCTACCACATTGGGGGTACCCAATGATGCTTATTTGGAGCGAATGGAAAAGATTGCCGCTGGGGGCTGCGGCATGATCATCATTGGCGATGTACCAGTGCTGTCCATGCCCTTTGGCAACAGTCTTTATACAGAAAGCGGCTTTGCTTTTTACGCAAAATTGGCGGAAACAGCCCATAAATACGGCTGTAAAATCTGTGCTCAGCTCCATCAGGACGATACAGATTTTGGAGCGCTGCGGCAGTACGCGCCACAGGTGAAAGAGGGGAAACTCTCTCAGGATGATCTGCGGCAGATGATCAATGACCTTGTGGGTCCATATGTTACTAATATGCCTGTGGAAAAGGTGCGCAGCATTACCAGTGCTTTTGGAGATGCGGCTGTGCTGGCGAAAAAGGCTGGCTTTGATGTGATGCAGGTTCATGGGGACAGGATGTGCGGCAGTTTTGCCTCTCCCCTGTTCAACCAGCGGACAGACAGCTATGGCGGTTCTCTGGAAAACAGAGCAAGATTCCTGCTGGAAGCTGTGGAAGCGGTGCGGAAGGCAGTGCCGGATGTGCCTATGGATGTGAAATTGGCTGTGCGCATGGAACAGCCCAGATACGGCAAAGCAGGATTTACGGAAGACGAACTGGCGGTGGTGGTACCTATGCTGGAGAAAGCGGGGGCAGACAGTTTCCATGTATCACTGGCAAACCATGCGGCGTTGTCTGATACCATTCCTCCCGCAAACCATCCTGATTTCCATGAAGAAGGATGTTTCCTGCGGTTCTGTGATACAGTAAAACAATATACCAGCTTGCCTGTCTGCGGCGTGGGTGGACTTGTCAGCCCGGCTTTTGTAGAAGAACAGCTGAAAACAGGAAGGATCGATTTTGCCGCCATGAGCCGTCAGCTCTTAGCAGACCCTCAGTGGCCGGAAAAAGTTTTGACAGGACGAGAAAAAGAAATCAGACGGTGTGTCCGCTGCAACAAAGATTGTCTGGGCGGCATGATGCGCCATGAAGGCACCCATTGTATTTATGAGAAAGGCGGGAAATGATATGAAATATGCCATTTGTTACAGCAGCAGAACAGGAAATACAGGAAAACTGGCAGAAGCCATTCGCCAGACACTGCCAGCGTTGGATTGCGTTTACTGCGGCGCGCCACATGCTGCCGCAAACTCCGCGGATATGATCTTTGCGGGATTCTGGACAGATAAAGGCACTTGTGACAGCCAGATGGGAGAATATTTGCAGACGCTGGAAAACAAAAAGATATTTCTTTTCGGTACCGCAGGTTTCGGCGGCAGTGAAGCGTATTTTGCTCAGATTCTGGAACGGGTGAGGGCAAATGTGTCTGCATCCTGTGAAATTGTTGGTACATTCATGTGTCAGGGAAAAATGCCTGATGTGGTGCGGGAACGCTACGCGGCTATGGAACCTTCTCCAAAACGGGATATGATGCTGGAAAATTTCCAGAAAGCATTGGCGCATCCCAATAAAGACGATCTGACAGCTCTGACAGAACAGGTGCAAGGGCTGCTGTAAAGGATTTGTAAAAAGGTTTGACTTTTCAGGCGCATTCCTCTTAAGAAAATGGTTCAGTGAATCTGGATAAAAATAAGATAGCTGGAATCCTTACAATATACAAAGGATTCCAGCTATCTTTGTTTTCTTATGAAGCAGCCAGAAAAGGCAAACTTTTTTTATATCAAGGAGAGGATGTTTTTTGCTGATTTGCGGCATCCACCTGTTTTTGTGGTTTCAGTCCCCAGAATACTACATTCATCAGGATGACGATGAGCAGAACGGCTGCCATTGCCACCCAAAAACCCATATTGATGCCCAGCAATGTTGTGGTGCCGAATAAATCCATCCAGATTTTTGTAAAGTTCATATTTCAGATACCTCCATTTCTCAAAGCAGTTCACCGTAATGCCGTACATAGGCTTTTTTCAGACTGGTTGCCAGTATCATATAAAGCAGGATGCATGGAATCAGGTAAGCGAAATAAGCGGCAGGCAGTGCGACGAATCCCAGTACAGTGCCAAGGGGTGTAAAGGGGATGACTGTAAGCACAGTGATACCGGTCAGTGTCAGCAGTGTCAGGGGAACAGAAGCCCGGCTCTGGATAAAGGGCAGTTTGGGCGTGCGGATCATGTGAATAACCAGTGTCTGGCTCCACATGGACTCCACAAACCAGCCGGCCTGAAACAGCCCGATGTATTTCGCCTGCATCATTGCCAGTTCCGCGCCGCTGAAGTGGGCAGGCAGATCGTTGAAAAGCACACCATTTGAGATAAACAGCGGACAGAAAACGAAGTACATGAACAGATAGGTGGTAAAGTCAAAAATGGAACTGGTGGGTCCAATCCAGATCATGAAGCTGCCTACGCTGGAAGCGTCCCATTTTCTGGGTTTCGCGATGAATTCCTCATCCACATTGTCCCAGGGAATGGCTGTACAGGACAGGTCATAGATCAGGTTCAGGAAAATCAGATGCACGCTCATCATAGGCAGGAAGGGCAGCAGAGCGGAAGCTGCCAGTACAGAGAACATATTGCCGAAATTGGAGGACGCTGTCATTTTGATGTATTTGATCATATTGGCATAGGTCTTGCGTCCTTCAATGATGCCCTGTTCCAGTACCATAAGGTCTTTTTCCAGCAGTATGATATCAGCGGATTCTTTTGCCACGTCTACAGCGGTATCGACAGAAATGCCGATATCAGCAGCCTTCATGGCTGCGGCGTCATTGATGCCGTCCCCCATGAAACCAACGGTGTGACCGTTCTCCCGCAGCACAGACACAACACGGGACTTCTGATCAGGTGTCAGTTTGGCGAATACGTCAGTGGTTTCTGCCACTGCCGCCAATTCCATATCGCTCATTTTTTCCAGATCGGAACCAAGAAGCATGTTGCGGACTTCCAGCCCCACCTGTTTGCAGATGGTACGGGTAACTTTGTCGTTGTCCCCTGTGAGGATTTTGGTGGTTACCCCATGGTCCTTCAGAGCCTGAATGGCATCTGCCGTAGATTCTTTGGGAGGGTCCAGAAACGCCAGATAACCGATGAGCACCATGTCACACTCGTCTTTGACACCAAAGGCGCCTACAGGAGAGGGATTGCTTTTCTGAGCTATGGCAAGGACACGGAAGCCTTTGTCGTTCAGATCGTCAACAGTTGCCAGTATTCTTCCGCGGATATCTTCTGTCAGTGGCTGTACACTGCCGTCACATTCCGCAAATGTGCAGATGGAGAGCATTTCTTCCACAGCCCCTTTGGTTACCATCTGTGTTTTGCCTGTTTTGTCCTGCACTACGGTGGTCAGACGGCGGCGTGTGAAGTCAAAGGGGATTTCATCTACTTTGACATAGTGTTCCGATAAATCCAGCAGACGTGGGTCTTCTGCTTCCGCTTCTTCTGTTCTGTGGATGATTGCCAGATCCATAAGGTTTTTATAGCCAGTTTGGAAATAGCTGTTCAGATAGGCGTGACGCAGTACCCGTGTGTCATCTTCGCCATTTACATTGAGGTGGTATTCCAGTACAACCTTGTCTTGGGTCAGTGTGCCTGTTTTGTCGGTACAGAGGATGTCAATGGCGCCAAAGTTCTGAATAGAATTAAGATTTTTCACAATGGTCTGTTTTTTGCTCATGGATACAGCGCCTTTGGCAAGACAGGTGGTGACGATCATAGGCAGCATTTCAGGAGTCAGACCCACGGCGATGGAAATGCCGAACAGAAAAGCATCCAGCCAGTCGCCTTTGGTGATGCCGTTGATGAAAAATACAAGAGGGACCATGACCAGCATGAACCGGATCAGTACCCAGGATACGGCATTGACACCTTTTGTGAAGCTGGTTTCCACGGCTTCTCCCGCCACAGCCGATGCCATGGACCCAAAGAGCGTGTTGTCCCCAACGCATACCACCACAGCGGTAGCACTGCCGGAAACCACATTGCTGCCCATAAAGGCGATGTTGCTGTAATCGGTGATGCTTTCTTCCTGTTTACATACATGAGGTGTTTTTTCCACAGGTTCACTTTCTCCGGTGAGGCTCGCCTGACTGACAAAAAGGTCTTTTGCGTCCAAAATACGCAGATCAGCAGGGATCATATCCCCGGCGGACAAATGAACAATGTCCCCAACGACCAGATCATCCATGGGGATTTCTGCCTTCACCTGTTCTCTGCGGGTAACAGTGCAGGTGGTGGTGATCATTGCCAGCAGTTTTTCCGCGGCGTTGCCGCTTCTGGATTCCTGCACAAAACGCAGGGTGCCGGAAATGATGACCATAGTCAGTATGATGACAACAGTCAGACAGTCAAAATCTTCCGGTACACTGCCAAACAGGGAAAAATAAGGGAAAACCATATCTGTCATGGTGGATACCAGCGCCAGACAGCATAAAATAGCTGTGAAGGGATTGATAAAGGCGCCCATGAGCCGTTTCGCCAGAGATTTTTTCTTCTCATGGGTCACTTTGTTATTTCCATATTTGCTGCGATTGCTGGTTATGGTTTCAGCCTCCAGCCCGCGCAGTGTGGTATGCATTTCTTTCAAAATTGTTTTGATGGGATTGGTTGCCGCGTTTTGGATGCGGCGGTTCTGTTCGTCACGGATCACGGCCTTTTCAGCCGCCTGACGAGCAGCAATACGATTTTCTTTCTTATTCATTGGTTTTTACCTCCTTGAAATTATCAAGACAAGTACAGACCTTTGGAAACATGGAGCGCCATGTCCTCCTGTGATCTGTTTTGTCGTCGCGGACTGCCATCAGCGTCCATGTCATTCACCTCATTTCTTATGGAATATCTATCAGAATCGCCGAGGGATTTATTTGACGCAGTAGCGATTGCTTTTGTTGATATACCAGACATCAAAGCCCGCAAGAATGAGCCAGAGGATCATCGCTGCCACAAAGCAGCGGTTCTCAAAGGCGGGCAGCAGTCCTTTGGACAGAAAAATGATGCCGCTGAGGGCAATGATCCCTCCAATATTGCGGCAGAGGGGTCCGATGCGAATGTTTTCTTTCTCCTGCTGGGGCATATGTTTCCACGCGGAAAGATGAATATGACATTTCCCAAAGGCGAACAAAATGCCGGTCATGATAAAAACAACGCCGAAAAATATACAGGTAAAATCCATCTCTTTCACTCCTTCCATGATGCAATAATGGATGTTGGCGTAAAAATATATGTGTCAAAATTTGAATGCTGTGCGGACTTGGGAAAGAACACAAGATTTATTTCTTTACAAAACTTCCCAGCCGGCACTGATGACTTCCGGGATTTTCAGGATTTCACTGACAATCCCTTCCAGAATCTGATTTTTAGGCTTGCCGACAGAGCAGTATTCGGCAATGATTTCCACTTTGTCACCAACCACTTCCCCACTGTCCAAATGGTTTAAAAACAGGGTCTTGCAGGAATTTCCGTTGATCAGGCGCAGACGGATTTCCGCTTCCAGATGTTCCTGACAAGTGACGGAAATGCGATAGAGTTTTTCTGTTTCTTCCCAGCCGGTGACAGGCTTTACTTTCAAAGCCAGAGGACGGAACAGCAGGTTGGAAAGAATCAGTATGGCTGTGGCGGCAATGGAAAACAGGTAGTGACCGGAACTGGACAGCACGCCAATGGCGGCGGTGCACCAGAGGGTTGCCGCTGTGTTCAGCCCGCGTACGGTACCGCCATCCTTAAAAATGACGCCGCTGCAAAGAAACCCTACGCCGGATACGATATAACTGGCAATGCGGTATACCTCCTCTGACCCATTCAGAAATGGGAAGAGCAGAAACAGGCAGGCACCCATGGAAATGAGGACATTGATTCGGATTCCTGCCGCGTGACCAGTGATCTGGCGTTCCAAACCGATGAAAAAGCCAAGGACAATGGAAAGCAGGATTCTCATCATAAAATCAATGTAAGTCATAAATACCGCCTCCCTTCTTTCTGCATCAGTATAAAAAAATCGCAAGTAAAATCACATGGTCAAAACCTTGCGATTTTCTTGCGATTTGGTAAGGATTTTTTTGTTACAGCTTATCGTTGAATTTATAACCGATGCCCCAAATGGTCAGGATGTATTCCGGCGCGTCAGGATTCGGTTCTATTTTTTTGCGCAGTTTTCGGATAAAAGCCATGATATTGCTGTCATCCAGCAGGTAATCGTTTTCCCACACAGCCTGATAGATATGTTCTTTGGTAAAGACTTCCCTACGGTTCCGGGCCAGAAAGTACAGAATATCGAATTCTTTGGGTGTCAATGAAATTTCTGTTCCATCTCTGTTGACTCTGCGCAGCCGCAGGTCTATGGAAAGAGCGCCGCAGCGGAGCAAATTGCTTTCGGGGACAGAGGTCTGCTCTGTGTCCAGTTCCACCATAAGGGTGCGCGTCCTGCCTTCCATCAAACTTGTCAGTCCTTCCAGCAGTTCCTTTGCCGCCAATGTATTCGGCGGAGAAATCCGCAGTTTTTCGGAAAGCCACTTACAAAGAGAGGAATCCAAAGAGATAAAATCCACATTTTTTTTCATCAAAGACTCCTCCTTTCTCAAAGCAGCTCATGGTATCGGCGGATATACCAGCTTTTTGCCAGAGTGACCAGAAGCAGATACAGCAAAACAATGACTGCCAGAAAACCGAAATAGGGAAGGGGCAAGGCAGTCAGTCCGATGACGGTCCCCACCGGCGTAAAGGTCAGGACAGTAAAGACAAGATTGCCAAGAAGCGTGACCAGCATCACGGGACGGGCGGGCATACTTTGAAAGAGCGGTACCCGGGGCGTACGCAGAAGATGCAGGATCAGCACTTGTGTCCACATGGATTCCAGAAACCATCCTGTCTGAAACAGGGCAATGAACCGAAGCTGTTCATCGTTTTGTGCCAGAGCGGAGAAACTGCCGCCGCAGACAGCGGGACACAGGACGAAAAATAGAAACACGAATGTCAGTATGTCAAAAAAGGAACTGATGGGGCCGAAAAAACGCATGAAACGTCCCAGTGTCCTGCCGGACCATTCCAGAGGTTGGGAACAGGTGTCCTCATCCACATGATCCCATGGAAGGACAAGACAAAGAATGTCATACAGCAGATTCAGCAGCAGCAGCTGCACAGAGGTCATAGGGAAAAAGGGCAGCAGCACACTGGCAATGACAATGGAAAAAATATTGCCGAAATTGGAGGAGGCGGTGATCTTGATATACTTGGATACATTGGAAAAGGCTTTTCGTCCTTCTTTGATCCCTTCTTCCAATACATTTAAGTCTTTTTTCAGCAAAATCACGTCAGCGCCTTCTTTGACAGCTTCCGCCGCGGTATCCACAGATATGCCCACATCGGATTCCACAATGGCAGGCAGATCATTCATACCGTCCCCCAAAAAACCGACTGTATGACCATTGGTCTGCAATGTCTGCAGCACATGGACCTTCTGTTTGGGAGAAAGTTCCGCAAATACGGTGGCATGTTCGATTTTGATGGGCAGTTCATCATCGGTGAGTTTTTCCAGATCGCTGCCTGTCAGTGTCTGGGCGGTGTCAATACCCAGCCTGCGGCAGATGGAAACAGCCACATCCCTTTGATCGCCCGTAAGTACACGGATGTCCACATGGAGTTTTTGGAGTTTATGGATAGCGTCGGCGGCAGTTTGTTTGGGAGCATCGAAAAATGCCAGATACCCCAGAAGAATGAAGTCCTGCTCATCCGTCATTGTCAGCTGTGGCTGAGTCATGGGTTTGTAAGCAACTGCCAAAACCTTCATGCCGTCTTCCAGCATATCGTCTACAATGGCATGAACACTGGCACTGCTCTGTGCATCCATGGCACTGCGGCATCCTCTGTATTCCACATGGCTGCAGCGGCGGCACACTTCGTCGATGCTGCCTTTGATGATGAGCAGATGCTCCTGACCGTTTTCCACCAGAACACTGGCAAATCGCCGTTCATAGTCAAAAGGAAGTTCGTCCAGCTTTTTATACTGCGCTGCCAATGTTTGAAAATGGGCTTCGTGTCCCGGCATTTCCAGACACTTCAAAATGGCGCTGTCCAGATGGTTTTTGACGCCTGTATGGTAAAGGCTGTTCAAATAGGCAAGATCCAGCACTTTTTCGCTTTCGTTGCCCAGAACATCCATGTAATACTCCAGAGAAATGACATCGCCGGTGAGAGTACCTGTTTTGTCCACACATAAAATATCCATACTGCCAAACCCCTGCATGGCGTTGATGTTTTTGACAACAGTTTGTTTTTTCCCCATGGCTGCGCTGCCCTTTGCCAAACAGGCGTTGATGACCATGGGAAGCATTTCCGGCGTCAGTCCTACAGCCACAGACAGGGCAAATAAAAAGGCGGAAAACCAGTTGCCTTTTGTCAGTCCGCAGGCAATGAAAACCACAGGGATCAAAACGGTCATAAAATGGATGAGTACCCACGCAATGGAGTTTGCCCCTCGATCAAAGCCGTTTTTCAAAGGGGATTCTGATGTGGAGAAGCCGCCGTAAACGGTGTCTTCCCCTACAGCCAGCACAATGCCTTCGCCAAAAC
Organism: Clostridia bacterium; assembly: GCA_022786605.1. GTDB lineage: Bacteria > Bacillota > Clostridia > Lachnospirales > Anaerotignaceae > Anaerotignum. The sequence goes on along the minus strand of JALFWW010000019.1, from coordinate 1,641 downwards.
CGCCTGTGATGGAAGAACCCATAAAGGCGATATTGCTGTATTCTCCATAAGATCGTGCCTGTCCCTGCTGCAGGATGCTGGAATGTTTTTCCAGTACGGCACTTTCTCCTGTGATGACCGATTGGGAAACAAACAGATCGTTTGCGACAGTCAGCCGAATATCTGCCGGAACACGGTCACCGGCAAAGAGCCGGATATGATCGCCTACAACAAGTTCTGTGGAAGAAATGCCTGTCCATTTTCCGTTTCTGTGTACCATGACGTTGGAAGAGATCATTCTTGTCAGATGATCGGAAACATGTTTTGCCCGCATTTCCTGTATGAAACGTACAATGCCGCTGATGAGCAGCATACACAAAATGATGATGACAGTGGTCATATTGCGGCTGAAATTGGATGCCAGAAGCACATCCACCACAAAGGAAATGCTTGCCAGTATCAACAAAATGATGGCAAATGGATTGATGAAAGCCCGACGCAGGCGATAGAGCACTGTGTCTGATGCGCGGCCGGACAAAATATTTTTGCCATACCGCAGCCGGCTTTCTTCAGCCTGAGCATCGCTGTAGCCTTCTTTGGAAATATGAAAATCCCGAAATAGGGTATCTGTGTCCACATAGGCGTAATCCAGAATACGCCCATGAACCATACGATTTCCTTTCACGGACCTCACCTCCAGTTCTATGATTTTTATTTATCATATCATAAAATCATAGAACTGACCCATATGGAAACCTTGCTTTTTTCTTGTTTTCCGGAAAGAGAAGCCGCTTTTGCCGCTGTATGGATATGATATTGTCTGTGAGAGTGAGTCTTTGTGGGACAGGAAGAAAAACGAAAAAGAAGCCTCCGAAAGCAACTTTCCCTTAAGAAAACATTGATTTTTCGTTTTCTTGATTTCTTAAGGGAAATTGCGACGGCTGTATTCATAAGAAAACATAACAAATGAAATCTTGAAAAAATAAGAAAGCCAAAATCCTTTATCATCATAAGGGTTTTGGCTTTCTTTGTTTTCTTATGAAGCTGCCCTGAAGGAGGCTTGTTTCAAAGATACTGAAAATAAAATCCCTTTGTGGTGCTGTACCAGAATAAGGTACCATGTCCACGTTTGGGAATCCGCAGCTGTAAGTCCCATTCGGGATACTGTTTATAAATCTGCACTTTATCCCCTGTGGTAAATGCCACAAAGGAGATGTAATTTTCTTTTTCCATGGGATGGTCTGTGGTGAGGAACCAGTCGTTTTCAATGACTTCCACATGGAATTTTTCACTTTCCTCTGCCTTTTTGGCTGTCATGGGTTCCAGACTGCGTCCGCAGCAGGTGATAGAAGCGTCCCCTGTGGTTAAAGTCAGATTGCCGCAGTGGGGACAGACAAAATATTTTGATTTTTTCATATTTCCCTCCAGAAATGATGTTGGCAGATTGCCTGCCAGCAGTTTTTCGATGGGCACCCCAAAGAGTGCGGAAAGGGACGGCAGCATGGAAATATCCGGACATCCCAGCCCCGTTTCCCTTAGTTAAAGATATTGTTGGGTATCTCAAGATGTGTCATTCGATTTTGCCGATAAAGCGGTAGAAGATTTCCACTTCCTGTTCCCGGCTTCCGTCCTCACTTTTGACCGCTTCATGGACAAGGATTT
>JALFWW010000006.1 GCA_022786605.1 Clostridia bacterium | reverse complement strand
TTGATTTCTTAAGGGGAATTGCGACGGCTGTCTCCATAAGAAAACATAACAAATAAAATCTTAATAAAATAAGAAAGCCAAAATCCTTTGTTATGATAAGGATTTTGGCTTTCTTTGTTTTCTTATGAAGATGCCCCTAATCCTTTCTTTTTTTGTTTTCTATTTAGTTACCGCATTCGATACTGATGGCAGTAAATACATCCAGAATATCGTCGATATTGGTGTTTTTCTTTTCTTCATCGGCTTTATCCATGACAATGCCGCCTTTGTCCATCATGATCAAACGAGTGCCGTATTCTACCGCATAACGCAGGTTATGGGTAACCATCATGGCTGTCAGTTTCTTTTCTTCCACAACTTTGTGGGTCAATTCCATGATGATTTCCGCTGTTTTGGGGTCCAGCGCCGCTGTATGTTCATCCAGAATCAGAAATTCAATGGGTGTCAATGTAGACATGATGAGGGATGCCGCCTGCCGCTGACCGCCGGACAGTGCCCCCAGCTTTACATGCATTTTATCTTCCAGCCCCAGTCCCAGAATGGAAAGCTGTTCTCTGTAATAATCTTCTCTTGCTTTATTGATACCAAAGCCCAGACCAAAATGTTTCCCTTTATGATCTGCCAAAGACATATTTTCCAGCATGGTCAGATTGGGACATGTACCCATGGAAGGATTCTGATACACACGACCGATGGTGCGGTATCTCTGGAAGTCCTTCATTTTGGAAATGTCCTTGCCGCCAATGAGAACCTGTCCCCCTTCAATGGGGATGGTGCCGCAGATGATATTCAGCATAGAGGTTTTGCCGCTGCCGTTACTGCCAACAATGGAAACAAATTCCCCGTCTTTTACGGTCAGATTAAAATCGTCAAACAGGCACATTTCTGTGACAGTGCCCGGATTATATACTTTTTTGATATGTTTCAGTTCAAGCACGATCTTCGCCGCCTTTCTGTTTGTTGCCCAGTACGAGAACTACCAGGAACAATACTGCTGTTGCCAGTTTCAGCAGGTTTGCAGGCAGACCCAGACTGATTGCAACTTGGATACAAGCCTTATAGAACACACTGCCGATGAGCACAGCTGTTGTTGCCTTAAAGAAGCTGAGTTTGCGGAACAGTGTGGTACCAATGATAACTGCTGCCAGACCAAATACCACCTGACCAGTCCCCATGGTACTGGAGAAGGCACGCTGTTCCTGACAAACAACTGCGCCAGAAAGGGCAACCAATGCATTGGCAATGACCAAACCAAGGAGTTTCACATTGCCTTTATCTTTTGCCAATGTTGTGACCAGTGTGGCGTTATCCCCAACGGCACGAAGCAAAAGACCGCTTTTTGTTTTCAAATACCAGTCCAGAATCAGTTTCACAACCACTGCCAGAATCAGAGCCACTACAAATTTCCGATAAATCAAGGAGCTGTTGCCCATGATTGCCATAATGGGACCGGAAGTGAAGATGGTGTCAATGCTTCTTTCAATTGCCAAGTTGGAACCGGCAATCTGCAGGTTGATGGAGAACAACGCTGTCATGGTGATGATACCTGCCAGCAGGTCTCTGACGCCCAGTTTTACATGGATAAAGCCTGTCACAAAACCTGCTACAGCACCAATGAAAAGAGCCGCCAGCAGTGTCACAAAAGGATTCACGCCTTTAACCAGCATAATGGCTGTTACAGCTGCCCCCAGAGGAAAGCTGCCGTCTACTGTCAAGTCGGGAAAATCCAAAATTTTATAAGTGATATATACGCCGTAGGACAACAGGGCATAGATAAAGCCCTGTGTCAACGTGCTGATACATAATTCCAACATTGCATTCATAACAGAAAACCCTCTCTCTTGCCTATTTCTTATTCAGCGGTCACATCAATGGCTTCCGCTGCGATATCTTCGGGTACAGTCAGACCCAATGTTTCCAGTACACCGGGATTGATGTAAGTTTCATAATCTGTAATGGTTTCATAAGGCATTTCTTCCGCTGTTGCTTCGCCTTTCAGGATTTTTGCTGCCATTGCGCCAGTTTTCTTGCCCAGCGCTACATATTCGATACCGGCGGATGCCACACAACCTTTTTTCACCTGTTCGATTTCACTGCCGTATACAGGGATGCCTGCGTCATTTGTTTTTTCCAGAATGGAAGTCAAAACACCTACCACATTGTTGTCTGTCAGGTTTGTCATGCAGTCAACGCCTTTGGAAATCATGGTATCTGCTGCCTGCAATACTTCAGACTGCTGCATCACACCGATAGCTTCGATGGTGAAACCGTATTCAGGTGCTTTTGCCTGATATTCTTTCACTGCGGAAACAGAGTTGGGTTCGCTTGTGGTATAAAGGATACCGATTGTTTTTGCATCGGGCTGCAAAGCGCGAATCAGTTTCAGCTGTTCTTCGATAGGGAGTTTATCGCTGGTACCCGTGATATTGCCGCTGTCCAGTTTCGCTTCCACAGGGTCAGAAATGGCTGTGAAAATAACGGGAATATTCTTATCTTCTGCCGCTGCGTAGCAAGCTGTTGCGGAGTTTGTCGCAATACCGCACATCAGAGCTACGTTATTTGCGGAAAAGTTCTGGGCAATCTGAGAAGCGATAGTGTTATCGAAGCCAGCATTCTGGTAATCGATCACATAGTCTACACCTTCCACCAAACCACTTTCTTCCAGACCAAGCAGGAAACCTTTCCTGCAGTTATCCAAAGAATCATGCTGTCCATACTGAGAAATACCGATCACAGGTACATCGCCGTTTGCGCTGTCACCACTGCCACTGCCGCCGCAGCCTGTGAGTGCCGCCATTGTCATTACTGCTGCCATTGCCAAAGCCATCATTTTTTTCATAAGTAATCTCTCCTTTTATCAAATCAAATTATTCTGTTATCTTTTTATATTTACACCTTGTCAATGGCTGCGCCATCGTCTGCCTGTCTGATTCATAAAATCCCTCCCGACAATAAAAAAAGTCCTGTCGCCATATTTCTATGGGACAAGACTGATTATCCTGCGGTACCACCCAAATTGATGAGATTTCATCCACTCTGCCTGCACATTCATGCAGTCCGCCAGGGTAACGGGCGCGGTTCCCGTCGGTTACTACTCGCTTACGCTTTCGTCCGCCCTCATAAGTCCATTCATTTTACGCTGACTGTCGTTTTCCCACCATCCACGACTCTCTGAAAGTGCAGTCTGTAAAACTACTCCTCTTAATCACAGGTTTTCCTTTTTGATAGTGTTATTATAACACTCCAACCCTATTTGTCAATACCTTTCCCTGATTAAAATTTCAATTCTTCCGCATCTACATATGCTGTCGTTCCGTCTTTACGGACGATACGATAATCCTTGAAATCCGGCAGATCCGCCAGCAAATAGGGAGAAGAAGCCAGATTTTCGATAATGGCTACAGGCTGACCTGTGGCTGCTTCTACCGCTTCATCCAGAATAAAACGATTCCATTCATCCGACCAGTAAAATCGCTCTACCACAACACGGCTGTCTTTTTCCTGGAACGTATCATCCCCCGGTACTTCTCCTTCGCCTTTATCATCGGATTCCAGATAACTCTGGTAACGGGTGATGGTAAGAGATGGTTCATCTCCGCCCATCCATTTGCTTTCCGTTTCTTCTGTCACACGCCGCCACAAACTTGGTTCCTGCAATTCGCCTTTATTCCACAGGTTATTCCAACTGGACTCAATTTTCTGTGGTGTATTCAGTACATCCTGATATTCTTTTCCATCAAAAACATAGCCTCTAAGGATATCTGACTGCTCAAAAGACCCTAATGACTGATTCACCTGTTCCCGCACAATAACGATTTCCTTTTTCAGTTCCGGCACAGGGATGAATCGGATATTCTGCACGCCGTAAAAATCCCCCAGATCACCTGTATACTCATAAACATTTCCATCGGCGGTATAAGCTGCCACAACGGTATTTTTGGGTCCAAAACTTACCGTGACGATGGCATCCTGAGGATTCCCCGTCACATCGCTGCCCAGATACACCGTTACATCTCCCAAATCCTGCAAGTCATATTGTCCGCTGCGTCCCGTGGATTCCAACACACTTCTGGCAATTTCCTCTTTATTTTCCACTGTATTGGGATTTTCTATCTGTTTTTGGGTCAAATCCCCTTCTGTCTGCCCGAAAGTGCCTACGGTATATCCACCCAAGAGCACCGCCGCGGAAACTGCCAACACCAGTTTTTTTCGCTTCATATCCATCCCTCCCCCTTCACCTTATGCCGGAAGGAGGTGAAAAAAGAACATTCTGTTTTCATTAAAAAAAGGGATACACCTCTTTTGGGTTCTATCCCTTTTCTTTATTATCCAATTTTCAGTTGGCTGACCAAGTGTCCGTTTTTCATAACCTGACGGAAAATCACATATCCCACACAAGATACTGCCAAAAATTCACCCAGCGCAATGGTGCCCGCTGTCAAAAGCAGTGGTGCGTTTTGCAGCAGATAGTATTCCACGCCCAGAAAAGCATTGCAGAATACAGGCCAAAGGCTTGCGATAAACAAGTTTTTGCTGAAGTGAGTGATGCCATAGAGTGCCGCTGCGGTGCAGCAAGTACCGAAGATCGCATCCACCATACCCAGCGGACTGAAGCAGTTCGCAATGAAGCAGCCCAGTATCAGACCCGGTGCATACCGTTTGTCCACAAAAGCCAGCAGCACCAGTATTTCAGAAAAACGAATCTGGATCATGCCATAGCTTAGAGGCGCAACGCCTACAGTCAACACTGCATACACTGCCGCTACCAACGCGGTGTACGCCAACATTTTTGTTTTGTTTCCATTTTTTTGCATAAAAAAACCCCCTGTTTTTTATTTTTGAGATGGTGGGACTTTCGTCCTTCGCAAGGAACATCTCATCACATTATTTTTGCTGCTGGAACAGCTTATATATTATATATGAAATCCCGCAAAAAAGCAATAAAAATGCAGCACTTGCGTATTCCACAAGCGCTGCCTTCTATAAGTTCTCAAATGCTCTTTTGTAGAATAAAAAAATAAATGAAATAATTCCGGTTTAAGATAATGCCGCTGCCAATTCATTTACAGCCGCTTCTTCGTCACTGCCTTCTGCAAGGATGTTTGCACGCTGACCTTCTGACATTTCCAAAGCAATGATGCCCATGATGCTTTTTGCGCTTACTTTTTTGTTTTCGATTGCAATCCGGATATCGCTCTGAAACTTACCAGCTGTCTGTACAAAGAAAGCTACTTGTCTTGCATCCAGTGCTGATTTGATGATAACTGTCTTTTCTGTCATTTTACTTCACCTTTACCCTCTCTCAAAGTTTCTGCGATGGCGCTGATTTTACGCAGCCGGTGATTTACGCCGGATTTTCCTAACGGCTCTGATAAACAACTTCCCAGTTCTTTCAGACTTTTTTCCGGATATTGCAAACGCACCTCCGCCAACTCTGCCAGTTGCGGCGGCAATTTTTGCAGTCCCATGGTACTCTGAATGAACATAATGTCCTCCAGCTGCTTCACTGCGGCTCCCACGACTTTATTCAAGTTCGCTGTTTCGCAGTTCACTTTACGATTGATATCGTTGCGCATTTCCTTCACGATCCGAACATTTTCCAGTTCCATCAATGCCAAATGCGCTTCCATCACATTCAAAAGGTCAACAATCTGTTCGCCTTCTTTCAGATATATCACTTCATGATCCTTACGCGTTACCGTTTTTGCCTCCAGACCGAATGAATTGACCATTTCCTGCAGATCAGCCCCAAGAAGCGGGCTGTTTACAACAAATTCCAAATGATAATTCTTTTCGGGATTGTTCACGGAACCTGAAACAAGGAATGCGCCGCGCAGGTATGCCCGTCGACAACAAACCGCTGCTGTCACAGGCGGATAAATCCGATCAAAAGTCACTTGTTTTTCCCTGTCCTTATGTAAAATTCCCGTTGCCATAAGCACACGTGCCGCATCATCGGCATTACGAATCAGGAGCAGGTAAATCCGTCGTCTTTTGCCGCCCGAACGCACAGATATATCAACTCTAATATTAAAAGTATTTTGTAATAATGTAAAGCACTTTTTCGCGACGAAAAAATTCTCTGTCTGTATTTTTAAACAAAAAGTTTCACCAAAACAGGCAATCCCTCCACATATATTTACAATGGCAGACAGTTCCGCAATTTGGCAATGGCGGGCATTCCCAAAATGTTCGGACAACTCCTCTTTTACCTTATAGGAAAATGACAAATTTGTAGTTTCCGTCATGGTTTTCTCTCCACATTCATTCTTTTTCAATCAACCTTTTCTCTTTGCGTCTTTTTCCACATCATTATGCTTGAGCAGCACTGTATGTTCCTTTTGACCCAGCGCCGTAAAGAGGGCATTTGCCAATGTTACAGAACGGTGTTTGCCCCCTGTGCAGCCAATGCTGATGACCAGACTGTTCTTGCCTTCTTTGATATAATGCGGAATCAAAAATTCCAGCATATCCACCAGCTTGTCCAAAAACTCGCGGCTTTCGGCGAAACTCATAACATAATCGCTGACAGGGCTGTCATTGCCTGACAACTCTTTCAATTCTGGGATATAGTAAGGGTTTGGCAGGAAACGTACATCAAAAACCAGATCGCTGTCCGCAGGGATGCCGTATTTAAACCCAAAGGAACAAACGGTGATCACGAGGCTTTCAAATTTTTCGTTATCCTGAAAAATCCGGTTTATCTGTTCTTTCAGTTCTCTGGTCAAAACATTGCTGGTGTCAATGATATAAGTTGCCTTTGCCTTGACTTCCCGCAGCATTTCCCGTTCTTTGGAAATCCCTTCTTCGATGGAGCCTCTTCTGGATAAGGGATGGCTTCTTCTGGTTTCCTTATACCGTTTGATCAGCACACTGTCCGATGCATCCAGGAACAGAATTTCATAATCATAACCATTTTCCTGCATTTCAAACAGCACAGAAAACAGGTCATAAAACAGCTTGCCGCCGCGAATATCGATCCCAATGGCAACCCGTTCAAACCCGCCGTCCTGTTCATAACAAAGTTCCGCGAATTTCGGCAAAAGGGCTGGAGGCATATTATCTACACAAAAATAGTTGATGTCTTCCAAAAATTTCAGTGCGGAGGTTTTTCCTGCCCCCGACATACCTGTTACAATTACAAACCGCATACAAGATACACCTCTCTTTCGTATCTCTTACCGTTCCCCAACAATTTTCACTTCTGTTTCCAATGTGACGCCAAACTGTTCCTGCACAGTTTTCTGACAGAAAGCAATCAGATTCAAAATATCTTCTGTGGTCGCATCACCGATATTCACAATAAAACCGGCATGTTTTTCAGAAACCTGCGCACCACCGATGGTCTTTCCTTTCAGTCCCGCGTCACTGATGAGTTTTCCCGCAAAATATCCTTCAGGACGCTTAAAGGTACTGCCTGCGCTGGGATACTGCAAGGGCTGTTTTTCCCGACGCTGCTGCGCCAGTTCTGCCATCCGTTCCCGGATTTCCTGTTCATTTCCTTTTTTCAGCCGCAATTTGCCGCCCAGCACGATATATCCTTTTTCAGGCACAATACTGTGACGATAGGACAAATCCAGTTCTTCCACTGGGATTGTTTTCACTTCCAGATCCGCTGTCAGCACATCTGCGGAAAGAAGCACATCCTTCATTTCCCCACCGTAAGCGCCTGCATTCATAACCACAGCACCACCAAATGTACCGGGAATACCGGAAGCAAATGCCAATCCTTCCAGAGAAGCATCTGCCGCCTGTGCCGCTGCCGTAGACAACAGTGCACCGCAATCCAATGTCATTTCTGTGCCTTCCACGGAAATATTCTGCATCCGCTGGTAAAGCTGAATTACCGCGCCACGGATCCCCCCGTCGCCGACCAGCAGGTTACTGCCGTTACCAATGACCATATAAGGCACATTGTATTCTCTCAAAAGGGCAATGCTTTCTTTCAGTTCTGTCCGGTTCTGGGGCATCAAAAACAGATCTGCCGGACCACCGGTTCTGAAAGTCGTATGTTTCGCCATGGTTTCCTCTGTGCGAAATCCTTCTTCTCCCAGCAAATCCAACAGCTTTTTCTTCAATTCTTCCATCATGGTTTATTCCTCCGATTTTTGCATACTTGCCAAAATCCGCTGTTCCAGTTCCTTGGCAGTGTTGGTTCCCATTTTCTTCTGACGGTTGGTGATGGCTGCCGATTCACAGATCACGGCAACATTTCTGCCGGGACGAATGGGAATGGTGTTACAAAGCACTTTATTCCCCAAAATCTCAATGTATTCCTCGTCCAGACCAATGCGGTCATAAGTTCCCGGTGTACCATCCCACATTTCCAAGCGGATCACAAGGTCAATGGTCTTTTTCAGTTTTACCGCACCGACACCAAAGAGTTCTTTTACGTTGATGATCCCAATGCCTCTCAGTTCGATAAGATACCGAATCAATTCCGGACAGGTACCCACCAGCGTACGGTCAGCGATTTTCTTGATTTCCACCGCGTCATCGGCAATGAGACGATGTCCACGCTTGATCAGTTCCAGAGCTGTTTCACTTTTTCCAATACCACTGTCGCCAGTGATGAGCACGCCTTCCCCATAAATATCCAACAGAACACCATGGATGGTTTCCCGTTCCGCCAGTTCATTATGAAGCCACGCAATCAATTCTGCCACAAAATTGGTTGTGCTGTCTTTTGTACGGAAAATAGGAATTCCATATTTTCTGCCGTAGTACAGCATTTCCGGAAAAATCTCCAGATTTTTGCAAATGATCAGGCAGGGAATATGATATTCAAACAAATGACAGATTGCCTGTCTGCGCTGTTCCGGATCAAGTGTCAGCAGATAGCTGTGTTCTACCCGCCCGATGATCTGCACACGGTCATTATCAAAGCGTTCATAAAATCCTGTCAGCTGCAATGCCGGACGATTGACTTCCTTACGATTGATGACTCTGCCATCCAAATTGATTTCCGGCAAAATATTTTCCAAATTAAAATGTTCCAAAAATTTCTTAATTGATGCCGAATACATATCCGCACTCCTTTCACTCCGACTGCGCTGCCGCCGATTTTTCTTTTTCTATGTCGATTCCCCGGAAAAAAGCGTAAACCGCTTCTGCCGCTGGGATATTCATTTCTTCCACTTCCAGCAAATCTGCCACTTCCGCCTCCGCGATTTTTTCCACAGAACCAAAGTGACGCATCAAAGCTTTCCGCCGCACCTGTCCAATGCCTTTGATCTCATCCAATGCGGAATGGAGGGACTGCTGCTGATGCAGCTTTCGATGGTAAGTGATAGCGAAACGATGGACTTCATCCTGGATTCTGGTTACCAGACGAAAGCCTTCTGATGTGAGGGGCATAGAAATTTCTTTTTCCTGAAAAAACAGCCCTCTGGTACGGTGTTTGTCATCCTTTACCATACCACAAACAGGAATTTCCATACTGAATGCCGCCAAAATCTCCTCTGCCGCATGAACCTGTGTTCTGCCGCCGTCCATAAGAATCAAATCCGGCAAACGGGTAAAGCTACTGCTTTTCCCCTCCGCCTTCTCTTTGATAGCGTGGTTCAGACGGCGGGTGATGACCTCCTGCATGGAAGCAAAATCGTTAGGACCTACCACCGTTTTAATCTTAAATTTCCGGTAATCGCTGTATTTTGCCTTACCATCCTCAAAAACCACCATGGAACCAACAGAAGCAAAGCCTTGTGTATTGGAAATATCATAGGCTTCTACGCGATGAAGCATCTGGGGCAATCCAAGTGCCTGACGGATTTCTTCCATAGCACCTTTGGTACGCTGTTCTTCCCGTTTCATTTTCTCACCAAACTGCTCAAAGACAATATTGGCGTTTTTATAAGCCAGTTCCACCAGCTTCTGTTTTTCCCCCTTGATGGGAACAGTGACAGTGACTTTGCTGCCTCTGCGTTCTGCCAGATAAGCTTCCAAGAGAGGCGCTTCTTCCGGCATCAAAGGTTCCTGCAATATGATTTCTTTGGGAATATGGGCTGTACCACTGTAAAACTGCTCCACGAAGGCAGTCATAACCTCGCTGCGGCTCTGTTCTTCTGGTGCGGACAAATTAAAGTTTTCTCTGCCAGTCATTTGCCCATCCCGAATGAAGAACACCTGCACCAAACACTGAGAAAATGCCCGTACAAAGGCAATGACATCCGCTTCCTGCAGGGACATGTTTGCCATTTTCTGCTTCTGTGCCACACTTTGAATAGCCATAATCTTATCCCGAAGGGCTGCGGCTTTTTCAAATTCCATCTTTTCGGCCGCTTCCATCATTTCCCCTTCCATACGTTTGCGGATATCATCATGTCTGCCTTCCAGAAAATCCATGGCATCTTTTACATAGGCACCATATTCCTCTTTTGTCACATTACCACTGCAAGGCGCCAGACATTGCCCGATGTGGTAATTCAGACAGGGACGCTCCTTCCCAATATCTCTGGGAAAAACTTTTTTACACTTTCGAATGGGAAACAGTTTATGGAGGGTTTCCACCGTTTCTTTCATTGCCAGCACGTCCGTAAAGGGACCATAATACTTGGCTTTATCCTTTTCCCTTCTGCGTGTGGCAAAAATCCTAGGAAAGTCCTCCTGTACCGTCACCTTGATATAAGGATATGTCTTATCATCCTTCAGCATGATATTATAATGGGGGCTATGCTTTTTGATGAGAGTACACTCCAGAATCAAAGCCTCCATTTCCGAATCGGTGACAATATATTCGAATTCTTTGATATGGGGCACCATGGTACGGGTCTTTGCCGTATGGTTCCGGCTGCTTTGGAAATACTGACGCACCCGATTCCGCAGGTTGATGGCTTTCCCCACATAGATGATTTCTCCCGCTTCATTTTTCATCAGGTATACACCGGGTTTCTGTGGGAGTTTCTTCAATTCCTCCGCAATATCGAACATATTCTCACCTCTTTTTTCGTAAATTTTTTCTTAATATTTTCCTTTCTTTCGTTTTTTCTGCCAAAAACAATTACTTCTATTATAGCACAAAAACCATATACAAAAAAGCCCTTTTGCCTTCCGGCAAAAGAGCCATTGTTTACATCAAATGCATTTTTTTGCTCAGGCGGATGAGTCTGCCGCCCATAGGAATGGACTGCAAATCTTCTTCCTGAATACCGCCAATGATCAGCATAATCACGCCATAAACTACCATTGCCAATACAATGGCAACCAGTGTGCAAAGAGTATTGCTGGGCACAAAATGGTACAGACCATAGTATACGCCCAATGCGGCGATGCCCATGACAACGGAGCCAAGGATTGGTTTTACCAAAATACGTTTAAAGTCGAAACGTACCTTCGTAATCCGTGACAGCATATAGACATCAAAGATAGACGCAACCACATAACAGCCTGTGGTAGACAACACGGCACCGATGATATTCAACGCAGGAATGGGGATCAAAATTGCGTTGAGGATCACTTTCATCACCGCACCCAACAGCGCACCTACAACAGGTACCCTGATGTGTCCAATACCTTGCAAAATCCCTGTAGCTGTCTGACACAAAGCCAGAAAAATAATGGAAACCGCGCCAACAGTCAGCAAAATACCGCCGTCTGAAGCCTTGGGGAACAGCATCGCAATGATCTGGGGTCCCAGCACACCAATACCCACTGCCGCGGGCACGGAAATGATCATGGAAATACGCATGGTCAGATTCATTTTCCGATTCACCTGTTTTCGCTCGCCCAGACGATTGGATGCCGCAATGCTGGGCAGTACTGCCGTGGCAATAGATGAAGAAATGGCAACCGGCAGTGTAGTCAGTGTCACATATTTCCCGGAGAGCTGACCATACAGGATTGTTGCTTCTGTTTCTGAAAAGCCCGTATTTGTCAGAATATGCATAACCATACCAATATCAATCAGGTTCGTCATGCTGAATACAGCTGTACCAACAATAATAGGCCAAGCTGTGCCTATGAGCCGTTTCACTAGTTCTATTCTGGTTTCTTCATAAGGCTGACGGCAGATTTTCGCCCGTCGCACCAGATAAGGACGAATCATCATATAACTGATGAACACAATAATCAAACCTGCCAGCGCACCGATACCGGTACCCATGGTACCGCCGGCTGCCCCCAAGGGGATATTTTTCGTTTCCCCTTCTGGAATAAACATCCCTAAGAAGATATACGCTAGATACACGCTGAAAAAGGCGTTAAAAATCTGTTCCACAATCTGGGAAATGGCTGTGGGCACCATAGTATTCATACCTTGGAAGTATCCGCGATAAACGGACATGATGGCAACGATCACCAGTGTTGGACAAAGGGACAAAATACAGTAATAACTGTCAGGTGTATCCACCATTGCCGCCAGTTGTCTGGCTGTCAATGCCATCAAAACAGCAAACAGTGTGCCAAGCGAAGCCGAAACAACCAAAGATGCCTGGAATACTCTATGGGCATTGCGATACTGCCGCAGTGCCAAGCGTTCGGAAACCAGTTTGGAAATGGCAGCAGGCAGACCTGCGGAGGATAAAATCAGCAAAAAGGTATAGATATAATACCCCATACCATAAATGCCGTTTCCTTTATCCCCCAGCATATTAGTCAAGGGCAGACGATAGACAAAGCCCAGAAAGCGCACCAGCATCCCTGCCGATGCCAGAATCGCCGCCTGTTTTACAAATGAACTTTTTCCTTTCGTTCTTGCCGCCATATCGCACCTCTTATTATTGTCATAACATGTTTATTTCCCGTGAATTCTGAATTTTCTGCGCTGGTTGCAGTCCAAGATTCTTTTCCGCATACGCAGGCTCACAGGTGTTACTTCCAGCAATTCATCATCACTGATGAATTCCATGCACTGTTCCAAAGACATCTGAATGGGCGGTGTCAGACGCAGCGCCTCGTCAGAACCGGAGGAACGTGTATTGGTCAGCTGTTTTTTCTTACATACATTGATATCCATATCGTCTGCTCTCGCGTTTCTGCCGACGATCATACCTTCATAAACTTTTACACCGGCACCGATGAACAGATCGCCTCTTTCCTGGGCGTTATACAGACCATAAGTGATGGCTTCGCCGCTTTCAAAAGCAACCAAAGAACCCTGAGAACGTGTGGGGATTTCACCTTTATATGCTTCATAACCATCAAATACGGAGTTCAGGATACCATTACCTTTTGTATCTGTCATAAATTCGCTGCGGTAGCCGATGAGACCACGAGCAGGGATGGAGAATTCCAGACGAGTGTATCCGCCTTTCGCGGGATACATATTTGTCATTTCACCTTTTCTGCCGCCCAGTTTTTCAATGACGCTGCCAACAAATTCTTCGGGTACGTCAATGGTAACCGCTTCCATAGGCTCACATTTCTTGCCTTCGATTTCATGGAAAAGAACTTCTGGTTTAGAAACCTGGAATTCATAGCCTTCTCTGCGCAGTGTTTCGATCAAAATAGACAGATGCAGTTCCCCACGACCGGATACTTTCAGAGCATCCATGGAGTCTGTATCTTCCACACGCAGGCTGACATCTGTGTTCAGTTCCTTATACAGTCTGTCACGCAGATGACGGGATGTTACGAATTTCCCTTCTGTTCCCGCAAAAGGACTGTCATTTACGGAGAATGTCATGGAAATGGTAGGTTCGGAAATTTTTACAAAGGGCAGTGCTTCCGGCTTCAAAGGAGAGCAAATGGTGTCGCCGATCATGATATCTTCGATACCGCTGAGGGCAACAATACTGCCTACACTTGCTTCTTTCACTTCCACACGCTGCAAGCCGTCAAATTCATACAGCTTTGTGATACGAACCTTTTTCTGTGTTTCTGTATTGTGCATGTTCAATACCACCACTTCGTCGTTGACACGGATGGTACCGTTTTCAATTTTACCAACACCGATTCTGCCTACATATTCGCTGTAGTCGATGGTGGAGATCAATGCCTGCAAAGGCGCTTCCACATCGCCTTCAGGAGCGGGAATATGGTTGATGATGGCTTCAAAAAGGGGTTTCATATCCCCTTCTCTTGCTTCGGGGTCTTCGGAAGCATAGCCGCCTCTTGCAGACGCGAAAACAAAAGGAGAATCCAGCTGGTCATCATTTGCGTCCAGTTCCATAAACAATTCCAGAACTTCGTCCACAACATCTGCGGGACGTGCTTCAGGTCTGTCCACTTTATTTACACAAACCACAACAGGGTGGTTCAGTTCCAATGCTTTGCGCAGTACAAATTTTGTCTGGGGCATAGGACCTTCAAAGGCGTCTACCACCAGTACAACACCGTCTACCATTTTCAGTACACGTTCTACCTCACCGCCAAAGTCCGCGTGGCCCGGTGTATCAATGATATTGATTTTTGTATCGCCGTAATGTACGGCAGTATTCTTAGACAAAATGGTAATGCCGCGTTCTCTTTCGATATCGCCGCTGTCCATCACACGTTCCTGTACCACCTGATTGGAACGGAAGATCCCGCTCTGGCGCAGCATCTGGTCTACCAGTGTGGTTTTGCCATGGTCTACGTGAGCAATAATGGCAACATTTCTAATGTTTTCAATTCTCTGTTTCATAAGTTAAATTCTCCATCTCCATTCACTTTTCATACGTACATCATAGTATTTTATCACAGCAGTAGTTTTGATGCAATCAATGTACGGAAAAAAATGTCTATTTTCCGCGATTTTTCGCACAAAAAAGCCCTGCGGCATACCGCGGGGCTCTTGTGACTAACCGATGTTATATTATATTTCTCAATGCAAAACTGCATCAACGGACTATAAATAAGATTGATTAAGCCTTTACTACGTTTGCAGCCTGAGGGCCTTTTGCACCCTGTACTACTTCGAATTCTACTTCCTGACCTTCTTCCAGAGTTTTGTAACCATCAGCCTGGATTGCGGAGAAATGTACGAATACATCATCTTCGCCGGGAACGGAAATAAAACCGAAACCTTTTTCTGCGTTAAACCATTTTACTGTACCTTTTTTCATTGATGAAATCCTCCTACTTGGAAAAAAAATAAAAATTTGTTACATCCCGATACTACCATATATTTCTAAGAGTGTCAATCTATATTTCCCCTGCAGAGTTTTCATTTATATTACATTGTACGACAAGAAAAGCCAGTATTTTAGGGCATTTGATAATTTTCATCCTCCAGCAGATTTCCTGCAGCGATAGCGCCTCTTGCCAGTTCATCACAGCGTTCGTTTCCCGGGTTATCCGCATGGCCTTTCACCCACTGGAATGTCACCTGATGGCGTTCCAGCTGCACCAACAGACGTTCCCATAAATCCACATTGGAGGCTTTTTCCTTCTTATTGCGGTACCATCCATTGGCTTTCCATTTTTTTACCCAGCCCTTTTGGATGGCATCCACCACATACTTGGAATCGCTGTAAAGTGTCACCTGACAGGGTTCTTTCAATGCTTCCAGTCCTTTGATGACTGCCAGAACCTCCATACGGTTATTGGTTGTCAGACGATAACCTTCGGATAATTCTTTTTTGTTATCGCCATAAAGAAGCACCACGCCATATCCGCCCGCGCCGGGGTTTCCGGAGCATGCGCCATCTGTATAAATCACCACGGATCTTTGGTTTTTCTGATCCGCTTTGCTTGCCTGACTTTTCTTTTCCTCTGGACTTGTCTTCGCTGCCAGCACTATCTGCTCTACTTTATTTTCTTTATTCTTCAATTCCTTTTCCTTGAGAAACGCTTCGGCAATGACCAGATCTTCTCTTGTAGTGATCTTAATATTGCGATAGCTGCCCATAACAACCTTTACTTGATGCCCCACAAATTCTGCCACAGAAGCATCGTCTGTGCCCAGAAAACCATCTTTGTCCGCTTTCTCATAGGCATTGACGATGAGATCCCGCTGAAATGTCTGAGGCGTCTGAATCTGCCACAATGTACTTCTGTCCGGCGTTTCCACAGCCATACCATCAGCAGAGCAAACTTTGATGGTATCTTTTGC
Source organism: Clostridia bacterium (assembly GCA_022786605.1). Classification (GTDB taxonomy): domain Bacteria; phylum Bacillota; class Clostridia; order Lachnospirales; family Anaerotignaceae; genus Anaerotignum. Next base: position 6,443 of record JALFWW010000006.1, on the reverse strand, counting down.
AGGCACGCCAATGACAGCGCCGCCATATTCCTGCGCTGCGTCAATGCTATCCGCAATCATTTCTTCTGTCACAAAAGGACGCACGCCGTCATGGATGAGCACAATATCCGTATCTTTTTCCACAGCCGCCAGACCATTTGCTACAGAGTTCTGCCGTTCCTTGCCGCCTTCCAGCACAGCGGTAACTTTCTTCCATCCGTAGGCATTCCAAAGATTCTGCACATCTTCTTTCCCATCTGCGCTTGCCATAAGCAGGATTTTGTCCACCAGCGGACTTTTCTCAAAAACATCTACCGTCCAAGCCAGAATCTCTTTTCCACAGACAGGTAAAAACTGTTTGCTGACTGCTGTCTGCATTCGTTTTCCTTTTCCTGCCGCCATAATGATGGCTGTGCAGTGAAGTTTTTTCCCCATTGTCATTCTCCTTCCAAAAAACAGGAGGCGCAAATCCTTTTACGCCTCCCTTCTTTATTAAGCCGCTGTTACCATTTTTGTAAAGATCATTCTGCCTGCGGCAGTCTGCAGTACACTGGTCACCACAACATTCTTGGTTTCCCCGATGAATTTATTGCCGCCATCCACAACGATCATAGTGCCATCATTCAAATAAGCAACCCCCTGTCCGGGTTCTTTGCCAGCTTTGATGATGGTTACCTGCATTTCTTCCCCGGGAAGCACCACCGGCTTGATGGCATTTGCCAATTCGTTGATATTCAGCACACGAACACCCTGAAATTCCGCCACTTTATTCAGGTTGAAATCATTGGTCACTACAAAGGCATCCAGACTTTCTGCCATCTTCAGCAGCATGGAATCCACTTCCATAGGCTGTGATGTGGTGAATTCCTGAATTTCTACAGGAACCATCAGCTGTTTCTGGATTTCATTGAGGATATCCAGCCCCCTGCGGCCTCTGTTTCGTTTCAAACCGTCGGCAGAATCCGCAATATGACGCAGTTCTTCCAGCACAAAATCGGGAATAATGATTTTCCCTTCAATAAAACCTGTCTGCAGCAAGTCCATAATTCTGCCATCAATGATGACACTGGTATCCAGAATTTTGGGTCTGCCATATATTTCACTTTCCTGTTTCATGGGATTTTGCTGTATCAAAATACGCTGCAGATTTGTCACATTGACCTCATCTTTTTTCTTTCGCGCCACACGGAATCCCAACACACCAAATAAGATGTTCAGCAGAACCACAATGAATGTTCCCATAGCACCAAAGCCGCTGAACGCCAGACCAATCAGATTGGCGATCACCAAACCGATCAGACAGCCAAAAACAGAAAAAACCAGTTCTTTCACATTCATTTTGGAAAGTTTTTCTTCTGTCTGGGATAAACGCTTCATCAGCAGATCTGTCACTGACGACGAAATAATAAAATAAAATATGAGTCCGAATAAAATTGCCAATCCTGCCGGCAAATACGCCGCAAAACGGTTAGCGCTGCTGAAATGAAAAACATTCAGCTGCAGCACCAAATGTACAATGGCAAACATTGCCGCCGTAACCAACAAGCTGATAATAATTTTTACCAATCGTTTCATTTCCTTCACCTCCTTCTTCATTACAGATTCTGCGGTAATGACAATTTTACATTCCCCAAAATGCTCAGGTGATGATAAAAATACAGAGGGCAAGTTCCTGATCTGTTCAAAGAAAATTCCCTCTGTCGCACTTTATCGCCCATGGCATCATGTGAAATTTTCATCATCTCTTTTACCGTACTCAAAGTTTATCAACTTTTTTATAATTTGACAAGGTTTCCTATGGTATTTTTATGAAAATATTACACCAACAATCTTTCCCGCCTCGACAAAAATATACATCTGCCTGAGAAATCCAGTATTTTATACAACCAAACCATTCATATGGTTTTTTATACTAGATTATAAGTTATTGTCTATTGCGCTTCCTGTTTTCTTCTGCTATAGTAATAACAGATGGTATTCAGATACATACAACGAAAGGACGGACTCATGCATTCATTTCAAATCTTTAGTGACGGTGCCTGTGATTTTACATTGGAGGCACAAAACACCCATAATATTTCCGTTGTCCCCTTTTACGTTTCTTTTGACGGAAAAACTTATCTTAAGGAATTAAAGGAGCTGACACTGGATTGCTTCTACCATCACCTGATTCAGGAAAAGGGGTTTCCAAAAACTTCTCTGCCTTCTGTACATGATTTTGTAGAAGCATTCACCCCAGCCTTAAAAGCAGGAAAAGATATTCTCAGTCTGCATATTACCCATACCCTCAGCGGTTCCATGCAATCGGCATTGACAGCAAAACTTATGCTGGAGGAAGAATTTCCTGATGCCAAAATACATATTGTGGACAGCTTTAACGCCACTGGCTCTCAGGCACTGCTTTTGATGGAAGCGGCTCGTATGCAGCAGGATGGAAAATCTCTGGAAGAAGTTGTTTCCTATCTGGAACAAGCAAAAAAAGATACGCGCATCATATTTATGATTGGTGGTTTAACACATTTGCAGCATGGCGGCAGAATTGGCAAAATCGCCGCACTGTCCAGCAATATTTTGAAAATCAAACCCATCATCATATTACGGGATGGGGAAATTCATGTAGGCGGTGCCACACGCAGCCGTAAAAAAGGCATTGCCGAATTGGTAAAACTAACAGCGGAACATTTTCGTAAAAGCGAGGAAAATCCCGCTGATTATATCGCCATGGTCGGAACGACCGATGTAACAGAGGAAATCTCTCCTGCGGAAACATTGCTAAAAAACGAATTGCCACAGTTGGAATTACTGCCTGCGCTCCAGATTGGCGCCACCATTGCTGCCCATACAGGTCCTGGTACCACCGGAATTTGCATTGCAAAACGCTATGAGTGTTATGATTTATAATCTAAACATCAAAACGCCCCTTTTTCCCAAAGAAAAAGCGGGCATTTTTTGTACGTTTCTGGGAAAGAAAAGGTATTTTTTTTTACACAATTCCTGTCATCTTTAATTTTTCTTAATTGTTTTTTTCATTACAGTATAAATACACCAAAAAACCAAAGTATTTTAATAGGAAATATTGTGAATTTGTATATGGTTGCACAAAACCAGAAAAAATACATCAGAATAATTTTCCCGACTTTTCGTAAAATTTCTTAAAATTTTACCTCTTTTCAAAACCTGTTTACCATTGTAATATTATATCAGCACACAAATGAAATGATTTACATAGAGGTGGATTTTATGGAAAAAGAAAAATTTATTGTAAAAGTAAAAAAGAACTATGGTGAAACTTCTGTTGTTTCCGCAAGACTTCCCATTGAAATTGTAAAAAAGCTGGATCATGCGGCAAACAACACAGGACGTACACGAAACGAATTGATTCTCTTATGTATCGAATATGCTTTGACAAAATTAGAGGTAGAGGAATGAAAATTCTCTCTTCCTCTTTTTTTATTCCAACCATATTTTTAGGAAAATTTTTAGTAAATTGTTTATTGTTTTCCTTTTCTGTTTTCGTATTCTCATTCCACCTTTTCTAATTTTGCTCTTATGGAAATACTACGAAATGTTTGCATTTCATCAAATCGTATCAAATACGCTCCTCTTTTTATGTCTACCTCTAATATGGAACCTTTTCCAAAAATAGCATGTTTTATGCGATCGCCTGCAGCAAAATCCGCTCCCTTTTCTCTCTCTTCCAAAAACTTTTCTTTTCCATCTATATAATGGCGCGCTTCCGCATATCTGTCTTTCTGAAGTGGCTCTGTATGGGTCAAGCATTTTTCGTCGATATCCAGCAGAAAACGGGAAGGATACCGCATAGAACCATCAAAGTTTCGTCCTTCAGCTTCTGACAGAAACAGACATTTTTCCGCTCTTGTGACTGCTACGAATGCCAGGCGACGTTCTTCCTCCATTGCCTGTTTTGTATTTGTTTTTCTGGAAGGAAAAATACCTTCATTCATGCCGCACAAAAAGACATAGGGAAATTCCAAACCTTTGGCGGAATGCACCGTCATCATGCGCACCTGATCTTTTCCGCTTTCCAAATCACTGTTCGTAAACAATGCCACATGGGTCAAATAATGCTCCAATGTGGCTTCTTCTCCACATGTGGTTTCATATTCATAAACAGACTGCTTCAGTTCCGCCAGATTGTCCAATCTCTCCTGACTGCCTTCTGTGCGCAGCATTTTTTCATATCCGCTCATATCCAGAACTTCCGATAATACTTCCGAAATAGGTCTTTCTGCCGCATTAAACGCAAGATTTTCAATCAAAGAAACAAACCCAGCTGCTTTCGTACCTTTCATTATCTCGTGATCCCGATTTTTCCGCAAAGCATCGTATAAACTGCATTGGTTCTGTTCCGCGTATTCCCGCAGAAATGCCATGCGGCGTTCCCCTAAATTACGTCTGGGAACATTGGCAATCCTTGCAAAAGACAAATCATCCTGATATACCAACATCCGCAAATAAGAAAGGGCATCTTTGATTTCCATACGTCCAAAAAACTGGATGCCGCTATAAATGGTATACGGAATTTTTTCCTTGAGAAAGGCTTCCTCAACGGTTCTAGTCAAGTAGTGGGCACGATATAAAATGGTCATATCTTTGTAAGGAACACCATCCTGATGCAATTTCTCTATTTTCTTTGCCATCCACGTTGCCTCTGCTTCCGCTGTTTTTCCATGATGACAAAGAACAGACTTTCCGCTGGAAAGAGTTGGCAGCAAATCTTTCTGCATACGATTTTTATTTTTTGCTATAAGCGAATTTGCCACAGAGAGGATTTCTGGTGTGGAACGGTAATTTTCCATCATCATAATGGTTTTCACACCGGGAAAATGCTTATCAAAGTCCAGCAAAAACTTCACGTCAGCTCCACGCCATGTGTAAATAGTCTGGTCTGGGTCCCCAACGATAAAAAGATTTTTATGATACCCACAGAGTACCTCCATCAAACGATATTGAAGTTTGTCAATATCCTGAAACTCATCAATCATGATATATTCCAGACGTTTTTGCCATTTTTCTCGTATTTCCTTATTCTGCTCAAAAATATACAGTGTAAAAATAATCAGATCATCATAATCCAGACCAAAACACTTTTTCTGCTGATAAAGATATCCATAAAAAATAATATCATTGGTTTCTACAGATGCTTTGTATTTCTCCTGCAATTCTTCCAAAGACATTTGAATAAGGTCCAAATAATACAAAGGCTCTTTTGTCAATTTCCGCATCTCGATCATATCTCTGGCTTTGCTGAAGGTCATATTACGCAGGGTCAACCCACGTTCTTCATAAATGATTTTCAGCATAGCATCAATATCCGCATGATCCAACACTAAGAAGCTCTTAGGATACTGCACCGCATAGCTATCCTCCTGCAATATGGAAACGCAAAAACCATGGAATGTATTGATATATCCTGTATCATTATCTCCAGTCAGTAAATGGATTCTCTGACGCATTTCATTGGCGGATTTATTGGTAAAGGTCACACAGAGGATATTTCCCGGCAGAATGCCGATTTCATTGACCAAATAAGCAAAACGGCGAGATAATGCACGAGTTTTCCCAGAACCTGCTCCAGCAATAACCCGCACCATTCCCTCCGTTGTGGTAACTGCCTCGTATTGTGCTGTATTCAGTCCCTGTAAAACATCCTCCATATTCGTTCTCCCCTTTCCAATGATTTCTTCTAGTATACAATCTGCCTAGATTTTCTTCAATGTTTTGACCACAAAAAAAGAACTGTAAGATTTTCTTACAGCCCTGTATTTTCTTTTTTGGGTCTTCCAATATCTTTGACAGAAAAAATCGCAATAATCACTGCAATCACAATCACAGACCGCAATGTGGCAGAAACACTTTCCATAAAATAGTCTATTAAAATCATAGACACCATTGTCGATAACACATCTAAAACAAAAAAAATCCCCCTGGCAAAACCAGCAGAAATCTTATTAAATGCCAAAAGTGCTTTTGGTATCCCTTTTGCAAGCAATTCCAGAGGCAGTCCAACCAATCCGGATAAAATAAAAAAGAGCAGCAATTTCCATACGGATTCATAATAAAAACCAAAAAAGTGCATAATCACGCCGCCAAAACAGGCTAGCACAAATACAATAAACAGAATAATTCCGAAAAGAAAACCATATCCAAGCATGGAACTCAAAAGGGATTTTATTTTCTTCATAAACACATCTTCTTTCTTTTTGACAAATTTAGTCGATGCGCACAATTCTATCACAAATGGATTTTGCCGTCAAATAGAACATAAAAAAAGAACTTCAAATCACTCTGAAGTTCTTCACTGGATTCCGGCGACCATCTACTCTCCCAGGCAGCTTCCCACCAAGTACCATCGACCGCTCAGGTCTTAACCGTCGTGTTCGGAATGGGAACGGGTGTGTCCCCTGAGCGCATCATCACCGGAAATTTTCAATTTTTGAGGT
>JALFWW010000002.1 GCA_022786605.1 Clostridia bacterium | reverse complement strand
GGTTGCCCACACGTTACTCACCCGTCCGCCACTAAGATGGAAAGAAATCCTGCCGAAGCTCTCATTCTTAACATCTTCGTTCGACTTGCATGTGTTAAGCACGCCGCCAGCGTTCATCCTGAGCCAGGATCAAACTCTTATATTAAAGTTTTGTTCCTGCCAGAAGTTCTGGCTATCCTCCGGTTTTTCGAAACCGGCAAACTCTTGTCATTTTTTCAGCGACTCTGTCGCTGTTGAATTGACTATGGGTTGTAAGTTTATTTCTGCTGTTTAGTTTTCAAGGATCAGTCTTGTTTTTCGCTCACACCTTTCGGTGTCAGCTCATTTAGTTTATCAGGTTTGTTTTGTTTTGTCAAGTACTTTTTTAAGAACTTTTCGGTCATTTCCGACCATTTCTTTTCAAACCCGATATTTTGTTTCTGTCATCTTTTCGATGACGCTTGAATATCTTACCAGATTCCTTTTTTATTGTCAAGTACTTTTCTATGTACTTTTTGCCGCTTTTTCAACTTTCACTGAAAAACAAGCATTTTCATCTGTCAGATATTCTATTTTTTCTGCTCTCTTGCGAGTGCTTGATTATTCTATCAGGTATCTTTTCATCTGTCAACTACTTTTTTTCATTTTTTTCATTTTTTTTGCGATTTTTCTTTTTCCTCCCCTTTTTTCCCAAAAACTGCCTCCAGCATTTTCTCATCGATTTCCTGTTTTGTCCGACTCTCTCCGCATCCTCCGATCCCCTTACGCACAACTTCCCCTTTTGCACCATTGGCTTCCACCAAAAAAGCAAATGGTGTTCCTTCCGGTCCTTTTATATAGATTTTCTCCTGCTGATACTGTTGCGCGTTTTCCATAACCTCCCTGCGAATCTGCCCTTCCGCATTTTCTCTATCCCCATCGTCGCAGCCACTCATAAAAACCATCATGCCTGCCACAAGGAAAATCTTTTTGTACCGCATAAATTCACCTCCTTTCCACATTATATTCGTTATAGCGAAGATATTCAAGTGCATCAATCAATTTTATACTTTGATACAGGAAATCACAGAAGGGAAGTGACACATTTGATTGACTACAGACCTTTTTGGCAAACATTAGAAAACTCCAACGAAAACTGGTATACACTCACCACCAAACACCACCTGTCTCACAGTACCCTTCACCGTTTGAAACACAATAAAGATATTTCCACCAAAACCATCAATGATCTTTGCCGCATTCTGGACTGCCCCGTGGAATCCATCCTGCGGTATATCCCCAGCGAATCTGACCAGACATTATAATAGAAAAAGAACCATAGGGGCAGCTTCATCCCCAAACAAAGAAAGCTGAAATCTTTATAAAGCAGAGGATTCCAGCTTTCTTATTTTTACCATGACCTTATTCCGCATTTTTCCCTTAAGAAAGCAGAAAAAGCAAAATAATGTTTTTCCTTAAGAAATCTCTATTTTTAACATAGAGCTTTTTTGTTTTCCAAAAATCGCCTTGACTTCCCCATTTATGGAAGTATCATGGTCTTAACACCATACGATTTCAACCATAAACATAAAGGAGGTTTCCACATGAAACAAATCACCATCGGCAGCCACAAAGTTCCTGCCATCATTCAGGGATGTATGCGCATCGGCAATCTGGATACAAAATCCCTGCAAAACCTCATAGAAAAACAACTGGAATCCGGCGTCAATTTCTGGGATCACGCGGATATTTACGGCGGCGGCACCTGCGAAACCATTTTTGGAGAAGCCCTGAGCCAAATGCCCGGCATGCGGGACAAGCTCATTCTCCAGAGCAAATGCGGCATCCGTCCCGGCAAATTTACCTGCTATGACTTTTCCAAAGAACATATCATCCGCAGTGTAGAAACCAGTCTGCGCCGTTTAAAAACAGACCGTCTGGATTATCTGCTTCTCCACCGTCCCGATCTGCTCATGGAACCGGAAGAAGTGGCAGAAGCCTTTGACCAGTTGGAATCTCAAGGAAAAGTTCTGCATTTTGGCGTCAGCAACCACACACCCAGCCAGATAGAACTGCTGAAAACATGTGTCAAACATCCTCTGGAAATCAACCAGCTCCAATTTTCTCTGGCACACACCCTTCTGCTGGATGCCCCCGCTTATCTGAACACCACAGACAGCCACGGCATTTCCCGGGACGCAAACGTGCTGGATTACTGCCGCCAAAATCATATCACCATCCAGTGTTACAGTCCTTTCCAGTATGGCGTATTTGAGGGTACATTCATCGGCAATCCTGACTATGCCGAACTGAACGCTGTTCTGACCCGTCTGGCGAAAAAATACGATACCACAGAAAACGGCATAGCCACAGCTTGGCTTTTGCGCCATCCTGCCAACATGCAGGTAGTTGTAGGTACAACCAATGCCGCACGTATTCCCGGTATCGTCAAAGGGGCGGAAATCACCCTCACAAGGGAAGAATGGTACGAGCTCTACGCCGCCGCAGGAAATAAACTGCCTTAATTTCTTTTTCAAATCTTCTGCAAAAGAAAAAGACAGCCGGAATCCTCGAAAAAAAGATTCCGGCTTTTTCTCATTTTGATGGAGTTTTCTATTTCTCCGTACTCCCATCCCCCCCATTCCATGCTACTTTTCTCATTCCATATAAAACCAATCCCTCGCCCCCAAAGAAAAATATCTTCCTCAAAATCCAAAACAAAAAATTCCGCTTATCCCATTTTTCTCTGAATTTTATCCATTTTCTCCCTCTCTTCTCCAACAAAAAAAGGATAAATCCTTTCGGATTTATCCTTTTTTGTATCCCTTATATTAGAATCTGTTTACAAATTCCAAATTAGTTTCTGGGGAAGTTGATCTGAGCCTGAGCTGCTGCCAGTCTTGCGATAGGTACGCGGAAAGGAGAGCAGGATACATAGTCCAGACCGATCTGGTGGCAGAATTCTACGGAAGAAGGATCGCCGCCATGTTCGCCGCAGATACCCAGGTGGATGTCAGGGCGTACGGGTTTTGCTTTTTCTACAGCCCACTGCATCAGCTGACCAACGCCTGTTCTGTCCAGTCTAGCTGTAGGGTCGCATTCATAGATGTTTTTGTCGATGTAGTCAGCCAGGATTTTACCAGCGTCGTCACGAGACAGACCATATGTCATCTGTGTCAGGTCGTTTGTACCGAAGGAGAAGAATTCAGCTTCTGTAGCGATCTGGTCAGCTGTCAGAGCAGCTCTGGGGATTTCGATCATGGTACCTACCAGATAGTTCAGTTTTTTGCCTTTTTCTTCCATTACTTTTTCAGCTGTTTCTACAACAACATTCTTAACGTATTTCAGTTCCTTGATTTCGCCAACCAGAGGAATCATGATTTCGGGTACGATTTCAATACCTTCTTCTACAGAAACTTCAACAGCAGCTTCGATGATTGCTTTTGTCTGCATTTCTGCGATTTCAGGATAGCTTACAGCCAGACGGCAGCCTCTGTGACCCATCATAGGGTTCAGTTCGTGCAGACCTCTTGCTTTGATTTTCAGTTCTTCCACTGTTTTGCCTGTTTCTTTTGCCAGAATTTCAAATTCTTCTTCTGTGTTAGGCATGAATTCGTGCAGAGGAGGATCCAGCAGACGAATGGTAACAGGTCTTTCTTTCATTGCTTTGTAGATGCCTTTGAAGTCATCTTTCTGGAAAGGTTCGATACCAGCCAGAGCTGCTTTTCTTTCTTCTACTGTTTCGGACAGGATCATTTTTCTGAATTTCATGATTCTGTCGCCTTCGAAGAACATGTGCTCTGTTCTTGTCAGACCGATACCTTCTGCGCCGAAGTCGATGGCTGTCTGCGCGTCGTGAGGTGTATCAGCGTTTGTTCTTACTTTCAGCACTCTCTTTTCGTCAGCCCAAGCCATGAATTTTGCGAAGTTGCCGCTGATTTCAGGGTCAACTGTAGGGATATCTTCGCCATAGATGTTACCTGTGGAACCATCCAGGGAGATGTAGTCGCCTTCTTTGAATGTTCTGCCGCCCAGTGTGAATGTTTTTGCTTCTTCGTTCATTTTGATTTCTTCACAACCGGATACGCAGCATGTACCCATACCACGAGCAACAACGGCTGCGTGAGATGTCATACCACCACGAACTGTCAGGATACCCTGTGCAGCTGCCATACCTTCGATATCTTCAGGAGATGTTTCCAGACGAACCAGAATGACTCTGTCGCCGCCTTCAGCCTGTGCTTTTGCATCTTCTGCTGTGAAGCAGATTTTACCAGCTGCAGCGCCGGGAGACGCGGGCAGACCTTTGCCGATAGGAGAAGCTTCTTTCAGTGCTTTCTGGTCGAAAGCAGGGTGCAGGATCTGATCCAGCTGTTTGGGGTCTACTTTCATCAGAGCTTCTTCTTTTGTCAGCAGACCTTCGTCTACCATTTCTACAGCGATACGCAGAGCAGCGTTTGCTGTTCTCTTACCGTTTCTTGTCTGCAGGAAGTACAGTTTGCCTTCTTCAACTGTGAATTCCATATCCTGCATGTCTTTGTAGTGGTTTTCCAGTTTATTTGCGATTTCCATAAACTGCGCATATACTTCAGGCATGTCTTCTGCCAGTTTTGCGATGGGCTTAGGAGTACGAACGCCGGCTACAACGTCTTCACCCTGTGCGTTTACCAGGTATTCACCCAGCATCGCTTTTTCACCTGTTGCCGCGTTTCTTGTGAAAGCAACACCTGTACCGGATGTATCACCCATGTTACCAAATACCATCATCTGTACGTTAACAGCGGTACCCCAGCTGTAAGGGATGTCGTTCATTCTTCTGTAAACGAACGCACGAGGGTTATCCCAGCTGCGGAATACAGCCATAGCAGCTTCAAAGAGCTGTTCCTTAGGATCCTGAGGGAATTCTTTGCCCTGGTCATCCAGATAGATCTGTTTGAACATTTCAGCAACTTTCTTCAGGTCGTCTGCGGACAGGTCTGTGTCGTATTTTGCGCCAACCTGTTCTTTATATTCATCCAGTTTTCTTTCGAATTTGGATTTGGAAACGCCGATAACAACGTCAGCGAACATCATGATAAATCTTCTGTAGGAGTCATAAGCAAATCTGGGGTTGCCAGTTTTTCTTGCCAGACCTTCTACGGAAATGTCATTCAGACCCAGATTCAGGACTGTGTCCATCATACCGGGCATGGATGCTCTTGCGCCGGAACGAACGGAAACCAGCAGGGGATTTTCGGGATCGCCCAGTTTTTTGCCTGCGATTTCTTCCAGTTTGCCCAGAGCCACTTCGATCTGTGCGATCATTTCGTCAGTCAGCTTTTTGCCGCCTTCGTTGTACTCTGTGCAGGCTTCAGTTGTGATTGTGAAACCCTGGGGGATCGGCAGACCCAGGATTGTCATTTCTGCCAGGTTCGCGCCTTTACCGCCCAGCAGGTTACGCATGGAAGCATTCCCTTCGCTGAACATGTAAACATACTTTTTGCTCATACTTTTTACCTCCTGTAAACACTTTATAATGATAAAGATGATTTGGGATACATACAAAAATCAAAATCCGCCGTCCTATCACCCGACGCATCTTGTAAAAAACTTTGCAAGCCGCCTCGCCTTCCCTTTTTTTCTTCCCAATAAGAAACAGACGTAATTTCTTCTTCAGGGCAAGTGTTGATGCAGTTTGCCATGCTTTTTCTTTTGCAGAATTTTCCCTCATACTAAGATTATACCAAAACGCCATGGAACGCAAGCCGATTTTATTGATTTTTTTCAACCGTTTTTGACGTATTTTGCCGGAAGTATATGTATACAATGTATGTTTTCTGATGAAATGCACAAAAAAATCCATGCGATTTGTCCATATCCACCAAAACAAAAATCAATCCTTCTTCCCGCCTTTTTTTGCCCGCAGTTTTCTTTGTTTCTTGGGCTTTCCATTGACCTTGCCGCCTGTTAGTTTTACAATATCCATAACGGCCTTATACGGCAAAATGGGGGAGGTTCTCCTGCCCCTCACCACACCTTGCTTTTCGTATATATTGATCGGAGGAAATATTCATGCGTCAGGAAACCAAAGAACTTCTGGAACAAAATAATCAGCAGGAAACCCTTCTTTCTGCTGACTTTCAACCTGTCCTCGACAATATGGTGACTTATCTGCGCGCTACCCGTCTGCCTTATTCCCTTCAGGAGCAGGCACGCCAGCAGATCACCCAGCTGTTTCTTGCAGAGCAGGAAAAAGGAGCTTCTCCCGCTGAAATCATCGGCATGGATTACAAAGCATACTGCGATGCTCTCTTAGGGCAGTTCCCCCAGAATAACCGCCGCACCCGTATCCTTTGTGCCATCCGTGACATTTCCCTGTGCCTTGGCATCGGTACCGCCATCCTGTTCCTGCCTGATCTTCTCACATCCCTGATGCGTCATCATTTTTCCATTACCTTGCAGATGGGCAAACTGATTTTCCTCTTATCTCTGGTGGTATTTGCTTTTTCTCTTCTGAAAAGTGCCGGCAAAAACGCCTTTGCTCCTGCCGAAAAGCAAAAATCCTTTGAAAAAAATCTGCATTTTGCAATTCTGTTCTTTGGGATCGCCTGTATCTTTTTCCTGAAAAAACCCGCTTGGCAAATCCCTTTCTGGATGCCTCTGGCTGCCATTGCCATCCTGCTTTTACTGCATTTTGTTTTGCAACGCATAACAGACTGAATCAAAAAACGCAGAACGAAAAAACAACTTCCCCTTAAGAAAACATGAATTTTCGCTTTCTTGATTTCTTAAGGAAAATTGCGACGACTGTCTTTATAAGAAAACATAACAACGAAAATCTTCATAAAATAAGAAAGCCAAAATTCTTTGTCATGATAGGATTTTGGCTTTCTTTGTTTTCTTATGAAGATACCCCTAAATCATTTTACGTTTCTTTCATTTTCTTCTATTATAATATGCTTCTGCCGACCACACTTCTTTTGGCAAATCATTTTTCAAACGCAAAGGATGATGGGGATGCCCTTTCCTTGTATGTGGTCCGAAAGTCACCCATTGCCTCTTTTCAGCCACCTGCAAAATCTCCCCCAAACATTCCCATAAATATCCTCTTTTTTCAATAAGCGCCCCCCACGCTGCCCAGATTTCTGCCGTTGGATATAATCTCATGATTTCCCCAATGACTTCCTTGTTTCTCTCTAAAACCTTTGGGTCATATCTCTCTGGCAAATCGTCCGGTTTTGTTGCTCGAAAGGGATATAAATTCACCATAATCCATCCATCATATCCATTTTGCTTTGCGCGCCGCTCCAAGGCTTTTATGGTTTGATCCGGCTTCTCCGGCGTTGCCGTACTGGGATTTACACCTATACAAATAAGCGGATTTCCCCCTCTTTTCCCCAGCACATAACGATATTTGTTCTCCCCGTCTGTTTCATAAAGTATCTGTTCCATAAATCCCTCCAAAAAAAGACACCGAAACTTCTTGTCTGCACACATCCGTTTCGGCGTCTTTTCTAAGACTCAATATTTATTTCGATGCCCTAATACCAGAAAGATTAGAATTCCATTTTTTCTTTCAGATAAGGAATCAGGTCTGCGATAGGCATTCTTACCTGTTCCATGGTATCTCTGTCACGAACGGTTACGCTCTGATCTTCTTCGGATTCAAAGTCGTATGTGATGCAGAAAGGTGTACCGATTTCATCCTGTCTTCTGTAACGTTTGCCGATGGAGCCGGTTTCGTCGTATTCGCAGTGGAATTCTTTGGACAGCATGTTGTAAACTTCGATAGCTTTGTCACCCAGTTTCTTGGACAGAGGCAGTACCGCTGCTTTTACGGGAGCGATGGCGGGATGGAAATGCAGAACCGTTCTTACATCGTTTTCACCCACTTCTTCTTCGTCGTAAGCTTCGCACAGGAATGCCAGTGTCATTCTGTCCGCGCCCAAGGAAGGTTCGATGCAGTAAGGGATATATTTTTCGTTCTTTTCCTGATCGTAGTATGTCATATCCTGACCGCTTGTTTCCTGATGGCATTTCAGGTCGTAGTCTGTTCTGTCCGCAATGCCCCACAGTTCGCCCCAGCCGAAGGGGAACATAAATTCAATGTCTGTTGTGCCTTTGCTGTAGTGAGACAGTTCTTCAGGAGAGTGGTCACGGAGTCTGATACTTTCTTCGGACATATTCAGATCCAGCAGCCACTGTCTGCAGAAGTTTCTCCAGTAGTGGAACCAATCCATATCTTTGCCGGGTTCACAGAAGAATTCCAGTTCCATCTGTTCGAATTCTCTTGTTCTGAATGTGAAGTTACCGGGTGTGATTTCGTTACGGAAGGATTTACCGATCTGACCGATACCGAAAGGCAGTTTCTTTCTGCTTGTTCTCTGTACGTTTTTGAAGTTTACGAAAATACCCTGAGCTGTTTCGGGACGCAGGTAAACCACATTTTTCGCATCTTCTGTAACACCCTGGAATGTTTTGAACATCAGGTTGAACTGACGAATATCTGTAAAGTTGTGGGCGCCGCAGGAAGGGCAAGCTACCTGGTGTTCGTCAACAAAAGCTTTCATCTGTTCGTTGCTCCAGCCGTCAACCACTTCTTCGGGCATATCATGTGTTTTCATGTGGTCTTCGATGAGTTTGTCAGCACGGAATCTTTCTTTACATTCCTTACAGTCCATCAGAGGATCGCTGAAACCGCCAACGTGACCGGAAGCCACCCATGTCTGAGGGTTCATAAGGATCGCGCAGTCCACCCCTACGTTGTAAGGGCTTTCCTGAATGAATTTTTTCCACCAAGCTTTCTTTACGTTGTTTTTCAGTTCCACACCGATGGGGCCGTAATCCCATGTGTTTGCCAGACCACCGTAAATTTCAGAGCCGGGGTATACAAAACCTCTGTTTTTCGCCAACGCTACGATTTTTTCCATTGTCTTTTCTGCCATTTGAAAAACCTCCTTCAAAAATTCCATTAGAAACTTTTTTCGAGGAATAAAAAAAGCCTTTTCATCCCTCGCCGTAAAGCAAGGGACGAAAGGCATGTAGTCTTCCGCGGTTCCACCCTCATTGATTTGCATTGGTTTATGCAAACCCACTCTTGTGAAAAATGCTGCTCCCAAGTGCCATTCTCCGCCTTGTCCTGCCGATTTCACACCAACCATCGGCTCTCTGAAAGTCCGCCGCGAATACTCCTCTTGTTCATCACAGCTATGTAATTTGGTATCAATCTAACACGTTTCCAGAAGAATGTCAAGGGGGAATCAGCATTTTTTCAAAAACAAATGTCCGCCATAAAACGACGCAAAAAAATTTGCCTCCGGCGCAAAAGAAAGTCCCCTGCTCCGAAAGCAAAATTTTTATCCATTCCACATGCTTCCCACACGGTAGCCCATACGCAGTGTCGCTGCCGTGGAAAGCAGAAACAGCATCATGATGCCATAGCCAAACAATATCCCCGTCACCAGCCGCCGCAAATTGGTGCTTTCATAGGCAGTCAGCCGCTGGATGCATCCGTCTGCCACAAGAGGCAGCAAAAACAGCGCCAGTACCCACGCCGGCGGCGCAGGCATCAGGAAAAAAACGGGAATCCCTGCCAAAATACCAATCATCTCACCTGTACAGCGGGCACAGATGGGGAACTGTTTCCCATGAAAAAAGAAGGAGCGGTCAGCCCTGCAGTGGCAGCCAAATATACGCGGCAGCCATCTTTCCAGCCACTTCAACACGTTCTCTTTCTCCTCATCACATCATTGCCGCGCCAATGCCAATGGCAAATACCAAAATGTAATAAATCACACCGATGATCACGGAAATCAACGCGCCAATACCCGCTTTTTTTGCTGTATTCGGTTTTGTGTCCTTCCATACCAGAAACAAAATCAAACCTACGATTGGCAAACAAAAACCAAGTACGCCCCAACCGAAACTGCCGCTGTCAACAACCGTCTGCTGGGATACCCCGCATTTCGGGCAAATGACCGCCTTATCATCAATTTCCGCGCCACAATTTTTACAATATGCCATACTGATTCCCCCTTTTTATTAATCAGCCAATGATTTTTTATCCCTTTCTAGCGAAATATCACAAGAAAGTTGTTCCCATCATATCATATATGTACCCATTTTTCAACAAAATGTGATTTCTTACGAAAAACTTCGTTATTTTCTCTATTTTTCCAACATCACACCGTCATATCCGCAGCAAAACGCCTGCTTTTCAAGTCCAACCCCACATGCATCTGCAAATACTGCCGCATGACCCTGTCCAGCTGTTCCAGCGCCTCAGGAGAAAGACGGAAAGAAAATATCTGTTTCCCCTCGTTTTCCAGCACATGAGAAAGAGCCGCTCCCACCGCCGGCAAAAGAGGCTTTGCCCCGGGTCTTTTGTGGTTCTGACAGGTGAATCCTTCTCCGTCAAAGTACAGATATTCCGGCGTTTCCTCGCAGATCATGCAGTCCGCCGACGCCAACAGACCGGAAAGCTGCAAATACTTGATCTCAAAGATGCGCCCTGCCAGTTTCGGCTCCAGATGCCCCTTCGCCATGCCCTGCAGGGTAAAGAGGAGGAGCTGCATGATCTCATCCTGTTCCATACCTTCGGGGCATGTTTTCTCCACCAGTTCCGCCAGATACACCGCCTGAGAAAGCACCGCAACATCATTCCGCAAACCGTAAAAACTCTCAATCAAATCAATCTGCGTCACCGACCAGAAGCCCCGCCCTTCGTAGATGGTAAAATCGCAGTAGGCAAAAAGCTGTGTCCCTGCCAGCAGGTGACTTTTGGCATTTTTCGCCCCTCTGGCAGACAGACGCACCTTCCCCACCCCTTTGGCAAGAACGGTGATCTGCTTGCTGCTTTCGCCCCGCTGGGCTTCCCCTATGACGATGCCTCTGATTTTCCCTACGCTCATGGCTCTGACTCCCTTATCCATAAAACCAACGGAGAAAGCCATGGGCTTCCTCCGCGATGTCAATAAAATTCTTTATATTTCGAGCTGTTTTCGATACGTCTGCGTCCGTTTTCCTGCTCCCGTCTGGTGCTTTCGTGATACCGCAGATAATCGCTGACCTGCCCTGTCTGTGTGAACCGCTGCCATAATGCCGTCTGTTTTTTGTCCATATCCATCGTCCCTTTCCGTTTTTAGAATATGAAAGAGAACCAAAACCATACGGCACAATTCCTGCCAGTTCTTCCAGTGAATTTTTTAAATATTTTTCTTGTCGTAACCGAAGTTTTTCAGCAGGAAATCGCTGTCCCTCCAGTCTTTCTTCACCTTTACCCAAATCTGTAAGAAAATAGGAGAGCCCAACAGACGTTCCATATCCTGACGGGCATAGGTGCCGATTTTTTTCAGCATGCTGCCGTGTTTACCGATGATGATACCCTTATGGGAATCCTTTTCGCAGTAGATCAGCGCCTGTACGTCTACCATATTCTGGTCAGGACGTTTCTTCATGGACATGATTTCCACAGCGATGCCGTGAGGGATTTCATCCTGCAACAGATACAGCGCTTTTTCGCGGATGATTTCAGACGCGATCTGACGTTCCGGCTGGTCTGTCACCATTTCCGCAGGGAAATACTGAGGACCTTCCGGCAGGAATTTCCGAATGACAGAAAGCAGTGTTTCTGTGTTGCTGCCTGTCGCCGCGGAAATAGGCACCACTTCTTTGAAGGGATACAGTTTCCGATAAGCGTCGATGATCGCCAGCAGTTTTTCCTTATCGGGTACGGTATCGATTTTGTTGATGACCAGTACCACAGGTGTTTTCACATTGCCCAGTTTTTCCAGCACATACTGATCCGCTTCCAGCACCTTTTCTGTAGGTTCCACCAGAAACAGTACCAAGTCCACTTCCTTGAATGTGTTTTCTGCGGAGCGCACCATAAATTCACCCAGTTTGTGTTTGGGTTTATGGATGCCAGGTGTGTCCAAGAATACACACTGGAAATCGTCTTTTGTCAAAATGCTTGTGATTTTATTTCTTGTAGTCTGAGGTTTGTTGGACGTAATGGCAATCTTTTCCCCAATAAGACAGTTCATCAGTGTAGATTTCCCTACGTTTGGTCTGCCGATGAGAGATACAAATCCAGAATAAAATTTTCCCATAGCTACCTCCTTTACGCCTGTTCTGCTTTTTCCGCTTCTTCCGCCGCCTTTGCCGCCGCTTCTCTGGCGTCCCATTCTGCCTGCATTTCCAGCATCATCATGTACTGAAGCCATCTGTCATTTTTGGTGTCGATGTCTTCCTGTGTCAAGCCTTTCAGCACAGTCAACGCCTGATAATATTTCATACCATCCTCAACGGTGATATATTCGGACTGCATGCCCAGAATGATGCCGATGCGGTTGGGCAGCATGTAACGGCGGATTTCTTCCTGTACGCCTTCAATGGGTTTGCCCAGACGTTTCATAAATTCCAGAGCGTTTTTGTAATGCAGGATGTATTCGCTTTCTTTGATTTTCACCCGCTGACCCTGCCATTTTGTTTCGATGTATTCCACGATTTCATCCATGGTTTTGGGATTTGCCTTCACTTCGATGTCCGCGAATCTTGCTTTCAATGCTTCAATGCCTTTTGCTTCCATTGTTTACACTCCTTGTTCTTTCAATTCATCATATTTTTTCCGAATGGCCTGCATATCTTCCCAAACCGGTCGTTTTTTTGTTTCGTCCCGTAATAATGCGGAGGGGTGATAAGTGGCGATGATGTGATAACCTTTTCGCTCGATCCACTGTCCCCGCTGTCTTGTGATTTTAAAATCAGGAGAAATGATGGTGGTAGCCGCGATCCTGCCCAGACAAACGATGATTTTCGGGTGAATCATGGCAAGCTGGTATCTAAGATAATTCAAGCACGCTTCTTTTTCGTCGTCATGGGGATCTCTATTCCCGGGGGGTCTGCATTTGACAATATTCGCCACATACACATCCTCCAGAGAAAGATTCACCGCCGCCAGCATTTTGTCTAACAGCTGTCCCGCGGGACCCACAAAGGGAATCCCCGTCAAATCTTCCTGCTGACCTGGGCCCTCTCCGATGAACATAATATCCGCACTGCGGTTGCCCTTGCCAATAACCACATTTGTCCGCATTTCGCTCAGACGGCATTTTTTGCAGTTATAGCAGGCACCCTCTAAAATTTCCCAGCTTTTTTCCATAAACCATCACTCCAACATATACTGACGCAAAGCGTTTTCCGCCAGTTCCACAAAATTTCCTCCCGCGCCCCAGTCAAAGCGGAAAATGGCACCTTGTCCACCACCGCCTGCCGCCAGATGCACATGGGTCACCCCATCAAAATCCGTTGCAAGGACAGTCAATGTTGCCCGATTGCTGGAACGCACATAATATTTTTCAAATAATCCCATGGCTACAGTGCCCTGTTCTGTTTCCAAGATATATTTATCCAGAAATTGTGCGGAAATGGCATTGCTTACCTGCTGCCACACCAATTCCAGCACCTCCTGTGGTGCAATGGATACTTTCAAATCTTTCACTTCCATGAGAAATCCCCCTTTTCCTCAGGTTTTTACTTGATGTCCTCCCCACGAAAACCAAAGGGCAGCAGTTCCGTCAGGGCAAATTCCTTCTCCCCTTCTAATTCGCTCCAAAGGACCACTTTTCCTTCCGGCATGAACTCAAAAAGTACCTGTCTGCAAATGCCGCAGGGGGCGGCATAATCACCGCTGCTTGCCACAATGGCGATTTTTTCAAATTCCCTTACGCCTTCGGAAACAGCTTTTGTCACCGCTGTCCGCTCGGCGCAGATGGTCGCCCCATAAGTGGCGTTTTCCACGTTGCATCCTGTAAAGACCCTGCCATCCTTTGCCAGCAGTGCCGCCCCCACCTGAAAATGAGAGTAAGGGGCATAAGCCTTTGTCATAACTTCTTTTGCCTTTGCGATGAGTTCCTGATTTGTCATGGAAACACTTCCTTTCCCTTATGCCCGGGGAATTCCCGCCAGTTCCAGAATCTCTTTCTGTTTGGCGAACATTTCTTTTTCTTCCTCCGGCTCCATGTGGTCATAGCCCAGCAGATGGAGCATACTGTGAGCAGTGAGGAAGGCAATTTCCCGTTTCAGGGAATGACCGTATTCCTCTGCCTGTTCCCTTGCCCGCTCCAGAGAAATGATAATATCCCCCAGCACCACTTCGCCGTTCTCGTTTCTGTCCATGATTTCCCCTTCTTCAAAAGTCAGCTGGGGAAAACTCAGCACATCTGTAGGACGGTCAATGCCGCGGAATTGTTTGTTGATCTGATGGATTTCCTCGTTATCCACAATGGAAATGCTGATTTCACATTCTTCCTGAAAGCCTTCGTATTTCAGGCTGTCCAGAGCGATTTTTTCCATAACGGCTTCCAGTTCTTCTGGAAAGCCCTCTGTCCGTATATCAATCAGTACTGTCACTGTTTGTTTCCTCCTGTTCTGTGTCTGCCTTTTTCTTGGCAGCCTCCTGGATTTCCTTCTGTTCGGGATAGGAAACCCGTTCGTGATACATGCCGTGGAACACCTTCAGAAAAGCCAGCCGGATGGTTTCCAGCTCATTCAGGGTCAAACCGCTGTTGTTGAGCTGTCCATCGTCCAGTTTGTCTTTCATGAGGTTTTTCACAGCCGCTTCCGCTTCTTCCATGGTTTTCCCATGACCCAGCATGGAGCGCACCGCCGCTTCCACCGTATCCGCCAGCATCACAACTGCTGACTCCCGACTGGAAGGGATGCGTCCCTGATAGCGGTAATCCGCCTCGTTCACGTTCTCCGCGCCGTAAAGCTTCAATGCTTTGAAATAGAAAAATTTCACCAGAGAATTGCCATGGTGCTCGACAATCATATCCCGTACCACTGGCGGCAGTTTATACCTCTCTGCCAGTTCCAGCCCGCCTTTGGTATGCCCCGTGATGATTTTCGCGCTTTTTTCCGGCGGCAGTTCGTCATGAGGATTATGCCCCGACTGATTTTCCGCGAAAAACTGTGGATACCGCAGTTTTCCCACATCATGATAGTATGCCCCTGCTCTCGCCAGCGCCGTATTGCCGCCAATATCATAAACAGCTGTTTCTGCCAGATTTGCTACAATAAGGCTATGGTGATATGTTCCCGGTGCCTCGATCATGAGCTTCCGCAGCAGTTCGTTGTTGGGATTGGTCAGTTCCATGAGTCGCAATGGTGTGTTTGCCTCAAACATATTTTCCCAGAAAGGCAGACTGCCAACAGCCACAATCATGGAAAGCAGCCCTGTTACTGCGCCAATGCCGCTTTGTGTCAGCAGTTCCGCGGAATACCCTTCCCCGAAGAAAAATCCCAGAGAAACAGCCGTGACAAAGTCTACCGCCGCCATACCCAGCGCCGCCGGGATCAGATGGGAACGCTTGTCCGTTTTCTGAATGATGAGAGCGGCAAAAGTACCGCTGATGAGGGCATACATCAAAAACTGCACATCCCCGTTGAATATAAAGCATCCGATGATGCAGAACAAAGCGTTGAGCCACAGCGCCATCCGTCTGCCCACCAAGAGGCTCACCAGCATAGCGAACAGCCCCACAGGGATGATGGTGAATATTGTCAGATTCGCCAGTATCCGTATGAGCAGCACCATCATCATGTAAATGGTGAATAACATCCGTATTTCATTGGGCTTGAGAAGGATATTCACCTTGCCCCACCGGAAAAACAGATACAGCGCCCCAAAGAGCATGCCCGTAATGACCAGACTGCCCAGCATGGGCATCAAACTGCCTTCCAGCCCTGTTTCGCTGACCAGATTCAGCGCCACCAGCTTGTCATAAATCTCCTGGGTGATGATTTCCCCTTCGTCTACGATCTTCTGGTTTTTGCGGATCATGACTTCATCCACTTCCGCCCGTTTTTCCTCTTTTGCCGCTTCCACAGCCGCCTCATCCACAATGAGGTTGGGTTCAATGGCCGCCGACAGTATGACACCTGCCATGGTTTTCAGATCACTGCTCCATGCCAGTTCCTGCAAATAGCCCAGTCCTGAGGCTTTCGCCTCTGTCAGACCGTCTGCCGTCACGCCTTTTGCGTAAATCTCTTTCAGCACAGATACACAGTCATTGGCAAAAGCCTTTCGCTGATCTGCCGAAAGATTCTCATAAGCCATGAGCTGCCTGTTGGACAGCACCACAGGCAGTTCCAGAGAAACTTCCTGTACAGCGTTGTAAAAGCTTTCGCCCTCCGGCAATCCTGCCAGAACCGCATCCAATTCCTGAAAGACCCCTTCCACCGATGTCACGTTTTTATCCATGACGGTGGTATCCGTCTTATAAATGGGACCTACACTGTTTGCCGCCGCTTCCCGAAGTTTCTCCGTAGCCGCTTCATCCACAGTATCTTCCAGCGCCACATACCGCTTCGTTGCCACCGAGCCCACCTGCACCGTTTCCCGCTGCTGGATAGAACCTGTCCCAATGCAAACGATGGTCACCACAAACGCCAGCACAAATAATACACTGCGGTGCAGTCCTTTACGCCCTGCCCCGTCTGCCTTCTTTCTTTCCATCTGCCTCACTCCGCTTTCTGGATTCAAACTTTTCATATGCCAGAATGATTTTCTGTACTAAGGGATGACGCACAACGTCTTTGTTGGTGAGGGTGATCATGCCGATGCCCTCGATGCCGCTTAAAATCTTCGTCGCTTCCAACAAGCCGGAGCGTTTGCCCTCTGCCAGGTCGATCTGTGTCAAGTCCCCCGTAATGACCGCCTTAGAACCGTACCCGATACGAGTCAGGAACATTTTCATCTGTTCCGGTGTGGTGTTCTGGGCTTCATCCAGTACAATATAGGCGTTATCCAGTGTACGTCCGCGCATATACGCCAGCGGCGCCACTTCAATAAGCCCTTTTTCCATATTTTTTGTGAAATTTTCTACCCCCATAATTTCGTACAGCGCATCATACAGGGGGCGCAGATAAGGGTCTACCTTCTGCTGCAAATCCCCCGGCAAAAAGCCCAGTTTTTCCCCGGCTTCAATGGCGGGACGGGTCAAAATGATGCGGTTAACTTCGTTATTTTTGAATGCGGTGATGGCCATTGCCATTGCCAGATAGGTTTTCCCCGTACCGGCAGGACCAATGCCAAATACCACCGTATTGTTCTTCATAAGGTCGATATATTTTTTCTGCCCCATGGTCTTGGGCTTTAAGGGTCTGCCGTTGGCAGTGATGCAGATCAGGTTGTCATAAACCTTTTCCAGCTCCTGCAAATCCGCTTCTTCGGCGGAAGAAATGAAGTATTCCAGATTTTGTTCTGTGATCTCTTCCCCTCTGCGTGCAAGGGCAGCCATGGAGTTGAGCACATTCCACGCCTTGTGTACGCCTCTTTCTTCCCCAACCACTTTCACATCATCTCCACGGTTGACGATCTGCACACCGCAGCTTTTTTCGATTTTTCTGATATTGCTGTCAAACTGCCCGAACACAGGCAGGATAATATCATTCTCCATCTGAATGGTTCTCTCTATTTGACTCATCTTCGGCATCAAATTCCTTTCTCACTTGTTTTTTCCCGATTTCTTCGGACAAAGTCACTTTGCATACTGCACGGACCCTGTCTGTATATACTTCATATCTGATTTCTGTCTGCGCCACGGACTCGCCTTCTGCCAGCCCTTCCGCCGCTTTTTCCTTGCATTTTGCCTCCAAAAGGGCTTTGGCTTCCTCTGCGGTATACGTCTTTTCCGCCGTTTCGTAAGGGCGGTAAACCTCTGTCCGCAGAGAAAAAGGCAGCGTCCAATCTCCCAGACCGATGTTTTTTTCTTCCAAAACTTCCTTGTCGAAGTCGCTTTCCATGTGTGGCTTGATGAAATCCAATTCCAGATCTCCTAAAAGCAGCACATGATTCTCCTTTTCCTTACTGCCGAAAATCTTTTCCGTTTCCGTCAGCATCATTTCTTCCGTCACCTCTGCCCATGTGGTTGCCTGCACACTTCCGCTGGCTGCCACATATTCCCTTTCCATGGGCTCTCCTTCCAGCCCCACCAGAACCTCCGCAGAAATGAGCACATCCCCAGCCTGTACCACATCTCCCGCCTGCACAAGGGGCGTTCCTTTAGCCGCCGTGATTTTCTCCACCACACCGTCTTTTTCGGCAATGATGTCACAGGGCGTTTCTTCCTCCATGGGCGTAGGCGCCACAATGGTTTCTGCCACTTTTACCGTAGCTTCTGCCCCCTTGATGGACACACTCACCCAGGATAAATCGGAAATATCCGCCAGCAGCGCTTTGGTCACCGCGTCTGCGTCCACCTGTTTTTTCCATTTTCCCGGCTTCAGACCGTGTTCCTCGCAGGCAGTCAAAATCTCCTCTGTTGTCAGCCGTTCATTGCCTTCCACATGGACCACCCAGACAAAAGAAGAAAGCACATAGAGCGCCGCCGCGAAAAATAAGATGCCCACAGCAAATATGGGATGGGTCTTTGCGTGCCGCATCTTTTCCGGCAAGCCCCCCAGTGCCATGATTTCCAAATGACACCCTGTTTTCTCGGCGCATTCTTCCAGTTCTTTCAGTCCGGCTAGGGAAGTTTTCATCTCCATGCCGCCGCCAACACCCTTGGCATCCCAGAATAAAATCCGGCGGTATGCAGCCAGATTCATGAACCGTTCCATGGAAAAACCGGTTATTCTTATCATAACATATCCACGCAAATAATACCACAATACGGGCAACAAATTCCGCACCTGCCTTCCCTTCCTACCGCAAAAATTCCAAGCGGAAAATCCGCCCTTTCACCACGATACAGGCTGCCGACATCTGCTTCAGTTCCAGCCCTTCTCCCGTCATCAGCAGCCTGCCTGCCCCCGTGGCAATGCGTATGGTTTCGGCGCTGTATTCCAAAAGTCCCCTATGGTTTTCCACCGTCACTTCCTCCTGCCCCACCATGGACACCAGTGGCAGATCCAGCACCACTTCCTTGGGCAGATCCAGCTTTTCTGCCATGCCTTTGCCAAATCCCACAGCCAGAACCTCCTTTCTGTCAAATGCCCTCTTTTATAGGTATGCCAGCCGCCCTTGTTCCATACCCGCAAAAAAAGCCGGAAGTTGCTTTGGCAAAAACCAAACTTCTTCCGGCTGTATGTTTTTATAGGATTTTTTATCAGGACAGCAGTGCCCGGTCGCTGGAAAATTCACTGCCGCTGGCAACAGAGAACTGCCGCAGCAGGTCATCCACTGTGAGTTTTTTCTTTTCCTCACCACGGATATCCAGAATGATCTGTCCGTTGTTCATCATAATCAGACGATTGCCATGAGCAATGGCGTCTTTCATGTTATGGGTGACCATGAGGGCAGTCAAGTTATTTTCTCCAATGATGCGGTCGGAAATTTCCAATACCTTTGCCGCTGTTTTGGGGTCAAGGGCTGCCGTATGTTCATCCAGCAGCAGCACTTTGGGCTTTTTCAGGGTAGCCATGAGCAGTGTCAACGCCTGCCGCTGACCGCCGGAAAGAAGCCCCACCTTGGAACGCAGGCGGTTTTCCAGCCCCAAATCCAGCGTTTTCAAAAGTTCTCTGTATTCTTCCCGCTCTTTGGCACGAATGCCCCATGACAAGTGTCTTGTTTTGCCCCGACGGTAAGCCACCGCCAGATTTTCCTCGATTTCCATATCTGCCGCCGTACCCATCATAGGGTCCTGGAACACGCGTCCCAAATAAGCCGCCCGTTTGTAGTCCGGCAGTTTCGTGACATCTTTCCCGTCAATGAGCACCTGCCCTTCGTCCAAAGGCCATGCGCCGCAGATGGCATTCATCATGGTGGATTTTCCGGCGCCATTGCCGCCGATGACGGTGACAAAGTCCCCTTCCTCCAGCTTCAGATTCAAGCCGCTGAGGGCTCTTTTTTCATTGATGGTATTTGCATTGAATGTTTTCGATACGTTTCTCAGTTCCAACATAATCTCAAGCCCCCTTTCCTGCGCGGCGGACGCGGCATCTTCCCTGAAGATAAGGCACTGCCAGGAAAAGCGCCACGATGAGCGCACTGATCAGTTTCAAGTCTGTGGTTTCCAGTCCCAGCCAAAGGACAACGGCAATGACCACGAAGTATAAAATAGCGCCCAATACAACGCTGAGCATACGCAGGGCAAAGTTGTTGAAAATCTTGCCGAACAGCACCGCACCAATGATAACTGCCGCCAAACCGATGACGATGGCGCCTCTGCCCATGTTGACGTCGGCATTGCCCTGATACTGGGCGTACAGTGCGCCGGAAAGTCCCACCAGCCCATTGGAGAGCACCAGACCAAATACTTTCATACGGTTTGTGTTGATGCCCTGGGCACGGGACATATTGGCGTTATTGCCGGTGGCACGAACAGCACGACCCACTTCTGTGCCGAAGAACCAGTATAAAACAGCGATGGTGGCTGCCACAAAGATCACAGATACCAAAATGGCATGAGGAATATCCCGCAGGCTCAAAATCAGGTCATACTGATTGACGTTGATGGCTTTATTGGACGCCCCCATAATACGCATATTCACGGAATACAGCCCCAGCTGTGTCAAAATACCGGACAAAATGGGCGGAATCCCAAACAGGGTATGAAACAGTCCTGTCACCAGACCAGCCAATGCCCCTGCCACTGTGGCACATACCAACGCTACATAAGGATTGACTCCCGCCAGCATCATCACCACAGCCACAGCGCCGCCGGTGCCGATGCTGCCGTCTACGGTCAAATCCGCATAGTCCAGAACTTTATAAGTGATGTATACCCCAATTGCCATAATTCCCCAAATGAGCCCTTGGGCTACCGAGCCGGGCAATGCTCGTATCAAATCCATGATTTCCATGGGTGATCCCTCCTCTTTTTTCTTTCCTCTTTCCTGTGTAAGAAAAAACAACGGGACGGTTGTCCCGCTGTTCCTTCTAAATGATTCTGTCATGTTCCATTTTTATTCTTCAGCACCAATGGCAACCATGTCTTCCGGCATGGTGATACCCAATTCCGCGGCGATTTCCGCGTTATATTTTGGTGTCACGTTTTCGGAAACGTATGCAATGGGCATAGTTGCAGGGTCAGCGCCATTTACCAGGATTTCGTAAGCCATTTCACCGGCTTTGCAGCCCAGTTCGTAATAGCTGATGCTCAGTGTTGCCAGACCGCCTGCCGCACACATATTTTCTTCCCCGCAGATGACAGGTATTTTTGCCGGTACAGTCACATTTTTGATGATTTCCATGTTATTTGCCATGGTGTTGTCTGTAGGGATATATACCACATCGCAGTTCGTGATGGCGTTTGTGATGACTGCCTGTACTTCATTGGAATCAGCCGCTGTAAATTCTTCCCACGCGATGCCTGCTTTGTCCAATTCCGCCTGTGCCAGCTGAGACTGGAACTGGGAGTTGGGTTCCGCGCTGCAATATACGATGGCTACTTTCTGTACATCAGGCACTACTTTCTGAAGCAGTGCGATCTGCTGGTCAACGGGTGCCAAATCGGATGCCCCTGTCACGTTGTAGCCCGGTGCTTCATTGGATTCGATAACACCTGCTGTCACATAGTCAGTTACGGATGTACCCACGATGGGGATGTCTCCTGTTGCCGCCGCAGATGCCTGCAAAGCGGTCGTTGCGTTTGCCATGATCAGATCCACGTTATTAGAAACGAATTTTGTTGCGATGGTAGCGCAGTTTGCCTGTTCGTTCTGGGCATTTTGATAATCGAATGTCACTTTGTCCCCCAGTTTTTCTGTGAGGGTATCCTGAAAACCTTTGGTGGCTTCGTCCAGTGCCGCATGTTCCAGCTGCTGGATGATCCCTACGGTATAAGTGCCGTCGCCAGTGGTTTCCGCTGTTGTTTCTTCCGCTCCTCCGCTGCTTCCGCAACCTGTCATGGCTATCATGACAGCCGCCATGGCTGCCGCCGCAATCACTCGCATGTTCTTCTTCATAATCATACACTCCCTTATCTGTTTCTGCTTTTGTAAACACTTTTATTTTCACTTTCACACGCACATGCGGTTATGCTGTGCTTTGTTAAAGTACATTATAGTCCGCCAAAATAAAAAGTCAAGGATTTTTCTCTCTTCCTCTGCAAATACATCGTGCATGATATTTATGCGTTTTTTCCCACAAAAAAATCAGCCCCGTTCAAGGACTGCTTCACAAGTGCCCAAATCTAGCCAGATTCCTTGAAATACCAAGGATTCCAGCTACTTATTTTTATAAAAAATAATGTTTTCCATCCCCTGCCGAAACAGAAAAAAGCGAACCACATAAGCGGTTCGCTCTGAACTCTGATTTTATTTGCCTTGGAGCATTTTTCTCACAAGATTGCCTACGACTTTGTTGTCCGCACGACCTTTTACCTTAGGGGTAACAATGGCCATTACTTTCCCCATTTCTTTTACGGATGCTGCACCGCTTTCGGCAACGGCTTCCGCCACAATCTTCTGAATTTCGTCTTCACTCAACTGCTCTGGAAGGTAACCCAATAAAATTTCGATTTCTCTGTTCAGTTTTTCGATCAGATCCTGTCTGCCGCTTTTTTCATATTCGGGCAGAGAGTCACGGCGGCTTTTCAGCTGTTTGGCGATCACGTCCAAAACACCGTCCTCATCCAGTTCGATCTTCTTATCTTTTTCAATCTGCAGAATGCCGGAACGAATGAGCTGTACGGTATCTTTCCGAACCGTGTCTTTCTCTTTCATGGCAGTCTTCAGGTCCGCAAAAAGCTGTTCTTTTAATGACATAACCATCATTCCTTTGCGCAACAAAATAAAGTAAAATTATTTGAATTTACGTTTTCTGGCAGCTTCGGATTTCTTTTTGCGTTTTACGCTGGGTTTGTCATAATGCTCTCTTTTGCGTACTTCGCCCATGATGCCGTCTCTAGCACATGTTCTTTTGAAACGACGCAGTGCGCTGTCTAAGGATTCATTTTCTTTAACTTTTACCTCTGACATGAATTTCCCTCCCTCCAGATGCGAGATTCGTGTACGGGAAAGGCTTACCTTTTTTACCGTACATTTAGGAATTATACACAAAAAAGCAGCTCTCGTCAATAAAAATAAACGGATTGTGGGGAGAAAATTTGATTTTTCCGCAAATTTTGGCTTTTCCGACCAAAAAGCAGACCTACTTTCCACCTTCTGTCTGTTTCCCGCCCTTGGAAAACTGGTGAAATCTAAGGAACTCCCATGGTTTCCCCCAAAAAGAAATACAGCCGGAATCCTTTTGGATTCCGGCTGTCATATTTTCATTCAGAAATCAGTGCAAAGCATGTTTCACGCTTTTTTCTTTTCTGTTTTCTTGACGGGTTTCTTTTCTGCCTTTGGTTCTTCCGTCACTTTTCTCTCCAGCACCACCATACCCAGAGGCGGCACTTTCACACGGATGCTGTTCTGGTAGTGGTTCCATGGCATTTTTTCGCTGACTGCGGCTTTTTTGTTCACCACACCGCTGCCGCCGTATTTTTCCGCGTCACTGTTGAACACTTCTTTGTATGTTCCCGCAAAAGGCACGCCGATACGGAAATCTTCATATGTTTCCGGTGTGAAGTTGCAGATGAAATACAGTTCCTTGTCCTCACTGCGGCGGATGAAGGAAACCACAGAGGATTCCGCATCGTCGCATTCAATCCATGTAAAGCCATGGGGGTCATAGTCCTGCTGCCAGAAGGCGCTTTCAGACAGATAGAAGTGGTTCAGGTCTTTCATGTACTGCTGCATCTGCTGATGGTCTTTGTACTGAAGCAGATGCCAGTCCAGAGAACGGGATTCGCTCCATTCATTGAACTGGGCAAATTCCCCGCCCATGAACAGCAGCTTTTTACCGGGATGACCGTACATGAAGCCATAGGACAGACGCAGGTTTGCGTATTTCTGCCACAGGTCACCGGGCATTTTGCCGATCATAGCGCTCTTTTCGTGTACCACTTCGTCATGGGACAATACCAGTACAAAGTCCTCAGAGTAATTATATGCCATACCGAAAGTCAGGTTATTATGGTGATACTTCCGGTAAATAGGGTCTTTTTTGATATAGAACAGGAAGTCGTTCATCCAGCCCATGTTCCACTTCATAGTGAAGCCCAGACCGTTGTCATCAGCGCTCTTTGTAACGCCTTCCCAAGAGGTGGATTCTTCGGCGATCATCATAGTGCCGGGCAGACGTTTGGACACGATGGAGTTCATGTGTTTGATAAATTCCACAGCTTCCAGATTTTCTCTGCCGCCGTATTCGTTGGCAGCCCATTCGCCGTCGTTCTTACAGAAATCCAGATACAGCATGGACGCCACGGCGTCTACACGCAGACCGTCGATGTGGTATTCATCCAGCCAGAACAAAGCGTTGGCAATGAGGAAGTTGCTGACTTCTTTTCTGCCGTAGTTGAAAATATAGGTACCCCACTGGAGATGTTCTCCCCGTCTGGGGTCCTGATGTTCATACAATGCTGTGCCGTCGAACCGCCCCAGACCAAATTCGTCTTTGGGGAAGTGGGCAGGCACCCAGTCCAGAATGACGCCGATGCCGTTCTGATGGCAGGTGTCAATGAATTCTTTGAACATGGCAGGTGTGCCGTAACGGCTGGTAGGTGCGTAATATCCTGTCACCTGATAGCCCCAGCTGCCGTCAAAAGGATGTTCTTCCACAGGCAACAATTCAATGTGGCTAAAGCCCATTTCTTTCACATAAGGCACCAGTTTTTCCGCCATTTCCGTATAGGTCAGGAAACGGTCGCCTTCCTCAGGCACACGCATCCAAGACCCCAGATGGACTTCATAAATATTCATGGGCGCTGTGTAGACATTGGCTTTCTTTCTGGCAGTCATCCATTTTCTGTCTTTCCATTTATACCGCCCGATGGGGTAGATCACAGAAGCCGTTTCCGGGCGGAGCTGTGCGTAGAAAGCGTAAGGGTCGCACTTGTCCACCTGTTTGCCCGTGGACTGTACCACATGGAATTTATACTGATCCATGGCTGCCAGACCGGGAATGAACAATTCCCAGATACCGGACTGACCCAGCAGACGCATGGGATGTCTGCGGGTGTCCCAGCCGTTGAAGTTCCCAATGACGCTGACGCTTTTGGCATTGGGTGCCCAAACGGCAAAGGAAACGCCTTTTGCTCCTTCAAATGTGATCAGATGTGCGCCTAATTTCTCATAAATTTCGTAATGATTCCCTTGACCGAACAGATACCGATCGAATTCAGAAATGGTCGGGCTGAAGGCATAAGGGTCGTATGTATGCCAGCTGTTGCCCTGATAATCGGTGCATTCCAGCCGATAACGGAACCATTCTTCTCTGTCAGGAATGATGACTTCAAAAAATCCGTCCTCGTGGATACGTTCCATGGGATATTTCAGTCTTCTGGTGTTGGCATCCACAACGGTAATGGTCTGGGCGCCGGGGATAAACGCACGTACAACCACGCATTTTTTTCCGTCTTCCTCCACTTCGTGCATACCCAGCACGGTATGGGGGTCGGCATGCTCCCCGTTAATGATTTGGAAAAGTTCGTTCAAGTGTTTAATGGTAATCATCCTCTCATCCCCTTTGGTATCTCTCAACGATTGTTTCCGAGATATATTCAGGTTATATTATACACCATTTTTGTTCTGAATTCTATCCAATTTCACAAATCTTTGTCCATGAAAAACGACAATTCTTTCAGGGCATCTTCATAAGAAACCGAAATCCTTCTCATAAAAAAACTTTGCTTGTCCTATTTTTACGAGGAATGTTTCTTCCAAAGGCAGCCATCCCAGTTCCCATTCAGAAATCAGGAAAAAGAAAAACAATGTTTTCTGAATGGGAAACTGCTTTTGACCTGTCTTTTTCATAAGAAAACAGATTGTAAAACCCTCCAAAAACAGATATACTGTAATTAGAAAAACAAATGTCTTTCCAAGACATTCATTCTATAATTTTTTTTGTAAATCACTGAGGGGGGATCGCTTTATGAAACTGATGTTTTTAGGCGCTGACCATGAAGTCACCGGCAGCTGCCATTATATCGAAGCCTGCGGCAAAAGCATCCTGCTGGACTGCGGCATGGAGCAGGGACGGGATACTTACGAAAATCAGGAGATTCCCGTTGCCGCCTCCGCCATCGACTATGTGTTTTTGTCCCACGCCCATATTGACCATTCCGGGCTTTTGCCCCTGCTGTATAAAAACGGCTTCCAAGGGAAAATCTACGCCACCGATGCCACCACAGACCTGTGCCGCATCATGCTGCTGGACAGTGCCCACATTCAGGAATTTGAAGCCCAGTGGCGGAACCGAAAGGCAAAACGTGCCGGCGCGCCGCCCTTTGAGCCTCTCTATACCACAGCGGAAGCCACAGCCGTCATGGAACACTTCGTCCCCTGCGACTATATGGAAATGGTGGAAGTTTGCGACGGCATCCGCCTGCGTTTTACAGACGTTGGCCACCTCTTAGGCTCCTCCAGCATGGAAATCTGGCTGACAGAGGCCGATGTGACCAAAAAACTGGTATTTTCCGGCGACATCGGCAACATCAACCAGCCCATCATCCATGACCCTCGCTACACAGCGGAAGCAGACTATGTCATCATGGAAAGCACTTATGGCGACCGGCTCCACACAGCCCCTCCTGACTATGTGCAGGCATTGGCGGAAGAAATCCAAGCCACACTGGATGCTGGCGGCAATCTGGTGATTCCTTCCTTTGCCGTTGGACGTACACAGGAAATGCTCTACTTCATTCGGGAAATCAAGGAACGGAATCTGGTGACAGGTCATGAGAATTTCCCTGTTTACATCGACAGTCCCCTTGCCATTGAAGCCACAAAAGTATTTATGGAAAATCGTCTGGACTGCTTCGACACCGCCGCCATGGAGCTGGTGAAAAAGGGCATCAACCCCCTCCAGTTCCCCGGTCTGAACCTTGCCATCACTCCTGAGGATTCCACCGCCATCAACTTTGACCGGACGCCAAAAGTGATCATTTCCGCCTCCGGCATGTGCGAAGCGGGGCGTATCCGCCATCATTTGAAACATAATCTCTGGCGTCCAGAATGTACCATTCTCTTTGTAGGCTATCAGGCCATCGGCACACTGGGGCGCAACATTGTAGAAGGCGCCAAGGAAGTGCGGCTGTTCGGTGAAACCATCGAAGTCAACGCCAAAATCCATCAGCTTGCCGGTGTCAGCGGTCACGCGGACAAAAAAGGTCTGCTGAACTGGATTCACCACTTTGACCAGAAACCCCAGACCGTTTTTGTGGTACACGGGGAAGATTTGGTCTGCGAAGCCTTCAAAAACTGTCTGAAAGAAGACTATGGCTTCCATGCCGTAGCCCCTTACAGCGGTGCCTGCTTCGACCTCTCCGACGGCTCCATGATCTCCGCCGGTGTCAGAATCCCTGTAGCGCCGAAACTCTATCCCCATGCCCGTGCGGCAACGGAAGGCGGCAAACGTGCCATGTACCTTTCCGACCAGCTGGATGAAGCCGGCAAACGCCTCCTGCGCATCATCAGCCAGAACAAAGGCGGTGCAAATCGGGATATGGAAAAACTCCTCAAGCAGATCAACGCCCTTTGTGACAAATTGGAAAGCTGACTTTCCCTTCTCATACCCAACCCTCGAAAACGTCGGATTTCTTCGGATTTCCGGCGTTTTCCCGTTTTTCCAAAGAAAAAGCACGAAATCCATCGAGATTTCGTGCTTTGTTTTATTTCCCCGCAATATCCATTTCTCTCACCCGTACAGAAGGCGCCCCCTTACCGCCGCTGGTGAAATACAGGTCATTTGCCGCTTCTGTGATATTTTTCAGCAGTTCATAAAAATTCCCTGCCACGGTGATTTGTTCCACAGCCTGTCCCAGTTTGCCTTCTGTCACCAGAAAACCTTCCGCCGACAGGGAGAAATCACCGGAAACGGTATTGGCTCCGGCGTGGAGCCCCGTAATATCCGTAATGAGGATGCCTTCGCCCATATCTGCCAGCAGTTCCTCCTGACTGCGTTTTCCCGGTGCCAGATAGAAATTGGTCACCGCCGTTTTGATGGGTGCTGTCAGCCCTGCCTTGAAGCCGTTGCCTGTAGAAGGAACGCCGTCTTTTCTTGCCGCCTTCCGGTTATACAGGTATGTTTTCAGCACACCGCTTTCCACAACAGCTTTGTTGTAACAAGGTACCCCTTCACTGTCAAAAGGCGTAGATGCGTACCCCTCCGGCAGCAGAGGATCATCCCGCAGTGTCACACAATCCGCCGCGATCTGTTCTCCCACTTTTCCGCCCAGCATGGAAAATCCTTTCTGGATGTTTTCCGCAAAGAATACCCCGCAGAATACCCCCAGAAAATTTGCCATAACAGGGCCGTCCAGCACCACTTTATACTTTCCGCTGGCAATGGGTGCCGCCCCCAAATGGCTTGCGGCAATCTGTGCCGCCTTTCTGCCTGTTGCCACAGGGTCGAATTGTTTCCAGTCGTTGCCTTTCCAGAAGTGAGAGCCAGTCTTGACTTCTTCCCCATCTTTTGCAATGGCGCAGACATAAGCCGTCACGCTATTTTTTGCATGATAAAGGGATAAGCCGTAGCTGTTGGCAATGGCAGTTTCCATCCAATCTGTATCTAACACACAGTAATCCATGGAAGCAATGGAGGCTTCCCCCTGCAATGCCGCATGCTCCATTTTCTTTGCCGCCAGTATCTTTTCCTCTGCTGTCAGCCGTTCCAGCGCCTTATTTTCTCCTTCCAGCGCAGGATAAGCGTCCCCAGCGTGATACAGTTCCTCCCATTCCCTTTCGGAAAGGAGTTCCGCGTGTTCCTTCGCCGCCAAAACCAGATAATCCGCCGCTTCTTCCGTCAGTTTTTCCGTATAGGCATAGCCTGTCCGCCCCTGCCATGTGCCGCGGAAAGAAATCCCCTGCAATACGCTGTTTTCGTAATCGGAAACTTCTCCTTCCAGTATCATGACTTCAAAATGTTTGCTGCCTTTATAATACACCTCGCAGTCGGT
Source organism: Clostridia bacterium (assembly GCA_022786605.1). Lineage (GTDB taxonomy): Bacteria > Bacillota > Clostridia > Lachnospirales > Anaerotignaceae > Anaerotignum. Next base: position 101,540 of record JALFWW010000002.1, on the reverse strand, counting down.
AAATCCTGCGGCGAGGGCTTTTTCTATGAGTATTTTCTGAAAATTCTTGTAGTCCATTCTTTTCGGTTACCCCCTTCCGCCTACGGTCATTTCCTTGACCCGAATCATAGGCTGTCCCACGTCTGTAGGAATGGAGCCGCTGATGCTGCCGCACATGCCCTGTGCCCGCTTCAGGTTGTTGCCCACTTTGTCGATCTGCATAAGGACTTCCGCCCCTTTGCCGATGAGGGTCGCTCCACGGACAGGCTCACAAATCTGTCCATTGCGGATGATATAAGCTTCCAGCACCGCAAAGTTGAATGCGCCCGTTGCCGGGTCTACACTGCCGCCGCCCATCTGCTTTGCGTACAGTCCATAAGGCGTGTCGGCAATGATGCTTTCCGGTGTGCTGTCCCCCGGAGCCAAAAATGTATTTGTCATGCGGCTGGTAGGGGCGAAACGGTAGTTTTCCCGTCTGGCGCTGCCTGTCACTGCCGCTCCCATTTTTCTGCCATTCATGCGGTCAACCAGATACGTTTTCAAAATCCCATTTTCAATGAGCACATTCCGTCTGGTGGGTGTGCCCTCGTCGTCCATATTGGCAGAGCCCCAGCCGTTGGGAATGGTGCCGTCGTCAATGGCTGTCACCAAAGGAGAAGCTATCTGCTGTCCCAGTTTTCCGGCAAATACAGAGGCGTTTCTTGCCACAGCTGTTGCTTCCAGCCCATGTCCGCAGGCTTCATGGAAAATGACGCCGCCAAAACCATTGTCGATGACCACGGGCATTTTTCCTGCCGGACAAGGTTTTGCTCCCAGCATAGTAATGGCAATTCTTGCCGCTTCTCTTGCCGTATCTTCCACGTTGATCTGGTCAAAAAGTTCAAAGCCCACAGAGCCGCCGGGTCCCAGATGTCCACTCTGTTTTTCCGTAGCGGAAGACGCCACCGCCTCCACCGTAAAACGGCTGCGCACCCGTCTTTCTTCTGCCCAGACGCCTTCTGAATTGGCAACCAATACATTTTTGGTCACATCCAGAAAACCCGTCCGCGTCTGGGTGATGGCAGGGTCATAGGCAAAAGCCGCCGCTGATGCCGCCGCCAGATAATCCGCTTTTTTCCGTTTTTCCACATCGTCGGGCAGTACAAAAATGGGGTTGATGTTCTGCCACTGGCGTGTTTTCCAGTCCGGCAGCCGGAGCAGATGGGTGCCCTTTACGGTAGACGCCATTTCCCGTGCTGTCCGCACCAGATTTTCTTCGGAAGTATCATTGACAAAGGCATAAATGACACGATTGCCGCAGAACAAGCGAATCCCCGCGCCATAATCCAGTCCGCCCAAAGCCGTTTCCACCTGTCCGTTCACCATGGCAATATGGTTGCGCTTGGTCTGTTCCACATATAGTTCCGCAAAGTCCGCCCCTGTTTCCAGAGCCGCCTCCAATGTATGTTCCACCACAGATTTTTTCAGCATGTGCCATCACTTCCTTTCGGTTCCGTTTCTTCCAGATAGCGGGCAATGGCTTCCAGATAATGAAGCATGCCGCCGCCCTGCTGGAATATCTGATATTTTTTCTCAAAAGCGGCATAGGGGATGGATTTGCGTCCGCCTTTCTGTGCCGCCTCCCAATAGTCTTTCAATGTTTCCAATGGCAGGAAATAATATTCCCCCAAAGCGGAAAAATACACCAGCAAAAAGGCAATGCCCCGCTGCGCCTGAAAATCCTCCATAAACCGGAGCTGATGCTCGTGGATGTTCTGGAGGGGCAGATGCTTCTGTGCCGTTTCCTTGGCGTCAAAGCATACGGGAATCCCCTGCACTACACCCATATAGTCTACGGTACTGTTCTGGTCAAAGTATGCCAGCGTAATGGTGCGGCGTTTGTTGTCCACCTCCACCGGCGTGATAGGCGTGGGTATTTTTTGGAACAACGCCAGCCCTTTTTTCCGGTAGGATTCGTTTGTGAAATTGATGATTTCTTCTAAAGCGCTGCCCCGCAGCCCTCTGGAATTCCAGTATGCCATATTTCCTCCTAGGGAAAAAAATTCCCTGTTCTGCAAATTTTATTTTGCAGACATTATACCACAGTTTTGGTTTCCCGGCGCAACTATTTTAATGGCTGCCAGCCAACTCCGACACCGTCACAAAACGGATGCCTTCTTTTTCCAGTTCCGGCGCCATTTCCGCCAAAACCCGCGCCGTCAGCACGCCCCCTTCCGGTCCCACATGCCCAATGGCAACAGCACTGCCTTTTGCCTTGGCAATGTCCGCCGCTTCTCGGAGCCGTTCCTCCACAACGCTCTTTTCCGTGGTGCTGTCCAGAAATACATTCCGTTCCAGCAGTTTCACCCCTTTTTCTCCTGCCAGTATGCCGCATTTGCTCTCCGCCGTGGTGACGCTGTCCACAAACACGCCGTCTTTTTCCCGTACCACATCCAGCACACAGCCTAAGGTGTTTGCATCCTCCATGACGGCGGAACCCATGTGGTTATTAACTCCTGCCGCCTGTGGCACCGCACAATACGCCGCTTCCATGCACTGCCGGACTTCCTCCGCCGACATACCCCGGCACACAGCACCATCCCCTACCCATTCGGGTTTTCCTGTCAGGGATTCCATGGGCATATGTATGATAACTTCTTTTCCTGCCGCTTTCGCCTGCGCCGCGTTTTCCGCCGTATGGGAAGAAAAAGGCAGCACCGCCGCCGTAAAAGGAATATCCAGTGCCAGCATCTCCGCCGTTCCTGCGCCGTTGTAGCCGAAATCGTCAATGATGACCGCCAGTTTTGCCTCCTCCACTGTCATTTGCGCCGCCGGTACAAAAGCCGCCTGCAACTTCCCCGCTGTCCTGCCTGCCAGAAAACAACACACAAACAACAATCCAATTCCCAGATATTTCTTCTTTTTCATGGCATCCACTTCCGTTTTTTACCTTTATCCTATCCCCCTTTGCTCGTCCTTATGCCTTTTGGGCAGAAAAAAGCCGGTATCCGCCAAAGAAAGCCGATACCGACCAGAAATCATGCCATATTATTTTTCTTCCAGAATCGGAACTCTGTCCAAATGAGCACTGCCGCCAGCAGACACGCCAGCACATCGGCAATGGGTGCCGCCGCCAATGCCCCTGTCAGCCCAAATCTGCCGGACAAAATCAACGCCAGCGGAATCAGGAAGATAATCTGTCTGGACAATGCCACCAACAGGGATTTTGCGGGCTTGCCAATGGCTTGGAAAAAGGATGCCGTCACCTGCGGCAGACCATACACAAAGAATCCCAGCATATACAGCCGGAAACAGAACACCGCAAATTCCAGATACAGGGGTTCATTCTTCACAAATAACCCAGCCATGAAGCCGCCGCCCAGCTGGAAAATACCGAACCACACAATGGAAATGATGAAAGACACCGTCACCGCCACACGGAAGGTCTGTTTTACCCTGCCGTACTGTTTTGCCCCGTAATTGTAGCCGTTGATGGGCTGTGTACCGGATGCCACCCCAACGAACATGGCATGTGCCACCTGATAAATCTTCATCATGATGCCATAGCAGGACAGGGCGATTTCACTGCCGTATTTTGTTACCGCACCACAGTCTGTCATAAGGTTGTTCATAACGATTTGTGTCAGCGCTGTTGCCATCTGCATACAGAAACTGGGGAATCCCAGAGAAAGGATACTGCCGCAGGTCTTGCCGGACAGTTTCAGATATTTTTTATAGAAGGTGATATGTTCAAATCTGGGGATATACGCCACGCAGATGAGCCCAGCCACGATCTGCCCGATGATGGTAGCGATGGCCGCCCCTGTGACACCCATGTCAAAACCAAAAATGAAAATCGGGTCTAAAACCAGGTTGATGCCTGCCCCAATCATCATACTCCGCATGGTGTACTTGGGATTGCCGTCCGAACGAATGATTGCCGTAAACGCCATATTTGCCATCTGGAAAGGCAGCCCCAGCGCAAGGATGCGCATATAAGTCACAGACAAATCCAAAACCGTTTCTGATGCCCCGAATGCCCGTGCACAGGCAGGACCACCGATGATGATGACAGCCGCCAGAAGAACCCCTGCCAGTATCAGCAGTACAAAGGCGTTGCCAAAGGTCTGTTCCGCTTTGTCCCGTTCCTTCCTGCCCAGACAAAGGCTGATGTTAGCGGCACAGCCATCCCCCACCATAAGGGCAAGGGCTGCCGAAATGGTAATCATGGGGAATGCCACATTGGTGGCCGCCACACCGTTGATACCTACCGCACGTCCCACGAAAATCTGGTCCACAATGTTATACAAACAGTTGACGATGAGCGTCAGCACCGTCGGTATGGAAAACCGCATCAATAACTTACTGATCTTTTCCGTACCCAGAATGTTTTCTTTTCCCGTTTCCATGCCATTCCCTCCTCATTTTTCCAGAAAAAAAGACACCTTTCGGCGTCCTTTTGAAATTCTTCTGTTCTCTGGACAGCCGAAAAAATCAATGTGATATCCATTGTATTTCTTCTCCCATCCAGACTGTCTGTCGGCTTCGTAATCACAACGAATCAGCCTTTCGGCTCGCGGGCTGTTACCGCCGGTAGAGATGCACTCGTTTCCGAAGAATATGTCTTTGTTTTTTTATTTTACATCATCGGCAGGCTTTCCGCAAGAGCCACAGAACTTTTGCCCTTCTGCCAAAGGTGCGCCGCATCCGCCGCAGAATCTGCCCACTTCACCGTCAGCGTCAGCAATTTCCACATCTCCGGCTGCTTCCGCCGCTTTCTGGGCTGCTCTTTGGGCTGCCTCCAGTGCCGCCGCTTCCGCTTCCAAGCGTTTCTGCTCCGCCCGTTCGGCTTTTTCCGCTTCTCGGTCCGCCTTCACCTGTTCGATTTCCGCTTCCAATTCCTTGATACGGTCCTGCGCCTTTACGATTTTATCGCAAATGGCTGTAGCTTCTTCGTCCAGCTCATCGCCCATGACAAATCTTGCCCAGTAGTACATGCCAAGCTCCCGCTGATACTCATTGATATTGCCTTTCTGTATGACAATATCACTGTTGATGCGATTGATCTCCAGCCCGTCATTGGCTTTGTCCGCCGCCGTTCTTGCCAGTTCTCCTAATTTATCCAAAAAAGCCATTTCCCGCGCCTCCTCATTTGTCCCATTTGCATTGTATATTCGCCAAAACAGGTGCTTTTTCCTGCAAAAAAGCAGAAAAATGACTCTGCTTGCACGAAATTTGTATCTTTCCCCCTGTTTTTTTCCTGTCCATTAGGGAAAGCGTCCGAAAATTCCTCCTTTTCTTTGGACTTTTCCTCCAAATGCACAAAAAACACTGTTTTCCCAAAACACCTGTTTACATTGGAAAAATACTACCGTATAATGATAATACTTTATTTTGATACGGAACGTGTTATTGCAGTGAGAGGGAGTCTGAATCATGGAGTTATTGAAACAAAGAATATTAAAAGATGGGACAGAAATCGGCACCGAAGTCGTGAAGGTAGATTCTTTTCTGAACCATCAGTTAGATATCGGTCTGTTTATGGCGCTGGGCAAGGAGATCCACCGTCGTTTCGGTCATCTGGGCATCAATAAGATCCTGACCATCGAAGCGTCCGGCATCGGTATCGCTGCCATCACCGCCATGTATTTCGATCTGGTGCCTGTGGTTTTCGCTAAGAAAGCACAGCCCAATACCATGACAGAGGAATTTTACGGCGCGCCCGTCAAATCCTTTACAAAGGGTACCGTGTCCATTGCCCGTGTATCCAAAAATTATCTCAACGCCAATGATAAAGTTTTGATCATTGATGATTTTCTTGCCCATGGCGAAGCGGCAGCAGGTCTTGCCAATCTGGTAGAACAGGCAGGCGGCACTGTATGCGGCATTGCGGCCATCATCGAGAAAGAATTCCAGGGCGGCAGCAAAAAACTCAGAGACGCTGGCTATCTGGTGGATTCTCTGGCTGTCATCACCAAAGTGGAAGACGGCAAGATTTACTTCAAAGACTGAAAATCACATACAAAACAGAGGCGCAGGGCTTTCCCAAAGGGGAAAAACCTGTGCTTTTTTTCATGGATATTCCCCCTTTCTGTACGCCCGCGAAAGACATTCGGAATTTCTGCATATTTTGTTATATCATTGTATGTTTTTCATTTTCTCTTATGAAAGAATGTCAGTTTTTTCCATTTTTCTCCATATCTCTCCCTTACAACATAATATACAAAAAAATGTATGAAACCCATGGTTATTTTTTCCATTTCTTTTTTCATTTACCCATTGAGAAAACAACGGCTTTTTGCTATGATGGAAACGCACGTGCCCCTTTGATTGTCACAACCAAGAGACACTGGGGGCAGGTGTATTTTTTATGACTTTTTTAATGGATTTATGTAAAAATTTAAGGGGGTTTTTTCTATGCTGCGAGGGTTCGCAGAAGATTTGAAACAAGAGTTTCGGGGATACAATTCCGCCGCGCTGATGAAAGACCTGATGGCAGGTCTGACAGTTACCGCTGTTGCACTGCCGCTGGCACTGGCATTCGGTGTCAGTTCCGGTGCCGATGCCGCCTCTGGTCTGATCACCGCCATCATCGCCGGTCTGGTCATGAGTTTCCTTGCCGGGGGATATTACCAGATTTCCGGTCCTACAGGGGCTATGGCAGCCATCCTCACTTCACTGGTGGCAGGCTATGGTCTGGACGGCGTATTCATCGCCACACTGCTGGCTGGTATCCTGCTGCTTCTGGCGGGCATCCTGCGTCTTGGGAAACTGACCTCTTTCATACCTGCTCCCGTTATCACTGGCTTTACCTCCGGTATCGCCATTGTCATTGCTTTGGGGCAGATCGATAACTTCTTTGGCACCCACAGCGAAGGCGCTACCGCCATTGCCAAACTGGCAAGCTACGGTACACTGGGTTTCCATCCCAATCTGACTTCCGTAGGCATCGGTCTGTTTGTGGTGCTGTTCATGGTGTTCTTCCCGAAAAAATGGAACGCCGTTGTACCAGCGTCTTTGGTGAGCATCATCCTGACCACCGCCTTTTCCATCTTCATGGGCTTGGATGTACCCACCGTCGGCACCATCCCCCAGACCCTTTTCCCGGAAAAACGACTGCTCTTTTCCGCACTGGATCTGTCCACCATCACAAACCTCATTATGCCCGCCTTCAGTATTGCCATCCTTGGCATGATTGAAAGCCTGCTCTGCGGTGCCAGCGCAGGTCAGATGACCGGTGTTCGACTGAAAAGCAATCAGGAACTCATCGCTCAGGGCGTGGGCAACATCCTGCTGCCTTTCTTCGGCGGTATCCCTGCTACAGCAGCCATTGCCCGTACCAGCGTTGCCATCCGTTCCGGCGCAAAAACACGTCTGACAGGTATGTTCCACGCTGTAGGGCTTTTGATCTCCATGTTCCTGTTGGCTCCCGTCATGAGTCAGATTCCCATGGCAGCCCTTGCAGGCGTGCTGATGGTCACCGCTTGGCGCATGAACGAATGGAACTCTATCCTGTATATGTTCTCTCATAAATTCAAAGGGGCTATGCTGGAATTTCTGGCAACCATGATCGCTACCATCGTGTTCGACCTGACCATTGCCATTCTGGTGGGCGTTGTCATCGGTCTGATCTTCCTGGTGTCCCGTCTGTCCTTTATCGAAATCAACTACGAAAAGGTAGACATGGATCGCCTCCATGTGACAGACCCTGCCCTGCGGAACCGTTACAATAACGCTATGGTGGCTTACATCACCGGTCCCATGATTTTCGCCAATACCCAGAATGTGGCGGATATCTCCACAAAGATCGGCGACTGCGACACATTGCTCTTATCCATGCGTGGTGTATCCAACATCGACATTTCCTGTACCCAGACTCTCCGCACCCTCATCGGAAACCTGCGGATGAAAGGTGTAGACGTGGTCCTCTGCGGTCTGCCCTCCCGTGCCATGGAAATGATGCGCAGAACAGACCTGGACGAATATGTGGGCAAAGAAAACTTCTACTGGAGCGTAGAACGTGCTCTTTTGACAAACCGTCCGCTGCCTCCCTGCCGTCAGGATTAATCATAAGAAACCAAAAAAGGCTGAAGTCCTTATATACCAAGGATTTCAGCCTTTTGATTTTCACTGGAATTTTATCTGTTTATTTTCAATTGTTTCTGAATAGAGATTTTACCTCTTCGCAATAAAAACACTTTATCCTGCCGTCACAGAGGACAAAATATATAAAAGATAAATATGAGCAGGATAAAAAATATAAAAGAAATGTTTCAGACCTTTCCCCTTGCTGCCGTTATACAGCGCCATGGGCACAGCCGCAAATACCATCATCCACTGGATATCCGCCGGATCACGATAAAACACAAATCCTGACAGCAGCACCAGCGCGCCGATTTGTATCCATCTGTGCTGTCGGAAAATATAAAACACAACTCCCAGCGCCACCAGAAGCACACCGCCTTCTATGGTCAGAATATTGGGCAGCAGCAGGGACAAAGTCGCCAGTGCCCGAATGGTGGAAAAAGCCATGTTTTCATTTGCGGAAAGCATGCCCACAAACAGCATGGGAATGGCAAACACAACAGGGATAACCGCAGCCAACACCGCCTTTAAAATCAGGCGCAGGCGTTTTTCCCTGACCCCCTCTTTCAGCCAATCCCAGCTGAGCATATACACCGCCGTTACAAAAAACGTACTGAAGGCGTTATTCATCAAAACCACATGGTCATTTGGCAGGAGCCACTGTATGAAAAAAGATGAAATGGTCATAAACCAGCTTGCCAGCAAAAGCCGCAGCAGATATTTTTTCCGATCACGGGTATAGTGAAAGCTCTCCGCCGCCGCAAACAAAAATAAGGGAAATACGACCCGTCCCGCCATGGTCAGCCACATAGGGGCACCACGGTACGCAAACATTTGATGGATATGATCCAGCACCATCAAAAACGCCGCCAACAGCTTGATAGTGGTACCATCCAGAATCTTTCCTTTCAGGGAACCTGCCTTCCCCAACAGAATCTCATTTTCACCCAATTATATTTCCTCCTCAATCTCTTCTTCCTTTCCTTTTCCTGCCGTACATCTCAAAATTTCTTCCGCTGTCACGCCATAGAGCTTTGCCAATGCCATCAAATTAGACGTACTGGGGTCTGTGGTGCCGTTCTCCCATTTGGAAACAGCCTGTCGGCTCACGCCCAAGGCTTCTGCCACAAATTCCTGTGTCATTTTGCAGCGGATTCTGTTTTCCTTCAATATTTCCGCCAGAGATTTCCGCACTAGGGATTTTTCCTTGCGCACATCTTCCGTACGGATATACTTTCTCAGGGCCTGAATGATCAGATAGATGAGATAGCAAATGACACAAAAGCACAAAAGATAAAACAGCAGAACAGCTACAGCAACAATGGAATACAAATTCATCAAAAGACCTCCTTTCTTTTGATTGAGTGTATAAAAAAAACCTGGTTTCCACCAGCAATTATCCCGCAACTTTTGGTTGCATGACGATATTATGGGGATTTTTCGTCCATTTGCCCGCGATTTCTCGCAAATAGGATGCGTCCCCGCATGATTTTCATACAGCGGAAAACTACTGCCAAAAAGGAAAGAAAGATTTGAGGAAAAATCATTTGGTTTATGCATGGTCTGTAAAATCACAGCGTCATTCTTTTTGTTCCCCATCCGCCGCCATCTGCCGCAGGGTTTCATCCAGCCCCTGCCATTTCTGTTTCAGCCGCAGAGGTTTGCCTGCCTGATCTAAGAAGCAGTGTTCGGAAACACCTGTAAAAAGCACCTGGTCCGTTTCCGCCAGTTTCATTTCGTATGCCAGATGCATCATCATGCCATTATATTTCTGCACCTTTACAGTGATCTCCAGCACATCGGCAAATATGCAGGACTTTTTGTATCTGCCATGGACCCCTATCACAGGGGAAACAATGCCCTCCGCTTCCAGACGGTCAAAACCCCAGCCGATCTTCTCCAGAAAATCCACCCGGGCTTCTTCCATCCAGCGGATGTAATTGGAATGATGGGCAATGCCCATTTTGTCTGTTTCATAATATTGTACTTTATGGAAATATGGTTTCATAAGGCGCCTTCTTTCTGAAAATGATTTCTGTTTTGTATTCGCCGCCAGTATTTTTTTCCCTTCTTTTTCGTAAATCCACTGAACAAAACAATGGCGGGATACTTGCCGGTTTTTCATACAAAAAGCTGATTCTCAAAAAGAATCAGCTTTTTTTGGTTTCTGTTACGCCTGCCCCTGTTCCGGCACCAGTTCACAGACACAATCATCCCATTTTTCACGCAGACATTTCTGTACCTGCCTGGATACCTGCCGCATGCAGTCCAAAGAGATCACATCTCTTTCCGTATGAAAATACACCGATACCCACATTCTGCGTCCTGTGCGGGTCACATCGTAAAACACCGGCTCAAATCCATGTACCCGCAAAAGAGGCTGGCAGATTTCTTTGACCTGTTTCAATATCTTTTCATCAGGCGCAAAAAGGAAAATATCTTTCACCGCGCCAAAAAACATCTTTGCGGCCCCCGGCAGTGCAAACGCCACCACCAACAGCGCCACCACCTGATCCACATAAGGCGCGATCCATGCAAGAGCGGTATCTTTCAGTATATTTGCCCCAAAGAATGCCGCCGCCATGCCCATGCTGTAAAGGACATCCAGCCGCCATGCCATCCATTCTGCCCGCAGTATGGGGGAAGCCACTTTTCTGGCGCCCACATACATAACGCCCAGAATACAAAGGCTCACCAGCCCCAGCAGCAACTGGAACATGGATACAGCCCCATAAGCCACATGGGCGCCGCCAGAAAGCATGGTCTGGATGACATTCGCTGTCAATCCCGCCATGACAGAAAGCATCATGGCGGATTTCACCGCTGTAAAAACAGATTCCACCTGTGCGTATCCGAAGGGATATTTCTCGGAAATGGGTCTGTAAAAAAGAGGTGTCAGACAGACTGCCGCCGCCATCATGAGCATTTCCGCCCCGTCATAGGCGGCATCCATGAGCACCGACTGGGAATGGCTGGCAAAAGCAAACAATAACTCCGCCGCCACAAAACATACATCGGCAAAAACAGACAGCTGTAATATCCTTTTCTCCGTCTGCAATTTTTTATCTCTGGTCATTTTGGGCATCACTGCCCCTTGGGTTTGTTCCATTTTGTTTCACTCCTTATCAAGACGCTTGCTCTTTTTGAAAACCATCACCGTCCCATCTGCGGCAGACTTCTGCCCCCGTGATGTTCTTCCAAATGGTTTTCTCTCGCTTTTTTGCGGCTAAGGAAGATATGTTGTTGTCCCAAACCCCTTTCTTCTGACTTTTCTTTCTGATTTTATATATAAAAAAGAGAGAATATGGATTCTCTCTTTTTTCGTCACATCTTAAAACTTTAATTCATCGATATCCATCGTGCCCATGGGAATGCTGTTGCCGCAAGCGGGACAGGCAATTTCCTTCTGGGTTTCCATGGTTTCCTCATCCACGTCGATTTCCTCGCCGCAGTTGGGGCAGATGAAGGAATAGAAGTACACGGGTTCTTCCGTTTCTTCTTCATCCAGTTCCATTTCTTCCAGTTCTTCATCATCCAGGAAGGTTTCCAGCATAAACGCCATATCCTCCAGAATATCCATGATGCCATGGAAAATCTTGCCTTCTTTGGTATCGGGATCGAACCCGCTGCCGTCGCAAAGCCCTCTCAGATATGTGATTTTCTTATCGAAATATTCCATTTATCACTGCCTCCTTCCGGGAATCCGGGAAAAAAGATTAGTTGTTTACTCTGCTCAGGTATTCGCCTGTACGAGTGTCGATCTTGATGATTTCACCTTGGTTGATGAACAGAGGTACCTGAACGGACGCGCCTGTTTCAACGATGGCGGGTTTTGTAGCGCCCTGTGCTGTGTTGCCTGCGAAACCGGGTTCTGTGTCTGTGATTTCCAGTTCAACGAACAGAGGGGGTTCGATACCGAATACGTTGCCATCGTGGGACAGCAGTTTTACGTTTTCGTTTTCTTTTACGAATTTCAGGGAATCGCCAACATCGGAAGCGTTCAGAGCGATCTGGTCGAATGTTTCGTTGTTCATGAAGTGATACAGTTCACCGTCATTGTACAGGTACTGCATATCCATTCTGTCGATGTGTGCTTTGGACATTTTTTCAGTAGGACGGAATGTTTTTTCCACTACCGCGCCTGTTTTGATGTTTTTCAGTCTTGTACGAACGAAAGCCGCACCTTTACCGGGTTTTACATGCTGGAATTCCAGTACGCTGTAAATTTCGCCTTCGTATTCCATGGTTACGCCGTTTCTAAGTTCACCTGCAGAAATCATGTTTATTTCCTCCTCAAATTTCATCTTACGGGAAAAACATTCCCGCTGTTTTTGAAAATGATACTATATTTCTTATTCTAAAAATAAGCATATCCTATTATATTTTAATGGAAAATCAATGTTTTTTCAATACATAATCTGAAAAAAACCATCTTTTTGCCTCAAACCATGCCGTTTCTCTTGAAATATACATTCATGACTTTCCGTTCCATGCCCCGTTTCACCTTTGTGATGAGCTGGTCACGGTCGCAGATGGGCGCTGTCATGATGCAGTACAGACCGCCTTTGTGTCCGCACCACATATCTGTAAATACCTGATCGCCTACCATGGCCGCTTCCTGCGGAATGAGCCCCAGACGTTTTAAAGCCTGCTTCATTTTTCTGGGACTGGGCTTGCCTGCCTTATGGATGGCAAGGGTTTTCAGGGGCTTATTGAAGCGATGCACCCGCTCCTTGTTATTATTGGACAGGATACACAGACGGAAACCCATGTCCCGCAGCTGGGCAAAAAAGTCAATGAGTTTTTCGTCCGGGTCTGCCACATCAAAGGGCGCCACCGTATTGTCAATGTCGAATACCAGTCCCCGTATGCCCATTTCCTTCAGCTCCGCCAAAGGCAGGTCATAAATGGACTGAATGTACAAATCAGGGAAAAATCGTTCCAGTATCATATTGCCTCCTTATATCCTCTCGTCCAGTTCCATCCGCAGCAAAGCGTTTTCCTCCACCGTTCCCAGCTGCTCCCCGCTGAGATAACGGATCATGGCTTCATCGGCGTTTCCCGTCACGCCGTAGATCAGTTCGATGCGCTTGGTGCGGAGCAGGGTCCTGCCTGCGGAACGGATATTGGCGCAGAGCACCACATTGATGTCCTGTTCTGTAAGAAACTCCGCAATGGTCTTATCCCCCAAGGGCACCACTTCTTTTGCCTTCACCAGTTCGATTTCCACTTCATAGACCGTAAATTCTTTCGTTTCGCTATACCGGAGAAAAATCTCCCCGTCCTTTGTGGGAATGGCAACCCGCATGGTCCACACCTTCCTTTCTTTGTCCTATTGTATCCATCCGGCGGCAAAGTGTCAAATTTTCCCGTAATTTTTTTTGCGTATTTCCCCAAAAAAGGGTAAAATAGGAACGAATACAGAAGGTTACATCGAAAGGAGATTACAATATGGACCCTAGAATCGAACAACTGGCTTATAATCTGGTGCATAATTCCTGCCGCCTGCAAAAAGGCGAAAAAGTAATGATTCACCAGAACGGCATTCATCCCGCCCCCTTGGTAAAAGCCATCATCAAAGAAGTATACAAAATCGGCGCAACACCCTTTTTGCAGCTGATGACAAACTCTCTGGAGCGTGAACTGCTGCTGGGTGCCACAAAAGAACAGATGGAACTGATGGCAAAAGCGGACAGCCTGCTCATGAACGAAATGGACGCTTTCATCGGCGTTCGTGGTGAGGACAACATCACCGAACAGGCAGACGTGCCCAACGAAAAACAGAGCATTTACGAAAAATATTACTCCGCACCTGTCCACCATGAAATCCGCGTGCCTCATACAAAATGGGTGGTACTGCGCTACCCCACCAACGGCATGGCACAGTCCGCACACACCAGTCTGGAGGACTTTGAAGATTTCTACTTCAATGTATGCAATCTGGACTACGGCAAAATGTCCAAAGCCATGGACAGCATCGTTGACCTGATGAACCGCACAGACAAAGTCCGTCTGGTAGCAAAAGGCACTGACCTGACATTCTCCATCAAGGACATTCCCGCAGTGAAATGCGCTGGCACCTGCAACATTCCTGACGGGGAAATCTATACAGCTCCCGTTCGTGACTCCATCAACGGCGTCATCACTTACAACACCCCTTCCGAATACAACAGCTTTACCTTTGAAAATGTAAAACTCACATTCAAAGACGGGAAAATCATCGACTGCGACGGCAACGATAAAGAACGTCTGGAACACATCTTCAACACCGACGAAGGGGCAAGATATGTGGGTGAATTTGCCATCGGCGTAAACCCTTATATCACAAAACCCATGAACAACATCCTCTTTGACGAAAAGATTGCCGGCAGTATCCACTTCACTCCCGGCAACTGCTATGACGACGCACCCAACGGCAATAAATCCGCCATCCACTGGGATCTGGTGCTCATCATGACACCGGAATACGGCGGCGGCGAAATCTGGTTCGACGATGTGCTCATCCGCAAAGACGGACGTTTTGTTCTGCCTGAACTGGAATGTTTGAATCCTGAAAATCTTATGTAATTTCCCTCTTGTCGGAAAACATAATATAATAGTAGAAACAGCAAACCCACGAAAGTCTGACAAAGATTTTCGTGGATTTTTTCTGTGATTTTTTCATTTTTCCTTCCAAAAAACAGAAAAAAGGACTGCCTCTGGAAATCCGGCAATCCTTTTACTTTCTTTGTTCCTTCTCGTCGCTCAATCCCAGAATATAATCAGTGCTCACCTGATAATATTCCGCCAGGCGAATCAACGCCCAAACAGGAATTTCATAAATCCCCTTTTCATATCTTCTGTAAACTTCCCGTTTGCAGTTCAGCACATCGGCAATCTCCTGCTGGGTCTTGTCGGCGTCGATGCGCAAATCTTCCAGTCTTGAAAAGTACATATCCATCACCACTTCTATGCTACTATTTTGTTGCATGCCAAACAGGAATATGCTACAATATTGTGGCATAGAAAGAAGGGATTTTATGGTTCTTTATGAAGAATTGCTTTTACATCTCTTGCAAACACAGCCCCGTATGGAAATCACCTTTCCCAATTTAGACATTTCTCCCACTGAATACATGGAAAGCAGATGCTATCAGGCTTTGCAGAAAATCCGTGACATCCTTCGGGATGACAGCCTCACAGACGATGCCTGTTTTTCTAAAATCGAAGCCATTGTCTGCCTGCTGGAAGAAATGGGCATTGATACTGGAAATCGCCACGACTTTGGCTGATTCTCATAATATTTCTCCATTTCCCCGTATATCCGTTGACAGAAAAGCCCAAAATATAGTAAAATGCAAGGGACAACAGCAATGAAAAGGAGAGTAGGCGGCACACAATGCCACAGAGAGCCCCGGCAAGCTGAAAAGGGGCGCAGGAATGACGCTGAACATGGCCTTGGAGCTTCGCACCGACTGCTTTTGCATAGGCTGCGACGGGTTGCGCCCGTTACTGCGTGAGGGTATGTTTTGTACCTGCTGAGGTCTTTTTTGTGAGAAAAAGATAAACTAAGGTGGTAACACGGTCACTTCCGTCCTTTGCAGAAAGGGCGGTTTTTTTATTGTGCGCCATCTTCCATTTATGTAGAAAACCATTGAAAAGGAGAGATATTTGTGGCAAAAGAAAAATTTTATATCACCACACCCATTTATTACCCCAGTGATAAGCTGCATATCGGTCATTCTTACTGTACCGTTGCGACAGACACTATGGCACGTTACAAAAGACTGCGTGGCTACGACGTTATGTTCCTGACAGGTACCGACGAACACGGTCAGAAAATCGAACGGATCGCCAACGGTCAGGGCATGACACCCAAGGAATACACCGACAAAATCGTCAAAGGCATCAAGGAACTGTGGAGCACCCTCTGCATTTCCTATGACAAATTCATCCGTACCACAGACGATTACCATGTAAAAACCGTTCAGAAAATCTTCAAACAGCTCTACGATCAGGGCGACATCTACAAAAGCTCCTATGAAGGCTGGTACTGCACACCTTGCGAATCCTTCTTCACAGAACATCAGCTGGTAGACGGCAAATGCCCCGACTGTGGTCGTGACGTGGAACTCTTGAAAGAAGAAAGCTATTTCTTCCGTCTTTCCAAATATCAGGACAGAATCATCAAATACATGGAAGAAAATCCTGAATTCCTGCAGCCCAACACTCGCCAGAACGAAATGATCAACAACTTCCTGAAACCCGGTCTGGAAGATCTGGCTGTTTCCCGTACCTCCTTCAAATGGGGCGTACCTGTAGAATTTGACCCCGGTCACATCGTATACGTTTGGGTAGACGCCCTGTCCAACTATATCACTGCTCTGGGTTACGGTACAGAAGACGACAGCCTGTTCAAAAAATTCTGGCCTGCTGACGTACATGTTGTAGGTAAGGAAATCGTGCGTTTCCATGCTATTATCTGGCCTGCAATGCTGATGGCTCTGAACCTGCCTCTGCCCAAACAGATCTTTGGTCACGGCTGGCTGGTTATCAACGGCGGCAAAATGTCCAAATCCGTTGGTAACGTGGTAGACCCTAACGTGCTGGTTGACAAATACGGCGTAGATGCCATCCGTTACTTCCTGCTGCGTGAAATCGCATTCGGTCAGGACGGCAACTTCAACAACGAAGCGCTGATCCAGCGTATCAACTCCGACCTGGCAAACGACCTGGGCAACCTGGTTTCCAGAACCGTTGGTATGATCGACAAATATTTCGGCGGCACACTGCCCGCAGACCGCACCGCAACTGCTTTTGACGAAGACCTGAAAGCTGTTGCCCTGTCCACCACAGAAAAAGTGGAAAACGCTATGGAAAAAATGTTCTTCAGCGACGCTCTGGTGGAAATCTGGAATCTGGTTCGCCGTACAAACAAATATATCGACGAAACACAGCCTTGGATTCTGTGCAAGGACGAAGGCAGAAAAGCGGAACTGGCAAACGCTCTGTACAACGTTGCAGAAAGCATCCGCATCATCTCCATCCTGATCCAGCCTTTCATGCCCAACACACCCGAAAAAATCTGGGCGCAGTACAACATCGCCGAAGGCGACGTAACTGCTTGGGACAGCACAAAAACATGGGGCGTACTGCCTGCTGAACTGAAAGTACAGAAAGGCGAAACACTGTTCCCCAGAATTGATATGAAGAAAGAACTGGCAGAACTGGAAGCAGCCATCAAAGCTTCTCAGGCAACATCCGTTGCAAACCAGCAGAAAAAAGAAGAAAAGAAAGCCGAAGCGGAAAGCGAATACCCTGCGGAAATCACCATCGACGACTTCTGCAAAGTACAGCTGAAAGTGGGCGAAGTGCTGGAAAGCAAAGAAGTGGAAGGCTCCAAAAAACTGCTGCGCAACGTGGTAAAACTCGGTGACGAAGAAAGAGTTATCTTCTCCGGCATCAAAGACGCTTATGCCCCCGGCGAACTGGTAGGCAAACGCGTTGTGGTTGCCTATAACCTGAAACCCAGAAAAATGATGGGTGAAATGTCTTACGGAATGATTCTGTGTGCCGAAGACGGAGACGGCAAACTGAGCGTTCTGACAACAGACGACAAAGACTTTGCAAGCGGGAGCAGCATTAGCTGATGTATTTCGAATCTCACGCACATTATGACGATAAACGCTTTCGTGAAGACAGGGAGAAGCTCTTACAGCTTCTCCCCTCTTGCGGTATTGACCATGTAGTCAACATCGGCTGTGACCTGAAAAGCTCCAAAGAGAGCATCCGTCTGGCTGAAAAATATGACTACATTTACGCTTCCGTCGGCGTACACCCTCACGAAGTAGGCGAAATGAACTCCCAGACCATCGAAGAACTCCGCTGCCTTTCCGCCCATGAAAAGGTGGTTGCCATCGGCGAGATCGGTCTGGATTATTATTACGATTTCCACCCCAGAGAACTGCAGCAGTTCTGGTTCCGCCAGCAGCTGCGCCTTGCGGAATCTGTTAACAAACCTGTAATAATTCACTCCAGAGACGCTTCTCAGGAGACCTTTGACATCATCAAAAGCAGCCCCATCCGCCGGGGTGTCATCCACTGCTACTCCGGCGCATGGCAAATGGCGAAAGACTACGTAGATATGGGCTTTTTCATCGGTGTTGGGGGGGTAGTGACCTTCTCAAACGCCAAAAAACTGGTGGAAGTGGTGGATAAAATCCCCATGGAAAAAATCCTCATCGAAACAGACAGCCCTTATCTGGCACCCAACCCCAACCGCGGCAAACGTAATGACTCCAGAAATTTACAATTCGTTGTCGAAAAGATTGCGGAAATTAAGAAATTGTCACCGGAAGATGTCGCAAAAATTACGTTTGATAACGCAAAATCGCTCTTTTTTTAAAAAAGGGTTGCATAAATGTTACAAATATGTTAATATAAGCAACGTAATCAAAATGAAGGTATATCGTTATGGTATATCTTCATTTTTTGCAGTTGTGAATTTAACGAAATTTTAGATAGAAGTGACGACTTCCATCCCTTACGACTGCGATACCGAATGACCCCTAAGGTCCTTCGGGAAAGGCATAAAATCTAATGTCTATCATCGAATACGAGAGGAACGCCAGGCGGGCCTTGGAGAAAAGACGCAGAATTTTTTCCGAACCGTCAACCCAAATCCTTTTCGGCTCCCACTCCTTGTACCCACACAAAGAGTGGTACAGAAAAAAGGAACCAACGTTCAAGGAGGAAAACAATGAAAAAACATCTTAGAGTATTTGCTATCGTGGTATCTATTTTAGCAATCGGCTGCGGCACAGCGTCCGCTTATGACAAAAACACACAGTCCGTATTACTGGATATGGACGGTGTACCCCGCATGGTGACAACAGATAAGACGACGGTCGGCGAACTGATGGACGACCTTGCGGAAAACGTGGAAACAGAATACATCGTAACAAACGCAGATGAAAGCGATGTACTGGAAGACAATATGGAACTGTCCCTCACATCCGTGACAGAAAAAACCGTTTCCACCACAAAAACAGTGCCCTACAAAACTGTAGAACGCACAAATAACAATCTGAAAAGCGGTGAATCCCGCGTGGTACAGGAAGGTGTCAACGGCACCGCAACTGTGATCAACAAAGAAATCTATCACGGCACAGAACTGAAAGAAACCGTTTTCGTAGAAGAAAAGGTTGTTACCGAACCCGTGGATAAAATCGTGGAAGTAGGTCCCGAAAATGTCATCAACGGCTACACCTACTCCAAAGCAATCAATGTGAAAGCAACAGCCTACACACCTTATGACCCTGGCTGCACCGGCGTTACAGCCACCGGTATGAAAGCCGGCAGAGGCGTAGTAGCCGTTGACCCTAAAGTGATCCCTCTGGGCTCTAAAGTATACGTTCCCGGCTATGGCGTAGCCGTTGCCGCAGACACTGGCGGCGCCATCAAAGGCAACAGACTGGATGTATGCGTGAACAGCGTTTCCGAAGCATACAGCTGGGGCGTAAGAAACGTAACTGTATACGTTCTGGAATAAGACCCATTCATATAAAATCAAATATCATATACCACAAAAAATAGCAACGCGTCCGAGAGATCGGGCGCTTTTCTTTTTGTCTTTCTCCTGCCCTCCAAAATCTCCTTTCCCAAGAAAAACACCCCCATTTTCCGCAAAAATATCTCTTGCCACATTATTTTGTATCTTGTATGCATCTATTTTCCATTATAAGCCCCTCTCAGGGGTTTTTACCCCCTTCCACGAAACTTCCCCCATAAAATATAAAAACGCCTCTAAAAACCCTCTTTTTGGCGTTTTTCAGGCAGGGTATTCCTCTCAGGCATTTCCCCAAGAAAAAAGGACCATGGATTTCGGGTCTTTTTCACCAAAAAAACGCCGGAATCTTTCGATTCCAGCGTTCTTATGTTTATTGAGATTGCGTCGGCATGTTTCTTCTGAAACAGCCTTTGATATTTTCTTATTTTGTACTGTCTACGGTGATGGTCTTTGTAGCGTCATCCCAGCCTACAGCGATATCCATCAAACCGCACAGATCACGCAGTTTGAAATATGTGCTGCCGTTGATGGTGTAAGCAGGCATTGCGTATTCCATCCATCCTCTATACACAGGTGCAGCGGAAGGTAATGCCTGTTTCGCGGTGCCGTCCCCTGCTGCCAGTTCACCGCCTACTGCCACGTAAGCTGTACCGCCCTGCAAACTGATGGCTTTGGCATTTGCGTCCCAAGTTACATTAAAGCTCTTAGCTGTGCCATTGACAGCCGCAGCCACGTCACGGAGTTTGAAATATGTATTGCCGCCGATGGTATAAGCGTCAAAAGCTACTTCCTTGCCATTTACCAGCACTTTCGCCGCACTGGGCACAGCTGTGGTATACTGGGGCTTTGTGAGGCTTGCCGCTGTCTGTCCATTGCCTTCTACCACCAGATATACTTCCGCGCCGCCTGCAATGGCAGGATACATGCCAAGGGCACGATAGATGCCGGGTTCTTTGATGGTATAAGTGGTGCCAACTTTTACAACAGCCTCTCCTTCGCTGTCAAAATAGAGAGCGTCCCAGCTTTCCTGTGTGTAGCCGTCAGGAAGCATGACTCCTTGCGCAGCCAATGCGTTTCCGGCACTGAGATACTTTGTCACTTCAAAAGTCTGCAGCTGGTCCACAGCACTCACTTTCACAGGTGCCTGACACACATAGGCTTCCTTTCCAGCCACAGTGGTCTTGCCGGTCACATTGGAAATGCTCAGCTGATATTGAGCCGCTTCCCCTTCCATTCTGTCATAGCCGTCCACCTGCACGGTTTCTGCCCCGAAAGCTGTCACAGGCAGTGCCATCGTCAGCACCAGTGCCGCAGCCAGCCCCCTCATACTTCTTTTTTTCATAAAACCCCTCCTGATACATAAAAATTATTTTGTATACTTATATATACAATCCCATTATAACAAGGAAATTGTTTCTCCACAAGAACAATTTCTTTACCCATAAAAAAACATCGGCAGCCATTACAATTCCTTTCCGAAAAGGACTTGGCATACCGATGTTTCTATATTACAGTTCGATGATTTCCGCGTTTTCCACAGCTTCTTCCAGATATTTGTCCAAATCTGTCAGTTTCCGTTCAATCCGTTCGATGACATTCAGACGAGGTTTGATCTGGGGATGTTTTGCCACAAAAATGGTACAGCAGTCCTCGTAAGGACGAATGGAAATGTCATAGGTGCCGATTTTGGTACCGATGTTGATGATTTCCTGTTTATCCATACCTGCCAAAGGACGCAGCACAGGCATATTGCAGACTGCGTTGATGGCATAAATGCCCTGCATGGTCTGGCTGGCTACCTGACCTACGCTTTCGCCGGTAATCAGGCTCCATGCGCCGTCTTTTTCAGCGATTTTTTCCGCCGCCCGCATCATAGCACGTTTCAGGTGGATGGTCAGCTTATCATGGGGCACATTTTCCAGCAGATACAGCTGCAAATCTGTGAAAGGCACTACATAGAGCTTAAATTCGCCAGTAAAGTCCGCAATGCGTTTTGCCAGGTCAATAACTTTCTGTTTTGCCCATTCGCTGGTATACGGAGGACTATGGAAGTATACGCCTTCCACTTCCACCCCACGTTTTGCCATCATCCAGGTAGCAACGGGGCTGTCGATGCCGCCGGACAGCAGGGAAACGCCCTTGCCGGAACTGCCGTAAGGCAGGCCGCCGTAAGTTTTGATAACTTTGGAATACATGTAAATGCGGTTACGCACTTCGATATTCAGCACCACGTCAGGTGTTTTTACGTTTACCGTCATGTTAGGCATATGGTCCAGGATGTATTCCCCTACATCCGCCGCAATCTCCATAGATGCCACACCAAATCCCTTATTGGAACGACGAGCGTTTACCTTGAATGTCATGGGCTTATCGCCGTAGAGCTCCTGCATGTGGCGCAGGGCTTCTTCTTTGATGGCGTCCATGGACATTTCCTGCAACCGGATACCGGGACACAGTGCCACCAGACCGAAAATAGGCTCTACTCTGGGGATGACCAAGTCATAATCCATTTCGCCGCCACGGTCTTCCACAATGAGACGACCGGGTTCTCTAACAACATAATAATTTCCTACAGGGTCCAGATTTCTGCGAATCGCCAGAATCAGACGATTGATGAAGATATACTGGTTATCGCCACGCATGGCAATTTCCCCGAATTTTACAAGCAATACTTTATCCGCCATACTTCCTCCTTATCTCTGTCGGTTGATTTTACGCAGGAAAGGTACGGTTTCTTCCAGCGCTTTCAGACAGGTCTGGGCTTCTTCCACGGTGTTGTACCGGCAGAAGCTGAAACGTACCGCCCCTTCGATTTCTTCAAAAGGCATACCCATAGCTGTCAAAACAGGGCTGCCGATTTTCTTTCTGCTGTCGCAGGCAGAACCTGCGGATACAAAAATACCCTTGCTTTCCAGACTGTGCAGCAATACTTCACTGCGCAGGCCCTTGAAAGTCACATTCAGTACATAAGGGCTGGCTTCTTCCAGTCCATCCCCGTTGACCTGTGTGTCAGGCATTGCCAAAATGCCATCCATGAGGGTTTTCTTGACTTCTTTTACATGTTCGATGCTTTCTTTCATGGAACGGAAGGCAACGTCTGCCGCTACCCCCAGACCAGCCACGCCAGCGCCGTTTTCTGTACCTGCACGCTGACCTTTCTGCTGACCGCCTCCCAGAATGAAGGGACGTACTTTCAGACCTTTGCGCATATAGAGCATACCTACGCCTTTGGGACCATGGATTTTATGACCGCTCATGGTCAGCAGGTCGATTTTCATTTTCTGTACATCAATGGGATATTTGCCGAAAGCCTGTACGGCGTCCACATGGTACAGGGTGTTGGGATTCTTTTCTTTGATGAGTTTCCCAATGGCTGCCGCGTCCTGAATGACACCTGTTTCGTTGTTCACCAGAATGGTGCTGACCAGAATGGTGTCGGGACGGATGGCATTTGCCAGTTCTTCCAGAGAAATATGTCCCTTTTCGTCTACGCCCAGCCATGTAACTTCATAGCCTTTTTCTTCCAGATGTTTCATAGGATTTTTTACAGCGGGGTGTTCAATGGCTGTGGTGATGAGATGTTTGCCGTTTCTGGCATAGCCTTCCGCTGTGCCGTAAATGGCCCAGTTATCCCCTTCTGTGCCGCCGCTGGTGAAAAAGATTTCTTCTTCCTTGGCACGGATGCCATTGGCAAGGATTTCCGACGCTTTGCGGATTTCCTTTTCCACTTCCAGACCCATGACGCTGACGGAAGCGGGGTTCCCAAAGTTTTCACACAGCATATAGGTCATTTTTTCCGCCACTTCGGGCAGCGCTCTTGTGGTGGCGGCATTATCGAAATAAATCATTTCTGTTTCCTCCTTAGCCCAATTCATATAACAACAAGGCAACGGTGGTCATGCCCGCCGTTTCCGTCCGTAAGATTCGTTTGCCCAGTGTCACCGGCAGAATGCCCGCTTCCTGTGCCAGCTGGATTTCCTCCGGCGCAAAACCGCCTTCGGGCCCAATAAAGACCCCAACGGTCTTGCCGGAAAAGCCCTGCACAAACTGGCGGATGCCTCTTTCTTCCTCTTTTTCATAAGGAATCAGGGCGCCGTCCAGTTTTGCCGCTTCTGCCACAGCCTCCTTGAAGGAAAGGACGCTTTCTCCCATCTGGGGGATGATGCCACGTCCGCTCTGTTTTGCGGCGGCTTCGGCGATTTTCTGCCAGCGTTCCAGCTTCTTGCCTTCTTTTTTGTCCAGCTTCACAATGGCTCGTTCTGTGGAAACGGGCACGATTTTCTCAATACCCAGTTCCACACATTTCTGGATGATCCATTCCATTTTATCCGCTTTGGGCAATCCCTGATAAAGGGTGATTTTCGTTTCCGGCTCCACATCGCAGGGGGCGGAAGAAAGGACTTCCGTCACCACACCCCGTTCCAGAGACAGGATGCGGCACTGATAGTCCATCCCTTCCCCGTCACACACGGTGATTTCTTCCCCTTCTCTTGCCCGGAGCACCGTTTTGATATGCTTTTCGTTTTCCCCTGTCAGGGTGATTTTCTTCCCCACAATATCCTGTGGTGTCACAAAAAATTTCGGCATGGCTTATCCCTCATAACGGGTAGCAATGGCAACCCAGCTTGTTTTCTCTTTGATGTCCAGCACCGCAAAGCCTGCATCTTTCAATGCTTCCAGCACATCTTCCTTCCGTTCGGTGATGATGCCGCTGCACAGGAAAATGCCGCCGTCTTTGATGTAATCAGGCACCTGTTTTGTCAAAGCGATGATGACGTCTGCCACGATGTTGGCAGCCACCAGATCATATTTCTTGCCGCTGTAAGACGCCTGCAATGCTTCATCTTCCAGAATATTGCCGGCTTTTACATGGTAACGGTTCCGGTCGATGTCGTTTCTGTCGCTATTTTCATAAGCAATCTGGATGGCGTTAGGGTCAATATCCACAGCGTCGGCTTCCTTTGCGTCCAGCAGCAAAGAAGCGATGGACAGGATGCCGCTGCCGCAACCAATATCCAGCACCATATCATCTTTCTTCACATATTTTTCGATGAGTTCCATGCAAAGCTGTGTGGTTTCATGGGTACCAGTACCGAAAATATGACCGGGGTCGATTTTCAGCACGATTTTATCTGTCTGGGCAGGCAGTTCTTCCCAGGAGGGCTTGATCATGATCTTATCCCCTACAGGGAAGGGCTTGAAATATTTCTTCCAGTTGTTTGCCCAGTCTTCTTCCGCTACGTTTTTCATGGTCACTTCCAGAGAGCCCAGATCCAGTTCTTTTTCGGTTTCTTTCACGCTCTGGAGTGCGCTTTTGATCTGGGACAGCTGTTCTCTGCCGTAGAGGTTATCACGCAGGAAAAAGGTGATGCCTGTGGTCTGTTCCTGCTTTTCTTCCACCAGTTCATCGGCAACATAGTCCCATTCTCTATTGGGATTTTCCAGAAATTCCGCAAAATCCGCTTCGTCGTGAATCATCAGCCCGTTGAGGCCGCACTGATACAGCACGCCTTCCACCGGCTCCAGCCCCATCTGGGATGTGGCTACAAATACTTCGATCCATTCCATGTTCTTCTGCCTCCTTCTGTCCGTTCCACTACGAAAAAAATCCGACACGTTGTGTCGGCTTTTTCTGCCTCACCTCCGCCAGAAAAGGCGGCAGAAGCCGTTGTTTCTTATTTTTCATACATGCGGCAAACTTCCCGGTAGCTTTCCGGTGTGCCGATGTCATAACATTCTCCAGAGAATGTATAGGCGTACACGTCTTTGCGTTTGTACAGCCATGCGGGGAAGTTCCCCGGTGCGTCGGGATTGTTGCCCCCATCCAGATATTCCCGAAACATGGGCACTGTATCCCGTTTGTAAAGGTAGGTGGCAAATACCGCTGTGTCAGACTTGGGCTCTTTGGGTTTTTCCTCAATATCCAGCACCTTGCCGTTTTCATCCAGCAGCGCCACGCCGAACTGGGACAATTCCTTTTTGTTGGGCCATTTCTTGACACAAACGCAGTCATGGTCTTTTTTCCGATAATAATTCACATAATCCCGCAGAGAGTAGGTGAAGAAGTTATCTCCGGCAATGACCAACAGTTCATCGTCGATTTTTTTCTCCGCAATGACAAAGCCAATGTCACCTACAGCGCCTTTTTTGTTTTCGTCACTGGTGGTGCCGTCATCCAGCACAGAAATGGGAGTTCTCCCCGGCGCTGTCTTTGCCCAGTCTGTGAAATGCTGGGCGAAACGGCTGTTTGTCACCACATAGATTTCGTCGATCTCAGAAATGGTGTTCAGTTCGTCTACAATATAATCAATGATTGGTTTTTTGTTGATTGGAAGCAATGCCTTTGGCGTATTGATGGTCAAAGGATATAATCTGGTGGCATAGCCTGCCGCCAATATAATTGCTTTCATGAAATCACTCCTCTTTCCTCATCAGAAGTGTCCTTCTTCGCCAAACAGACTGTCACATACAGCCTGCATGTTTTTGGGCAAAGGCGCTGTCATCTGTTTTCCATACAAATAGGACAGGAAACCTTCTTTTTCCTTCCAGACGATTTTCCGGGCATGCAGACATTGATTGGAAATGGCAAACTCCGCCCGCACACGGCGGTTCACTTCGGCATCACCATATTTCCTGTCACCCAAAACGGGATGACCCATAGCCTGCATGTGGGCACGAATTTGATGGGTCTTTCCGGTGATGAGCTGCAATTCCAGCAAAGTATAGTCCTTTGTGTGGGCAATGGGGCGGTACTTTGTCAGGGCGCGGCGGTATCCCGCTTTTTCCTGATGGCTTGTCCGCACCTGATTGCGATCCTCATCCTTGGAAAGATACAGGTCGATTTCTCCCGCTTCTTCCACTACGCCTTTTACCAATGTAACATAATATTTATCCATACGCCGGCTGCGAATGGCTTCATTGACTGCCTGCACAGCACGGAGGGTTTTCCCTGCCACCACAATGCCGCTGGTGTTTCTGTCCAGACGGTTGCAGACTGCCGGTGTGAACGCGCTTTCCGCAGAAGGCGTGTATTGTCCTTTTTCATAGAGGTAATACAAGATCTGGTCTGTGAGGGTATCCCGATCCTCGACTTTTTCTGGATGGGTCAGAAGCCCGGCGGGCTTATTCACCACCAGAATGTCATCATCCTCGTAAACAATGCCGAAGTGACGCTCTGCCACAGGAACGGTCTTTTCCTCCATAAATCCTGCCATGGTTTCTTCCGCCAGATACAGCTGGAGGGTATCCCCCTCCAGCAGCATCTCACTGCCCTCCGCCTTGCCTTTGTTCAGCTTGATGCGTTTTTTCCGCAGCATTTTGTAGACAAAGCTTTTGGGCGCTTTGTTGAAGTATTTCAGCAGGTATTTATCCAGTCTTTGGTTTTCCTCATTTTTGGTGATCTTGATCTCTTTCAATTCTCCCAAACTCCTTTGAGAAATCCTCCCAGCTTGTTTTTAGCTGTGGATCCAAGCCAGATATGCGCTGATGAAGCTGTCGATGGCACCGTCCATAACTGCCCCTACGTTACCGGTTTCTTCGCCGGTACGATGGTCTTTTACCATGGTGTAAGGCATGAATACATAGGAACGGATCTGGCTGCCCCAGCCGATTTCTTTTACATCGCCACGGATTTCCGCCAGTTTCTGCATCTGTTCTTCGATTTTCAGTGCCAGCAGTTTACTCTTCAGCATTTTGAAAGCACGTTCTTTGTTGGCGAACTGGCTTCGTTCATCCTGACACTGTACCACAACCCCGGTAGGGAAGTGGGTGATACGGATCGCGGAAGATGTTTTGTTGACATGCTGACCGCCGGCGCCGCTGGCACGATAGGTGTCGATACGGATGTCGTCGGCTTTGACTTCGATCTCATTGTCGTTTTCGATTTCCGGCATAACATCGCAGGAAGCGAAAGACGTATGACGTCTGCCGGAGCTGTCGAAAGGAGATACACGCACCAGACGATGGATGCCTTTTTCGGACTTCAGATAGCCGTAAGCGTTTTCGCCGTTGACCTGAATGGTAACGGATTTCAGACCTGCTTCGTCCCCATCCAGCATATCCAGAATTTCCACCTCAAAGCCTGCTTTTGCAGCCCATTTGGAGTACATACGGAACAGCATGTTGGTCCAGTCGCAGGCTTCTGTGCCGCCGGTACCAGCGTGAAGGGTAACGATGGCGTTGTTGCGGTCGTATTCCCCGTCCAGCATGGTGGCTACATGAAGCTGTTCGTATTCCTCCAGGAAGGAATCGTTCATTTCCTTGACTTCCTCGTAGATGCTTTCGTCTTCTTCCTCAATGCCCATTTCAATGAGCGTGAGGATATCCTCATATTTGGTCACAAGACCTTCATAAGTTTCCACCTTGTTTTTCAGCCCTTTGAGCTGCTGCAAGGTTTTCTGGCTTTTCTGCATATCGTTCCAGAAATCAGGATCGGCAGAAAGTTCTTCCAGTTCGGCTATTTTCTCTTTGGCGCCAGCGACGTCAAAGTGAAGCCCCCATTTCCTGTAATTTTTCGTCATAAGCGGAAAGGCCCAGACGGATCTGTTCTAATTCGAACATGCAAAAATCAACTCCTTTAAAAATAAGATTTTTTTGGTTGTTTTTTATGATAAACGTAACGAATATCCATAAGTGTTCTGCCGTCTATATCGCATAGACAGGCATCTTCTGTAGGCACAAAGCCCAGTTTTTCATAAAAGGCTCTTGCCCTTTCATTCTCCCGCAGGACCCAAAGGTACACACCCTCGTAATCCTCCAGAAGTTCGTCCCTGACGTTTTCCAGCAGCTCTCTGCCATATCCTTTGTCGTAGTATTCCGGCAAAAGATAAAGAGAAGCCACTTCGCCAAAGGCACTGTAATCACCGCCGCTGCCCGCAAGGGTTCCTCCCACAGGCAGTTCTGTCCGAGCAGCGCCATAAGCCACTGCCCCCACGGCTCTTTCCTGATCAAAAATCAGTTTGGCAGACAGGCTGCCTTCTGTCAATGTTTTTTCAAAAAAGGTCACCCAATGTTCTTCGGACAATCCATCCAAAAAACCATCGGGCACATTCCCCCGAAAAGCCACTTTCCAGCTTTCGGCGTAAATACGGCTCATAACAAGGGCATCTGATACCTCTGCCTGCCGCAAAGTGCCGGCTTTCCGAAAACGGATATAATTGCCGGAAAAAGAAGGCGCAAAATCCTCTGGGGCAACTGCCCAATGGGGCACGTTATATTCCGCATACATGGAGGGATGGTGAAGCAGAAAAGCAACTGCCCTTCCCCCTTCTGTTTCACAGCCGTACACAGGCACCAGATGTCCGCCTTTTCCGTAAAAACTTCCGTCGGGCTTCTGCTGCCCAAAACGGAAATAAGGTGTCACGGAAACCATGCAGACAAAGCCATTTTCCAGGTCTTTTTGGAGGTCATCAAGGGTCTTTCCCCTTTTTGCCTCTCCAAAAACGCCGAAGTCTACAGCCATTTCAGCCAGTTTTCCATGAATCCAGCCGACGCCTTCTTGATAAGCCCCTGCCGCAAGCCCCTTGGAGATCATCTCCCACTGCCTGCCGCAGGCGCAGCCAAAGCCTTCCAGCACCATTCGCAAAGAAGCGATGCCGCAGCCTCTGCCGCTCCAGCTTTCCGCCTCGGCAAGGGAGGGAAATCCCTCCTCCTGCCAGTTTTCAGCGGTCATTCTTTGGGTATAAAAAGGCAATTTAGCCGCCTGTATCCGTTTTCTCATAATCTCACCTGCTTTTTAAGCGTTTCTGCCGCAGCACTGTTTGTATTTTTTGCCGCTGCCGCAAGGGCAGGGATCGTTTCTGCCAACTTTTTCTTCCGCACGTTTCTTAGGCTGTTTCACAGCGGAATCGTCCTTGTTGGTGAACATAGGTTTCTGCACTTCTTCCCGTTTCGCTTCGGTTTCAATGCGGACACGGTAGAGGATTTTCAGGGTATCTTCCTGAATGTGGTTGCTCATTTCCTCGAACATGTCATAAGCGGCAAATTTATATTCGATCAGAGGGTCTCTCTGGGCATAAGCGTGGAGCCCGATGCCCTGACGCATCTGATCCATATCGTCGATATGATCCATCCATTTCTGGTCGATGACACGGAGCATGATAACACGTTCCAGTTCACGCATTCTTTCTTCGTCGCCGATTTCTTTTTCTTTCATTTCATAAAGCTGAACACCCAGTTTTTTCAGGTTTTCTTTCAGCTTGTCTTTTGTCATTTTTTCCAGAGCGTCTTCCTTGATGTTGATCTTGCCAACAGGGATGATGGCGGAGAAAGATTCGCTGAGAGCGTTCATATCCCATTCTTCAGGCATCTGTTCGTCACTGATGTGGGCATCAATGATGCGGTCGATGGTCTGGGAGATCATGCCCATGATGCTGTCGCGAAGGTTTTCGCCGTAGAGTACACGTTTTCTTTCGCCATAAATGACTTCACGCTGTTCGTTCATGACCTGATCGTATTCCAGCAGATGTTTACGAATAGCAAAGTTGTTGCCTTCTACTTTCTTCTGAGCGTTTTCGATGGCCTTTGTGAGCATGCCTGCTTCGATGGGTTCATCTTCGCTCATACCCATGGCGTCAACCAGTTTCATGGTCTTTTCGGAGCCGAACAGACGCATGAGGTCATCTTCCAGAGAGATATAGAATCTGGATTCACCGGGGTCCCCCTGACGGCCGGCACGACCACGGAGCTGGTTGTCGATACGTCTGGATTCATGACGTTCTGTACCGATGATCTTCAGACCACCCAGTTCCGCAACGCCTTCACCCAGCTTGATGTCGGTACCACGACCAGCCATGTTGGTAGCGATGGTAACGGCGTTCATCTGACCAGCCAGCGCAACGATTTCCGCTTCTTTCGCGTGGTATTTGGCGTTCAGCACCTGATGCTGGATGCCTTCCCGTTTCAACAGTTTGCTCAGTTCTTCGGATTTATCAATGGTAACGGTACCTACCAGTACAGGCTGACCTTTTGCGTGTGCTTCTGCGATGTCACGAACAACAGCACGGAATTTGCCTGCTTCTGTGCGGTAAACAACGTCCTGCAGGTCTTTTCTGGCAACAGGTTTGTTTGTGGGGATTTCCACAACGTCCATACCGTAGATGTTACGGAATTCGTCTTCTTCTGTTTTCGCTGTACCAGTCATACCGCATTTTTTGTTGTATTTGTTGAAGTAGTTCTGGAATGTGATGGTAGCCAGTGTTTTGCTTTCCCGGCGTACCTGTACATTTTCTTTTGCTTCGATTGCCTGATGCAGACCGTCGGAGTAACGTCTGCCGGGCATCATACGGCCGGTGAATTCGTCAACGATAACGATTTCCCCTTCATGTACCACATAGTCTTTATCCAGATGCATGTTGTAGTTTGCTTTCAGGGCGTTGTTGATGTGGTGCTGCAGTTCCAGGTTTTCAGGGTCAGACAGGTTATCCACGTTGAAGAATTTTTCTGCCTTTGCGATACCTTCCTGTGTCAGCACAACGCTCTTTGCCTTTTCATCCAGAATGAAGTCCCCTTCTTCCTGCAGTTCTTCTTTCATCAGAGGGTTCATAGCTTCTTCTTCATTCAAGATGCGGCCTTTTTTCAGCTGTTTTACAAACAGATCAGCTACGCGGTACAGGTCAGTGGACTTGGAGCCGCTGCCGGAAATGATCAGTGGTGTTCTGGCTTCGTCGATGAGGACGGAGTCCACTTCGTCGATGATGGCATAGTGCAGTTCACGCTGTACCATGCTTTCTTTGCGGACTACCATGTTGTCACGGAGGTAGTCGAAACCGAATTCGTTGTTGGTGCCGTATGTGATGTCACATGCATAAGCCTCACGGCGTTCGTTGTTGTCCATGCTGTTAAGGATACAGCCAACAGTCAGACCAAGGAAGCGGAATACTTCCCCCATCCATTCGCTGTCACGCTGTGCCAGATAGTCATTGACTGTAACAACGTGTACGCCCTTGCCTTCCAGTGCGTTCAGGTAGGCAGGCAGGGTTGCCACCAGTGTTTTACCTTCACCAGTACGCATTTCGGCAATACGTCCCTGGTGCATGACGATACCGCCCATGAGCTGTACAGGGAAATGACGCATGTTCAGTACATGGGGGCGGGAAGCCGCTTCTCTTACAACAGCGTATGCTTCCGGCAGAATATCGTCCAATGTTTCGCCTTTTGCCAGACGATCTTTGAATTCCTGTGTTTTGCCTCTGAGTTCTTCATCAGAGAGATTTTCATATTGGGGAGCCAGTGACTCGATTTTCTTCACGATGGGCGTGATTTTCTTGATTTCTTTTTCACTGTAGTTCCCGAATATTTTTTCCAATAAACCCATTTGGTTCACCTCATTTTTTCTTTTTCCTGTATGTCCCTTGGAAATCCATGCTTTCTCATAGGCATACTTTTACATTATTATAGTTTAGCAGAAAAACAGCCTTTGGCGCAAGCATAAAATACCCGAAAACCAAAGGCTTTACAAAACTTTAAGGAAATTGTAATTTCTT
This sequence comes from Clostridia bacterium, assembly GCA_022786605.1. Classification (GTDB taxonomy): domain Bacteria; phylum Bacillota; class Clostridia; order Lachnospirales; family Anaerotignaceae; genus Anaerotignum. Next base: position 69,467 of record JALFWW010000002.1, on the reverse strand, counting down.
TCCCATACTTTTTACAGTTTATACGAAAAATAGACCATATCTTTGAGCAGTATGCCATCCTCTACAATGGGATGGTCATAATGATGAACGAAAAAATCCGTGATTCTATGAGAGAATTGGAAGCCGCAGGTTGTATAAAATCCCATGGTTTTGGGTGTTTCTCCTGTTCCCACCTGCAAAATGCCCTGTCCTTGCAGTTTTTCCTGCCAGAACCGCACCAGCTTTTTTCCATATCCTTTCCCCTGAAAAGAAGGTAGGACGGCAATGTTTTTCAGTTCCCACAGGTCTTCTCCCTCTTTTGTCACAACGGAAAGGGCAATGGCATCTTCCCCGTCAAACAGGACTGCCATCTCTCCTCTTTCCAGATATTTCATGACCATTTCTTCCTGTTCATCTCCCAATAGGAGCAAATCCATAAAGTCTGTTTTTCCCGTAGTGATCTGCCGCAGCTCCATATCAGTAAGCCACCCGGCGGATGTCGTTGATGTGCCCCAGTACCATGATATGTTCGTCTTCGTTGAATACGTAGTTGGGACCGGGAATGGGGATCACGCCCTCCTCCTGCTTCACCGCAACGATATTCAGATTATACCGGGCACGGAAATTCACATCCAAAACAGTTCTGCCCAGCCAGCGATCCATGGGGCGGATTTCCGCGATGTAATAATCCTCCACAAAGGGGATGCAGTCAAAGATATTATCGGAGCTTGCGGCAATGGCGATCTGCTCCGCCACATTTTTTTCAGGATAAATGACTACATCAGCGCCGTTTCTTTTCAGAAATTTCGCCTGAATGTCCTCATCAGCTTTGGCATAGACCTTTTTTGCCCCCAGTTCCTTCAGGAAACTGGAAATCTGCAAACTGTTTTTAAAATTTGTGCCCATGCAGACAAAACAAGCGTCGAACAGGTCAATGCTGAAAGAACGGAGCACATCAATGTTGGTGCAGTCGCCCACACGTCCGCTGACCCCCAAAGACAGTACATCTTCCACCGCTTCCGAATCCTTATCCACCACCATGATCTCACATTCATTTTCTGCCAAAGAACGGCACAGATGATGTCCAAAAGAACCCATACCAATAATCAAAAAGGATTTCACTTCCATAACTTCCTCCTGTTATATATCTAAATCATCCAATGGTAATCTTTTCCAGAGGCATGGTCACAGGCGGCGCCGCTTTCCGTTCCATAAGGGCTACGGCAAAGGAAATGCTGCCCACCCTGCCGCAGTACATGAGGAAAATAATGACCAGACGGGAGAATTCCTCCAGCTCTCTGGTGATGCCTGTGGAAATGCCTACGGTACCCATAGCGGAAAACGCTTCAAAAATCACATCTGTCAGTTCCAGATTTTGCACACAGCATATAGCGATGGTACCGAAAATCACAAATATCAAGTTGACAAAAAATACATAAATGGCTTTGTGCAGGGCGTCTTCTTCCAGCCGTCTGCCAAAAATATTGGCGCTGCGGGCGTGACGCACCCCAGCCAGTGTATACATGAGAATGACCATCAGTGTGGTGGTCTTGATGCCGCCAGCGGTGGAGCCGGGGCTGCCGCCGATGAACATGAGGAGCATCATGAGCATTTTGCTGCCGCTGGTCATGGCACCGGGGTCCACGCTGTTAAATCCTGCCGTTCTGGCGGTACAGGACTGGAAAAAAGCAGTGAGCAGTCTTTCGCTGTTGCTCATATCTACATTCAGATTGTTCCGCTCCAGCAAAAGCAGCAGAAAACCGCCGCCTACCGTCAGGGCAAAGGATGTACTCAGTACGATTTTCGTCTGGAGGCGCAAATGACGAAAAGACCATTTCTGCTGCCACAAATCCTCCCAGACCAGAAAGCCCAGACCGCCCATGGTGATGAGCCCCATGAGGGTAAAGTTCACCAATGGGTCATCGGCATAAGCCACAATGGAATTATAATTGCCAAAGAGATCAAAACCCGCGTTGCAAAAAGCGGATATAGAGTGGAACACACTGAAGTATGCCCCCTGTTTCCAGCCAAACTGTGGTATGAAACGGATGGAAAGGAGCAATGCCCCCAGCCCCTCTATAAACAGTGTGCCGTACAAAATCTTTCTTGTGAGCCGTACAATGCCGCCGAGCTGCATGGAGTTGATGCTTTCCACCATCACTTCCCGGTGACGCAGACCGATCCGCTTTCGCATAAGCAGCAAAAAGCCCAGAGAGATGGTCATAAAACCAAGTCCCCCGATCTGTATGAGTCCCAGTATGACCAATTGTCCAAACAATGTCCAGTGAGTGCCTGTATCCACTACCACCAGCCCCGTCACGCAGGAAGCGGACACCGCTGTAAAGAGGGCATCCAGTGCCGATGTAGGCGGCTGCCCTTCCTGTGTGGCAACAGGCAGCATCAGCAGCAATGTTCCTGTGAGGATCACCAGAAAATATCCCAAAGCAACGATCTGCAAATTGGAAAGTCTCATTCGTGAACGAACCATTTCTTATTACACCTTCTCTTTTTCCCCAATTGTTTGTGTCAATTCTTTCCGCAGCTTCTCTTTCGTGTCTGTCACTGCCAAATGCCGCACCGCTTCCAGAAAAGGAATGGATGCCTTCGCTTCTTCCATGCCGTAAGTCTGATTGAGTTCATATTCCAAAGGAATCCATGTGGACAAAGGAGCTTCGTTGTGCTGCAAAACCGCCTCCAGCTTATCCAATGCCTTATACACACGGGCTTCCGGCGTTTTCATTTCTATCATTTCCTGAAACAGGGCTTTCCATTCGCTTCTGACAGGCTCCGGCAGGCTTTCCGCCAGGGCAAAGACTTCTCTGTCCTCTTTTGCCGTATCTTCTTTTGTTTTCCAGAAAGAAGGAATGTCTCCGGTAATGGCCTCTCCCAGATCATGGATGACGCACATCCGCAGCACCTTATTCAGATCAACGCCTTCGGCCTCTCCAGAAAGGAGCATAGCCATCAGCGCCACACGCCAGCTGTGTTCCGCCACGCTTTCGGGACGCCCCTGACTGGTGGTGGAATGGCGGGTATTATCTTTGAGCCGTTCTGCCAGATGCAAAAACGCGATAAATTCTCTCGGTGTCATGCTTCCTTCTCCTTTTCCAGCGCTTTTTTCCAACATTTATAACACATGGGTTCATAGCTTTCGTTGCCGCCCAGCATGACCTGCTGACCTTCGGTGATAACACGTCCGTCCTCGCTCAGTCTTGCGTTGACAGTGGCTTTGCTGCCGCAGCTGCAAACAGTTTTCAGTTCTGTGATGGAGTCCGCGATTTCCAGCAGACGGGCGCTGCCAGGAAACAGTTTTGTGCGGAAGTCTGTCCGCAGACCATAACAGAACACCGGCACATTATAGGTATCCACAATATCCCGGAGCTGGTCGATCTGCTCCGGCTGGAAGAACTGGGCTTCGTCAGCGATGATAACATCATAGAACTGTTTTTCCCGCTCTCCCTTCTGGAACAGGGCAAACAAATCCACATCCGCTGTCACCACATAAGCAGGGGCTTCCAGACCGATGCGGCTTTTTACCACACCTTCGCCATCTCTGGTATCCACCGCAGGCTTCATGAGCCATACCTGCATGTCCTTTTCCTCGTAATTGAACTTGGTAATCAGTGCCTGAGCGGACTTGGAACTGCCCATGGCGCCATATCGAAAATATAGTTTTGCCACGCAAAACCCTCCTTTTTTCCTTTATTGTCCGATTATCATATCACAAAACCTTGGAAGTGGCGAGGTAAAAAACAGACTTTCACAAAAAATAAACACCGCAAAACTATTTCAGGGTATCGAAAAAGTCGATACCCTGTCGTCAAAGGCTCATTTCATTCAAGCCTTTGACGAATAGACAGCAGTATAAAGCAAGAGTTCCATCGGCTCAAAATCCTTGAAACTCCTGCTTTTCCTCGCCGGAAATAAATTCCACCTGCGGATTCCAGTTGGGAAACTCTTTGTTTCCCAAGCCCTTCCGCGTTCTTGAAAAATGTATAAAATCTAGTTTTTTGACAATCTGCAACACAAAACTATTTTCTTTCTTTCAGAAAAGTATTATACTGACTTTGATATGTTTTTCACATACTTTTCTTCAAAGAAATACTGCCATTTCCATTTATCAGAAAGGAGATTTTTTCATGAATACAGACCTGACTACAGGCAATACCAGTCGTCTGCTCTGGGCATTTTCCATTCCCATGCTCATCAGTGTGGTTTTCCAGCAGTTTTACAACATTGCCGACAGCGTCATTGCCGGGCGGTTCATTGGGGAACAAGCGCTGGCAGCCGTAGGGGCATCCTACCCCATCACCATGATCTTCATGGCAGTTGCCATCGGCAGCAGCATCGGCTGTACCGTCGTCGTATCCCAGCTGTTCGGCAGCAGGCATTACGCCATGCTAAAAACAGCCGTAGGCACCATTTGCTGCGCCGGCGTTGCGGTAAGTCTTGCGCTTTCCCTCTTTGGCATCTGGCAGGATGATCACCTGCTGCTGCTTTTGCGGACACCGGAAAACATTTTTTCCGACGCTTCTTTGTATCTGCATATTTATATTTTAGGGTTCCTGTTCCTGTTTTTGTATAACGTAGGCACAGGTATTTTCACGGCTCTGGGAGACTCCCGGACGCCTTTATATTTCCTCATCGGTTCCTCTTTGGGGAATATCGCTTTGGACTTACTTTTCGTCATTGCCTTTGACATGGGCGTGGCAGGTGTGGCATGGGCAACCTTTCTGGCACAGGGCATTGCCTGCGTCCTTGCCCTCATCACACTGTTTTTCCGTCTGAAAAAACTCCAGACCACCGGACCTTTTCGTCTGTTTTCTTTCACCGTATTGGGTCAGGTCACAAAAGTGGCAGTCCCCAGCATTTTGCAGCAGTGCTTCGTATCTGTGGGGAACCTGTTCATACAGGGTCTGGTCAACAGCTACGGTTCCGCTGTCATTGCGGGCTATTCCGGCGCCATCAAGCTGAACACATTCGGCGTTACCTGCATGACCACCCTTTCCAACGGGCTTTCCTCTTTCACCGCCCAAAATCTGGGGGCAGGCAAAAAAGACCGTGTGCAGGAAGGCTTCCGCGCCGGTGCCAAAATGGGCATTCTGGTATCCCTGCCCTTTGTGCTGGTGTACTTCTTCTTCAGCGAAGCCGCCATGGGGCTGTTCATGAAAAGCGAAAGCGCCGAAGCCATTGCTGCCGGCGCCATGTTCCTGAAAATCGTCACACCTTTCTACTTCGTGGTATCCACCAAAGTCATGTGTGACGGGGTGCTGCGAGGGGGCAGTGCCATGTTGTACTTCATGACCACCACATTCACAGACCTTGTGCTCCGTGTGGTATTGGCTTTCGTCTTTGCCATTGGTCTGGGGCTTGGCTCCACTGGCATCTGGCTGTCCTGGCCTTTCGGCTGGAGCATCTCCTGCGTGCTTTCCTATGTGTTCTATCGGAAAAAACCATGGGAAAAACGCTCTTACGATACTTTATAAAAAATATGGCTGATGACCTTACAACATAAAAGGTTCCAGCCATATTTTTTTATGGGAATTATTTTTTCTCTTCATCCAGTTTCCTTTCAGAAATCAATGAAACACAATGTTTGATATAAAACCATTTGAAGCGAAGCCTTTTTCCCTTGCCCTTCGCCTTACTTTTGTATACAATGAAAGAAAAGGACGTGATCGGAATATGCATGTTACGAAAGGGGGCAGTTTATGATTACGGATTTAACCACAGGCAATATCCGCAAATTGCTGTGGAGTTTTTCCATTCCCATGCTCATCAGCGTGGCTTTCCAGCAAATGTATAACATTGCTGACAGTATCATTGCGGGACGATTCATCGGGGAGGACGCGCTGGCAGCCGTTGGGGCATCTTATCCCATCACGATGATCTTTATGGCCATCGCCATTGGCAGCTGCGCCGGCTGCGCTGTCATCATTTCCAGACTCTTTGGCGGCAGACAATACATCCATCTGAAATGCGCCATCAGCACCATATTCATCACCTGTCTGGTCATGAGTATCATCCTGACAGTATTTGGTGTTTGGCAGGGGAAAAATATGCTGCGGATGCTTCAGACACCGGAAAACATATTCTCCGACGGTGCCCTGTATCTGAATATCTACATATATGGGTTTCTGTTCCTGTTTCTGTATAACATCTGCACAGGCATATTCACGGCGCTGGGGGATTCCAAAACGCCTTTGTATTTCCTCATCGGCTCCTCCATCGGCAACATCCTGCTGGACCTCTTGTTCGTCATTGTTTTTGACATGGGCGTAGCTGGTGTGGCATGGGCAACTTTCGCGGCACAGGGCATTTCCTCTTTGCTGGCATTATGGGCACTGCGTCATCGTCTGAAACAGATCCCCACCACAAAGCGGTTCCCTCGGTTTTCCTTCCATCTCCTTGGACAGATTTCCGTCATTGCCGTGCCCAGCATTTTACAGCAGAGTTTTGTTTCCGTAGGGAACCTGTTCATTCAGAGTCTGGTCAACAGCTTTGGCTCCGCCGTCATTGCGGGATATTCTTCCGCCATCAAGCTGAACACATTCTCCGTGACCTGTATGTCCACCCTTGCCAACGGTCTTTCTTCCTTTACAGCCCAGAACATTGGTGCTCATAAGGAAAGCCGCATCACAGAGGGCTTAAAAGAAAGCCTCCGTATGGGCGCTCTGGTATGTCTGCCCTTTGTGGTGATTTACCTGTTCTTAGGGCGTTATGCCATCGGTCTGTTCTTGGATAACGGCAGTCCCAATGCCATCCATGCGGGCATGATGTTCCTGCGGATCGTATCCCCCTTCTACTTTGTGGTCATGGTCAAAGCCATGTGTGACGGGGTACTGAGAGGCACCAGTTCCATTGCTTATTTCACCACCACCACATTCACCGATCTGGTGCTCCGTGTGGTGCTGGCATATCTCTTTGTAAAGATGCTTTCCATGGACTCCACAGGCATCTGGCTGTCCTGGCCCATTGGCTGGACATTATCCGCCGCCATGTCTTTCTGGTTCTACCATATGCGCCCTTGGCAACATCACGGACCGAAACCCAAACGCCGTATAACAGCGAAATAACAAGCAAAAACAGCCGGAAAACAACTTCCCCTTCAGAAAACATCGTTTTTTCCTTTCTTTGATTTCTTACGGAAAATTGCGACGGCTGTTTTCAAAAGAAAGCATATCAAAATAAAATCACAGCAGAAATCAGAAAGCTGGAATCCTCTGTTATCATAAGGATTTCAGCTTTCTTTGTTTTCTTATGAAGATGCCCCCGAAAGCAAAGATTTCCCACTGTTTTTTATTTCGCCAGATTCAGTTCAAACCGCTCAAAAAAGCCAATCCATTCCCCATTCTGGTTCCGCACGCCCATCATATACATCCGCTGATTGCGGGTGTTGACACCGATGAAAACTTCCTTGCCGTTCTTTTTGATGCCTTCATAAGCCAGTTTGATTTTTTCCTTGGCGGCATCTGTCAGATGGCAGTCAAAAATGCTCTTGCCCATCAAATCCCCATAGCCCCGTTCCTCGTAGTAATGATACCGTGCAAAGCGGTTCAGAAACCGAATGACATAATCGTTATCCACAAAGACAATGGGATAGGGATATGCGTTGAGGATGCCCTCCATGATTTCCAGCTTTTCCATACATTTCCTCCTTTACGCAAAAAAGGAGGCGGAACCTCCTCCAAAGGAATTTCCCGCCTCCATCATATTCACTTACATCTCTATTTTAATATTCGGGTTCGATCAGACCATAGGAACCGTTTTTCCGTTTGTAAACCACATTCACTTCGTCTGTTTCCCCATTGCGGAACACGAAGAAGTTATGACCGATCAGTTCCATTTCCATCACGGCTTCTTCCGCGTCCATGGGTTTTACTTCAAAATGTTTGATGCGTTCGATCTTGTACAGAGGTTCTTCATCCAGATCTTCTTCAGGTACCAGAATTGCCTGATATTCCGCCACAAAGTTTTCGCCGCCCTGGCGTACTTTGGTGCGCATCCGTTTTTTGTAGCGGACAACCTGATTTTCCAGAATATCCACAGCTTTGTCCATGGCAGCTGTCATGTCTGCATCCTGCACTTCCGCACGGATCAGTCGTTTATTCAGCGGAATGGTCACTTCAACGGTAGAAACCAGTTTTTCCAGACTCAGTGTAATGGTTGCGTTGGTGTCGTCAGGGAACAGTTTTTCAATTCTGTCCATCTTTTTCTCCACCATTTCTTTGGTCTTGTCCCAAACGTCGATATTTTTCCCAATGATGTTATACCGCATACTAACAACTCCCTTCGCAGTTTCCGTCTTTGCGGAAACCTATTGGTACACCCCTTAAGGGGACTAGAAAGACAATTTTCTTTCTATGACATACATATTCGATGCCATTTCCAAAAACCCTCTTTTCTTTGAAAAAATTTTTTCAGACTTTTGCCCAAAATTCCAAAATGGCTTTGTTCACAATTTCCGTTTGGTTGACAGAATACCATCCACAGCAGGCGGGCATTTTTCCACAGACCCTGCAAATGGCGGAACACAGCCTTTTGCCGAGGACTGCCAAAAAGGGGGATAACTTGGATTTTCTCCACATATTTTGGAAAAACAGGCTGTGGATAATGTGCATAACTCTGTGTATAACTCTTTTTTCAAGGCTTTTCATTGTGGATAAAACAAAAAGTTATCCCCCGTATGTCCTTTTTGCAAATTTCGTTCCCATTTCCCATATGTTGACATAATCTTTTCTATTTCCCATAAAAAAACAGATGCGGCAGCGATGCCGCACCTGTCTATATCTTATTTATACCTGTTCATAAGCTGCCAATGCTTCCACATAAGCCGCTTTGGTATCATCATCAAAGCAGACCATGGTCACTTGTTCCATATCGGGATTGTCCCTGAGATAATTCATGATCTCCCGCACAGCGATTTCCGCCGCCAGATGCACAGGGAAACGATATACGCCGGTGCTGATGGATGGAAAGGCAATGGTTTTGATACCATTTTCCTTCGCCAGCGCCAGAGAATTGCGGTAGCAGTTTGCCAGCAGTTCTTCCTCATCCCATTTGCCTCCCCGCCAGATGGGACCAGGCGTATGGATGACATACTTCGCTTTCAGTTTATAACCACGGGTAATTTTGGCTTCACCAGTTTTGCAGCCGCCAAGGGTTTCGCATTCTTCCAGCAGTTCTCTGCCTGCCGCCCGATGAATGGCGCCGTCCACGCCGCCGCCTCCCAGAAGGGATGTATTCGCCGCATTGACAATGGCATCCGTTTTGGCTTTCACAATATCTCCTTTTATAATAGAAAATCGTTCCATACCTTAACCCCCTATCCGGGAAATCAAAATTTCCCCTTTTGTCCCATTGTATCCCCTTTCCGAAAATTCGTAAAGGTTTTTTTGCAAAAAAACTGAAATTTTCAGGGCTTTCCTTTTTCTTTTGCACAAAATTACCAAAGGATACCCGATGAAATCTACCCTTTTCTCTGTTGACAGAACATATCCTCCAAAATCATCCATTTTTTCCATATCCTGCGGCATCCGCGCCTTCTCTTGAGCTGTTCAAAAAATTATCGTATAATATCCTCGCAAAATCTAAGGGAAGGGAGATGCGCGCAAATGAAAAAAATCAGGATCTATGATACCCTCAACGAATATCTGGAATGTGAGAAATGGTGGATATTCACCATTCTGATGTGTGTCAGCGGCTTTTATGGCGCCTTTACCTATTCCATCCGCGGCGGCATCTTCTGCAACGCGCAAACGGCAAACTTTGTACTCTTCGCCATGGCTCTGGGACACGGACAATGGAAACACGCCCTTTACTTCGTCATCCCCATGAGTGCCTACTTTCTGGGCGCTGTCCTTTCGGAATCCCTGCCCAACCGTATCAAAAAGCTAGGGCTCATCCGCTGGGACACGCTGCTGATCTTCATTGAAATCCTAGTGGTCATCTTTCTGGCACTGTTGCCGGAAACCGCACCCTATCAGATTTCTCAGGTACTCATCAATTTTATATGCTCCATGCAATATAATACGTTTCGGCAGGCGCAGAGTGTCCCCATGGCTACCACTTTCTGCACCAACCATGTGCGCCAGACCGGTATCGCCCTGTGCAAAGCCATCCGCCATCAGGAATTGGATTATGTGGGACGCATGATTTGCCATACGGGTATGCTTCTTGCCTTTGTGGTAGGCGGCGTCATCTCCACTTACCTCTGTACGAAGTTTCAAGGCAAAGCTATGTTTGCCGCTTTGCTCCCTCTGTTCATCGTACTCATCGACCTGCTTTATGCAGACCTGAAAAAAGAAAAAGGACATCTGGACAAAGTTCCTCATGGTCACTGAATCCAAAAAAGCACAGGACATCCCATGCCCTGTGCTTTTTTAAGAAAAAATATTTCATTTTTCCAGTTTTTTCGTCGGGTCCACCCGTTCCCCCTTTACCTCCATGGCAAACACCAGATGGCTGCCCAGCGCCGCCTGATATTTGGTGGGCTGATCCAGTTTGCCTACGGTCTGACCTTTTGTAACGGTATCACCTTTCTTGGCCATGCCTTCTGCCATGAGCGGACCGTATGTAGTCCGCGTACCGTCTGCATGTTCCACAACAAGGGTTCTGCCGCTTTCGTCATCCTCTTTGATCTCCGCCACAGTGCCGTCTGCCGCCGCTTTCACTTCCGTGCCAGCTTCCGCCGCGATACAAAGGGTATCATTGGTGCGGTACTGGTCAAGGGTCGGGTCATAGACTGCCTTGTCTACACTGTAAGGCATCACCGTTTCGCCAGTGACAGGATAGGCGTAAGTCACTGTCTGCTGTGCCTTTTCCGTAGCCTTTTCTGTTGTTTTCTTCTCAGATGTTGTTGTTTTTGTTGTTTTGGCTTCCTGCGCCACTTCCGGGTCAGGTGCCTCACCGTCGTCGTTGCTCATTTGTTCTCTCTGGGCTTTGGCTGTGTCCAGTGTGGGGCTTTTTGCCACCGTAACAGGAGAAGCAGGGCTTTCCTCCGCTGTCAGAGGCTCTTTCACATTGCTCCATGTGTAGTAAGTCATGCCTGCCCCCAAAGCTACTACGCATAACCCCATGGACACCAGCACTGCCGCCATTTTGCTTTCGTTTTTCTTTTTCATTCTGCCAACACCTCCAAGGCTATTTTGACCAGCCTTGCAGTGTTTTATGCAGTTTTTTCAAAAGAAATGCCTGTGTAATAATGGCTGAGGATTTCATGATAGTCCATTCCTTCCTCCGCCAGCGCCTTTGCGCCGTACTGGCTCATGCCTGCCCCATGACCATACCCCTTAGTGGTGAACACAAAATCATCCCCCTGCCGCTGAACAGTAAAGTCCGCGCTTCTCAGCCCCAAAGCCGTCCGTACTTCTAAGCCCGTCAATGTGAGATTTCCTGCTTGTATCTGCTGGATATATCCCGCCTCACTGCGCTGGATGCCGGAAAAATTCAATTCAGCCGCCGATACGCCCAAATCTCCCAATGAGGAAAGTTTTTCCCATACATTCTGTGCCGAAAGGGTTTCGGTGACAGTATTGTCCGGCGCAGACAGGTCACCGCTGCTGTCCACACTTCGCAGATAGGGAATTTCCTGCACCCAGACATTTTCCGAATCCTCCGTTTTGCCTGCGCTTTGGGCATGGAACACCGCTAATATGGGCTCTCCTTCATAGACCATGATTTCCTCCGCCGTTTCCTCCACAGCCTGTGAAACTCTGGCGGCGTATTCCTCATAATGTTCTCCCCATTTTTCTTTCTGGGTCGCCCTATCCGCATAAGCTTGTCCCACATCATAAAGGACGGCATCACTGCCCGCTTCCTCCATTTTCCGCACCTGATAAGTCCTTGCTGCCACCGCCTGTGCTTTCAGAGCTTCCATGGGAAAAAGGGCAGGCATTTCCGCCGACACCACCCCCTGCACATATTCCTCCAGTTCTGTATCCACAGGGCGTAAGATTTGCAGGTAGTCCGCCGGTCCAAAGAGATTTTTTGCCTCTGTCACCGCTTCTGTGCGAAATCCCCCAAAAATCGCCGTCACCAGCAAAGGAATGACAATGACTGCCAGCAGCACATAGCCCACCAGTACCCCCAAAACTTTTTTCACCATACTGCGCCACTTCCTCTCCGTAACAGCCTATGCATCCTCGTCCCCCAAAAGAACAGGGCAAATAAAAAAAGCCGAAAACATCCTGATTTTCTCAAGATATTTTCGACTTCTATCATCGAATCCAGTATAGCCAAATACTGAAAATCATCACAACCACAAATACCGCCATACCGATTTTGGCATCCCGCCGTTCCACACGTCTGGCGCGTTTCAGCCATTCCGGGTGCCCGATGTCCGTCACATAAATGCCGCCAAAAAGCCCCGTTTCCGTTTGCAGACGAAGTTTCGTTTCCTTTCGCAGCATGAGATAAGACCGACGGGTCAGGCGGAAGTGATAGGTGACACCGTTTTGAATGCCTTCCAAAAAGTATCCTTGATTCAGCCCTTTTTCCGTCCCCTGTTCATTGGCGATGAAACAGCGGCAGGACAGCAGTTTCAATTCCTGTCGTTTTCTTCTCAGACGGTCAATGGCAGTATACACCATACGGGTATAGATCACATTGAGCCAAAGCAGGGGCAGTGTGCTGAGCCCCATGCGCCAGATGGACAGTTTTTTGCTGCCCCAGCCTTGAAGGTTCAGCAGATATCCCTGTATCTGCGCCTGAGCCACAGAGTAAAACAGCAGGATAAACACACCGCAGTACAAAATCCCAAACAGTATGTTATGCTTTTTCCGCTGGCGGATGTTCCACATTTTCACGTCCACCATGCCCAGCCGGCAAATGAGGAACATGACAAAGCAGATCAGTACCATCAGCCCATTGATCTGCATACCCGGTTCATAGGTGATGGTCAGAGCAAGTATGGGAATGAGCCAGCCAATGAGCAAAACCCAGCCTTTCCGTGCCGTTACCACTGCCGTGAATATGCAGCTGTATGCAGTTATGAGTGTGGCAAAACCCAGCCATTCCATTGCAAAAGACTCCTTACAACCTTACTTAAATGCCGCGGAAAATATCTGGGCGGAATTTGCTTCTTCTGCGGCTTTCTTCGATCTGCGCCAGAATTTTGTCCCGTTCACCGTTGAGGGTACCGCCCAAAGCGATATAGTTGGATGCGTGGTTGGCACGGAACATGGTGCCTTCCGCGTCCACACTGCGGATGAACAGTTCTGTTTCGTCCAATACTTCGTGAGGGTCCAGAAGTTCCACTTCACCTCTGTTGTACTGGTCGTACAGTTCTGTGCCCGGCTCTACCATCAGTGTCAAAAAGCCCACATATTCCGGCTTGATGGCGGAAATGACACGGGCACTGCCAAGAGCGTGTTCTCTCCAGCGTTTTTTGCCGCCCAGACCGGAAATGACGGTCATGGACAGGACCATGCCAGCTTCTCTGACTTTGATGCCGGCAGCGATCATTTCTTCCGCGGTAACGCCTTTTTTCACTTCTTTCAGCACTTCCTCATCGCCGCTTTCCAGACCCATGTAAACCATGTCCAGACCAGCGTCTTTGAGCTGTTTCAGTTCTTCCGGCGTTTTGTTCAGGATGTCCTTTGGGGCGCCGTAAACGGAAATACGTTCCACTTCAGGGAAGTATTCATGACATTTGTCCAGAATATACAACAAATCCTGTGTTTTTACAATGAGGGCGTCGCCGTCTGCCAAAAAGATGCGGCGCACTTTGATATGGCTGTAATATTTTCTAGCCATTTCCAAATCTTCTGCCACTTCTTCCAAGGGACGGACACGGAATTTCTTATCCTTATACATATTGCAGAATGTGCAGGTGTTTCTGGCACAGCCAATGGTCAGCTGAATGATCAGGCTGCCCGCTTCACTGGGCGGTCTGTAAACAGTTCCTTCATATCGCATCAAACATCTCTCCTATTCTGTATTCATCGTTGTTCATATCCTTTTATTATACAGGCAAAACGGGGATTTTATCAATACCCATTTCTTCCATTTGACAATGCGTCGATTTTTGTCTATAATAGGGCATGAACTTTTTCGTTAATACGGTTTTTGTTTCTGAAGCAGGCGGGAAGACGGCGCCTTTGCATATGGGGAGGCAGCATCTGCGGCTGTTTTTTTGTGTGCATTTTGTCGAAATCCTCACTGCTTTGGAATCCGTTTCTTTGTGCGGAAGCCGCTTCTGCGGCACCCCCATTCCTTCTGCGCAAAAGGGACGCGGCATCAAAGACCTTATTAAGCGATTATCCTAGGATAATCGAAAGGGGAGCAGCTTCGGCTGTTCCCTTTTCCTTTTTCCTGATTTTTCTCAGGAAAACCACCCCATAAAATTGGGGCAAACAGAAGAAAGCCGAAATCCTTTCCATGACAAGGACTTCGGCTTTCTTTGTTTTCTTATGAAGATGCCCCGAAAAAGGACACCGCTTTTTCATTGCTTCTTAAAATTCTTCTACCAGACCGTCACTGTTGAATTCCAGTGTCACGTTCTTGCCTGCTTTCTTTTCGAAATCTCTTTCATCATCCAGTCCGCAGTTTTTCAGCAGTGTATTTTTGGAAACGGTATTGAATACCCAGGATTTTTTATCTGTTTCAATGGTCACGCTGCCGTTGTCATATTCCACAAATTCGCCTTTTGCGGATTTTACTTTGGCATTGATACGTTCCACTTTATCCTTGTCGCTGATGGTCGCTTCCACATAAACTTCCACATCAGGATCGCTGATCATGGTTTCCAGTGTGCTCTTGCTGCTGTAAGAGAAGCTGTTGCTGCTGACAGAAGTCTTGGAATCCCAGCTGTAGGACTTGCCGTCGATTTTGATTTTGCTGCCGTCCAAAGAAGCAACGCCTTTGGCACGTTTGGTGCCACTGTTGTAGCTGCTGTCGGTGACGATGATCTTGGAAATTTCACCATCGTTGTTGAATTCCAGTTCAACGGAAGAACCGCGATAGCCTGTGGTTTCCAGGTCTTCCGCAGTGTAGTCATCGCTGTCTGTTTTGGGATTGCTTACGGTTTTCAGCTTGAACTGAGAGCCGTCAGGTGTTTCCAGTGTCAGTTCTTTATCCTTCTTGTTGTATTCTACCAGCTTGCCTTCCGCCGCTGTCAGTCTTGCGTCGATTCTTGTGATTTCATTTCTGTCATTCGCTCTGATTTCCGCATACAGTGTCACATCGTCACAGTTTGCCATACGGGTCAGCACAGTCAAGGAATTTGTCTGTGCGCTGGTGATGGTCAAAGGATACTTTCTTCTATCATAATACATGTTTTCATTATCAGTATTTTCACCAGATTTTGGTTCAACATTATACTGATTCAAAAGACTATATTCTGTAGAAGAAGTCTTAAATTTCAGCTTGCCATCTTTGATAGATTCCACAGTCCCCTTTCTTTCGGAAGCTTCGGAACTGCCAAAAGCGGATTCTTTATCACTTTCTGTTGCCAGATATACACTGGATACCTTCTTGCCGTCACGGAAACCGATTCTTGCGTAAACATCCTGAGATACTTTTTTGCCATCAATTGTAATTTCATGGTCGTCATCACAGAATTTTTCTGCATCATCAAAGTCAACTTCATTGAATCGCTTACCATCCCATGTATAGAACGCAACATCCTTCTTGGAACCGAAATAATATTCCACAGATTCGCCGCCTTCCATGACGCGGATATAATCATCGGTCATACCCTTCACGCGGTATGTCGCGTTAACGGTGCTGGTATCCTGGAATTTATCTTCAGACATGATGATCTTCGTTGCTTTGCCGTCTTTATTCACAGTGATCTTGATGTATGTGGTGCCATTGTCTGCCAGTTTTTCCAGATCTTTCACATCGGATTTTTTGTCACCAATATAGAACTTGCAGTCAGAAGCGAATTTTGCGTTCTTGTTGGCGTTGCTGCCGGACATTTTGTAGGATACGGAAGAAGAACTGAAGTCTGTCACTTCCCCTGTGTGGGTGTATTCATCCATGATGGTCACATACATGGCTGTTACATAAGTCACATCCTGCCGTTTGCCGTTTACT
Source organism: Clostridia bacterium (assembly GCA_022786605.1). Taxonomy (GTDB): domain Bacteria; phylum Bacillota; class Clostridia; order Lachnospirales; family Anaerotignaceae; genus Anaerotignum. Next base: position 53,450 of record JALFWW010000002.1, on the reverse strand, counting down.
TTTTCATTTTCCGTACGAGTCATCAGACCTGCATAAGCATACTTGTCGGAATTGTCATTGATGGTATTTTCCAGTTCTTTTCTGGTGACTTTCTTGCCGTCCAGATAGTATGTGCAGTTGTCATCAATTTTGTATTTGGCTGTTTCGCCGGTATTTTCACTTTCAAAATTCACTTCATTGTTCTTCAGGGAATAAATATAACCGGTCACGTCATATTTTGCCTGCGCGGAAGCTTCTTCATTGAGCAGATAGATTTTCGTGATCACCAGACCGTCGAATACCAGGCTGACTTTGTCCCCTTTGGACAGACTGCTGATGGGCATTTCTCTGCTGCCATCCTTGCTGTAAACGCTGATGTTCTTATCGGAAACGGAAATTCTCTGACGTTCGCCGTTGTCCATCTTCACGTCGATGTCATAATAATCGCCGTCATGGTTCACGATTTCTGTGATCTCCCCGGTGTTTGCCAGTTCGTTTGTCAGCAGGTCATAAGTCTTGTTCATCATGACTGCCATTTCCGCACGGGTGATGTTTGCGGTAGGGTTGAAGTTGCCGTTGTCATCACCGGAAACGATGCCCAGTCTGGTCAGCAGGTCCACATAAGGCATGGCTTCATCAGAAATGCGCCATACATCGTTGTATTTCACGCCAGTACCTGCGTAAATATCATATTTTGCAGACAGGGCACGACCAAACATCACTGCCACATCCTGACGAGTCGCCGGATTGGAAACACCGTTGGTTGTGAATTTGGGCAGATCAGCCGCCATGAGAATCTGGGCAGAAAGACCATAAGCCACTGTAGACTGGCTCCATGTGGGAATCTTATATGTATTGAGCACAGACTGATACATAGGCAAAGTGTTTGTGGCACTTGCTTTCAAATTGCCGGTTTTGTCCATGAGGTTGTAGATCATCACCATAGCTTCACTGTAAGTGACATTGTTTTTGGCACGGAAAGTACCGTCCTCATAGCCATTGATCAGACCTTTGTCAGACACTGCCTGGATGGTGGAAGACGCCCAGGACACTTCGTTGATATCGGTAAATGTAGCTGCGGATGCTGTCGCAGGCAGACTGCCTGCCACCAGAACAGCAGCCAGTGCCATTGCCATTTTACGTTTCATGTTGTATGTACCTCCTTTAGGATTGTATATTTTGTCTAAAAAATGATATTCCAATGGTATCTTATGGTTTAGTTTACCATATTTTCCGATGATTGCATAGACCCGCTTCTTTAAGATTTCATTGCAATTTCTGGAAAAGTCCTCTTGTATCATACGAAAAAGGGGACGGAAAGTTCCCCTTTCTCATGTCCCCTCTGCCGTTTCCTCCATGCGGTCTACAATGGCTTCGTTTGCCGTCACGGAAACCATTTGCAGATTTCCATCAGCCCTTCTGGCTGCCCCTTCCGCTTCCTGTATGAGCCGCCCCAAAGCCGCGCCTTTCTCTTCTGTCCGTAAGCCGATGATTGCCGTATGTCCCGCCACCACCACAGCGCTGTCTGTGACGCCGGGAACCTCCGAAAGAGCTTTTTGTATCTCCTGCGCTCGTTCCTTGGGGCTTTGGGTCACTGCCGAAAGGCTTGTGGCCGCCTGCTGTCCCGCACAGCCGCAAAGAAGGAAACAGAGCGGAAAAACAACATATTTTTTCAAAATTCCACCCCCATTTCTCTTTTATCATGCCCGAAAAGGAATCTTTTCCGCCATGGAAAATCCGGTGTTTTTTTCCGCAAAAAAACTGTATACCACTCCTCTTTTGTGCTACAATAAAGAAAAAAGCCGACAATCCGCAAGGAGGGATTTTTATGGAAAGAGAACACAGAAGACATTATCGTGTAGCCATGCGCCAGCTGGAAGAAACACCGGCGGAAGGCATGTATGTGACCAGAGAAGAAGCCAGAGGTTATGCCATCCTCACAACGGCTCTTGGCGCTCTGCTGTTTCTGATGATTTTGTTCAAAGGCAGAAAAAAATGAACCCCATGCCCTTTTGACACCCGTCAAAGGGGCTTTTTTCCGCTGAAAGCAAGGTATTTCTTGCCATTTGCCCCGCTTTTGGCTATAATGTTTAACAGTGAACACGCAAACCGTTTGGAAAGGAAGAAATAACATGAAACTGGGTATCGTAGGTCTGCCCAACGTGGGCAAAAGCACCTTATTCAACTCTATGACTCTGGGGAAAGCAGAAGCGGCAAACTATCCCTTCTGTACCATCGACCCCAACGTGGGCATCGTTACTGTGCCTGACGAAAGACTGACAAAACTGACAGAAATGTATAACTCCGCAAAAACCACACCTGCGGTCATCGAATTCGTGGACATTGCCGGTCTGGTGCGCGGTGCCAGCAAGGGCGAAGGTCTGGGCAATAAATTCCTGTCCCATATCCGTGAAGTAGACGCTATCGTACATGTAGTACGCTGCTTCCAGGACGGCAATGTGGTACATGTGGACGGCTCCATCGACCCCATCCGCGACATCGAAACCATCAATCTGGAACTGGTATTCTCCGATCTGGAAATTCTGGAACGCCGTATCGCCAAAACAGGCAAAATGGCAAAAGCGGACAAGTCCCTCCAGAAAGAAATGGATGTGCTCCAGAAACTGAAAGAGGCATTGGAACAGGGCATTTCCGCTCGTGCTGTGGAATTTGACACACCGGAAGAAAAAGCCTTCGTGGACAGCCTGACACTGCTGACCGCAAAACCTGTGCTTTATGCCGCAAACGTAGCCGAAGACGATCTGGCGGATGACGGCGCAAGCAATGAATTTGTAGGTCGTGTACGGGAATACGCAGCCAAAGAAGGCAGTGAAGTATTCGTATTATGCGCAAAAATCGAAGAAGAAATCTCTGATCTGGACGAAGCAGATAAAAAAGAATTTCTGGCAGATCTGGGCGTAGACGGCAGTGGTCTGGATCGCCTCATCGCAGCCAGCTACAAACTGCTGGGTCTTATCAGCTACCTGACAGCAGGTCCTCAGGAAAGCCGTGCATGGACCATCACCAAAGGTACCAAAGCGCCTCAGGCTGCCGGTAAAATCCATAGCGACTTCGAACGCGGCTTCATCCGTGCGGAAGTTGTGGCTTATGATGATCTCATGCGTCTGGGCTCTTACAATGCCGCAAAAGAACAGGGTCTGGTTCGCTCTGAAGGCAAAGAATATGTTGTCAAAGACGGCGACGTGGTTCTGTTCCGCTTCAATGTGTGATTTGAATTAGAACATAAGAAAGGCGTATTTCTAAAGGAAATACGCCTTTTTGTGTTTTGATTGTTCCTTGCAGAACATGCCGTTTTTTGCTAAAATATCCCTATGGATTGTCGTAGGGGCTGCTTCCTCGGAAAACATGAGATTTTGAAAAAAAGAAAGCCGAAGGGCTTTCTTTTTTTATTGGGTTTGTTTTCCTCGCAAGACAGCGGTCGCAATTTCCTAAAAGGAAATTTGCTGCGGCGGTTTGTCACTCTCTGCTTTAAGGGGGTGGTGCTATGTATGTTACATATACTGATTTATTTCAGTTTGGTATACTTATCGTAGCCATCATTTCCCTGTTTCTTCACAGGGATTAAAAAACTGACCGCCTAACCTGCCAGTTAGACGGTCTCACACCAAATTTCGGACAGACCGCCTTTGGGAAGCGGCAATCCTTTTTCTTATGGTTATTTTATCACGATTTTACCCATTCCGCAAGATTTCTTTTCCCTTACAGTCCCGGTACCCGCAGCTGGTAGTCCGTCACATAAATTCCTTCCACATCTTCATGTTCCAGCAGTGTTCTCATTTCCGCCGGTGTGCCGTAATACAGGAATCCATAGGTTTTCACACCATTTTCCGTCACATATTCCTGCACCATCTGACAAGTAGCGCCATGTCTGTTTGACTGATTCAGCCTTGCGTAAAAATCCCCATGGTCGATACTATACTGGAGCAGGGCAAGAAAATGTTTCTCCCAAGCCTCTGCCAACGGCACATCCTCGTGCATGGACAATTCATAAAATGGATAGGCTTCATCCACATTATCCCAAACATATCCACTGCTATCAGCATCAAATCCCATCAAAGGAAAAAGCTGCTGATCCTCTGGAGAAATCCGCACACCGACCCAGCCCAGATATCCTTCCTGCTGTGCCGCAAAGTTTTCCAGTTCTTCCATGGTCCAGTCTCTCCCTAAGGAAACATAGGCTTCCATGTACATATATTCCGGCAAATCTGCCAATGCCGCTTTTGCATCCGCAGAGGGCGTAATGACACTGTGTTCTCCATCCACATCCACAAAAGGCTTGGTTCCTCTGGAAAAAACATTCATGCTGCTATACTTGTACGCATTGTGATTGAGTTCGATTTTTCCTCTGGTTGCCGTACCATTCAGCCACGTATATTCCCCTGTAGACCAGTCCCGTTGCTGTACCTGCAAACCATATTTTCCCCATCCCTGTTCTGTTGGCAGGATAGATTCCACCTGCACTTCCGGCATAGTCAATTCTGTCAAAACTGCCATGTGGCAGTCTATATCATAAGCAAACTGCTGAAAATCCCGCTCTGTGGGGTCATACCAAATGACCTTACTGATGGCAGGCTGGAATGCCGTCAGCGTCCCCATGACCACGCAGGCAATGACCACCGCAATGGCGATGATCCGCCGTCCCCGTTTTTTCATGGAGCGGTGGATTTTTTGCAGTTCCTCCTGCTGTCCAGCCAAATCTTCCCCTTCCATGTCCACATCCTGTTCCAATAGATATTCCGTCAGGGCATTGTATTTTTCCAGTTCCGCCTCCACCTGTTTCCGTTCCTCCGGCGTAGCGGTCTGGTTTTTGTATTTCTCCAAAAGTTCCCGAAATGTCATGGCTTTTCACCTCCTAATTTCTGTTTTAGTCTGGCTCTGGCACGAAACAGTGCCGTTTTTACTGCTGTTTCCGAAATGCCCCGAAGCCCTGCCATCTGCCGGATAGACAGTCCTCCGAAATAATGCCAGATCAAAAGTTCCCGATCTGCCGTGGAAAGGCGGTTCATAGCCGTATAAAGCCGCCGGTTTTCTTCCTTTTGCAGCACACCGGAAAGGGCATCCTCGGGCACAGGGATTTCCTCCGGCATTTCTCCCCCCTGCCGCTTCTGTTTCCGCAGGGTATCCAGCCAGAGATTCCTACATACCCGCAAGAGCCACCAGAAAAACCCTTCTGGGCAGCCTTCCACCGTCAGAAAAGCCTTTTCAAAGCCCTCGCTGACGATATCCTCTGCCGTTTCCCTGTCCCGACACAAAGAGAGGACATACAGATATGCTTTCTGGTGATATTTTTCGTACAATTCCCGCAATACGTCAGATTCCATAGCCCCCTCCTTTCCTGCCCTTTTACTTTAAAAACGATCTTGCTGCCAAAAGGTTACACTTTTTTTCAGTATACCAAAACAGGCGGATTTTGTACGATTTTTTGATAAAAAAGCGATTCCACAGATTTCCTTTTTTGTCCGCCTGTGGTATACTTTTGTCATATCTGAAAGGAGGCAATTACTTATGAAATTTCAATATTATATCCCTTCTCGGGTGCTGTTCGGCAGCGGTCAGCTGGACAGACTCCATAAACAGAAACTGCCCGGCAAAAAAGCCCTCATCGTCATTTCCTGCGGTACTTCCGTGCGGAAATATGGCTATCTGGCACGACTGGAAGAACAGCTGGACAAAGCAGGCGTTGCTCATGTAATCTTTGACAAAATCCAGCCCAACCCCACAGAACACCATGTCATGGAAGGTGCAGCCCTGGCAAAAGCAGAAGGCTGTGACTTTGTCATCGGTCTGGGCGGCGGCTCCATCATCGACTCCGCAAAAGCCATTGCCGTTATGGCAACCAACGAAGGTCAGTTCTGGGATTACATCTCCGGTGGCACCGGCGGCGGCAAAGCCGTTCCTGTGAAACCTCTGCCCATCGTTGCTATCACCACCACAGCGGGCACCGGTACAGAAGCAGACCCTTGGGCTGTTGTGACAAACGACAAAGGCGAAAAAATCGGCTTCGGCTACGACGACACCTTCCCTGTACTGTCCATCGTTGACCCCGACCTGATGATGACCGTACCGGAAAAACTGACAGCATATCAGGGATTTGACGCCCTGTTCCACAGCACCGAAGGCTACATCAACCGCTACACCAACCCCATCAACGACCTCTATGCCCTCAAAGCCATTGAACTGATCGGTAAGAGCCTTGCCAAAGCTGTCAACAACGGCAGCGACAAAGAAGCAAGAGAAGATGTGGCGCTGGCAAACACCCTTTCCGGCATGAGCGAAAGCATCGGCGGATGTACTTCCGAACACGCTATGGAACATCCTCTCAGCGGTAAAAACCCCAAACTGGAACATGGCGCTGGTCTGATCATGCTCTGCGAAGCATACTACACCTACTGGGCGGAACGTGGTGTGGTTGACGACCGCATGATCGCCATGGCAAAAGCACTGGGCAAAACAGACGCCACAAAACCTATGGATTTCGTAGATGCTCTCCACGATCTGAAAGTTGCCTGCCATGTGGACGACCTGAAAATGTCCGATTACGGCATCAAAGAAGAAGATTTGGAAATGTACACCAAAATGGCTTATGAAACCATGGGCGGTCTGTTCCAGGTAGACCCTGCGGACATGCCTTTTGAAGACTGTCTGTCCATTTACAAGAAAGCATATCGGTAAAACGATCGTCAAAAGCTCATTTCATTCAAGCTTTTGACGAAATGGCAGATGTAAAACAGTTCGTTCCATCGGCATAAATGCCTTGAAACTCTCTGTTTGTCCTCGTCGGAAATAAATTCCGACTGCGGATTCCAGATGTAACTGTTCTGTCATTAAGGTTTTACAAGTTTTACAACTCTTTAGCTTTTATCAAATAACTGCTCGGGGAACCAAAAACAGCTCTCACCCCGGGCAGTTTTTCCATTCAGGAGGGATTCCATGAGAAAAAGAACCATCTTCCTGCTGATACTGGCAGTGGTTTTGGCTTGTATCCTGTTCTTCTGCCGTTTTTACTTCCTCGGCACCAGCAGTGCCCCCGTAAACGCCAAAACAAACGTGGATTTTCAGATTCCCGATTTTCACAGCCAAACAGACAAAGACGGGGATGGGCTGGACGACCAGACAGACCTTTTAGAGGGGGCACGCACCTACATTGCCACCCAGCCCCGGTACAAAAGCAAGTATTACGAAACAGGCTATCCCGACGACGGCTATGGGGTCTGTACCGACGTCATTGCCAACGCCATGTTATCCGCAGGCTATGACCTGAAAGCACTGGTGGCGGAGGACATTGCCGCCCATCCAGAAGAGTATGACATTGAGGAACCCGACCCCAACATTGACTTCCGCCGTGTCCGCAATCTGAACGTATACTTTGCCCGCACTGCCATTCCTCTGACAACGGACATTTCCCAAATCGACCAATGGCAAGGCGGCGACATTGTCATCTTGTCCAATCATATCGGTATGGTGTCCGACCAGCGCAACGACAAGGGGATTCCATACATCATCCACCACAACGACCCTTTCCAGCCCGCTTATGAACAGGATATTCTGGAAAAACGCCATGACATTGTGGGGCATTACCGCATCAGTCCATAAAAACAGCAATCGCTATAAATAAAGCCGAAACCCCTTTGCCTAAGGATTTCGGCTTTTTTTGTCTTTATTTCAATAGCTTCTGCAATGCCTTCACATCCAGCAGATTCACCGTCTCAAATTTGCCTTTGTAAAACACTGCCCAGTTCTGGAACACACAAGGCAGATGTTTTGCCTTCTCCAAGGTATCTACTTCCACAAAATCCGCTGGGATTTTGTTTTCGTCGCAATATTCCCGCAGTTTCTCCACGGTTTGACAGACAAAAGGACACTGCATATCATAATAGATAGTCAAATACTGACTTTCTATCTGCTCCATCTTTGCCTGCGCCCCAAAATGGGGATAAGTTCCGTCAAAGGAAAGTGCCAGCAGTTCATAGCCACTTTCTGTGGTATCCACAGACACAAAGCCGTATTTCTTAGCAAAATCTTGGTCGGAAAGCCAAGCTTTCTGCTTCTTTGCCCCCAACATGCAAATACCGGATTTTCCTTTTGCCTTAGCGTCGTTGATGGCATATTCCAGCAATTCCTTGGCATAGCCTTTGCCGCGATATTCCCCCAGCACCCACAGGCAGTAGAGATACAGATAATTCTCCCCTTCCACAGGCACCCATGCCTTCTCCAAAGGGGCATATTCGATAAAGACCGTCCCTTTCACATCCAGTTTCCGAAACACATGCCCCTCTTTCAGCCGTTCCGCCAGCCAGCTCCGTTTCGCTTCCACGCCGGAATGCTTTGTTTTGGTGCGGATGATGCAGCAAAGATGCTCTGTTTCCAGATTTTCCACTGTAAGATTCACAAAATCAGCCATCGTTTTCCCTCCTGCAAAAAAGGCAGACCCCTAAGAGCCTGCCTTCGTTTTTTTAGATTAAACTGCCGCTACTTTCGCGTCAATATCTGCTTCCAGAGCGTCGATCTTCGCCTGCGCGTCTGCCAGGGAATCGCCTTTGACGCCGATATAGAATTTCAGTTTGGGTTCTGTACCGGAAGGACGTACACAAATCCAGGAACCGTCTGCCAGTGTGTAGTAAACCACGTCGGAAGGAGGCAGAGGACTTGCCACATCTTCCCCTGTTGCCAGGTTTTTGAATACCTGTGTCTTATAATCCTTCGCCCATTGTACCGCAACGCCTGCGAATGCTGTGGGGATTTCCCCACGGAAGGAAGCCATGATCTTCTGGATTTTTTCTACGCCATCCAGACCTTTCATGGTCAGGGATTTTACGCCTTCACGGAAATAGCCGTATTTTTCATACAGTGCCATCAAACCGTCATACAGTGTCATGCCCTGTTTCTTGTAGTAAGCTGCCATTTCGCAAATGAGCAGTGTTGCCACAACGGCGTCTTTATCTCTGGCATAAGTGCCTGCCAGACAACCATAGCTTTCTTCAAAACCAAACAGGTAAGAATGGCTGCCGGTTTCTTCAAAGCCTTTGATCTTTTCGCCAATGAATTTGAAGCCTGTCAGCACGTTCATCAGTTCCACGCCGTAAGCTTCGCACATGGGGCGAATCATTTCTGTACTTACGATGGTTTTGATGACCGCCCCGTTTGCGGGCAGTGTGCCTTTTGCTTTCTTCTGGGACAGGATGTATTCTGTCAGCAGTGCGCCGGTCATGTTGCCGGTCAGCACCACATATTCGCCTTTGTCATTGCGTACCATTGCGCCTACACGGTCACAGTCAGGGTCAGTGCCCACAATGATGTCCGCGCCTTTTTCTTCTGCCAGTTTCTGTGCCAGCACGAATACCTTCGGGTCTTCGGGGTTGGGATAACCAACAGTTGTAAAGTCAGAATCGGGCATTTCCTGTTCCTTTACCACATAAACCTGACGGAAACCTGCTTTTTCCAGTGCTCTGCGCACAGGCAGATTACCGGAGCCGTGGATAGGTGTATAAACGATTTTCAGATCGTCTGCCATTTCTTCGATGATTTCAGGCGCCTGACGCTGTGCCAGCACGTTGGCGTCAAAAGCGTTGTCCACATCTTCGGAAATATACTGGAACAGACCTTTTGCCTGTGCTTCGTCCATTGCCATTTCTTTGATTTCGCCGAAGCTTGCCACTGCGTTTACTTCCGCGATGATGTCTTTATCTCTGGGTGCAACCACCTGTGCGCCGTCTGCCCAGTAAACTTTGTAACCGTTGTATTCGGGGGGGTTATGGCTGGCTGTGATCACGATACCAGCTGTGCAGCCCAGTTCCCGTACAGCAAAGCTCAGCATAGGTGTGGGACGCAGAGAAGGGTATACATAAGCACGGATGCCGTTGCCTGCCAGTACCAGACCAGCGATCTGGGCAAATTCCGGGGACATATGACGGGAGTCATAAGCGATGGCTACGCCTTTGTCCTGTGTGCCTTCTTTCAGGATGTAGTTTGCCAGACCCTGTGTGGCACGACCTACGGTGTAACGGTTCAAACGGTTGCTGCCTGCCCCAATGATGCCCCGCAGACCGCCTGTACCAAATTCCAGGTCTTTGTAAAAACGTTCTTTGATTTCCTTTTCGTCCGCGGCGATCTTCCGCAGATCTTCTTTTGTTGCTTCGTCAATGGCGGGGTCTGCCAGCCACTGATGGTATCTTTCCATGTGATCCAATTTGATTCCTCCCTTTGTTCTTTGTCGTTGTCTTGTCTATGATGTATCCTCTCATACTGGAACAGTTTCGGCATCATCTGCCCCATAAAAGAGGGTTTAACCCAATGTAGCGGAAATATGCACCACTGTACTCTCAATCTGTACCGTCTGATGGTAAGAAGTGAAACCATCTTTGAACACTTCCACTTCATAGGTGCCGTAAGGCAGTGTCACCTGCAAAGGCGCGGTGCCTTTTTCCTCGCCGTTGATAAATACTTTTGCATCTTCCTCATTACAGTTGACCACAACCGTTGCCAGTTGTTCTTCTGCCTCCAGCTGTGCGGAAACGCTGACAGCATCCTGATTCAATGTCACTCTCTGGCTCCATTCTTTATAGCCATTTTTCAGGATCACCACATCGTATTCCCCGAAAGGCAGTACGGAAGGCTTGGTGCTGTCCACCAGCGCGCCGTTGATGTAAAGCTTATAATCGGAAACATTGGCATTGATGGCAAGAACGCCCATTTTCTGCTGGGCTTTGGACAGGTCATAGACCGTCGTTTCTCCTGCCTGCACCAGCACGCTGTCTGTGCGGCTTTCGATGTTGTCCCCTTTGATGGTGATGGAATGGGTACCTTCTTTCAAGGCGATTTTTTCCACATCACTGAGGGGCACAGGTTCTTCCTCATCCAATGTAAATGTACCGTTTTTGATGTTCTGGGCATTTTCCACGGTGATATACCCATGATATTCCACCACTTTCACTGACCAGACCACATCGCCGATGCCGCTGATCTCCAGCACATCACAGCTTTCGATATCCTCTGGGCGGATTTCCTCCCCGTCGTAAATGAAAATGGTCTTTTTGTCATAGGCGAAAGAACGGTCTTCCCCTTGGAGTTCCTTGGCTGAAGTATCGGCTTTCAGCCCGGTGATTTCCTCTTTCTTGATGCTTTCGTCATAAGAAATGGTCACGGCAAATTCGCCGTCCTGATCCATCTGAATCATGAGCACATCGCCCATCTGTATGATGTCCGGCTGTATCTGTACCTCGTCCTCATTGTAGACCACCGTTTCCGGCGTCAGATTCACGGTTCTCTGTTTGGTCTCATTGATGTCATAGACCAGCAGTTCTTCCCCATTCAGCACTTCCGTCACCAGCATAGGCGCCGCTTCTGCCGCCTTATCCAATGGATTGGAGAAAAACAACATTTTCACCAGCCCAAAGCAGATGCCCAGCACCACAAGGGCGGCAATGGTAATGAGCCCAATGGTCTTTTTGTTCCAGAAAGGCTCGTCCTCCTCATCCGTCTCTTTGGGCGGCATAGGAGGCTGTCCCCCGTCATAGACAGGCTGTTTTTTCGGTTCTCTTGTGACGAATGTCACAGGCTCCTCTGCCGGCTGCACAGGCAGGGGGTCTTCAAATTTTTCCGACTCAAAGGCGTTGAGGAAATCGTCTTTATCCCCCAGATCGTCCTCGTCTGTCTGATTCTGTTCCAGTTCTTTTACTTTTTCATTTATATGATCCAACCGTATGGTGGTGTCAAATTCTTTATCGTCATTTTCAAAATGATAGTCCTTCATACCGTTTCTCCTCCTTCGGGGAATGATTTGCAGACTGTCTTAGTCTCATTTTATACGTTTCTTCCCGAAGTTGCAAGAGAAATTCAGGGCGCAAAGCTAGGGGTTTCTCCATAAGAAAACAAAGAAAGCTGAAATTTTTACAGTTTTCTTATTTTTCAGATATATTTTCCCCTAAGACCGCAATGGCAGTTCCCATCAAGAAATCTGGAAAAAGAAAATATGTTTTCTCAACGGGAACCTGCTTTCCTTGCGCCTTTTTTCCGGCAATTTTCAAAAAATCCGTTCCAATGCCTGTGAAAGATCGCCCATGAGGCTTTCTTCCGCCGCCGCATCCGCCAGACGCTCCTCCATGGCTGGGGAAACGCAGACTCTCCGGCGGTTGTAGGACTCGTGTACCAGCCGCAGGAATTTTTCCGGGAAAGCTGTCAACGGCACCAAAAGCTTCCGTTCCGCCTCTGCCATGGGGCGTTCTGCTTCATAAGCTTCCAGCACTTCTGCCAGTTTTTCCCGTTCATCGGGCAGTTTCCGCCAGAACCGTCTCAGATACGCCGCCAAATCCACAGCGAAAATATCTCCAGTGCACTGTTCAAATCCACCCACCCAAAGACTGCCGTCCTCTTTCCGGCACAGATTGCTGCCTTTGAACTGATTATGGCAAAAAGTCCCCGCCTGCCGCTGTTTGTTGGCAATATTGGGGTAACTGCCATCTTCCAAAGCCTTCAGGGCTTCCTGCGCCCGAGGCGCAAAAGTGCTGTAATGGCGCATGACCAATAAATCCAAAGGGGAATATTTTCCCTGACGCTCCATGTGTCTGCGAACCTTCACAAATTCCCCATACCGCCGCCGCCACAAAGACGGGCGTTCCTCCTGTCCCTCCTTTGCCGGAAAGCCTGCCGCCGCCTTATGCATCTGCCCCATGAGGGCTGCCCCAGCCACAAAATCCTCTGCCCTGTCCTCCTCCATTCCTTTGGTAGGCATGGGGTTTTCCAGCAGATAAAGATTACCGTCCCAGGCAAAAAAAGGCTGTCCGTCCTGTGCTGTATAAAAAAGAGAAAGGGCAGAAAAGCCATTGCGGTAGAGGCATGTTTTCACCTCATGGGCAAAAAGCAGGTCTTCCCGGCGGCTCCGTGCCTTCTTCAGTTCTCTCAATCCCACATCTGTTTTGCAGATAAGCCCCGTGCGGGTACGGGTACCGCCGTAATACTTCAGACCGTAGCCCTCCCACAAGATTTTCCCGTATGTATCCTCCATAAAATCCTTCCCCCAATCCTTCTTCCCGAAAAATTTCTCTGTATCAGTTTATGGTGGGAAGGGGGAAAATATGAAAGGAATGGGAGGGAGGACGCCCTTCTCTGGCGTATCTTACCTGTAAGCCTTGCGCAACCTCAGCACTTTTCAAGGGCTTTCCTGTGTGGCTGTCGCCCTCCTTCTCTTGCGTCTCTTACCTGTAAGCCATGCACAACCTCGGCACTTTCCAAGTGCCTCGGTTGTGGGCTGACGCCCCACTTCTCTCACGCATTTTACCTGTAAGCCATGTACAACCTCAGTCCTCTCCGAGTACTTCGGTTGTAGGCTGACGCCCTATGGCTGCCAACAAAACGGGTCTGGAAATGCAAGCACTTCCAGACCCGTTTTCTTACCAGCCGCATGGCTTACAGGTAAGCAAAAAGCAGCGCCCCCCGACCCAAAGTCGAAAAACGCTGCCTTTTATGAATGATGCGCCCTCAGGGACTCGAACCCTGGACCCACTGATTAAGAGTCAGTTGCTCTACCAACTGAGCTAAGGGCGCATACGTTATTTGATTGCGTAAAATATAATATCACGCTCCCGAAGGCATGTCAACTCTTTTTCCGCAAAAGCCGAAAAAAATTTTTCATTTTTCCCGGAATATGGTATACTGTAACGGCAAAACAGAAATTTACAACCGGAACGAGGTTTTTATATGACAAAACACATCACACTGCCGGAGGACGTGAACGCCCTTCTGCAAACCCTCAACAACGGCGGTTACGAAGCCTACATTGTAGGCGGCTGTGTACGGGATTCCATCCTTGGGCGCATCCCACAGGACTGGGACATCACCACATCCGCTCTGCCGGAGCAGACAAAGGCGTTATTTTCCCACACCTTTGACACGGGCATCCAGCACGGCACCATCACCGTTGTTCTGAACAAAACCAATTACGAGATCACCACCTACCGCATTGACGGGGACTATGCCGACGGCAGACATCCCGACGAGGTTTCTTTCACATCCAATCTGGAGGAAGACCTTCTGCGGCGGGATTTCACCATGAACGCCATTGCCTACCACCCTGCCGAAGGGTTCCGCGATCCTTTTGGCGGACAGGAGGACATTTCCCGTTCTCTCATCCGTGGTGTGGGCCAGCCTGCCAAGCGATTCCAGGAAGATGCTCTGCGGATGCTGCGGTGTGTCCGTTTTGCGGCACAGCTGGGCTTTCAGGTGGACGACGCCACCTACACCGCATTGCAGGAAAACGCCGCACTCATTGAAAAAATCAGTGTGGAGCGCATCCACGAGGAGTTAGACAAACTCTGGAAATCTCCATATCCTGAAAAACTGTCCTTACTGCTCTCAAGCGGTCTTTTGCCCCACATCGACAATCTGCTGGACAAACGTCTGACTGCTCTGGGCGAAACACTGGTTCCCCAGCTGAAAGCCGCTCCCGTTTCTGCCCCTCTGCGGTGGACGCTGGTGCTGCAATCCTTCACGGAATCAGAGGCAAAGACTTTCTGCAAAAAACTGAAATTTGACAACGCCACCGCCAAACAGATTCAGACCTATCTGCGGCATTTATCCCAGCCCATCCCCCAGACACCTTACGAAGTGCGGAAACTGACAGGGATTTTGGGTGTGGAACTGACGGAAAACCTGTTCATTTTACAGGAAATCTTGCAGGACAAAGGCGCTGTAGCCACAGCAAGGGAAATCCTGAAAAAAGTCCTTGCTGATGGGGATTGTCTGAATCTGAAAATGCTGGAAATGGATGGCAAAGCCTTGATGGACGCCGGTATCCCTGCCGGAAAAGCCGTAGGCGAAACCCTTGGACTGCTGCTGGAGGATGTCCTCCATGAACCGGAGCACAACAAAAGAGAATATTTGCTGGAAAAAGCACTGGAATTCCAGCAGAAATAAGGAGGAAACCAATCATGGAATACTTTACATTATATAATGGTGTGAAAATCCCCAAAGTGGGCTTCGGCACCTATAAAGTCACAGACCAATCCGCCCAGGGCATTGTGGAAACAGCCCTTTCCGTGGGCTATCGCCATCTGGACACCGCGCGGATGTATTTGAATGAAAAAGAAGTGGGCGCAGCCATTGCCGTTTCCGGCATCGACCGGAAAGACATTTTCCTGACCACAAAGGTATGGCGTGACGATCTGTCCTATGACGCCGCCATGGCAAGCGTGGAAAACTCCCTGAAGGATTTGCAGACAGACTATCTGGACCTTTGCCTGCTCCACTGGCCCATGCCGGGCACAGACCGTGACAAATGGCAGGAAAAAGACCTGTCCGCATGGCGGGCGCTGGAACAGCTCTACAAAGAAAATGTCATCCGTTCCATCGGTGTCAGCAACTTCCTGCCCCACCATCTCATGCCTCTCATGAAAGAAGCAGAGATCACCCCCATGGTGAACCAGCTGGAATATCACCCCGGGTATTGTCAGGCACATGCGGTCCACTACGCCCAGCAGCAGGGACTTTTGGTGGAAGCGTGGAGCCCTCTGGGACGCACCCGTGTGCTGGAAGAATCTCTGATTCTGGAACTGGCGGAAAAATACGGCAAAACACCTGCCCAGATCTGTCTGCGTTTCGCCTTGGACAATCAGGTATTGCCTCTGCCCAAATCCAGTTCCGCCGAACGTATGAAAGCAAATCTGGATATCTTCGACTTTTCCATTTCTCCTGAGGACATGTCCCGTTTGATGTGCATGCCTCAGACTGGGTGGGGCGGACACCATCCCGACACATTCTAAGAAAGCAAAAACAGGAAAGCAGATGCCCCAAAAGGCATTCGGGGTATCTTCATAAGAAAACAAAGAAAGCCAAAACCTTTATCATGACAAAAGATTTTGGCTTTCTTATTTTATTGAGATTTATTGGTTATATTTTCCAGCCGTCGCAATTCCCTCTCAAGAAATCAAGGAAACGGAAAGTCCATGTTTTCTTAAGAAGAAGCTGCTTTCCTGTTTTTTATCATTCTATCTTTGTTTGAGAAAGGGGCTCCTTCTTTTTCTTCGCTTCATACCCTCGATGGCAAAGGATGAAGATCATAAACAATACGGACGCAAAATCCGGCGCTCCAAGAAAAAGGAAAAATCTGCCAAATCCATTGCGGATGAACAGCGCCACAATCAATACCACCAGATTGATGGCTGCCATCTTCCAATCACAAATCTGGGTGAAGATATACAGCACCAGAAAATACACTGCCATCAGCCCAAATGCCGCATATGCCCATTTGGGATCATATGTGCGTGCACGTATGACGTTGCAGTCATTCAGCAAATTGGTAAACATCAGGGCATACACCATGCAAATGATATCTGCCACTTTTTTCCGATGAATGTAAATGGTCAACATACAAATCCGCCCCTTTCTCCTATGAATGGTCTTTGGGTATTTCCTCTGGAAAAGGCTTCCGCACATAAGGCAGCATCTGTTCACAGCAAGCCCCAAACCGCCGGAAGTTCGCCCGCGCCTCTGCCAAGGGCATGCTGTGGTTTTCGTCGCTGGGTTCTGTTTCCGACTGTAGGAACACATCGTTTTCCCAGAAACAGACGGGGCAGATATACGCCATCGCTTCTTTCTGCGGCACAGGCAGTGTCAGGTATCCACAGCAGGGACAGGGATAACCTTTGCCCTTTTGCTCCTCTGACTGATTTTGGATTTCCTCCACGCTGTTCACTTCCGGGTAAAACCACTTTTTATTTCTGTTCATAAATATCAAAAGAGAATTTCACGCCATTTTCTTCCTGTACTTCCCCTTTTTCTGTCAATGTCCATTCCGGCTTTTCATCCAGATTGGGGAAATAGGTATCGGCAGGAAATTTGTCATAGATTTTGGTAATATAAGCCTTTTTGCACTGAGGCAGAAGCTGCTTATAAATACTGCCGCCGCCGATGACAAAAATATCATCATCCGCATAATCCGCCAGTACCCCAGGCAGTTCTTCCAGACTATGGCAAAGGGTCACGCCCTCCGCTTCATAAGCCTTATTTGCTGTCAGCACAATATGGGTACGTTTGGGCAAAGGTTTTTTGCCGGGAAAAGATTCCAGTGTTTTTCTGCCCAGCACCAGCACATGCCCCATGGTCACCGCACGGAAGTTTTTCATATCCGCGGAAATGCGGCACAGCAGTTCATTATCCTTGCCGATCCCCCAGTTTTCGTCTACTGCTACAATAAGATTCATGGGTTTCCCTCCTTAAATGGCAATGGGCACTTTGCCAACAGGTTTGCCGTGTTCGTAGTCTTCCACAATGAAGTCATCTACGGTAAAATCATAGAAATTCTTGATTTCGGGATTCAGGCGCACCTTCGGCGCGGGGAATGTTTCCCGTTCAATGAGTTCTTTGATGATGGGCACATGACGGTCGTAAATGTGCATGTCGCTGATAACGTGTACCAGTTCCCCAGGCTCCAGTCCACTGACCTGTGCAAACATCATCACCAGTGCGGCATACTGCACCACATTCCAGTTGTTTGCCGCCAGCGTATCCTGAGAACGCTGGTTCAGGATGGCGTTGAGCTTATTGCCTGTGACGTTGAAAGTCATGCTGTAAGCGCAGGGTTCCAGACCCATTTCTGTCAAATCCGCGAAGTTGTAGATGTTTGTCATGATCCGGCGGGATGCGGGGGCGTTTTTCAGCTGCCACAGCACGTTGTCCACCTGATCCATTTCACCGTGTTTGAATTTGTATTTCACACCCAGCTGATAGCCGTAAGCCTTGCCGATGGAACCGGTTTCGTCTGCCCAGGAATCCCATATCTTGCTGTTCAAATCATGGATGTTATTGGATTTTTTCTGCCAGATCCACAGGATTTCGTCAATGGCTGCCTTCCAGTTGGTGGCACGCAGTGTCAGCAAAGGAAATTCCTTGCTCAGGTCATAACGGTTCACCACGCCAAAGGTCTTGATGGTGTAAGCAGGTGTGCCGTCTTCCCAATGGGGGCGCACCTTTTCGTTTTCCGTAGAAAATCCATGTTCTAAAATCTGTTTGCAATTCTGTATGAAAATATCGTCTGCTCTGCTCAATGTGGTTCCTCCTAAAATTCTTTGATTTTCTATTATGATACCGTATCTTTTCGCCGCCTTCAACCTAAAATTCCCCCATGCCGCCTTTCCTCTGGGAAAAACGCCTGCAAAAACGCCAAAAAACAGACAAAGCCCACGAACTTTGTCTGTTTTTTTCATTCCATTTTCTGTGTTTACTTTTCGTCTTCTTCCACCTGACGGTGTTTCACAGGCAGACCATTTTGCAGCTGATGCAGCTCATTTTCTTCGCTGTACATTTCATTGATCTTGTAAAGCAGTGTCATCAGGCTGTCTGTCAGATGCACGTTCTCCACCAGAACATCATCGGGAACCTGCAGATCTACATGACTGAAGTTCCAGATACCTTTCACGCCCCATTTTGCCAGATCATGAGCAACCCTAACAGCCTGTGAGCGAGGCAGTGTCAAAATGGCAACATCCACATGGTTGTTTTTCACATATTCCTCCATTTTGTCCACATCATAAACTTCCACGCCGCGGATGGTCATGCCAACCAGACGGGGATTGATATCAAATACTGCTTTGATAACAAAACCGCGTTTTTCAAAATTGGTATAATTGACCAACGCCTGACCGATGTTGCCGCCGCCGATAACGATCATATTGTACATGCGATCCAGTCCCAGTATCTTTTTGATTTCATTGTAAAGATATTCTACATTATAGCCGTATCCCTGCTGACCAAAGCCGCCGAAATTGTTCAAATCCTGACGAATCTGAGAGGCTGTAATATTCATCTTTGCACTGAGCTCTTTGGAAGAAATTCTGGTGATGTCGCTTTCCAGCAAATCGCCCAAATACCGATAATATCTGGGTAATCTGTTTATTACCGCCGGTGAAATCTTTTTTTCACTATCCATATTATCCAAATCCTCTCCTACTCAATTTGATTTCAGTATAGCACGCCTGTTATTTTATTGTCAACAATAACTCTTTTATTCCGCCCTTTTTTCTGGTATCATAATTGTGGACAACCCAAGGGTTACGGAGGGATAAAACATGATACTTGCACTCAATCATATAGAGAAATCCTATGGCATCGACACCATACTGGAAAACATCACATTTCATATAGAAGAGCGGGAAAAAACCGCAATCGTAGGCGTTAACGGCGCCGGAAAAACCACTTTGTTTCGGATTCTGACAGGGGAAATTTCCGCCGACGGCGGCGATGTGTTCCTGAAAAAAGAAACCACCATGGGCTACATGGCGCAGAACCAACAAATAGAAAGCAGCCGCACAATTTATGAAGAAATGTTATCGGTCTTTGAAAAAATTTTAACGGCTGAAGTTCGTCTTCGTGAAATGGAAAACGAAATGACCCATCTTTCCGGCAAAGAGTTGTCTGACATGATGGAGAATTATGCCGCTTTGCAGCACGAATTTGAGCAAAACGACGGTTACAGCTACAAAAGCCGTTTGAAGGGCGTCCTGAAAGGTCTGGGCTTTAGCGAGGACGAATTTGATCGCCCCCTGTCACAGCTTTCCGGCGGGCAAAAGACCCGTGTGTATCTGGGGAAACTGCTGCTGTCCAAGCCGGATTTATTACTGCTGGACGAACCTACCAACCATCTGGACATTGCTTCCATCGAATGGCTGGAAGATTTCCTGAAAACATACGACGGTTCTGTGCTCATCATTTCCCATGACCGTTATTTCTTGGATAAGATCGTCACCAAGGTGGTGGAAATCGAAAACCGGAAATCCACTGTATACAACGGCAACTACACCGCATACATGAACCAGAAAGCCATCAATCGTGACATCCAGCAGAAGGCTTACGAAAACCAGCAGCGGGAACTGAAACGTCAGGAAGAAGTCATCCGTACACTGAAGGCATTTAATCGGGAAAAATCCATCAAGCGTGCCGAAAGCCGGGAAAAACAGCTGGAAAAAATCGAACGTATCGACCGCCCCGACAGCCTGCCTTCCCACATGCGCCTGACATTGACTCCCCGCATCATCAGCGGCAGTGACGTGCTCCATGCGGAAGAACTGTCCAAGTCCTACGGCGGACAGCGGATTTTCCGCCATGTGAATCTGGATATCAAGCGTGGAGAAAATGTTGCCATCATCGGTCCCAACGGTGTGGGCAAATCCACATTGTTTAAAATGCTTCTGGGCGAAGTGCCTTCCGACAGCGGTCTTATGCGGTTCGGCACCAATGTTCACGTAGGTTATTATGACCAGGAACAGCAGAAATTAGACAGCAGTAAGACCATTTTTGATGAAATTTCCGATACTTACCCCACTTTGACAGCGGGAGAAATCCGCAATATGCTGGCAGCCTTCGTATTCACGGAGGATGACGTGTTCAAACAGGTTTCTTCCCTCAGCGGCGGCGAAAAAGGTCGTGTTTCTCTGGCAAAGATCATGCTTTCCAAAGCAAACCTGCTGATGCTGGACGAACCGACCAACCATCTGGATATGTTCTCCAAAGAAGTGCTGGAGGACGCTTTGAACCGCTATGAAGGCACCGTGGTATACATTTCCCACGACCGTTATTTCATCAATAAAACTGCCCAGATCATACTGGAGCTTTCTCCCGAAGGCATCACACGGTATGAGGGCAATTACGATTATTATCTGGAGAAAAAAGCGGAACGGGCAAGAAAAGAAGCCCTGCTTGCTGCGGAACAGCCCACAAAAGGCGCGGCTCCCGCTCCCGTTCAGACCATGACCGACACCAAGAGCGATTGGCTGAAACAGAAAGAACAGCAGGCGGCAGAACGGAAACTGGCGGCGAAAATCGCCAAAGTGGAAAAAGCCATTGAGGAAACAGAAGCAGCCATTGCCAAAGCCGATGAGGATATGGCGGCGGCAAGCTCCGATTACGCCAAAGCCCAGGAAATCTTCGAGGAAAAGACAAAACTGGAAGAAAAACTGGAAGGGCTTTATGAAGAATGGGAAGGGCTCCACGCTTAAAAACCTGCTAACAAAAGAACCCTTTTGAAAAAGACACGAGAAAATCAAGACATAAAAAAAGAGGCATCAGCCTCTTTTTTTGTGTCTTATTTGCTTGCCAGATAATCGTTGATGTCTTTCAGCAGTTTGTCGATATCCATGCCGTGTACCATGCTTGCTTCTTCCAGTGTTTCACCAGCAGCGGAAGGACAGCCTACACAATGCATACCGTTCTGCATCAGGATCATGCCTGCGCTTCTGTCCATCATCAGCAGTTCGCCGATTGTCATATCTTTTGTTACCTGCATAAAAAATGCCTCCTTTGATATCCTCACTTGTTATGTTTCGGAATTTTTCTCTATATTCTCTTGTATTATACCCCAAAAACCCCATAAAAAAAAGAGGCGTTGGACATATTTTCATTTTTCCAACTCCTCATCCAGCAGTTTGCGTACAGCATCCATCTTTTTTTCCGCACTCCATCCGTCCGCATCCAATATTTTCCGCAACGCTTCCACACTGCCTGCGTATTTCGCCTGCCGCAGCCGCTCCTTATCCACATGCAGCACACCATCCCGTTCATTTTCCAGCAAAACCCGCAGACTTTCTACCAGTTTATCCATATTTCCACCGCCTTTTGTCTTATTTTAGGTCAGATACACCCTAATGTCAATAGGTCAGTTTGCCATAATAAAATTGGTGATGTTTATGAACAGATTACGAGAATTACGGAAAGAACGGGGGTTCACCCAGATCAAAATGCAGATGCTCACAGGCATCGACCAGAGCGACTATTCCAAGCTGGAAACAGGCAAGCGGTACTATACCTTTGAACAGCTGAAAAAACTGGCGTTGGCGCTGGACACCAGCATGGATTATCTGGCAGGGCTCACGGACGAAAAAAAGCCCTATCCCCGCCGCAACGGATGAAACTATGATACAATACAGAGGAGGCGGCATATGATCTATGACATTTCCTTCCCCCTTTCCCCTCAGACCATGGTCTATCCCGGTGACCCGCCTTTTCTGCGGGAAGTGCTGCTGGATGGGGCAAAGGGAGAGGACTGCACCCTGTCTTTGCTCCATTTGGGGAGCCATCTGGGAACCCATATAGATTTCCCCAGACATTTCTTTCCAGAGGGCATGGACGCGGCGGTTTTTCCGCTGGAACAGCTTTGCGGTACCTGCAAGGTTTTTTATCTGCCCAGTGTGCCAGAGATTACCAGAGAAATGCTCATGCAGCTGGACATCCAGCCCCATGACCGGGTGCTTTTCCGCACAGACAACGAAGCTTTTGACGGCATCCATCCCCTGCCGAACCCTGTTTATCTAGCGGCGGAAGCAGGTGAATATCTGGCGGAGCGAAAAATTTCCCTTTTGGGCGTGGATTATGAAAGTCCCGAAGGGGACGGGGATTTCCCCATACACAAAGCACTGTTGGGGCGCAACATCCCCATATTGGAAAACTTGAATCTGAAAGACGTACCTGCCGGCGAATACCGCCTGTACTGCCTGCCCCTGAAGATTGCGGAGGGCGACGGCTGCTGGGTGCGTCCCATATTGGAAAGGTGATACTTATGAAAAATACATTGAAAGAAAAACTTCGGAACCATGAACAACCCATGGGTACATTTTTTGAACTGGGCAGCGCAAATGTAGCGGAAGCCTTAGGGCAGACTGGCTTGGACTTCATCATCATCGACAATGAACATGGTCCCTTTGAGGCGGAAAGCACACTGGACTATGTCCGGGGCGCTCTCCTTGGCGGCGTTTCTCCTCTGGCAAGGGTGCGGGAAATCAGCCGTCCCGCCGTACTGAAACTGCTGGACATCGGCGTGCATGGGCTCATCGTTCCTGATGTACACACCGTAGAACAGATCCAGGAACTGGTGAACTACGCAAAATACGCTCCTGTGGGCAAACGGGGCTTCTGCCCTTCCCGAAAAGACGGTTGGGGCTTCGCTTATCCCGCAACAGAAAGCCTCCCCGTGAATATGGCCGTGAACAACGCCGAAACACTGCTGATTCCCCAGTGTGAAACCGTGGGATGTCTGGAAAACATCGAAACCATCACCGCCATGGAAGGGGTAGACGGCATTTTCATCGGACCTTTTGACCTGTCTATTTCCATGGGCATTCCCGGACAGTTCGACCACCCCGATTTTCAGGCTGCCCTGAAACGGGTACGAGAAGCCTGCCACAAAAACGGTAAATTCTGCATTTACTTCACTGTGAATCCCGACGCCATCGCCCATGGCTTCCAACAGGGCTTTGACGCTATGGCGTATGGTCTGGACGCGGCAGTGCTGGTGCAGGCATATCGGAATATCCTGGCAAAGGTAAGAGGATAAGGAGATACGGCTTTCTTACAAATTTCCGTCACATCCAGCCCCTTCGTTGACAACCCCTTTTGCCATGTTATACTGAAAAAAACGGCATTTTCCCCTGATAAGGAGGTCATATTTATGTGGATTCTTTTCGGTATTGCAAGTATTATTTTCACAATGCTCCATGGCTACGCCGCTTTTTCCGGCAAGTCCATGGCAAAAGGTATGGCATTTGGGGCTTTTGGCTTCACCGCCCTGACACTTCTTTCGGAATACGCCATGGTGGTGTCATGGGTGCGGGCAGAGGACTGGTCAGCACTGCTGGATGTGGTGCCTTACATGTTCCCCATGCTCATCGTTTATACCATAATTCTGGTTGCGGCAAATGGTCTGCTGCTTTTTGTAAGGAAAAAAGACCATTGACCCTTCGGGGCGTCTTCATAAGAAAACAAAGCCAATGTTTTCTTATGGGGAAATTACTTTGGAGGTATTTTACATGAAACAACTGAAATTCTGCACGACCCTTCTGCTTTTCATCAGCGGCATCCTTGCTCTGCGGGGCATGAAACCGGCGCTGTTTCTGATGCTGGCATTCGCGGGGCTGCGGGAAATCATCAGCGCCAAAGAATATCAGGACGCAGGCGAAAAAAAATACGCCATCGCTTCTCTGTGCGCAGGCATATTCCTTTTCGTGTTCCTGTTGGTGGTGCTATTTGTCTGAATACAAAAATGCTCTGTCAAAGGCAATTGCCTTTGACAGAGCATTTTTTCTCTTTATCTTCTGGGGGGTTCTTCCACCAGAGGGATGTCCAGAATCACTTTCCGGCAGCTGGGGCACAGATACCCTTCCATTTTGGCATCGCCCATAAAGCTTTTTGCCACCAGATATTCCTGACCTTTTCTGCCGTTCTCCATTTCCTGGAACTGCACATACCGTCCGGCTTTCAGATAGCCTTCCATCATTTCCAGATTACAAAAAGGACATTTCATGTCGCTTCATCTCCTTTTAGATGTTCTCTGTTTCCAGTGTATCATATTCCAGCTTTTTCAACAAGCCAAAAGGGCGGCTCAAAGCCGCCCTTTTTAATCTATGATTTTGAATCCTTTGTAATACCGCAGGACAACTTTGCCCAAAATGGCGTCTTTTTCCACGTATGTGTTTTCCCAGAACCTTGCATCCAAAGACTTATTCCGGTTATCCCCCATCATGAAATAACAGCCTTCCGGCACATGATAAGGTCCAAAATCTCCTTCTGTGATTTCCTTGATATAAGGTTCATCCTGTACCTGTCCATTGACCAGCACTTCACCGTTCTGTACTTCCACGGTATCGCCGCCAACGCCAATGATACGCTTTACATAAAGAGTCTTGCCTGTGGGATCGTCGGGATCTTCAAAAACCACCACATCTCCCCGCTCGGGATCGGAAAACCAGTAACTGGTGCGCAGGGCAAGGATTCTGTCCCCTGCCATGATGGTATTTTCCATGGAGCCTGTGGGCACTGTGGCATTGACGATAAACACCGTATCCACCACAAAAGCCAGCAGCACTGCCAGGATGATGGTCTTGACCCAACTGAGAATTTCTTTTTTCAATTTGTTTCAGCTCCTTATTTCAGGAAGCCGTTGATGATCTGTGCTTCCGCTTCTTTTTCTGTCAGCCCCAATGTCATCAGCTTCATGAGCTGATCCCCTGCGATTTTGCCGATGGCTGCTTCATGGATCAGTGTCGCGTCCACGTTGTTTGCCACGATTTCGGGTTCTGCCGCTACCACACCATCGTCCATGATGATGGCGTCACATTCGGAATGACCGTAGCAGTCCGCGTTGCCCACGATTTTAGAACGGAACAGCTGACGGGATTTATCCCTTGCAACGGAACGGGAAATGAGTTTTGCGGAACTGCCTTCCCCTTCCAGAATCACGTCAAAGGATGTTTCCGCATACTGATCACCGTGAGTCATGATTTTTTCTTTGATGACAACCGTCGCGCCGGCTGCCAGTTTTGCGCTGGAAATACGTTTTGTGGAGTCTACGCCTTTGAGCTGTACCGTATCCATTTCCAGATAGCTGTTTTCATCCCCTTCGATATGTGTCTGAGGGTTGATGATGCGTTTGCCGTTGCCGTCGCCTTCCCCAATGTGTTTTTCGATATATTTTACTTTGGCGTTTTTGCCTACGAAGAAACGGTGGATACCTTCGTGGAGAGATTCTTCGCTGCCGCAGTTATGGATACCGCAGCCAGCCACGATGGTTACATCCGCGCCTTCGCCGATATGGAAATCGTTATATACCAGATCGTGTACGCCTGCTTCTGTGATCAGAGCGGGGATGTGGACATTTTCGTCCTTTGTGCCGGGTTTGATGTAAATATCGATACCGGAGTTGTTTTCCTTGGGTACGATCTGAATGTTTTCTGTGGAATTTCTGCCTTCGCTGTGACCGTTGTTACGGATATTGAAGGCACCGTTCAAAGGTACTTCTGTCAGGTCTGCCACTTCAGACAGCAGTTTTTTGATTACGTCGTCAAACATTATTCGTTCCCTCCCTGAAAATATCTGCATCCGGGGTCAATGCCAAAAAGACCGGGCAGAACTTCTTCTTTTGTGCCGATCTGAGCGATTTCACCGTTGGAGATGACAACCACCTGATCTGCAATGTTCAAAATACGTTCCTGATGGGAAATGATCATAATGGAAGCCTGAATTTCATCGTGCATTTTTTCGAATACGTCGATGAGGTTTTTGAAGCTCCACAGGTCAATGCCCGCTTCGGGTTCGTCGAAAAGTGTCAGTTTTGTTTTTCTTGCCATAACGGTAGCGATTTCGATACGTTTCAGTTCGCCGCCGGACAGGCTGGCATTGACTTCACGGTCAATGTAGTCTTTCGCGCACAGACCTACCTGCGCCAGATAATCACAAGCCGCCGCTGTGGAAATATCCTTGCCGCTTGCCAGTGTGATCAGGTCTTTGACAGTTACGCCTTTGAAGCGTACGGGCTGCTGAAAAGCGAAGCTAACGCCTGCTCTTGCGCGGTCTGTGATAGACCAATCTGTAATGTCCTGACCGTCCAGCAGAATCTGTCCGCTGTCAGGTGTGATGATGCCGGCGATGACCTTTGCCAATGTGGACTTGCCGCCGCCGTTGGGTCCGGTGATGACAACGAATTTCGCGTCGTCAATGACCAGATTGATATTTTTCAGAATCTGTTTTCCATCTGCGGAAAAAGAGATGTTCTTTAATTCCAGCATATTCCTATCCTCCTGTATTTATCAATGATTCGGCAACACCCTTTCTGCCGAATTTTTCCTGCAAAGCCAAAGTAAATTATACCAACTGAAACGTTGCTATGTCAACGATTTTCCCCGAAAACCGACAGAGGCTATCCATTTGGTATGGATTGCAGGGAAAAATCCTTTCTTTTTTCCCCATACTGTATTAAAATGAAGAAAATCAACTGAAATATACACCACCAAAGGAGGTTTTTTCCCATGCTGGGTTTCCATTCTGACGGCATCCGCCTGTTTGGCGCATCCGATACACTCAAAGCAAATCTGAAAAAAAGAAAACTGCCCCTGACAGGCAGCACCACCGGCAATACACTGGTATTTGCCATTGATGACGAAACCGTCATCCACAAACGCCCTTACAACATTTCTTTCGCGGCCGCTTCCACCCCTTGGTTCGTCTGCGGACTGACAGGAGTCCCTGATTATCCCCAAGTCCTTCCCTTTGACAGCGAACATGACCTGACAGAATTCATCACTGCCATGTACTACGCTTCTCAGGAATTTCTCCATCTGGACATCGAGCTGTCCTTCATCAAACAGACCTTAGGCGCAGACCCCACAAAAGTCATCCGCGCTTATGGAGAATCCGATTTTGACAAAATCCCCAAAGGCACCCCCGTCATTTGCTTCTACTTCGGCAACGGCGGTTTTCTGGAAACAGACCGCATTTTCCATGTGCTGACAGGAGATCATGGTCTGGATATGGGGCAGGTGACACTGGCAGGCTCCTTTGCTTCCAAGCAAAATCTGCTCATTACCTTTGCCTTGGCGGAAAAAAGCGAATAATGCTTTACTTCTGACAAAAGCCATGCTACAATGAAGCCGCAGGAGGAAATCTTCTGCGGCAAATACAGAGTAGGACTTTGTGCGTTAAGTGTCCTGTGAACGGGGAGTTGTCACGGGAACGAAAAGAGTTTTCTTGCGATACAAAATCCGCATCCCGCTGTTTCATAATAAAGACATGAGCACTCTTTGTTATCACAGCCTACCCCGCTTAAAACGGGGGTATTTGCATAGAGGCGTCCCATCTGGCACACAGACACGAAATTTCCCCGGTTTTGTTGGAGATTTCGTGTTTTTTTGTATCACATGGGAACGGTTTTCGCGGTTTTTCTTTAGGAAAACTGCTGTTTTGCATGTTGTTTGATTTGGAGATAACAAGGAGGTTTTTTTATGTCCGAAAACAGAAAATTCACCACCAAGCAGCTGGTCATCATTGCCATGCTGGTGGCACTGAACATCATTTTATCCCGTTTCTTATCCATTGCCGCATGGAACATCAAAATCGGCTTTGCCTTTGTTCCCGTGGTATTCGCGGCACTGTATCTGGGTCCTTGGCAGGCTGCTCTGGTAGGCGCCTTGGGTGACTTCATTGGTGCGACCCTGTTCCCCATTGCGGCGTACTTCCCCGGTTTTACCATCACCGCTGCCATTGTGGGTCTGATTTACGGTCTGTTCCTGTCCAAAAAGCAGACCATGCCTCGCATCCTTGGGGCAGTGCTGGCAACAGAAATCATCGGTTCTCTGCTGCTGAACACATTATGGATCAGCGTATTATTCGGCTCTCCTTTCCTGCCGCTGATGGCGACCCGTGTATTCCAGTGCCTGATTCTGGGCGCTGTGGAAATCGTGGTCATCCGCATCATGGCTGGACTGGTGCCCCGTCTGGTTCATACCGCATCCTGATAAAACAAAACCCCCTGCCGCTGCTCACGGCAAGGGGATCAGGGTGCCGAAAATTCGACACCCTGTCGTCAAAGCCTCATTTCATTCAAGGCTTTGACGAATAGACAGAAGTATAAAGCCCAAGTTCCATCAGCTAAAAGCCTTGAAACTTGGGCTTTTCCTCGTCAGAAGTAAATTCCGACTGCGGATTCCAGTTGGGGAACTCCACACCGCAAGAGATGCGGACAGCCATTTATGGCTGGCATTTGCGAAGCAAATGTGTTGACCCTTTTGTTCCCCAAGCCCTTCCGCGTTCTTGAAAAATGTAAACCTTAGTTGTGCTACAGTTTATTCCCGAATCTTCAGTTGTTCTCCCTGTTCAATGGTCAGCAGGGCTTTTTTGATTTCAATGCCTGCGGCATAGCCTGTGAGGCGGCCGTCTGCCCCTACCACACGATGGCAGGGGATGAGGATGGCAATGGGATTTTCATGGTTGGCACGGCCGATGGCTCTTGCCCCTTTGGGGATGCCCACAGCGGCAGCGATTTGACCATAGGTAGCTGTCTGACCATAAGGGATTTTTTTCAGTGCCTGCCATACCTGTTTCTGGAAAGGCGTTCCTTCCGGTGCCAAAGGCAAATCGAATGTTTTCCGTTTCCCTTCCAGATATTCCTGAATTTCCACCGCTGCCAGTTTCAGCAGAGGGGTTTCTGTCATATCAAACTGTTCCGGCAGACCGCCCATGTCCCTGCCGAATGTGACACGAACAATGGCGCCGAATTTCTCCCCGATGCCGATTTCACCGACTTTTGTCTGGTAAAACCAGATGCGCTCCATTTCCTCGTTCCATTCCACTTCCATATCCACTTCTTCTATATGCATATTATTCTCCCTCTCTTACTTCCCTGAGCCAAGCGATTTCTCTGGCATAGCCGTCCAATTCATTGGGTGTTTCCAGCAAAAAGGGCAGATGTTTCAGCTTGGGATGGTTGATGATCCGGCGCAGTGCCGCCATACCAATTTCCCCTTCATCCAGACAAGCATGTCTGTCCTTATGACTGCCCATGGGGTTTTTGCTGTCGTTGAGGTGGATGGCTTTCAGCCGTTCCAGCCCGATGGTGCGGTCGAATTCCGCCAGCACATCATCCAGATGTTCCACAATGTCATATCCTCCGTCGAAAACATGACAGGTGTCCATGCAAACCCCTAATTTTTCTCCCAGTTCTACTTGATCTATGATGGCGCGGAGTTCCTCAAAATTTCTGCCTACTTCTGTACCTTTGCCTGCCATGGTTTCCAGCAGCACTTCCGTCTGTGTTTCCGGTTTCAGCACACGGTTCAGCAAATCAGCGATTTTTTCGATACCCACATCCGCTCCCTGCTTCACATGGCTGCCGGGATGGAAGTTGTACATGGCTTCCGGCAGATGGGACAATCTGTCCAAATCCTCCGCCATGACGTTTGCGGCAAATTCCCGCAGACCTTCGTCAGCGGCACAGGCGTTCATGGTGTAAGGCGCATGTGCCAGAATTTTTCCAAAGCCTTTTTCCGCCGCAAAAGCGCGATAAGCGGCAATATCCTCTAAATCCAATGCTTTCACACTGCCCCCTCTGGGGTTTCTGGTGAAAAACTGAAAGGTATTGGCACCGATTTTCTCTGCCATTTTCCCCATGGCAAGATACCCCTTTGACGCCGATAAATGACATCCGACCCAAAACATATTTGTCCTCCCTTATCCTTCGTAATAAACAATATTGGTAAATACGGTCATGACATCTCCCCGATTGATATAGGTATGGGGGCGGGAGGAATCGAACTGTATAAAATCTCCTTCTGCCATGACATATTCCACTTTCTCCAACACCAGCACTAGCTCCCCCGCCGTCACCAGCACAGATTCCCGGGTGTGGGTGCCGTGTCCTTCTGAAGTAAAAGAAGCGCCTGTGTCCAGTTCACTGTTGAAGAACTCAAAATCCCGGCTGCCTTCCGCTCTGTTGTAATGATACACACGGTAGCCCTTGCCATCATCCACCAGCGCGCTCTCGGCTTTTGGCACAAAAAAAGGCTTGGTAGCCTGGAT
This sequence comes from Clostridia bacterium, assembly GCA_022786605.1. GTDB lineage: Bacteria > Bacillota > Clostridia > Lachnospirales > Anaerotignaceae > Anaerotignum. The sequence continues at coordinate 23,129 of JALFWW010000002.1, read as the reverse complement.
GTCGATGAGCTGGGTATAGGGCACCTGTAAACCGGTGGCAATCTTCCACAAAGTGTTGATGGTGGGGCTGGACTCACCTTTTTCCACTTGGGAAAGCATCACCTTGCTGACGCCGGACAATTCCGCCAGTCTGCCTAAGGAAAGCCCCCGTTCCGTCCGCAGACGTTTCAGGTTTTCCGCGATGATTTCATTCAGTTCCATGGCGCGCCTCCTTTTTGCAAAATCTTTTTCGTTCTTATTGTACGCAAAAACCCACTTTCATGCAACCAAAAAAGGTCCTTTGCCGGAAAAATCAGGGTTTTTGCTTGCTTTTGCCCTTTCTTGGGGGTATAATGTGTAACCGTTGAACAATCCGTCACTACAATAGAAAGGAACCGATCATGGGTGCGAAACTCATTGCTTTTTTCAAAAAAGAAACCATTCTCTGTGTGGCAGGGCTTTTGGCAGTCCTTTCCATGATCTGGATACCACCGGACAGGGAATATATGGGCTACATCAACTGGCAGGTGCTGGTGCTGCTGTTCTGCCTTATGTCCGTTATGGGAGGCTTGCAGACCCTTGGCATATTCAAAGCCATTGCCAATGCCCTCCTCCACTGGGCAAATGGTCTGAAACAGCTGACGCTGCTGCTGGTGCTGCTGTGCTTTTTCTTCGCCATGGTGGTCACCAATGACGTTGCCCTCATCACATTCGTTCCTTTTACCATATTGCTGCTGCAAATGGCAGACCTGAAAGGGGAAATGATCCCCATACTGGTGCTCCAGACCATCGCCGCCAACTTAGGCAGCATGCTGACACCCATCGGCAACCCACAAAACCTGTATCTGTATACGGTTTCCGGCATGTCTCCGGCAGATTTTGTACTGACCATGCTGCCTTTGACACTGCTTTCTCTGTTCCTGTTGGTGCTGTGCTGTATGCTGACAAAGGATGTGCCTCTTTCCGGTCAAATGCTGCCGCCCATGCGGGGAGAAGCCTTTTCCATACGGGAAAAAGTGACTCTTTCCGCACTGCTGATGCTCTTTGCCGCCTGCCTCATGACCGTATTCCATGTGATGCCTTACTGGACAGTGCTGGGCATTTCTTTGGTGTGGTTTGTATTTTTCGAACGGGATGTACTGGGGAAAGTGGACTACAGCCTGCTCATCACATTCATTTTCTTTTTCGTGTTCATCGGGAACATGGGGCGTATTCCAGCCATGCGGGATGCCATTGCTTCCATACTGGCAGGACGGGAAATGATGGTTTCTTTCCTCTGCTCTCAGATTATCAGCAATGTGCCTGCGGCGGTGCTCCTCTCCGGCTTCACAGACCACTGGAGGGAACTGCTTTTCGGCGTGAACATCGGCGGTCTGGGCACCCTCATCGCCTCCATGGCAAGTCTGATTTCCTACAAATTTTTTGTGCAGGCAGAGGAAAAAGCCAAAGGAAAATATATGAAACACTTTACCATTATGAATATCCTTTTCGCTATCCCCTTGCTGGCGGTGGCGTTCTTCCTGTAATGACTGCCCTTTTTCCCTTGGAAAAAGGGCTTTCTTTCGTTTTTCTTACAAAAAAGCCATTCCGTTGACGCCCCCCATTTCCCCATGGTAGGATAACCATAAGATGACATAATACGGAACCATACAGGGGCGTATGTATGGGAAAGGAGGGCTTTTATATGAAAACAAAATACAGATTGGAATCCATTGCTTTTTATGACACAGAAGCCCTGACTGCCCATTTGGGGGAAATGTCGGCATCGGGCTGGGAATTGGAATCCGTAGGGCTGCTCCTATGGAAATACAGAAAAATCCAACGGAAAAAACGTACCTACGGCATTACTTTTTTCCCTGACGCTTCAGAGGTGAAAGACAGTCCCACCCAAACCCAAGGGGATTTTATTGCGGAACAGGCGAAAAAGGGCTGGCAGTATGTGACCCAGTGGAACCAAATGCAGTTTTTCCAGACCACAGCGGAACATCCCACACCTTTATTCGTAAATGAAAATCAACGGCTGGATGCCATCAAAAAATCCATGGCAATCACATTTCTGCTGCCCCATATCCTGCTGCTGTTTGGCTTCCTATTGCAGGTCGCTTATAATGCCAAACAGATTTATCTGCATCCCTTGCATTATATCACCGACTCTGTGGCATGGTGGTTCCTGCTGATACAGACACTGACGGCAGCCTATGCCCTCATTTCCTGCCTGGCCTATTTTCGGTGGTACAAAAAATCCCTTGCCGCTGTGAAAACCGGCGGAAATTGTCTGCCTGTGAAAAAGGGACAGCGGATTTTTGCCAAAATCCCATTCCTTCCACTGGGCTTTTTGTTCCTATGGTGCTTTCTGTTGCCGCCCAACTTACGGACATTAGCCGGCAACGCTTCTTCCGGTATTGTTCTGACTATGGCAGTTCTTGGTATTCTGCTGTTGGGAAAAACCCTTTTGGGAAACGGAAAAGCCGCGTCGGCAGTCTTGTCCTGTATGGCTGTTGTACTGGCGGTCTCCGTTGTTTTCATCAACCACCATTTGACCATCGCAAGAGATCCCATCCTTGCAAAACCGCTGGTCCTGGCGGAAAATCCACCACTGACCATGGAACAACTGAAAGAAGGGGGAGCAGACACTTATGTGACTTTTACAGAAAGATCAACCATCTTTGCCGCAGCACAGTCCTATACCCAGTGGGATGGGGCAAAAAACCCCATCATGGGCTACACCATTTTAGATTTATCCTGTGAAGCGCTGGTGGACACCTGCGTGGATGCCAGTCTGCATCGCAGGGATGACTGGGGCACCCCTCATCCCTACGATTCCCAGAAATCCCTGACCTTGGACAGCACCGATGCCGCATGGCAGTTATACGAAGACGGTCAGACATGGCAGACCTATCTGCTGCAAAAGGATAAGCGGCTGGTATATCTTTCTTTTTACGAACATGTGACACCGGAAGAACTGGAGGAGGCTGCCAGCGTGCTTCTGGCTGAAACCTGACAAAACTTTGCCCTCAGAAAATCTGAGGGCTTTTTTCATTTTTCTTACAAAAATCAAATGCCGTTGACATTATCGATATTCGATGATACTATGAAATCAAGAATTATCGATAATCGACTATAGGAGGTGATGGACATGGCAAGAGAAAAATTCCAGACCCTGACGGAGCAGATGTTTTACGTCCTTCTGTGTTTGCAGGAAGAATGTTACGGCATGGACATCATGGAAAAAGTGGCTGCCATGACGGAGGGACGTGTCACCATCGGTCCCGGCACCCTTTACAACTTGCTGGAACAGTTCCAGAAAGCCGAAATCATCGCCGAAACCCGGGTGGAAGGGCGGAAACGCTGTTACCAGATCACCCAAAGAGGGCTGGATATGCTGGAAAAAGAGTATCAACGTCTGTTACTGCTGACGGCGGATTACCACCGCTATAAAGGAGGGCTTTGACATGAAACGCAAACGGCGGCTGGAAACCTTTGCTTTTTATGATATGGAAGGCATCATAACCCATTTAGAGAATATGGCACAGGCAGGATGGGCACTGCGGGAAACCGGCAGTCTGTTCTGGACCTACGAAAAAATAGAATCCACAGTACCCATATATGGCACAACATTTTTTCCCGATGCCTCTGAAATGGACATCACTCCCACAGCCACACAGGCGGAATTTCTCGCCTATTGCCAAAAAGCTGGCTGGCAGTATGTGACCCAATGGAAAACCATACAGATTTTCCAGACCACAGCCGAAAATCCCATTCCTTTGGAAACAGACGAAGCTCTGCGGCTGAAAATCACCCATAAAGCCATGAAAAAAACGCTGTTATCCGACCATTTGACCTTGGGATTCCTATTTCTGATGATGGTATTTTTCTCCCGAGAAAGTCTGGTGTTATGGATGCTGTATCTGCTGTTAGCCTGTTATCTCTTTGGTTCCTGCTTCGCCTATGGTCACTGGTACAAACAATCCCTGCGCACCGTAGAAGCTGGCGGAAACTGCCTGTCTGTAGGCAAAAAAGGGCGGTTTCTGGCAAAAAGCCTGCGCTTTCTTGCAGGATTTATGGTTTTGTGGACATTCTTTCAAGGCGGCAGCGGCGAACCTTTCGCCATGCTGGCTCTACTGCCGTTGGTATTGGCTTTTCTGACACTGTATTTTCTGGTACAAAAACTCTGCAAAAAACTGGGATTGTCCAAAAAACTGGCGGATGATTTTCTCTGGTTTTTCATTCTGATACTTCCCCTGCTTTTTCTGGGTATCCTCTTTTGCCTGTAAAAGGTATCAATCTGAATGAAATGACCCCATCAAGCGCACGAACATCTCAAAGGAGGGCTTTGACATGAAACGCAAACAAAGATTGGAAAACTTCGTTTTTTATGATACAGAAAGCGTCACCGCTCACTTGGAAGACATGGCGCAAAAAGGCTGGGCACTGGCGGCTGTAACCAGTCCTCTTTGGACATACGAGGAAATCCAGCCGGAAAAACGTACCTACCACACAGCCTTTTACCCTGCCAAACAGGTTTACGCCCCTAACGCCATAGACAAACAGGAAGAATACATCGCTTACTGCGAACAGGCTGGCTGGCAGTATATGACAAACTGGGACAACATGCTGATTTTCTACACCACCGCAGAAAATCCTGTCCCTTTGGAAACGGATGAAGCTCTGCGGCTGGAAGCCACCCACAAAGCCATGAAACGCTCTTGGCTTTCCGTCCATGGGGTTCTGGGTGTCCTGTTCCTGCTGAACATTATTTTCTATATTGCCGCCCTTGTGAAACAGCCTTTGACAGTCATTGCAGACGGCAATGCAGCATTCCGCAACGCCCTTTTCGCCATTGTGCTGGTCTACGCTTGTGCCACAGTCGGTTCCTACCTGCAATGGCGGAAAAAATCCCTTTCTTCTGTGGAAAACGGCGGTTTCTGTCTGACTGTGAGCCAAAACGTACGGCGGTTCCAGAAAATCTTCTTTCCCCTTGAGATATTTGCCGGTCTGTGGTTCTGTCTGGACAGATTCCTGCCTGATCATATGCTGACGCCAAAAATCTTTCTGGCATTTATCGCCGTTGTATTCCTGCTGTGGCTCCTGTTCCAGAAGCTCCATCTGCCTGTGAAAGCCTGTGGCGTCATCCTGTTTTTTGTGGTGGCAATGGTGCCCATGTTCTACTCCATGGTTTCTCTCAGTCTGGAAGTGGAAAAAGCCAGAGAAAATCATACAAGCCCATGGGGTGACCCTTATGTGGTGACACTGCCCAACGGGGAACGGGAAACCATCCTATTACAAAAGGATGAAATCCCTCTGACCACGGCAGACCTGACAGAAATACCGAAAGACGCTGTTTATACCACTGCCCGCAAGGAACAATCCTCTCCTCTTGCCACAAAACAGGAATGTTTGCAGGAAATCCCTGAGGGCGCACCACAAGCACCTCAAATGACCTATGAAATCATGGATGTTTCTCTGGATGCCCTCACATCCCATTGTCTGACGGCTTATCAGAAGCGGGATACCCAGCCTACCCCTGACCTGACTTATAAATCCTTTGCCCTGTCCGGCACCGACGGCGCATGGCAGTTATACGCAGAGAATATCCCTCTGCCTCAATACCTGTTTTACAAAGATAGCCGCATTGTGGTGCTGCGTCCTGACTGGGGCATCAGCCAGAAAGAACTGGAACAGGCAGCATCCATCCTGCTGCCGGAATCCCTCTGAAACCCACCACCCGAAAGGAGGTCTGATCTATGAAACAAATATACCGACTGGAAAGCTTCACTTTTTACGAAACCGACAACATTGCCGTCCACCTGTCCCAAATGGCAGCGGATGGCTGGGCGCTTTCGTCTGTGGGACGTTATTTCTGGAAATATACTGCCATAGAGCCGGAAAAACGCACCTACGGCATCACTTTTTTTCCCGATGTTTCCGCCTTTGACACAGAGCCTTCGGAGGCACAGGAGGACTTCATTGGCTACTGTGAGGAAGCCGGCTGGAACTATGTGACCCAATGGCAGCAAATGCAGATTTTCTATACCACAGAAGAAAATCCCATTCCGCTGGAAACAGACGAAACCCTGCGGCTGGAAACCACCCACCGCGCCATGCGGAAAAACTATCTGTCCGGTATGGCGGCACTCTTTGTGCTCATTTGCATACAGCTTTTCCAGTGCGTTTCCCGCCTGCAAAAAGATTTGCCCCGATACCTGACAGACTTTACCCAGTGGTTTCTGCTCCTGCTGTTTTTTGTCCTTGGCGTTTACGCATTGGCTGATTGTCTGATTTACTTCCGCTGGCGGAAAAAATCCCTTGCCGCTGTGGAAGCCGGCGGATGCTGTCTGCCTGTGGGAAAAGGGATGCGCGTGATGAAAAAGCTTTATTTCTGGCTGATCATCTTCCTCTTCTGGGGAGTCTTTCTCAGCATGAGCGCACAGGGCTTCGACAAAGTATTTCTGGGCGTACTCCTCATGATGATCATATACTTTGCCATCGTTTCGCTGGCATCTTTCCTCCTGCGGAAAAAGAAAGTGTCCAGAAATGTTCATAGAGGTGTACTCATTGCCCTTGCCTGCATCCTGCCTGTCATCACCACAGCGGTTTCTCTCCAATATCTCATGAACCAAAAGGAATCCACGGAAGGCAAAGAAACCTACACTTCCACCCTTTCCGACGGCACCACTTACACCACCGTTCTGGAAAAAGATACACTGCCTCTCACAACGGCAGACCTGACGGAAGTGCCGGAAGATGCCATCTATTCCACATCCTGTGAGAAAGAATCCTCTTTTCTGGCAAAACGGTTGGATTGCAGTCAATCCACCCCCGGTGGTTCCCCGGAGGCGCCGGAATTTTCCTATGAGGTACTGGAAGTATCTTATGATTTTCTCATAGAGCCATGTATCCGTGCTTATCAGAAGCCTTTCCTGCCCCAGTTTGCTGATTCGGAAAGCTGGGAGCCCATTTCCATTTCCGATACCGACAGCGCATGGCAGTTCCACGGCGGCGATGGTGCTCGCCCCTATTATCTGGCACAGAAAGACAATCGTCTGGTATATATCCGCTTCTACTGGCAGGTACAAGAAGATGCGCTGGAAAAAGCACTGCACATCCTGTTTGCGGAAAACTTATGACAATAAATAGATAGCCGAAATCCTTTGCAGGGATTCCGGCTTTTTCTGACATTTCCGTTCAAAACAAAACCGGCTTTCTGAAAACAGAAAGCCGGTTTTTGACAAACATTCTATCTAAAATTAAAGTTCTTTCGGTCTGTAAATTTTTCTGGCAATGAAGATCACCAGGATCATGGATACGATTGCGATGGGCAGGTTGATGATCCAGTTCTGGATGATGGCTGTCAGCACATAGTTCACCGCGGAAACAACCGCTACCATAATGGCGTAAGGCAGCTGTGTGGAAACATGGTTGATGTGGTCACACTGCGCGCCTGTAGATGCCATGATGGTGGTATCGGAAATGGGAGAGCAGTGGTCACCGGCAACAGCGCCAGCCAGAGTTGCCGCTACAGTGATAACCATCAGTTCGCTGGTAGGGTCCAGGATGGGAACCACGATGGGCAGCAGGATACCAAATGTACCCCAAGATGTACCTGTGGAGAACGCCAGGAATACGGCAATCAGGAATACGATCACAGGCAGCATCACATTCAGCACGCCTGTGCTGTTCTGCAGGATACCTGCAACGAATACGTCAGCACCCAACAGACCTGTGATGCCGGACAGTGTCCAAGCGAATGTCAGGATCAGGATGGCAGGTACCATGGCACGGAAACCTTCCGGCAGACATTCCATAAATTCATGGAATTTCAGCACACGACGAGGGATGTACATGATGAATGTCAGGATCAGTGCCGCAATGGAACCCAGTGCCAGCGCAACAGAAGCGTTACAGCCCGCGAAAGCGTCTACAAAAGATACGCCGTCGAAGAAGCCGCCGGTATAGATCATACCGATGACACAGCAGATGATGAGCATGATAACAGGCAGTACCAGGTCGATGACGCCGCCTTTGCCAGTTACCTGTACATCAGCCGCATTTTCAAAAGGTCTTGCGTCTGTGGTGAACAGGTCGTTTTTCACCTGCGCGTTATGTTCATGTGTGTACATGGGACCGAAGTCGAAGTTCAGCAGTGTCAGTGTGATCATGGTAACGATGGTCAGCAGTGCGTAGAAATTGTAAGGGATGGAACGGATGAACAGTTCCAGACCGTTATAGCCTTCCACAACACCGGATACAGCCGCTGCCCAGGAAGAAATGGGAGCGATGATGCAGACAGGCGCCGCTGTGGCGTCGATGATATAAGCCAGTTTCGCACGGGAAACATTGTGTGTGTCTGTGACAGGACGCATAACACTGCCCACTGTCAGACAGTTGAAATAGTCGTCCACAAATACCAGAACGCCCAGCAGGAATGTGGAAAGCAGAGCGCCTTTTCTTGTTCCAATGACGGAAGAAGCCCATTTGCCGTATGCGGCAGAACCGCCGGCTTTGTTCATGAGGGCAACCAGAACACCCAGTACCACCAGGAAGATCAGGATACCGGCATTGCCGCTGTCAGATACGTTTGCCAGCAGACCGCCTTCTGTCTGGTCTGTTACCATAACCAGAAAAGCTTCTTTGATATTAAAGTTTGTGTAGAACAGTGCACCAGTCACGATCCCTACAAACAGGGAGGAAAAAACTTCCTTTGTGATCAGCGCCAGAATGATAGCAACCAGTGGAGGCACCAATGACCAGAAGGTTGCGTACATATTGCTTGTAACTTCCGCTGTTTCCCCTTCCGTACCGAATGCGGTCACGGTAAAGAGCAGCAGAACAGCTGAGCAAACTAGGAAGGTTCTCAGCCATGTGGATTTTCTTTGAAACATACCCCTTTACTCCTCTCAAAAACATTACATATTATGATTGCGCCCCTTGTGTCACCCACAAAGGCAAAACAGCTTGTGAAGACCATAAAAAAAGCCCGCGGCGCGCGCCACAGGCTCTGCTTTTTTTCGCAGGAACAGCACACCCCGAAAAAGGGGCTTGCTTTTTTTGATAGCGCTCCACAAAAGTGACAGTCCGCCGCATATTCTGCTGCGTCCCAGCTCCGGAGCCATCGGACCTGCTCCGAAACTTCGGCGGATTCCCCTTTCTCCCTTTCTGCCGTCCCGCATTTCTTCCAAAGGGTTACTGATGGTTTCCGCACCTCTATCTGTTTTATTTTTCTGTCCGCCAGCTTGGCAGACATCATCTACATCATTCATACCATATCCCACATACAAAGTCAAGCCTTTCTCCCAAAAAAGGATGTTTTCTCCTGTTTTTTCCGATTTTTCCGTATTTTTGGGGACGGACATGTTTTTTTCATACCATTTTGCTTTTCATTGGCGCCAAAAACTGGTATGATAAAAAGGCAGAAAGCAAAACATGATAAAAAAGAAAGAACAAACAGAAAGGACGGCGATACCTATGGCAACTGCTCATATTGCAGCCGAAAAAGGCGCATTCGCAAAAACCGTGCTGATGCCCGGCGATCCCCTGCGCTCTAAATTCATTGCGGAAACATTCCTGGAAAACCCTGTACTGGTGAACAATGTACGTGGTGTTCAGGGCTACACTGGCACATACAAAGGCGTACCTGTATCCGTCATGGCAAGCGGCATGGGCATTCCCTCCATCGGCATTTACAGCTACGAACTTTACAGCTTCTTTGGCGTGGAAAACATCATCCGCATCGGCTCTGCCGGCGCCATCAGCGACAAACTGCAGCTGCGTGACATTGTGGCAGGCATGTCTTCTCACACCAATTCCAACTTTGCCGCACAGTACAACCTGCCCGGCACATACGCACCTACCGCAGACTACACACTGCTTTCCACAGCAGTAGAATCCGCAAAGGATCTGGGTCTGGATCTGAAAGTAGGTCCCCTGCTTTGCTCCGACACATTCTATGATGATGACGAAGAAGCGCTGCACAAATGGGCAAAAATGGGCGCTCTGGCAGTAGAAATGGAATCCGCGGGTCTGTATATGAACGCCGCACGTCTGGGCAAACGGGCGCTGGCAATGGTGACCATTTCCGATATGCCTTTCACTGGCGAAGCAACTACACCGGAAGAACGTCAGAACACATTCACACAAATGATGGAAATCGCGCTGGAAACAGCTATCCGCATGGATAAACTGTAATTCTATCACATAGTTATTTGACAACACAAAAGCCTGTATGCCAAAAAGCGTACAGGCTTTTTTCAAAAACCAATGCCTTTTTCGGGGACAGGCATCAAAAGAAAGGGGCTTTTTGTATGTTCAGACAGATTCACACCGGCGGCATTTGTTATCTGGAACTGCTGGAGGGCAGCAGCCAGTGGTATTGGGGCATGGACTGCACCAGCGGCGACCTTTACGAGGCGGAGGAACTTTTTACGGATGGGCACCAAGTCGACCGGACACGGCTCATATTTGTCCACCACCCTGATGGGAAAGTGGTGGAACCGATCCCAGCCAAAAAAGGACAGTATTTCGGTCGTCCTCTGTTTTACGAAAACAAACTCATCCTCCTTGTGGCAGATTTTCCAGAAAAACAGCTGCACATCCTTTCCTATGACCCGGAAACAGAAGCCATATCCACTCTTGCTGCACTGCCCCGCTCCATCACAAAGGATTGTTACAATTTACAATTGAAGCTTTCTCCTTTGATGCTGGTACGTCAGGGGCAGGAAAACATATTGGAAATCCTCTGGCCTGCCCAGAAAACATACGCCATGGACTTACGGGAATCTTTCCGGTGCCGTCAAGGGGACGAGCTGTATTTTGAAACATGGTATGAATACCCGGATGATCGGGACGAAATCGTCATTCGGGATTTTCATACAGGCAATGTCCTGCGCCGTCTTCCCGGTGTCTTAATGACTGCCCCTGATGGGCAGATATGGATGCTGGACTAAAACAAAACAGCCTGTATTCCGAAGAATACAGGCTGTTTGTTGTGTTTGCCTTTTCTATCTTTATAATCAGTAATTTTCATATGCCAGCGTGTGAAAAGCGCGGGATACTGCCACACCGGCTTCCGCCGCCTTGTCCCGGCGCAGCAGACAGAAGGATGTCTGCCGTTCCGCCGCCAGAAACATCCAGTAGCCAATGAGGGCGCCCAGTGTATTCATGAGCAGGTCATCCACGTCTGTGGTCCTGCCGCAGAACATCTGCAATACCTCAATGGCAAAAGATGTGCCGAAGCCAAAGAGCAGTACATACTTTTCTGCCCGATACTGTTTCCACAGCAAAGGCACCAGAAAGCCCATGGGCACAAAGAGGAAAAAGTTCAGCAGATACTGCAGAGGACAGGCGAAAATATCAATGAACAATTCAAAATTGAAATACGGCGCAAACACCGGTTTTGTAAACAGCAGCCGGAACACGCCCGTCACTGCCACAAGCCCTGCCACATAAAAGGCAAAGAGCCATAAACCATTTCGATGGGTCTTGGGAGTATATTTTCCCGCGAATACCGTCTGCCACATCCACAGCACCGGCACCATAAACGAAAAAATCCAAATACTTTCCCAAACCATACGATACATCCAACCAATCACGGGTACTCCCCCTTTCTCTTTTTTCAATCTGCATCTAGGATACACCATAATTATTAAGTTTTTTTGTAGAAAACCTTCCAAATTCCTGACGAAACCTATAAAAACATCTTAAATCCTATACAAAATCTATGGATAAGGAGATTTTTCCGCGGTTCCTGTATTGACAAACATTCATTCTTCTTGGTAAAATAACTTGTCGGTGATTGAAAAAATCAAGATTCACCCACTTTACGCATCAAATTTGTCATTCAATCCCGTCAAAGGGATTGCTGTAAGCAAAATTTGATGTTTTTTTATTGCCAAATGACAGGTTCGCCTGTTTTTGAACCCAAATTTTAAGGTAAAGTATGTAGGAGGTATTTCATTATGGCAGGTACTATTTCCAGAGGTATTAAAGCACCTATCATCAGACAGGGCGATGATATTGTAAAAATCGTTGCGGATTCCGTTCTGGCAGCTGCACAGGAAGACGGCTTCCAGCTTCACGAAAAAGACGTTATCTGTGTAACAGAAGCAGTTGTTGCAAGAGCTGACGGCAACTACGCATCCACAACAGACATCGCGGAAGACGTAAAAGCAAAACTGGGCGGCGAAACCGTTGGCGTGGTATTCCCCATCCTGAGCAGAAACCGTTTCGCAATCTGCCTGCGGGGTATCGCAAAAGGCGCGAAAAAAGTTGTGCTGATGCTGAGCTACCCTTCCGACGAAGTTGGCAACCACCTGTTCGACATGGATCTGCTGGATGACAGCGGCGTAAATCCTTACACAGACGTGCTGACACTGGAAGACTACCGCCGTATTTTCGGTTATATCAAACACCCCTTCACAGGCGTGGACTATGTGGAATACTATGCTTCCCTCATTGAAGAAGAAGGCGCGGAAGCTGAAATCGTATTCGCAAACCATCCCGAAGCAATCGTGAAATTCACAAAGAACGTACTGTGCTGCGATATCCACACAAGAGCACGTTCCAAACGTCGTATCCTGGCAGCAGGCGGCGAAAAAGTCCTGACACTGGACGAAATCCTGAACGCTCCCGTAAACGGCAGCGGCTTCAACCCGCAGTATGGTCTGCTGGGCTCCAACAAAGCTACAGAAGATACAGTGAAACTGTTCCCTAAAAACGCACAGGAAGTTGCGGAAAACATCCAGAAAGAAATCATCGCGCGTACTGGCGTAAAAGTAGAAGCGATGATCTACGGCGACGGCGCATTCAAAGATCCCGTTGGCAAGATTTGGGAACTGGCTGACCCCGTTGTTGGCGCTGGCTTCACAGAAGGTCTGAACGGTCTGCCCAACGAAGTAAAACTGAAATATCTGGCAGACAACGACTTTGCGGAACTGTCCGGCGAAGCACTGGCAGACGCCATCCGTCAGCGCATCAAAGAAAAAGACGCTGACCTGAAAGGCAACATGGTTTCCGAAGGTACCACACCTCGTCGTCTGACAGACCTGATCGGTTCCCTGTGCGACCTGACCAGCGGCAGTGGTGACAAAGGTACACCTATCGTTCTGGTTCAGAACTACTTCAACAACTACGCAAACTAATCAACTGCGCACATACAAAAAGCCTGATTTTGCGAAAAATCAGGCTTTTTTTGCAGGTATCCAAGAAAGGAGTTTTTCCATGTCTTATCCCTCCATTACACTGAAAAAAGGCGAAGGTCGTACCCTCAAATCCGGCGGACTGTGGGTATTCGACAACGAAATCGCCGCTGTTTCCCCTGATGTGGTCAACGGGGAAATGGTTTCCGTGCTGGACTTCGACGGCTACCCCATGGGCGTTGGTTTTTACAACCATCATTCCAAAATCACCGTCCGCATGATGAGCCGCCACGCTGACACCATCATTGACGAAGCGTTCCTCCGCCGTCGGGTAGAGGACGCATGGTATTACCGCAAAAAAACCGTTGACACTTCTTCCTGCCGTGTGATCTTCGGGGAAGCGGACTACCTGCCCGGTCTGGTGGTAGATAAATTCTCTGACGTGCTGGTGATACAGTCTTTGGCACTGGGTATCGACCGCCTGAAAGAAACCATCGTCTGCCTGCTGCTGGAAACGCTGGCAAAAGACAGCATCCACATCCGCGGCGTGTACGAACGCAGTGACGCAAAAGTGCGTTTGCAGGAAGGCATGGAACGAGAAAAAGGCTTCCTGTCCGCACCTTTTGACACCAAAGTGGAAATCGTGGAAAACGGCGTACATTATATGGTAGATGTGGAGGACGGTCAGAAAACAGGCTTCTTCTTAGACCAGAAATACAACCGCCTTGCCATCCAGAAACTGTGCAAAGGCGCAAAGGTACTGGACTGCTTCACCCATACAGGCTCTTTTGCTCTGAACGCTGGTATTGCCGGTGCCGAAAGCGTACTGGGTGTAGACGCTTCCCAGCTGGCAGTGGATCAGGCAACGGAAAACGCCAAGCTGAACGGACTGGAAAATACCGTGCGCTTCCAGTGCTGTGATGTGTTCTCTCTCCTGCCAGAACTGGAAGAAAAAGGCGAGAAATTCGACGTCATCATTCTGGACCCTCCCGCTTTCACAAAGTCCAGAAGCTCCGTGAAAAACGCCACCAAAGGCTATCGGGAAATCAACCTCCGTGCCATGAAACTGCTGAAAGACGGCGGTTTTCTGGCGACCTGCTCCTGCTCTCACTTCATGACTTACGAGCTGTTCACCCAGACCATTGGGCAGGCGGCAAAGAATGTTCATAAGCGTCTGCGTCAGGTGGAATACCGGACCCAGTCCCCGGACCATCCTATTTTGTGGGCGGCGGATGAGTCTTATTATCTGAAATTCTATATTTTCCAGGTGACGAATCAGTTCTAAAAAAGAGGTGGCTGTCATGAAATACCCTGCCATCAAGCCTGTTCCCCATACAGGCAAAGAACATATTACAGATGAAAAGGGAAATCCTGTTTCTTCCCTGCTGGATTTTTGGCGTTGGGCGCACTCTGACCTCATGGGAAATGCAGAACGTGGCATTTTGGCAGAATATCTGGTGGCTTGCGCCTTAGATATTCCCAGAAATGTCCGTGGTCTTTGGGATCGTTATGACTTGATCACACCGGAAGGCATCACTATTGAAGTCAAATCCTCCGGTTATCTGCAATCATGGGGACAGGAAAAACTTTCTGCCATTTCTTTTGGGATTCCTGCTACACGTGGCTGGGATGCAGAAAAGGGTACTTACGACGCCACAGCCAAACGACAGGCACAAATATATGTATTCTGTGTCCATCATCATCAGGAACAGGAAACTGCCAATCCGCTGGATACCAGTCAATGGACTTTTTATGTGCTTCCCACCAAAATACTGGATGAAAAAGTAGGTACACAAAAGCGAATCACACTTTCGGCTTTGCAAAAATTAGGGGCTGTTCCAGCTTCTTTCGGAGAACTCTATCAAGTCATTCATGAAATCAAATAACAAAACCCCCTGTCGTTTCCACGATAGGGGGTTTCTTTATCTGCCCAACACATTTTCTGTTGCATCTTCTCCTCTAAGGGACTTGGAAAACTTATAATGGAAGTTCTGCATGCCCTCCCGCAGATAGAAACGATGGGTATTTTTCCGCAGCTGGTTGCAGGCAACTTCTATCTGCACACAGCCAGCTTCTTTTGCCAAATCACTGGCGTATGTGAGCATTTCGCCGCCGATGCCGTTGCTTCTGGCGTTTTTATCCACGGCAAATTCCATGATTTCCGCCACAAAAGCGGCATGGTGCAGCTGTCTTTCTATGCGAAGATGGAGGACGCCTTTCACCTGCGCTTCTTCTTCCCATACCAAAAAGACATGGCGGCTGTCTGCCAGCAGTTCCTCATACATTTGGGAAAAAGCGTCCCATGGCAATTCCTTTTCCTCCATATCACAAATCAGTTCATAAATGCCACGGCAGTCCTCTGCCTTTCCTTTTCTGACCATGTCATCCCTTCCTTTTTCTGTAAAAAACGCACGAAATGATAGAATAAAGCCATGGTTACCTATAACGAATTGTTTCAATTTTGTTTAGTAATCATTGGCGTTATCACCTTATGCCATCTGCATAAGAGATCATAAAAAGCGACCGCCTAACCTGCGAAGTTAGACGGTCTTATCCACATATTCGGACTGACCGCCTCGCGAAAAACGGCAACCCTCTTTCTAAGATGATATTACCGCCTTTGCAAGTAAATTGCAAGGGCTTTTTCATTGCCTGTCCCACATATATTGCTGTCAAAAACCGACAAATATGCCTTGCGCACCGCCTGCATCCATAGTATACTGACTTCGTTGTCATACCCATTCCGACAACGGAAAGGGGGGAGTTCCATGGAAATACTTCTTTCTCTTTTGGTTTCTATCGTGGGCGGTATAGCTTGCCACTATATTGTCAAATGGTTAGATAGAAACGACAATGACAACTAGCCAACAAAGAAAGCCCCGGAGGTCGCATCTCCGGGGCTTTCGCTTTTGGTTCCATGGATAGAACCTCTTTCTCTTGCCTATTGGTATTGTAACACAACTCAATACCAGTATCAAGTATATGTTGTTTCTCTCCTTTTTACGCGGAAAATCCCGAAAAACAACGCCATATTACTACAAAAGAGGTAATCGGATCGTTCATGAATTGTTTACATTCCGCTTAATAATCATTGCCTGTCCCCATCTTTCTCTGCCTTTTCCTGTTCCTTCTCTCCTTTGAGCAATCTGGAGAATTTCCGGGAGCGAATCACTTCAAATATGATGGTTGGCACAAAGAGCATCAGAAGGAGCCATATCCGTTTCCCCAAAGAAAGGATACACTGCCCGGACGAAAAATAAAACGAATACACCAGCAAAGGCAGTGCCATCAAAATCCATGACACCGCCTGCCAGCGGATATAAGCCTTTGTCCATGGTTTATCCCGATGGACTTCTGGAATTTTCTGAAAACCCAAAAGCCCCACAATGCCATACAGCAAATAGCCAAAGGCAAGTAGCAGCAGAAAATCCATAAACTCTCCCCCCTTTTCCTGCAAAAAAACGCACGAAATCCCCGTTTCCAGTTATTTCGTGCGTCTGTTTTCAAAGAACGAAATTAGGGGCATCTTCATCAGAAAACAAAGAAATCTGTTCGGTATATTTTCTTCTGAAGCCAGCCCATCACAATTCCTCTTAAGAACTCGAGAAAAAAACCAATGTTTTCTTAAGAGAAATTCGCTTTACTTATCTTCTTTCTTTTCTTCTGTTGTTTCTTCTTCCTCATCGTCTTCCCATTCGGAAGGGTCCAAATCACCAAAGGCGGATTTCAGGAAATCTTCGCATTCATCGATCTGTTCCATCTGGAACTGTACGGAATCCAGCACGGTTTCCACGTTCTTTGCGTATTTTTCCATAACAGGGTCTACTTCTTCTGTCATATCTTCTTCGGAAGTCACTTCTTCCGCCGCTGCCGCTGTCACGTCTGCTGCCGCTTCTGCCACAGGCGCTTCTTCCGCGGGAGTTTCCTCTACCACTGCCGCTTTTTCTGCTGCTGCTTCGTCCGCGTCCAGTTCGTCCAGATCCAGATCGTCCCAGTCTTCTTCTTCATTGCGGCGTTTTGCCTGCAATTTTTCTTTATATGTCTTTGCGTCTTCTTTCAGTTCCTGCGCTTTTTCTGTCATGCGGAATGCGGCGCTTCTTACTTTGGGCTGCATTTCGTCAGCTTTATCCGCAACCTTTGTTGCCACTTCACGGACACGGGGCTGAAGCTGTTCTGCTTTTTCCCCTACAGTTCTTGCTACACTGCCCAGTACAGCGCCGGCTTTTTCCAGTGCGCTGCCTACAGCCTTGCCCAGACCGTCTTTTTCCAGACCTGCGCCGTTTTGCAGGACAGTCAGCAGTCTTTCCGCTTCATCCACATTGATGAGTCCTTTTTCCAGCATGCTCAAAATTGCCATACGTTCTTCTTTCATAGTTTTTTCCTCCTTGCCGCTGCTTTTTGCCTCGGTTATGATGGTATAATCTTCGGGGCGCGCATCCTGTTTGCCGAAAGCATAAAGGATAGCTGCCGCAATACGCTTGGAAGCGTTGCCGTCCCCGAAGGGATTTTTTGCCTGTGCCATAGCTTCATAAACCGCTGTATCTGTCAGCAGTTCTTTTGCCATAGCGTAGATGGTTTCTTCGTCTGTGCCTGCCAGTTTCAGTGTGCCGGCTTCCACCCCTTCAGGGCGTTCTGTCACGTTACGCAGCACCAGTACGGGTTTGCCCATGGAAGGCACTTCTTCCTGCAAACCGCCGCTGTCTGTCATAACGAAGAAAGAACGGCACATCAGGTTATGCATATCTTTCAGATCCAGAGGGTCTGTCAGGTGGATACGAGGGTTATCCCCAAGGATACGGTGTACCGGTTCCACAACGGCAGGGTTTTTATGAACAGCGTAAACCACTTCCACATCCTCGAAGTCCTCTACGATGCGTTTTACCGCATGGCAGATGTTTTCTAAGGGCTGTCCCAGATTTTCCCGGCGGTGTGCAGTCATGGCAATGACACGTTTGCCCTTGAAGTCGATGGCGTTCAGCACTTCTTCATGGAAGGTATAATTTTCTTCGATGGTATGTGCCAATGCGTCAATGACCGTATTGCCAGTGATGAAAATACCGTCAGCGTCGATATTTTCTTTCAGCAGATGTTCCTTCGCCAGTTTGGTAGGCGCAAAGTGCAGGTCTGTGAGAGCACCTGTCAGGCGGCGGTTCATTTCTTCTGGGAAAGGCTGATACTTATCATAGGTACGCAAACCAGCTTCCACATGACCCACTTTCACCTGATTATAATATGCAGCCAATGCGCCGGCGAATGTGGTGGATGTGTCCCCGTGAACCAGTACGATGTCGGGTTTTTCCTCCGCCATAACTTCTTCCAGCCCTGTGAGGGCACGGGTAGTGATGCCTGCCAATGTCTGGCGGCTCTGCATGATATTCAGATCGTATTTGGGATGCAGATCGAAGATCTCCAGCACCTGATCCAGCATTTCTCTATGCTGAGCGGTGACGCAGACGATGCTTTCGATGCCTTCCGTCTGTTCCAGCACTTTCACCAGAGGCGCCATTTTGATGGCTTCGGGACGGGTGCCGAATACACTCATTACCTTAATCATATCTTTTTGCATAATATTCTCCTTTTATGTTACCAATGTTACCCAACGAAACAGACAGAGGAACACCGCCAGAAGCGTTTGGAAAGTCCACTTTCTCCAAAAGGTTCTTCTTATTTGATCTCGTTGGTCAGTTTGCCGATGCCTTCGATTTCACAGGTGACCACATCGCCGGCTTTCAGGAATTTCGGTGGCTCAAAGCCCATGCCTACCCCAGCGGGAGTACCCATGGCAATGATGGTGCCTGCCTGCAAAGTCATGCCCTGAGAAAGCTGGCTGATGACTTTTGCCACGCCGTTGATCATCAGAGATGTATTGCTGTCCTGGCGCAGTTCTCCATTCACATAGGAACGGATAGGCAATGCGGGAGGATTTTCAAATTCATTTTTGGTGACGATCCAAGGTCCAATGGGGGTAAAATCGTCCAGACTCTTGCCGAAATACCACTGTTTGTGGGATGTCTGCAAGTTTCTGGCACTGACGTCGTTCAGTACGGAATAACCGAATACATAGTCAAAAGCATCCGCTTCCGCCACGTTTTTGGCGTCCTTGCCAATGATGACAGCCAATTCCGCTTCATAGTCCAGACTATCTACAATATCAAAATGTCCGTCGATGGGTTCTCCATCCCCAACAGCACGGTTCATCCGTTTGGAGAAATAAATGGGCTGGGGGCGTTCGCCGCCGAAAGCCTCATCGTGGAATCTTGCCGCTTCTTCCGCATGGGCATAGTAATTGATACCCAGACAGATCACGTCCTGTTTGGGGTGCACAATGGGAGAAAGCAGACGTACTTCTTCCATAGGAATGCCGTCCATGAGCTCCACATTCTTTTCCAGCTTCTGCATTTTCTTTTCTGTCATGGAAGCGATGAATTCTGTCATATCCACCAGACCGCAGCCCAGATAGTTGACGGGAACCACTTCCTGTCCATTTTTCTTCAAAATGCCAACTGCTTTGTGACCACCCTGCATATATGTCAATACCTTCATACCATATGCCTCCTTCTTTTTTCAATTCTTTTTTCTTTTGTAAAACAATGATTTCTACCCCTAATCATATCACAAAAGGGGCTTTTCGCAAAGTAAAATGTGTCTGTCTGCCCAAAGAGTGTACGAAAAACCGTCCATACATAATATACATTCACCATACATATTCAACTATACACTCCGAATTGCATATTATTTGTATACACACCTTGAAATATCCATAAAAGACTGCCGTTTTTGCATAATTATTTAATAAATACTGCCAAAATACACATATTTTTGCATTTTACTCTTGCAATTCCAAAAAATGCTATGTATAATAGGTTCATAAATATTCAAGAGCATACACGATGACACATCGTTCGATTACAAGGAGGAGAAATATTATGAGTAAAGAAAAAATCGTATTGGCATATTCCGGCGGCTTAGACACATCCGTTATCATTCCCTGGCTGAAAGAAAATTATGACGCAGAAGTGATCGCAGTCTGCGGCGACGTTGGTCAGGGCAAAGAAACAGAAGGTCTGGAAGAAAAAGCACTGAAAACAGGCGCAAGCAAATTGTACATCGCTGACCTGACAGAAGAATTCATCACAGATGCCATTTACCCTTGCATCAAAGCAAACGCCGTTTATGAAGGCAAATACCTGCTGGGTACTTCCATGGCTCGTCCCATCATCGCAAAGAAACTGGTGGAAATCGCCAAAAAAGAAGGCGCAACAGCTATCTGCCACGGCGCAACAGGCAAAGGCAATGATCAGGTACGTTTCGAACTGACCATCAAAGCGCTGGCACCTGAACTGAAAATCATTGCTCCCTGGCGTCTGGATACATGGGGTATGCAGAGCCGTGAAGACGAAATGGCTTATTTGGAAGCACATGGCATTCCCTTCGAAGCAAGCCACGACAACTCTTACAGCCGTGACCGCAACATCTGGCATCTGAGCCACGAAGGTCTGGAACTGGAAGACCCCGCTAACGAACCGAACTACAAACATCTCTTACAGCTGGGCGTATCCCCCGAAGATGCTCCCGATGTACCCGAATACATCACACTGGACTTTGAAGCAGGTATCCCCGTTGCAGTCAACGGCGAAAAACTGGGTCCCGTGGAAATGCTGAAAAAACTGAATGAAATCGGCGGCAAAAACGGTATCGGTATCGCTGACATCTGCGAAAACCGTGTGGTAGGTATGAAATCCCGTGGCGTATATGAAACACCCGGCGGTACCATCCTGTACTACGCACACCGTGAACTGGAATACCTGTGCACAGACAAGAAAACACAGGCCTTCAACGAAGTGGCAAGCAACAAATTCACAGAACTGGTTTACAGCGGCGAATGGTACACACCTCTGCGTGAAGCACTGAGCGACTACTTCGACAAAGTAAACGAAACTGTAACAGGCACCGTAAAACTGAAACTGTACAAAGGCAACATCATCCCTGCCGGCAGCACTTCTCCTTACAGCCTGTACAACGAATCCATGGCAAGCTTCACAACAGGCGAACTGTACAACCACAAAGACGCTGACGGTTTCATCAACCTGTTCGGTCTGCCTCTGAAAGTACGCGCCATGATGATGGCAAACAACGAAAACAAATAAAGGCAACAATGTGGGGGCAACTCACCTTGCCCCCATTTGTTCATACATACAAAAGATAAAAACATGGAAACTGCCTCAGCGGTTTCCATGAATCAAAAACCAAACGGAAACATGGACGCACTGGTTCATACACAGTCAAACAGACATCCTTCACAGCCTATTTTTGAACCAGTGAGTTTCCAGAAAACCATGGTCAACAAAAACCGGCATGAAGACTCTATGTCATAGGTTTTTCGGGGCTGTCCCAAGGGAACAGTCCATTTTTTCTTTATCACTACAAATTGCGGGCTTTCGCCCCATGACATAGAAAGGAAGATTTTTTATGCAGAAACTTTGGGGCGGACGCTTCACCAAATCCACAGACAGCTTCACAGACCATTTCCATTCCTCCATCGGCTTTGACAGCCGCATGTATCACGAGGACATCACCGGCAGTATGGCACACGCAGCCATGCTGGGCAAACAGGGCATCATCCCCCAGGAGGACGCAGACCTCATTGTGAAAACACTGGGTGAAATTCTGGAGGACATCGAAGCAGGCAAAGTGACTTTCGACGAAAAGGCTGAGGACATCCATATGAATATGGAAACCATCCTTATCAGCCGCATTGGCGATGTGGGCAAAAAACTCCACACCGGCAGAAGCCGGAACGACCAGGTGGCACTGGACACTCGTATGTACACCAAAAAAGAAATCACCGAAATCAAAGCTCTGGTGAAAAACCTGCTGGTGGAACTGAACACACTGGCGGAAGCCCACACAGAAACCATCCTGCCCGGCTATACCCATCTCCAGCGTGCACAGCCTGTGACACTGGCCCACCATCTGCTGGCTTATGTGGAAATGTTCAAACGGGACTATGACCGTCTCTGTGACGCTTACAAACGGACAGACGTACTGCCTCTGGGCAGCGGCGCACTGGCGACTACCACATATCCTTTAGACCGTTATTTTGTAGCAGAACAGCTGGGCTTCGCGGCAATTTCCGCCAACAGCATGGACGGCGTTTCCGACCGTGATTTCTGTGTGGAACTGGTTTCCGACCTTTCCATGCTTATGATGCACCTGAGCCGTTTCTGTGAAGAAATCATCCTCTGGAGCAGCCATGAATTCCGCTTCATTGAGCTGGATGACGCTTACGCCACCGGTTCCAGCATCATGCCCCAGAAAAAGAACCCCGATATGGCAGAACTCATCCGGGGCAAAACTGGTCGTGTTTATGGTCACCTGATGGGACTTCTCACCACACTGAAAGGTCTGCCTCTGGCATACAACAAAGACATGCAGGAAGACAAAGAAGCCCTCTTTGACGCCATCGACACTGTAAAAATGTGCCTGCCTGTATTCACAAACATGATCGCGACCATGACCGTGAAAAAAGACAACATGCTTCAGGCGGCAAAAGGCGGCTTCACCAACGCCACCGACGCGGCGGACTGGCTGGTAAAACAGGGCGTACCATTCCGTGACGCTCACAGCATCATTGGACATCTGGTGCTCTACTGCATCGAACACAACACCAATCTGGACGACCTTTCTCTGGAAGAATATCAGGCAATTTCCCCTGTATTCAATGAAAGCGTGTACGATGCCATCAGCGTAAAACAGTGCGTGGAAGCAAGAAATGTCATGGGCGGTCCTTCCAAAGCCATGACAACAAAGGCTATTGAAGATAACAAAGCTTATCTGGAAAAATTGTAATCGTAGGATTGAAAAAAACCGCGTGGAATTAGGGGCATCTTCATAAGAAAACAAAGAAAGCCAAAATCCTTATCATAACAAAGGATTTTGGCTTTCTTATTTTATTAAGATTTTATTTGTTATGTTTTCTTATGGAGACAGCCGTCGCAATTCCCCTTAAGAAATCAA
>JALFWW010000003.1 GCA_022786605.1 Clostridia bacterium | reverse complement strand
AATTTCCATCAACAAAAACGACACAGCTCCTATTTTCGAAGTATCTGACCTGGGTATCGTAGGTGACGTGAAACAGATCCTGCCGAAACTGGCTGATGCCATCAGAAAATACAAAGCAAGCAAAGCTACAAACTAATTGTTTCCTTAAATATAGCAAAAGTAAAATTTGGTCATGTCCTTCGGGGCATGACCTTTTTTGTGTGAAAAATTGTACTTGGCAGTGGCTATATGACATTTTTGTACAAAATAAGGAAAGAAAAATTTCTCATGAAATCAAAAAGTTCAGTTTAGGGAATGGATGAAAGTGTTGATTTTACAGGGTTTTGGAGGGTTATGAAAAATAAAGTAACGTCAAAGTGGATTTTTGTTCAGTGACAGTACAAAATAATACTGGACATTCTATGTCTTTGGTATTAGAATAGTGCCATAAAACAGAAAACAAGGTGCAAAAAACGCCTTGTTTTTCTGTTTATTCAAGGCTTTTTTGCTGGAGCAGACTGCCATTTTGCCAGAATGGGCTTTGCCGCAGAAAGGAATTTTTCTTTTTCTAAATTTCAAGGAGGTCAGAAACAATGAAAAAAGCAGTAATTACAGTATTGGGTAACGACAAAGTAGGCATTATCGCAAGAGTTTGCACTTTTTTGTCTGAAGCGAATGTGAATATCCTGGACATCTCCCAGACCATCGTAGGTGGATACTTCGACATGGTTATGGTCGTAGACATCACCGAAATGACACAGGACTTCGACAAAGCAGTAGACGGTCTGGCTTCCATCGGGGAAGAAATGGGACTGGCAATCAAAATGCAGCATACAGAAATTTTTGACGCGATGCACCGCATTTGATGGGAGGTCACAAACAGATGATTACAAGAAATGAAATTTTAGAAACCAATCAGATGATCGATAACGCCAATCTGGACGTGAGAACCATCACCATGGGCATCAGTCTGCTGGATTGTGCTGACGCGGATATTGATAAGTTTAACGAAAAGGTATACAATAAAATCACCACTTATGCCAAAGATTTGGTAAAAGTCGGTGACGAACTGGCAAAGGAATACGGCGTGCCTGTGGTAAACAAGCGTATTTCCGTAACGCCCATTGCCATTGCAGCAGCTGGCTGCAAAACAGATTCTTATGTAAGTATTGCGCAGACATTGGACCGTGCTGCAAAAGCCGTAGGCGTAAACTTCATTGGTGGTTTTTCCGCACTGGTGCAGAAAGGCTACACCGAAAGTGACAGAAAACTCATCGCTTCCATTCCTGAAGCGATGGCAGTGACAGACTTTGTATGTTCTTCCGTAAATATCGGTACTTCCCGTAACGGTATCAACATGGACGCTGTCAAAGAAATGGGTGAAGTGATCCATAAAACAGCAGAACTGACAAAAGACAAAGAATGTATCGGTTGCGCGAAACTGGTTGTATTCTGCAACGCCGTAGAGGACAACCCCTTCATGGCAGGCGCTTTCCACGGTGTTGGTGAAGCAGACTGTGCCATCAACGTTGGTGTCAGCGGTCCCGGTGTTGTGAAAAAAGCACTGGAAGAAGTAAGAGGGGAAGATTTTGAAACACTGTGCGAAACTGTAAAACGTACTGCATTCAAAATCACTCGTGTTGGTCAGATGATCGCAAGAGAAGCATCCAAACGTCTGAATGTACCCTTCGGTATCATCGACCTTTCTCTGGCACCTACACCTGCTGTTGGTGACAGTATCGCGGAAATCTTCCAGGAAATGGGTCTGGCTGAACCTGGCGCACCTGGTACAACAGCGGCTCTGGCTCTGCTGAACGACAACGTGAAAAAAGGCGGCGTTATGGCATCCTCTTACGTTGGCGGTCTGAGCGGCGCGTTCATTCCTGTCAGCGAAGACCATGGTATGATCGAAGCAGCCGCAAAAGGCGCTTTGACTCTGGAAAAACTGGAAGCTATGACTTGCGTTTGCTCCGTTGGTCTGGATATGATCGCTGTACCCGGTGATACCACACCTGCAACACTGTCCGGTATCATTGCCGATGAAGCTGCAATCGGTATGGTGAACAATAAAACAACTGCGGTTCGTCTGATCCCTGTGATTGGCAGAGGTGTTGGCGAATCTGTAGAATTTGGTGGTCTGCTGGGCTATGCGCCTATTATGGCTGTAAATAAATACAGCTGCGAAGACTTTATCGCAAGAGGCGGCAGAATCCCCGCGCCTATCCACAGCTTCAAGAACTAATGCGCCATTTCGTACATAAGATAAAAATGCAATTTATTTGAGTGGAGGAGAAATTTCTATGAATTATCAGGAAGTATTGGCTGCGGCTAGAGGAGAAATGGGACCTTACTGCAAGGTTTGTCCCGTTTGCAACGGTTTGGCGTGCAAAAATCAGATTCCCGGTCCTGGCGCAAAGGGAATTGGTACAGGCTTCATTCGCAACTATCAGAAATGGCAGGAAATCTGCGTAAACATGGATACTATTTGCGAAAACAAACCTGTTGACACCAAATTTGAACTGTTTGGAAAAACGTATGATTATCCGTTCTTTGCTGCACCTATTGGTGCTATGCAGCTGCACTACGGTGACAAGTATGATGACAACGGATATAACCACATTCTGGTAAAAGCATGTGCAGATAATGGCATTGCGGCATTTACCGGCGACGGTACAGACCATAATGTATTCGCTGGCGCATGTGAAGCCATTCAGGCATCCGAAGGTGTGGGTGTTCCTACCATCAAGCCCTGGAATATGGAACTGGTAAAAGAAAAAATCGACATGGCAAAAGCAGCAGGTGTAAAAATGATCGCTATGGACATTGATGCGGCTGGTCTGCCTTTCCTGAAAAATATGACACCTCCCGCAGGCAGCAAAACTGTGGAAGAACTGAAAGAAATCATTTCTTATGCAGGGGTACCTTTCATCCTGAAAGGCATTATGACTGTAAACGGCGCGAAGAAAGCACTGGAAGCAGGCGCTGCTGCCATCGTTGTTTCCAACCACGGCGGTCGTGTACTGGATCAGTGCCCCGCAACAGCAGAAGTTCTGCCTGAAATCGTAGAAGCTGTTGGCGGCAAAATGACTATTCTGGTAGACGGCGGTATCCGTTCCGGTATGGATGTATTCAAAGCTCTGGCTTTGGGTGCAGATGGCGTACTGATTGGCCGTCCTTTCGTAAATGTCATTTACGGCGCTGCGGAAGAAGGCGTTGCGGCTCTGGTGGAAAAACTGGGCGCAGAACTGAAAGATACTATGGCAATGTGCGGTGTACATAGCCTGAAGGAAATCACAAAGGACTGCGTACGCAGATAAGCGTTTTCATAAAAAGCAAATCGGAAATTCTCAGAAATGGGAGTTTCCGATTTTTTTGCTTTTGCGAGAAAGGGATTTCTACTATTATATATAGGAAGAAACTCTGTATTTGTAGTCGGAGAATGCAGGTATAAAATCTGGAAAAAATGGGAATATCAAAGGAAAAAGAAAGTATGTGAGCGCCTATGAAAGAGGTGCCTTATTTATGCGTGCAAAAACGGAGAAAATGGGATATCTGTTTTATGCAATAGAAACAAAAGAGTGATGCATTATGCAAAACTCCGTGTATACACTTATTTATTTTGTTTAAGTTTTTCGCGAAATAGATAAATGTTTTTTGTTAAAATTCTAAGAAATTTTTTTGAAAAAATACAAAAAAAGGCTTGCCAAATCGGGGAAAGTCGTGTATACTTGTTTGTGTTGTGACATAGAGTGTTGATACGGAAGGTTGCTGAGAGCCGAATTGAGCGGCTTGATGGTTTTTCCGAGGAGCGATGTCCAGTTCAAGAAACCGGGCGACAAGGTCACTGTACTGAATATTTAGGGTAAGTTATCTCCACAGGATAACTTTGCGTATCTGACGTTGCAGGATACACCCGGATAAGTGTGCAGTCACCACTTGTCGTGCTGAAAGTTAAAGTACGAAAAGGAGGGGACTTTTTTTATGGCTAACCCAAAAATCAGAATCAGTCTCAAAGCTTACGATCACAAGCTGATCGATCAGTCTGCAGCGCAGATCATTGAAACAGCAAAGAAAACAGGAGCGCAGATCAGTGGTCCTATTCCACTTCCCACTAAGAAGGAAGTTGTGACCATCATCAGAGCAACACACAAATACAAAGACTCCAGAGAACAGTTCGAAATGAGAACTCACAAGAGATTGATCGACATTCTGAGCCCTACAGGCAAAACAGCAGACGCTCTGAGCCGTCTGGACCTGCCCGCAGGCGTAGACATCACACTGAAAGTGATGAAATAAGATCACGGAAATCACAGACGGATGCAACGACCGCTGATTTCAAATAAAAGAAATTATCCAAAACACTCGGTTTATATAAGAAACATCTTCATGCAAGACTCTTATATGAATCTAGTATGATTACTCTCAAAAGAGAGCAATCCGCTGTAGAAACTTAGGAGGTGCAACTACATGAAAAAGGCTATTATGGCTAAGAAAATCGGTATGACACAGGTTTTCACAGAAAACGGTGCACTGGTACCGGTTACCGTTCTTGAAGCAGGCCCCTGCGTTGTAATCCAGAAGAAAACAATGGAAAACGACGGCTATGAAGCAATCCAGGTTGGTTTCAAGGATGCAAAAGCAAAAAAAGTAACAAAACCCGCAAAAGGTCATTTCGACAAAGCAGGCGTAGCTGCTAAGAAATACCTGAAAGAATTCAGACTGGAAGACACAAGCGCTTACGAAGTTGGTGCTGAAATCAAAGCTGACGTATTCGCAGCAGGCGACAAAGTAGACGCTAGCGGCGTTTCCAAAGGTAAAGGCTTCCAGAGCACAATTAAGAGATATAACGCACAGAGAGGTCCCATGGGTCATGGTTCCAAATCTCACAGAGTAGTTGGTTCCATGGGTTCTTCCGCTACACCCAGCCGCGTGAAAAAAGGTAAAAGAATGCCTGGTCACATGGGTAGCGTAAAAGTAACCATCCAGAACCTTGAAATCGTTCGTGCTGATGCAGAAAAGAACCTGCTGCTGATCAAAGGCGCAGTTCCCGGCCCTAAAGGTTCTGTTCTGGTAATCAAAGACAGCGTAAAGGCTTGATAAACTTTACGAAAGGAGGAAACTAACATGGCAAACGTTGCAGTAATGAACATGAATGGCGAACAGGTAGGCAACATCGACCTGAACGACGCTATTTTCGGAATAGAAGCAAATGAACATGTGATGCACCTGGCAGTAGTTCAGTATCTGGCGAACCAGAGACAGGGCACACAGAGCACAAAAACACGTGCAGAAGTACGTGGCGGTGGTAGAAAACCTTGGAGACAGAAAGGCACAGGTAGAGCAAGACACGGCTCCATCCGTTCCCCTCAGTGGGTTGGCGGTGGCGTAGTATTCGCTCCCAAGCCCAGAGATTACTCCTTCAAACTGAACAAAAAAGTAAAAAGACTGGCACTGCAGTCCGCACTGTCTACAAAAGTTGCTGAAGGCAAAATCATCGTTCTGGATGAACTGAACCTGGCAGAAGTTAAGACAAAAGATATGGCTAAAGTACTGGCTAACATCAACTGCGGCAAAGCGCTGATCGTTATGGACGGTACAAACACAAACGTAATGCTGTCCGCTAGAAACATCCCTGATGTAAAAACAGCTTCCGTAAGCACAATCAACGTTTACGACCTGCTGAAATACAACACACTGGTTGTAACAAAAGACGCGGTAGCGAAAATCGAGGAGGTGTACGCATAATGGCAGATCTGAAATATTATGACGTAATCTTGAGACCCGTTATCACAGAAAACAGTATGGCTGTTCTGGATGATAAAAAATATACTTTCCTGGTTCATCCCGAAGCGACTAAAGCTCAGGTAAAAGAAGCAGTTGAAAAAATGTTCGAAGGCGCGAAGGTAGCAGCTGTTAACACAATGAACTACAGCGGCAAACCCAAAAGAAGAGGTTATATCTTCGGCAAAACAAAAAAATTCAAAAAAGCAGTTGTGAAACTGACTGCTGACAGCAAAGACATCGAAATCTTCCAGGGTATGTAATCCGGAAGGCACTTGAACGCAAAACACACGGAAACGTGTAGACAGATAATCACTTATCGAAAGGAGTGGAAAAAATGGCAATTAAAAGATATAAGCCATATACACCGTCCAGAAGACACATGACAGTGTCCGCATTTGATGAAATCACAAAATCCACACCCGAGAAATCTCTGGTGGTACACCTGAAGAAAAACTCCGGTAGAAATAACCAGGGTAAAATCACAGTTCGTCACAAAGGCGGCGGCGCTGCCATCAAATACAGACTGGTAGACTTCAAACGCAACAAAGATGGTATTCCTGCAACAGTAAAAGCAATCGAATACGATCCCAACAGAACAGCAAACATCGCTCTGATCGTTTACGCTGACGGTACAAAATCCTACATTCTGGCTCCCGTTGGTCTGCATGTTGGCGACCACATCATGAACGGTCCTGAAGCCGAAGTTAAACTGGGCAACACACTGCCTATGAGCATGATCCCCGTTGGTGCAAGCATCCACAATATCGAAATGAAACCCGGCAAAGGCGGCCAGCTGGTTCGTTCCGCTGGTAACGTTGCACAGCTGATGGCAAAAGAAGGCAAATATGCAACAGTTAAACTGCCCTCCGGCGAAATGAGACTGCTGCCCATCGAATGCAGAGCAACAATCGGTCAGGTTGGCAACATCGACCACGAACTGGTTCACATCGGTAAAGCAGGTAGAAAACGTCACATGGGTATCAGACCTACCGTAAGAGGTTCCGTAATGAACCCTAACGATCACCCTCACGGTGGTGGTGAAGGTAGAGCACCTATCGGTCGTCCATCTCCTATGACACCTTGGGGCAAACCTGCAATGGGCTACAAAACAAGAAACAAACACAAAGCTTCCAACAAATATATCATTCGTCGTAGAAACGGCTAATGAATTTCGATGTGCCGCATGAGCACAGAGCATGAAACAAGGAGGATGAAATAATGAGCAGATCACTGAAAAAGGGACCTTTCGCTGACGATCATCTGCTGAAGAAAATCGACGCAATGAACGCAGCAGGCGAAAAGAACGTAATCAAAACATGGTCTCGCCGTTCTACAATCTACCCCGATATGATCGGTCATACAATCGCGGTTTATGACGGCAGAAGACATGTTCCCGTATATATCACAGAAGACATGGTTGGCCACAAACTGGGCGAATTCGCTCTGACAAGAACTTACAGAGGCCACGGCAAAGACGCAGAAAAGAAATCTAGAGTTCGGTAATAAGTTTGAAACGAAAGGAGGTTTCGTTCATGGCAAAAGGTCATAGAAGCCAAATTAAGAAAGAAAGAAATATCGCAACACAGGAAAAAAGACCCCACGCTACTGCGAAATATGTAGGTATCCCTGCAACAAAAGCAAAAATCGTTTTGGATCAGATCAAAGGCAAAGACGTTGTAACAGCAGCAGCGATGTTGAATTATTCTCCAAGATATGCTTCTGAAATCATTGCGAAAGTTCTGAAATCCGCAATGGCAAACGCAGAAAACAACTTGGGTATGGACGTGAGCAAACTGTATGTAGAAGAGGTAAGTGCGGATCAGGGTCCTACAATGAAGAGAATCCGCCCCAGAGCACAGGGCAGAGCTTACCGCATTCTGAAAAGATCTTGCCACATTTCCATCATTCTCAATGAGAGATAAGGAGGTACACAATGGGACAGAAAGTAAATCCACATGGATTAAGAGTCGGTATCATCAAAGACTGGGATACCAAATGGTATGCTGAAAAAGACTTTGCTGATTACCTGGTAGAAGACGTTAAAATCAGAAAATTCATCAAAAAGAAACTCTACGCAGCAGGCGTTTCCAAAATCGCTATCGAAAGAACAGCTGGCCGCGTAAAGATCAGCGTATATACAGCAAAACCCGGTATCGTTATCGGTAAAAATGGTCAGGCAATCGAAGAACTCAAAGGCGAAATCCAGAAGATGACAAGCCAGAAGGTTGCTGTGAACATCGAAGAAATCAAAAGACCCGAAACAGACGCTCAGCTGGTTGCTGAAAGAATCGCACTGGATCTGGAAAACCGTGTAACATTCCGTCGTGCAATGAAACAGGCAATGGGCAGAACAATGAAATTCGGTGCAAAAGGTATCAAAACAGCAGTAAGCGGTCGTCTGGGCGGCGCTGATATTGCTCGTACTGAAAGCTACCATGACGGTACCATCCCCCTGCAGACACTGCGCGCAGACATCGACTACGGCTTCGCAGAAGCTGATACAACATACGGCAAACTGGGCGTAAAGGTTTGGATTTACAAAGGTGAGGTACTTCCTGTAAAAGCAGCGAAAAAGGAAGGAGGCGCTAAGTAATTATGTTAATGCCTAAAAGAGTAAAACATCGTAAACAGCAGAGAGGTTCCATGAAAGGTCGCGCTTACAGAGGTAACAAAGTTACTTACGGCGACTTTGGTATCATGGCTATGGAACCCACATGGATCACATCCAATCAGATCGAAGCAGCTCGTGTTGCGATGACAAGACATATTAAACGTGGCGGTGACGTTTGGATCAAAATTTTCCCTGACAAACCCGTTTCCGCAAAACCTATCGGTACTCGTATGGGTTCCGGTAAAGGCGCTCCCGAATATTGGGTAGCAGTAGTAAAACCCGGCAGAGTTATGTTTGAAATCGGCGGCGTTGCAGAAGAAACAGCAAGAGAAGCACTGAGACTGGCAATCCACAAACTGCCCATCAAGTGCAAAATCGTTTCCAAGGCAGAAGCAGCAGAAATGGCAGGTGATCATCAGTGAAAACAAAAGGTTATGTAAGTGAATTGATGGGTAAAACTGCTGATGAATTACAGAAGGACCTTGTTTCCGCTAAAAAAGAACTGTTCAACCTGAGATTCCAGAACGCAACAAATCAGTTGGATAACACAGCAAGAATCAAGGAAGTTCGTAAGAACATCGCAAGAATCCAGACAGTAATGACACAGAAAGCAAGAGAAGTAAAATAATAGACACGGTTTAGCGAAAGGAGGCACACAACGTGGAAGAAAGAAATCTTCGTAAAACCAGAATCGGTAGAGTAGTCAGCGACAAGATGGACAAAACAATCGTAGTTGCTGTAGAAGATAAAGTAAAACACCCTTTGTATGGTAAGATCGTAAACAGAACTTACAAGCTGAAAGCCCATGACGAAAACAACGAATGCGGTATCGGCGACCGTGTAAAGGTTATGGAAACAAGACCTCTGTCCAAAGACAAGAGATGGAGACTTGTAAGCATCATCGAAAAAGCAAAATAATCCTGCAGAGAGGAGGAATTTAGATGGTTCAGCAAGAAACCAGATTGAAAGTAGCAGACAATTCAGGAGCAAAAGAACTCCTTTGCATCAGAGTACTGGGTGGTTCCACCAGAAGATATGCAGGAGTTGGCGATATTATCGTAGCTGCAGTTAAAGACGCAACACCCGGCGGTGTTGTTAAAAAAGGCGACGTTGTAAAAGCAGTAGTCGTTAGAACCGTTCATCCCGTAGGCAGAGCAGACGGCAGCTATATCAGATTCGACGAAAACGCAGCGGTTATCATCAAAGAAGACAAAAACCCCAGAGGTACTCGTATCTTCGGGCCCGTTGCAAGAGAGCTGAGAGAGAAACAGTTCATGAAAATTCTTTCTCTGGCACCGGAAGTATTATAAGGAGGTGTGCTAGGTGGCTAACATGAAATTGAAAACAGGTGACAAAGTTGTTGTCATCGCTGGTAAAGACAAAGGCAAAGAAGGCAAGATCCTTCATGTAGATAGAAAAAACAACCGTGTCATCGTTGAAGGCGTAAACATGATTTCCAAACACACAAAACCCTCCATGCAGAATCAGCAGGGCGGCATCGTGAAAAAAGAAGGTTCCATCCACGCTTCCAACGTAATGTACCTGCACAACGGCAAAGCAACACGCCTGGGTGCAATGATCAAAGACGGTAAAAAAGTAAGAGTAGCGAAAAAAACAGGCGAAGTTATCGACTAATCCCTGTGAAAGGAGGTAAACAATGAGCAGATTAAGAGATTTCTATAACACAGAAATTATCCCTGAAATGACCAAAAAGTTTTCATATACAAACAAGCTGGCTGTACCCAAGATTGAAAAAATCATCATCAACATGGGCGTAGGCGAAGCAAAAGAAAATGCGAAAGTTCTGGACGGCGCTGTAAAGGATATGGCTACCATTTCCGGTCAGAAACCTCTGGTAACAAAAGCAAAAAAATCCGTTGCGAACTTCAAACTGCGTGAAGGCATGAACATCGGTTGCAAAGTTACACTGAGAGGCGACAGAATGTACGAATTCGCTGACAGACTGATCAACATTGCGCTGCCTCGTGTACGTGACTTCCGTGGTGTGAAAGCTAACAGCTTTGACGGCAGAGGTAACTACACAATGGGTATCAAAGAACAGCTGATCTTCCCTGAAATCGAATACGATAAAGTAGACAAAATCAGAGGTATGGATATCGTTTTCGTAACAACAGCGAAAACAGACGAAGAAGCAAGAGAATTACTGAGATTGTTCGGTATGCCATTCGCAAAATAATCAAGGGAGGGACAAAAATGGCTAAAACATCTATGGTTGTAAAGCAGCAGAGAAAACCTAAATTCTCTACAAGAGCTTACACACGTTGCAGAGTGTGCGGCAGACCTCACTCTGTACTGAAAAAATATGGAATTTGCCGTATTTGCTTCCGTGAACTGGCATACAAAGGTCAGATTCCCGGCGTAAAGAAAGCAAGCTGGTAAGAACGAAAGGAGGAATTGACAATGTCCATGAGCGACCCTATCGCAGATATGCTCACTAGAATCAGAAACGGTAATATTGCGAAACACGATACAGTAGATGTTCCTTCTTCCAAGATGAAGAAAGCAATTGCGGACATTTTAACTAAAGAAGGTTATGTAAAAGGTTATGAAGTCATCGAAGATGGCATCAAATCCACACTGCGTATCAGCCTGAAATATGGTGCAGACAAAAATGAAAAAGTTATCACAGGTCTGAAAAGAATTTCCAAACCCGGTCTGAGAGTTTTCGCAGGCAAAGACGAACTGCCTAAAGTTCTGGGCGGTCTGGGAATTGCCATCATTTCCACAAGCAATGGCTTGATGACAGATAAAGAAGCAAGAAAAGCAGGCGTTGGCGGCGAAGTTGTTGCTTTCGTTTGGTAATATAAATCGACAAGTATTAGGAGGTGCAGACCATGTCTAGAATCGGTAAATTGCCCGTAGCAGTACCTGCCGGTGTTGAAGTAAAAATCGGCGAAGGCAATCTGCTGACAGTGAAAGGCCCCAAAGGCACACTGGAAAGAAAATTATCCGCTGACATGCATATCGCAATGGAAG
The DNA here is from genome assembly GCA_022786605.1 of Clostridia bacterium. Lineage (GTDB taxonomy): Bacteria > Bacillota > Clostridia > Lachnospirales > Anaerotignaceae > Anaerotignum. The sequence continues at coordinate 57,973 of JALFWW010000003.1, read as the reverse complement.
ATGGTCAGATTGTGGTAACAAGACCCAACGACCTGAAAAGAAATAAAGCATTACACGGCCTGACAAGAACTCTGATCTTCAACATGATCGTTGGCGTTACTCAGGGTTATGAAAAAACACTGGAAATCAACGGTGTTGGTTACAGAGCTGCAAAATCCGGTAAGAAGCTGACCCTGACTCTGGGTTACTCTCACCCTGTAGAAATGGAAGATCCCGAAGGTATCGAATCCATCGTAGAAGGCACAAACAAAATCATTGTTAAGGGTATTGATAAAGAAAAAGTTGGACAGTTTGCTGCTGAAATCAGAACAAAACGTCCCCCCGAACCCTATAAAGGCAAAGGTATTAAATACTCTGACGAACATATTAGACGTAAAGTTGGTAAGACCGGTAAGAAATAATCTGACGCGGGCAGCGTGATTGTTTATATCGGAAAGTGACTGATTTGAAAGAAACGGAGTGAAAATACTATGATTAACAAGCCATCTCGTGCAGCGGCTCGTAAGAAAAGACATTACAGAATCCGCAACCATGTGAAGGGTACAGCAATGAGACCCAGACTGGCAGTGTTCAGATCCAACAAACACATGTATGCACAGATCATCGACGACGTTGCACATCATACACTGGTAGCAGCTTCCACAATGGAATCTGAAATCGCTAGCACACTGGAACATACTGATACTGTAGCAGCTGCAGCAGCTGTAGGCGAAGCTATTGCGAAAAAAGCAGTAGAAAAAGGTATCACAGAAGTTGTATTTGACCGTGGCGGTTTCATTTACCACGGCAAAATCAAAGCCCTGGCGGAAGCAGCAAGAGAAGCCGGTTTGACATTCTAAGGCAAGGAGGAAAGCAAGTTGAAAAGAATCGATCCAAGCACTTTAGATCTGAAAGATAAAGTAGTTACCATCAACCGCGTAACAAAAGTTGTTAAAGGCGGTCGTACCATGAGATTCTCCGCACTGGTTGTTGTTGGCGACGGCAACGGTCATGTAGGCTGCGGCGTTGGTAAAGCTGCTGAAATCCCCGATGCTATCCGCAAAGGGAAAGAAGACGCTATGAAAAACATCATCGAAGTAAACAGAAATGATGTAGACAGCATCTTCCACGGCGTTACAGGCACATACGGCAGCGCAAGCGTTCTGCTGATGCCTGCTGCAGAAGGTACCGGTATCATCGCTGGTGGCCCTGCTCGTGCCGTATTGGAATTGGCAGGTATCCGCAACATCAGAACAAAATCCCTGGGTTCCAACAACAAACGTAACGTAGTAAGCGCTACAATCGAAGGTCTGTCCAGAGCGACAACACCTGAAGCAGTAGCAAAACTGCGTGGCATTACTGTAGAAGAACTCTTGGGTTAAGGAGGAATTGACAGTGGCTGAAATTAAAATCACATTGGTGAAATCTACAATCGGAGCAATTCCGAAACATAAAAAAACAGTACAGGCGCTGGGTCTGAGAAAGACAAACAGCAGCGTGATTCAACAGGACAACGCGGCTATCAGAGGCATGATTCATCAGATTAGCCACCTTGTAAAAGTTGAAGAAGTTTAATTTTAGGAGGTGCCATAATGAACTTATGCGAATTGAGACCTGCTGAAGGCTCCAGAGAAAAAAATTGGAGAAGAGGCAGAGGTCATGCAACCGGCAACGGTAAGACAGCAGGCAGAGGTCACAAAGGTCAGGGCCAGCGTTCCGGTTCCGGCGGCAAGTGCGGCTTCGAAGGCGGTCAGATGCCTTTGTACAGAAGACTCCCTAAAAGAGGCTTCACATGCAGAAACAGCAAAGAAATCGTTGCCATCAACGTTTCCATGCTGAATGTATTTGAAAATGATACAGTAGTAGATATCGATGCTTTGAAAGCCGTAGGTTTGATCAGTAATCCTAGAGATGGCGTGAAGATTCTTGGCGAAGGCGATCTGGAAAGAAAGCTGACAGTTAAAGTAAACTTCTACAGCAAAACAGCTCAGGAAAAAATCGAAGCAGCCGGCGGCAAAGCAGAGGTGATCTAATTGTTTAAGATTTTCGTAAATTCTTGGAAGACGAAAGAAATCAGAAACAAGATTCTGTACACACTGATGATTTTCGCAATCATCAGAATCGGTACACAAATTGCTCTGCCCGGTATTGACGCAGCAAGCGTTGTTGCGGCAAGAGAATCCGCAGGTGTTGGCACACTCTACAGCATGATTGCTGGTGGCGCGAACTCCAGCTGGTCAATCTTTGCAATGGGTATTGGTCCCTATATCAATGCGTCCATCATCATGCAGCTGTTGACCATTGCGATTCCCAAATTTGAACAGCTTTCCAAAGAAGGCCCCGAAGGCAGAAAAAAATTGCAGTCTTACAGCAGATATTTGACAGTAATACTTGCGCTCATACAGGGTATTGGGTTAACATATACCTATCAGAACATGTATGTGGAAGCAAATATGCTGTACTATATCGCTTCTGTTGTAACTCTGGTTTGTGGTTCCACATTCGTTATGTGGCTGGCAGAACAGATTACAGCAAAAGGCATTGGCAATGGTTCTTCCATGGTAATCTTTATCAACATCGTTTCCGGTCTGCCTACAGGTGCAGCTAGCCTGTACTATATGATCAGCGGTTCCGGCGCAAAAGGTGCGGTAAAGGTTGCAGCAATTCTGGTGATTCTGCTCATTGTTCTGGCATTCATCGTTTGCGTAAACCGTGGTGAAAGAAGACTGCCTGTACAGTATTCTTCCAAAATGGTTGGCAGAAAACAGTCCAGCGGCAGAAACACAACAATGCCGATCAAAGTAAATACTTCCGGCGTTATCTCCATCATCTTTGCTATCTCTTTGCTGCAGTTCCCGCAGCAGATTGGTAACTTCATCCCCAATAAGGGCGAAGTTTTCACAAAGGTGATTGAAGTTCTGAATATGACACACCCCATCGGTGCGTGTCTGTATGTATTACTCATTATCTTCTTCACATATTTCTACACATCCATCGTGATCAACCCCAATGAAATCGCGATGAACATGAAGAAGAACGGTGGCTTCATCCCTGGTATCAGACCCGGTCAGCCCACCAGCGCTTATATCACCAGAGTGGTAAGCAGAATCACACTGGTTGGCGCAATCTGCTACGCAATTCTGGCTATGGTGCCTGTTGCGCTGCAGTGGATTTTCAAAGTGAATGTTGGCTTCGGTGGTACAACACTGATCATCGTCGTTGGCGTTACACTGGATATCGTAAAAGCACTGGAAAGCCAGTTGCTGATGCGTCACTATAAAGGATTTTTGAGCGAATAATAGCAGCCGCCTGGGGAATGCAGCATGCATTTCCCGCCGGTTGTTACTTGGGGAGAAAAACAGAGAGAAGGCCTATAAAGAAAAGAGGTTGATTCGTATATGAAATTGGTACTCATTGGTGCGCCTGCAGCCGGCAAAGGCACACAGGCAGCAAGACTGGTGAAACATTACGGCATCGCTCATATTTCTACAGGCGATATGCTCAGAGAAGAAGTGGCAAAAGGAACAGAGCTTGGTAATCAGGCAAAATCCATTATGGCAGCAGGCGGTTTGGTTTCCGATGAACTGATCATTGCCATCGTTCAGGAAAGAATCAAAAAAGACGACTGCCAAAAAGGTTTCATTCTGGATGGTTTCCCTCGTACAGTAGTACAGGCGGAAAAACTGGAAGAAATGGTAAAACTGGATAAAGTTGTTTATATCAATGCACCTGACGAAGTGATGCTGGAAAGATTGACAGCAAGACAGACTTGTCCCAAATGCGGTGCGACATACAACAAAATGTTCCTTCCTTCTAAAGTTGAGGGTATCTGTGATGTATGCGGCGAAAAATTGACGCAGCGTAAAGACGACACAGTGGAAGCTGGTCAGAAACGTATCCAGACATTCCACGAACAGAGCGAACCTCTGGTAGGCTTTTATGAAAAAGAAGGTATTCTCTTTGAAGTAGACGGTACCATGCCCATCGACGAGATCACAAAAGCGATCATCGCTGGTTTGGATGCCTGAGCAAAAGGGAACGCGTTGCTTGAGTCAATGTGAAATTTTCGGGGAGCGGCGAAGAGCGGCTTCGGTGGAGAAAGACTCCACGAAATAGAAATGATACCGTTTTGATGGCGGCTGAAAAGTCAAAATCCTTACGTTATCCCACGAATGTAATGAGGTGAGAACGATGGAATATCAGAGCGGGCAAGTGGTTTATTCCAAAAGCGGCCACGACAAGGGCGATACGTTGATGGTGCTTTTTGTGGAAGGGGCTTATGTCTATCTGGCAGACGGCAAACGCCGCAAGATTGAGAAGCCAAAACGCAAGAAGATGATCCACGTGCAGCCAACCGGATATGTGGACACGGTTTTGGCCGATAAACTGGCCGAAGGGGCTTATGTCCTGGATGCGGATATCGCAAAGGCCATCAAAAAGTACAAGAAGTTGGCGGAAACATAATTTAAGGAGGTTCTTGGTCTTGTCAAAAAATGACGTTATTGAAGTAGAAGGAACCGTGCTGGAAAAATTACCGAACGCCATGTTTCAGGTGGAACTGGAAAACGGCCATCAGATTTTGGCGCATATCTCCGGCAAGCTGCGTATGAATTTCATCCGTATTTTGCCCGGTGACAAAGTGTTAGTGGAAATGTCTCCTTATGACCTGACAAAGGGCAGAATCATCTGGAGAGCGAAATAAGGAAGGAGCGATCACAATGAAAGTAAGACCATCTGTAAAACCCATGTGTGAAAAATGCAGAATCATCAAAAGAAAAGGTCGTGTAATGGTCATTTGTGAAAATCCCAAGCATAAACAGAAACAAGGCTGATGATTTCGTTATGGCTTTACGGGGGTAAACGTCCTCGGAAGTCGTTGGTAAATCCGTCAAAGTAGGACGAAGGAGCATACAGTTAACAGCGGGAGCAGCAGGCAGACTGACGGCTGTTCTTCCCGTTTGTAATGCCCAACGCTTACAACATAATTTATGCGAATATTATTTTGAACTTTTTTTGTTATAGATAGAGGAATTATCATAGGAGGTGCAAGATATACATGGCACGTATTGCTGGTGTAGACTTACCAAGAGAAAAACGCGTTGAAGTTGGTTTGACATACGTTTATGGCATTGGCCATTCCAGTGCTGTTCGTATTCTGAAAGAAGCAGGCGTAGACCTGGATACAAGAGTTAGAGATCTGACTGATGAAGAAGTTGCTAGAATCCGTGACGTCATCGACAGAACTCAGACTGTAGAAGGTGACCTGAGAAGAGAAATCGCTCTGAACATCAAACGACTGATTGAAATCGGCTGCTACAGAGGCATTCGTCATAGAAAAGGCCTGCCTGTAAGAGGTCAGAAAACAAAAACTAACGCAAGAACAAGAAAAGGTCCTAGAAAGACTGTTGCGAACAAGAAGAAATAATTGATTTCATGAAGGAGGTTTGAAGAAATGGCTAAGAAAACTGTGAAAAAAGCTACAACTCGCAGACGCCGTGACAAAAGAAAAGTAGAACGTGGTCAGGCTCACATCCAGTCTACTTTTAACAATACAATCGTTACAATCACTGACGCAGTAGGTAATGCTCTGTCCTGGGCATCCGCAGGTCAGCTGGGCTTCAGAGGCTCCAGAAAATCTACTCCTTATGCTGCACAGATGGCAGCAGACACAGCTGCTAAAGCTGCTTCCGACTACGGTCTGAAAACAATCGAAGTTTTCGTTAAAGGTCCCGGTAGCGGCCGTGAAGCTGCAATCCGCGCGCTGCAGGCTGCAGGTCTGGATGTAACACTTATCAGAGACGTTACACCCGTTCCTCACAATGGTTGCAGACCACCCAAACGCAGAAGAGTATAATTTTCAGGAGGTGTAAGAATAATGGCTAGAGATAGAGTACCAGTATTGAAAAGATGCAGATCCCTGAATCTGGATCCCATCTACCTGGGTATTGATAAAAAATCCAAAAAACAGAACTTGAAAGCAAATAGAAAAATGAGCGAATACGGTCTGCAGATGAGAGAAAAGCAGAAAGCAAAATTCATCTACGGCGTACTGGAAAAACAGTTCCGCGGCTACTATGCACAGGCTGAAAAAATCGCGAAAAAAGAAGGTATCCCTGGTGAAAACCTTCTGATGCTGCTGGAAATGAGACTGGACAACGTTATGTTCCGTCTGGGCTACGGCAGAACAAGAAAAGAAGCTAGACAGATCGTTCGCCACAAACACGTTACAGTAAACGGCAAACCTGTAGATATTCCTTCTTACCAGGTGAAAGTTGGCGACGTTGTTGAAGTAAAAGAAAAATACAAAACCATTCAGAGATACAAAGACGTGCTGGCTGTAACAGACGGCAGACTGGTACCCGAATGGCTGACAGCTAACCACGATGCACTGAGCGGCACCGTAGTTGCAAAACCCACAAGAGCACAGATCGATGTTCCCGTTGAAGAAACACTGATCGTCGAACTGTACTCCAAATAATCAATCTCGATTGTGCAGTGAAGTCAATTCTAAAGCCGCAAGGCATTTTTCCTTGCGGCCATCTATCATAAAAAAGGGAGGTTTGAATGAGTGTTTGAATTTGAGAAACCTCGCATTGAAATTGCTGAGATGGCACCGGACGGAACTTATGGCAAATTTGTGGTAGAACCTCTGGAAAGAGGCTATGGCACAACTCTGGGCAACTCCCTGAGAAGAATCCTGCTTTCTTCCCTGCCTGGCGCAGCAGTCAGCAACGTAAAAATTGACGGCGTACTTCATGAATTTAGCGTGATTCCCGGCGTGAAAGAAGACGTTACAGAAATCATCCTGAATCTGAAAGGGCTGGCAATCAAAAACACCAGCGAAGGCAACGAACCGAAAATTGCGTACATTGACATGGAAGGCGAAGGCGAAGTCAAAGGCTCTGACATCAAAGCAGACAGCGACATCGAAATCCTGAACCCTGACCATCACATTGCGACACTTTCCGGTGGCCCTGGCAGCAAACTGTATATGGAAATCACCATTCAGAAAGGCCGCGGCTATGTTGGTGCCGACAAGAACAAAAAAGACGATCAGCCAATCGGCATGCTTCCGGTAGACAGTATTTTCACACCTGTTACAAGAGTAAACTTCTTGGTTGAAAATACTCGTGTTGGTCAGATCACTGACTATGACAAGCTCTCTCTGGAAGTCTGGACAAACGGAACCATTGCGCCCGACGATGCAGTTAGCTACGGTGCAAAGATTCTGAATGAGCATTTGAACCTGTTCATCGATCTTTCTGACAATGCGAAAGATGCTTCCATCATGGTGGAAAAAGAAGAAGGCAAGAAAGAAAAAGTTCTGGAAATGAGCATTGAAGAACTGGATCTGTCCGTGCGTTCTTACAACTGCCTGAAACGTGCAGGCATCAACACTGTGGAAGACCTGGCAAACAAGACAGAAGAAGAAATGATGAAGGTAAGAAACCTGGGCCGCAAGTCCCTGGAAGAAGTACTGAACAAAATGGCGGAACTGGGACTGGCACTCAGACCCAGCGACGAATAATCGGCTACTATTATTTACTGCGAAATTACGACACACGTAAGCCCGAAGAAGCAGTGGGGTCGGGGTAAGTTTTGCAGGTGAGAACAAGGAGGATTCAACAATGCATGCATCCGGATATAGAAAACTGGGTAAAACAACTCCTCAGAGAAAAGCTCTGCTGAGAAACCAGGTTACAAACCTGTTGTACCACGGTAAAATCAAAACAACAGAAACAAGAGCGAAAGAAGTAAGAAGAATCGCTGAAAAACTGATCACTCTGGCTGTGAAAGAAAGAGAAAACTTCGAAGAAGTTGAAGTAACAGCAAAAGTAGCGAAAAAAGACGCGAACGGCAAAAGAGTGAAAGAAGTTGTAAACGGCAAAAAAGTAACTGTTTATGACGAAGTTAAGAAAACAGTTAAGAAGGATAAACCTTCCAGACTGGCAGCTAGACGTCAGATGCTGGCTTACCTGTACCCTGTTACAGAAGTTCCTGCTGATGGCAAGAAAGTAAGAAAGAACAGCAAAAAAGTTGACATGGCTGCAAAAATGTTCGACGAAATCGCTCCTAAATACGCTGGTCGTAACGGCGGTTACACAAGAATTGTGAAACTGGGCGCTCGTAAAGGCGACGGTGCGATGGAAGTTATCATCGAACTGGTTTAATTTTTATGAATTCAGGCAGACACGATTAGGTGCTGCTTCATAAGAGACAGAAATATAGCTGGAATCCTTGAGCAAGGGTTCCAGCTTATTTTTTTGGATTTTTCAGACGCGTTTTCTTCTGGAGCCAGCTGCCGCAGTTTCCGTTCAGAAATCAGTAAAAAATGTTTTCTGTCTGTCTTTTTTGCTTTTTATGGCATTGTTTTATCAGAGAACATAAAAAAGCCGATATCCTTAAGGATTTCGGCTTTTTTATTAGGTAAGGAGATATACAATGAATGTGATGCTTATTTGCGTTTAATAAGTGGAAGTATTGGCGGTAATCAGTGCCAGAGATTCTTCCGGTGTGGATGTTTCCGCGACAGGAGCGTTTTCCAATGCGTTTGATGCCTGAAAAGCATAAGTCATGCTTGTGGCAAAAGACAGGGAAAATACTACGGTTGCTGCAATTACTAATTTTTTCATGTTCATACTGGAAAACCTCCTTTGTCGAATTTTTTCTTTTCATGTCAGTATCATACCACAAAAAAATCATGCATAGGTTACAGGCAGGTAAAGTTACCGTTACATCTTCGTTGCGCTTTTGTTACAGGAATATCTCAGAAAAGAAAAAACCGTTCCTGCCTTGACATTTTGCGCATCTCGGCATATCCTTTAGTTAGTTATTGCTAACCAATAAGGTAAAAGAGGTGATTTTATGGACTACAAAGCCCTTTCAAGAAAACATTTTGATAATCAGGCGGCATATTATGATGTAAAAGCCACTACAACTGTTTCTAAGTTTCCGAAAATGTGCTATGCCTTTGCGGAGAAAGAACTAAGGCGATATAAAACGGAAAGGCTGCTGGATTTAGGCTGCGGGACAGGGGAGATGATTCGGCTGCTACGCAGGAAGCATCCGCATATGATGCTATGGGGACTGGATTTGTCATCGGAAATGATTCGCATAGCGAAGGAGAAACAAATTCCAGATACGGCTTTTTGTGTGGGTGACGCGGAATTCCTGCCTTATCCAGATCAGTTTTTTGATGTGGTTCTTTGTATGCAGAGTTTTCATCATTATCCAAATCCAGAAGGTGTTCTGGAGGAGGTATATCGGGTACTGCGTCCGGGCGGCAGATTTTTGCTTTATGATATGTATGTGAAAAACAGATGGATACGTGCTTTGGAAAACAGATTTCTGCTCAAATGGCTGCACATGGGGGATGTACATACATATGGTCGCCGTGAGATTTGCCGTTTGATGGAAGATCAGGGTTTTTTTCAGGTGTATTGGCATCAAATCCATCCCGTTATGTTTTTTTGTAAAGGAAGGAAACCGTAAGACTCAGAAAATATCGCGGTTTTAAGGTTTCGCCATGGGGGAATCGAAAAGCCACAAACAAGGTTTTTTCTTGACTTTTCCGCGGAAAAAAGGTATCTTATTGATAGCTGTGAGTTATTTTACCATAGACTTTATAAATGCGGAAAATAAACATTTCGCGGAGGAAAAAGGTGAACAAAGAAGCAATGAAAATGGTGAAGGCCAAAGATCTGACTTACCAATATGTAAGGGTTTTGGAAACGGATCATGGTACAGTGGAAGAAAAGGTTGCGGCCTTGAAAAACGTAAACATTGAAATCAACAAAGGTGATTTTGTGGCGGTGCTGGGACATAACGGCTCCGGTAAATCTACCTTTGCGAAACATATCAACGCTCTGGTGCAGCCCACCGGCGGTACCCTTTGGGTAGATGATATGGATACAAAAAATGACGAACTGGTTTGGGAAATCCGCCAGACAGCGGGGATGGTATTCCAGAATCCCGATAACCAGTTGGTAGCTACAGTGGTGGAAGAAGACATTGCCTTCGGTCCTGAAAATATGGGTGTGGAGCCTAAGGAAATCCGTAAGCGTGTAGATGATGCGCTGGCAACGGTGCGCATGACGGAATATGCCACCCATACCCCCTCTAAGCTCTCTGGCGGTCAGAAACAGCGTATCGCCATTGCAGGGGTATTGGCAATGAAGCCCCAGTGCATCGTGCTGGACGAGCCTACAGCCATGCTGGACCCTGTGGGACGCAGAGATGTCATGGAAACCATTGAAAGATTGAATCGGGAAGAAGGGATCACTATGATCCTTATTACCCATTATATGGATGAAGCCGTACGGGCAGACAAGGTCTTTGTCATTGATGACGGGGACTTGGTGATGCAGGGCACACCGAAAGAGATTTTCTCTCAGGTAGAAACACTGCAGAAATATGGTCTGGACGTGCCGCAGGTGACGGAAGTGGCTTATTTGCTGCGGAAGGAAGGCATTGACCTGCCTGCGGATATATTAACGATTGAAGAAATGGTAGGTGCGATATGTCAATTAAAATCAACCACTTGACCCATGTTTACAATCCCGGTACGGCATTCGAAAAAGTTGCTTTGGATGATGTGACACTGGAAATCCAGAAAGGGGAGTTCATTGGCCTCATCGGTCATACAGGCTCCGGCAAGTCCACATTGATCCAGCATCTCAACGGCATCATTTCTCCTACATCCGGGGAAATCCTGCTGGACGGGGAAAACATTCATAAAGACAAAACAAAGCTGAAGGAAGTGCGCCGCCGTATTGGTCTGGCCTTCCAGTATCCCGAATACCAGCTTTTTGAAATGACAGTATATAAAGATGTGGCTTTTGGTCCTACAAACCTGAAACTGACAGAGGAAGAAATCCATCGAAACGTGGTTTCCGCATTGGAAACCGTTGGTATTTCTGAGGAGATTTACGAAAAGTCCCCCTTTGAGCTTTCCGGCGGTCAGAAACGCCGTGTAGCCATTGCGGGGGTGCTTGCCATGAATCCCGAAGTCCTCATTCTGGACGAGCCCACAGCAGGTCTGGACCCTAAAGGTCGTGACGAAATCCTCCAGGCAATCAAAGACCTCCATGACAAACGGGGCATCACCGTCATTCTGGTGAGTCACAGTATGGAGGACGTGGCAAAGCTGGTGGATCGTATCATCGTAATGCACCGCGGCAAGGCGGCTATGCAGGGCACACCCAAGGAAATTTTCTCCCATGTGGAAGAACTGGAACAGATGGGTCTGGCGGCTCCTCAGGTAAGCTATGTGTTCGCGGAGCTGAAAAAACGGGGCTTTGATGTGCCCACAGACGTATATACCGTCAAAGAAGCAAAAGAAGTATTATTAAAACTGGCAAAGCAGGTGAAATCATGATTCGGGATATAACCATCGGACAATATTATCCGGCAGAATCGCCGATTCATCGGCTGGATGCCAGAGTCAAAATTGTCGTGACATTTTTGTTTATCATTTCGCTGTTCGTAGTCAATACCCTTGCGGCTTATGTCTGCGTGACAGCCATTTTGGGCGTGGTGATCAAAGTATCCAAAGTGCCTTTGAAATTTATGTTAAGAGGGCTGAAAAGTATCGTCATCATCATTCTCTTTACAGCGGTCATCAACCTCTTTTTGACTCAAGGGGAACGGGTGATCTGGGAATTTGGCTTCCTGCATCTCACATGGGAAGGCATTTACATGGCTGTGAAAATGTGTGTGCGTCTGGTACTGCTCATTGTGGGCTCCTCTGTACTGACACTGACCACAACACCCATCCAGCTTACAGACGGCATTGAGTACATCCTGCGTCCTTTGAAACGCATTGGTGTGCCTGCCCATGAAATCGCTATGATGATGACCATTGCACTGCGTTTCATTCCTACACTGCTGGATGAAACAGATAAGATCATCAAAGCACAGCAGGCAAGAGGTGCAGACTTTGATACCGGGAACCTGATGCAGAAAGCTAAGAGTATGATTCCCATTCTGGTACCTCTGTTCATTTCCGCATTCCGCCGGGCAGAAGAACTTGCCATGGCTATGGAAGCCAGATGTTACCATGGGGATGAACACAGAACACGTATGAATGTGATGCATCTGGAAAATCGGGATTATCGGGCAGTTGTGCTGACGGCAGTGTATCTTGTGTTTGTGGTGGCACTGCGTATTGCGGGGAATTATCTGCCATTTATGATTTGAGAAAAAGGGTGTTGGCAAAAAACAGGTTTCCATTCAAAAACGATAGTTGTCTTTTTCTTGATTTCTGAAGGGAAACGGACCGTAAAACATTCCTTATAATCATTCAAGTAAAAAGAAGATAGCTGGAAGCCCTTTGATTCCTAAGGATTCCGGCTATTTTTTTATAAAGTCAACACCTTTTGTTTTCGGGAGGGGAAAACATGCGAAATCGGGAAATTTCATTTGTCAACGTGGTGCTTTGCCTGTTGGTCATGTGGATTCATATTTGTTCTGTGGCGGTGACAGGACTGCCTAAGGAAAATATCTCCTTTTTTGGAGTGTATATGCCTTGGCGGCTGTCTGCCTTTGTGGTGCAGGGATTTATCTTCCTGTCTGCCCTGAAATATTTCCGTAAGGAAGGTGCTTTTTCCTATGGCTCTTTTCTCTGGGGCAGGATACGGAAAATTGGCATACCTTATGTCATTGCCGTCATCATTTCCTATTTGGGACTCATTGATTTGGGGTATTATACCTTTGATTTTGGATTTTTGGTAGAATCTTTGCTCCTGGGAAATATGATTTCACCTTTTTATTTCGTCATCATCATTTTTCAGTTTTATCTCTTGATGCCTTTGTGGCGGAAAATGACGGAAAAAGTAGATTTTTGGGTAGCGGCCTTGGCATCTGTACTTTTGATGCGCCTGTTCCATGGTGGACTGCCTGCCATGATTGGATTGATTTCTCCGGGAACGGAATTTATCTATAATGACCGTGTATTTACATTCTATCTTGCTTATTGGGTATTGGGCTGTTACGCTGGGAAATATTACGACAGATTTCTGGAAGGCATTGGGAAAAATCAGGGCGTGTTGCTGACTGGCTTTGTGGTTTTTGCACTGGCTGACGGGCTTTTGAGTTATGCCAGCAGCCGTGGCTTTTTCTGGGTGTCCTTTCTGGAGGATGTCCATACCCTTTATGTGTTTTGTGCCATATTGTTTGTGTTTTGGTTGGGGAAACATCTGGCAGAACGTGTTATGGCGTGGAACGTGGTGCAGGGCATTGACCGTATGAGTTTTTATTTGTATTTGTATCATGGCATTTTCCTGTATTATGTGCAGGATGCCTTTTTGAACCGCTTTGGTGTGGGTCCTGCCAAAGGGCTTTTGCTGCGGGCGGTCTGCTGTTACGCTATGACGGCTGTAGTGGGGCTTTTGGCATGGTATTGGAAAAAGAGAAAGGGGAAACAAAACCCATGAGGATATTACTGACAATCGCATATGACGGCACCCGTTACAGTGGGTGGCAGAAACAGAAATCGCCGGAAGTGCTGACGGTGGAGGGGGAAGTGGAAAAAGCCCTGCGGACCCTCTTTCGCGATCCAGAACTGGAATGTATTGGTGCCAGTCGCACAGACAGAGGCGTTCACGCTTTGGGGCAGCGTGCGGTTATTGATGTGGAAACTACCATTCCGCCGGAAAAAATCCCTTTGGCTATCCGTCCCTTTTTGCCGGAGGATATTGTGGTGACAGCGGCAAGGGAAGTGCCTAGGGATTTCCACCCGCGCTATGACTGTATCAAAAAAACATACGAATATCATATCTACCAGAGCCCCTATAAAAATCCCAAGGAACGGCTCTACAGCACATTTGTATATACTCCTTTGGATTTGGAAAAAATGAACGAAGGGGCAAAGGCTTTTGTGGGAACCCACGATTTTGCGGCATTCTGCGCCGCAGGCAGTTCTGTTTCCACTACCGTTCGTACCATTTTTGACTGCCATGTGGAGCAGGAGGGGTCTCATATCCGCATTTTGGTAACTGGGGATGGCTTTTTGTATAATATGGTACGGATTTTGGCTGGTACCCTCATTGCTGTGGGACAGGGGAAAATCCAGCCGGAAAAGGTGGCAGAAATCATTGCCGGCAAAGACCGCAGACAGGCAGGGCAGACAGCAGAGCCTCAAGGCTTGACTTTACGGGAAATTTATTACGATTTGCCTTAAAAATCCCTTGACAGCGGCATTTTCAGGTATTATAATAATAAAGCTGTTATTTTGATTTTGAAGCGTGTTTCACGCTTTGAATATATGTTTCTCAAGGTGGGACTCAATAAGTTATGTGCAGATCACATAATGGAGATTGCGGCGGTATTCCCGTATCGTTCGTAAAGTCAAAGAGTCAAAGGAAAATAATATAAGGGAGGTAAAAGACCATGAGAACTACTTACATTGCGAAAGAAGCAGATGTAACAAAAAAATGGTACGTTGTTGACGCAACAGACCTGACACTGGGCCGTCTGGCTTCCGAAATCGCAAACATCTTAAGAGGTAAAAACAAACCCCAGTATGCACCCAACGTGGACATGGGCGACTATGTAATCGTTGTAAACGCTGAAAAGGTAGCTGTGACAGGTAAAAAACTGACACAGAAACTGTATCACCACCACACAGGCTACATCGGTGGTCTGAAAACAGTAAGACTGGACAAAATGCTGGAAACACACCCTGAAAGAGTCATCGAACATGCTGTAAAAGGTATGCTTCCTAAAAACGCTCTGGGCAGAAAAATGTTCAGCAAACTGCATGTATATGCTGGCGCAGAACATCCCCACGCAGCGCAGAAACCTGAAGCACTGGAACTGAAATTTTAATCGAAGGAGGAAGGCATCATGGCAGCAGCTAGATATTACGGCACAGGCAGAAGAAAATCTTCTGTAGCTAGAGTTTACCTGGTACCCGGTAACGGCAAAATCACAATCAACAAAAGAGACATTGATGAATATTTCGGTCTGGAAACACTGAAAGTTATTGTTCGTCAGCCCCTGGAACTGACAGCAACAACAGCTAAATTCGACGTTCTGGTGAACGTACACGGCGGTGGCTTCACAGGTCAGGCAGGTGCTATCAGACACGGCATCTCCAGAGCTCTGCTGCAGGCTGACGGCGACTTCAGACCCGCTCTGAAAAAAGCTGGCTTCCTGACAAGAGACCCTCGTATGAAAGAAAGAAAGAAATACGGTCTCAAAGCAGCAAGACGTGCTCCTCAGTTCTCCAAGAGATAATCATTTATCTGGGAACATCATCCCGAAGATCCTATGGGTCTTCGGGATTTTTTTACACACAAATGCAAAGCCATATATTTGACAGCGATGGAAAAAATGGATACTGTATTTTTGGAATTGTTGTTTCTTGCTATGATTTCCAATATCTGTAAGGAAAAAGAAGTTTTTTGCAGAGAAAAAAGTATTTTTTCTGAAGGAATATGAAAAAGTCCATAGAAAATGTTGTTTTTGTCAAAAACTTTCTGTTATACTGAAGCTGAATCAGACAGGAAAGGAGCCGGGATATCATGAAAAAAACAAGGGAACTGCCAATACTGCTTGGAGTTATTCTTTTGGTATTTATCATGAATTTTATGGTGTTTCGACTGGCGTATCTGAAGGAACCTGTTTTTCTGACCCATGTCTTTACGGCGGAGCAAGGTGACGGGAATCTGAATAAATTTTACTATATTGCAAACGAAGATGACCAACGGACACCAGTATGGGTATTCTGGCCGGAATTGGGCGAGGATATTTCCGGCGAGGAGCCATTCTGGTGTATGGAAGAAAAAACGCGCGGCACCTATTCTGTACGGACATTTGCGCTGACCTATGATTTTTTAGATGAATTGCCCATAGAAAACGAAATGATATTGACGCAGATGCAGATCAAGTGGTCCGACGGAACCGAAACACTGGCGGATGTGGGAGAACTTCACATATTTGCTGAAAGCAAGATACCAAGGGAAGATTGGGCTGATGAGGGCATTGTTTTTTTCGATCATATTCCCTATAATAGTTATGAAAAGACATTTCTGGAGGATGTAACACTGACAGGTGTGAATATGCCCTTGCAAGATGCCTATGGTGACCTGCTGACTGTGACAGATCAGAACGGGAATGAAATTACATTCCCCCTTGTACAGGAAAAAAATGATACGTTTTATATGCAGACACAGTTTGTGATACCTGAAGACGATGTCCGTTCCCACAGTGTATTGGCGTTGAAGCCTGTACTGGAAGGTGTAGGAGCTGATGGAAAACCCATGCGGTTTTTCATGGAAGAAAGCGCCAGATATGTGCCGGAGTGGAGTGTCGTGGAGATTTACCGCATTTTGCACATGAAGGAGGCGGTATAAATGCAAAAGGCAAGAAATCGGATATTGCTTGGCGGAATTTTGCTGCTGCTGGATGTGCGCATTGGATTCATCAATTTGCTTCCTAACTGGCTGGGATATTTGCTGCTGGCATATGATGCGAAAAAAATGGATGAAGACCAAGGCAGCCGCATGGCAGTTGCCGGAGTTTGCGCGGCATGTCTGAGCTTTATAGGATTTTTTATAGACACAGAACATCGACTGTTTACCTGGCTGTTTATGGGTGCCATTATGGTGTTGGAGATGTTGCTGTTCCATGGATTGACTGTGGGAATATGGAAGCGGACACAGGCAGATGGTCTGCTGCTGCAGCGGAAAATACTGCTGGTTTTGTATGCCGTAGGGATTGTTGCTGTGGGCATGGGGTTGAATATCAATTTCATGGTGTATGTGGGAGCAGTCATTGTGTTTTTCGCGAGGATTTATTTTCTTGGGGTCATCCGCAGCAAACTGCCGAAAGAAGAGGGAGAGGAACCTCAGGAAGAAACCAATCTGGAATAAAAAGGCTCTGTGGAGTCTTTTTTTATTTGCGAAAAATGAGAAAATCATTAAAACAGGGAAAGAAAGTTGACATTTTTTATGGAACTATCTATAATGTTTCCTGTAAAACAGTTCGATGGCTAACAAAAGTGAGGGAGAAAAGATCATGCAGAATAAGGAACCCATATTGATGATGAAAAAAGTAATCAATCTGTTTTTTCGTGAACTGGACGCGATGAATACGGAGCAATTGCAGGTACCGGTTTCCGGGCATAATATGATTGTCATTGAATATTTGATACATCATACAGAACCTGTCTATCAGCGGGATTTGGAAAACCATTTTTTTGTGCGTCGTTCCACCGTTTCCAAGGTGCTGCGTTTGATGGAGGAAAAAGGCATGATTGCGCGTCTGCCTGTTCATGATGATGCCCGCTTGAAGCAGATCGTTTTGACAGACTATGGACGTAAAATCCATGAGGCAGCCGTAGGGAATGTAAAAGTGCTGGAAGAAAAATTGTTTCGGAATTTTTCGGAGGAAGAAACGGAAACATTGCGGCGTCTTTTGATGAAACTGGAGCATAATATGGAAGAAGTGGATTAAATTAGATTTTTTTCAGCATTTTTGTGTGCTTTCGAACAAAAAGGAGGTTTCGGAATGATAAGAAAGTTGCTTCGCAGCGTCAGGGAATATAAAACCAGTTCCTTGCTGGCGCCACTGTTTGTAACCGGTGAGGTTATTTTGGAAGTCATCATTCCCATGTTGATGGCAAAACTCATTGACTTTGGGATCGAGGCAGGCAATATGCAGTACATCTTACAAATGGGCTTGGCGTTGGTCATCTGTTGTATCCTTTCTCTGACATTAGGCGCGCTGTCTGGGAAATACGCGGCGGTGGCATCGGCGGGCTTCGCTAAAAACCTGCGGGAAGATATGTATAACAAAGTACAGGAATATTCTTTCTCCAACATCGATAAGTTCTCCACCGCAAGCATTGTCACACGTTTGACAACGGACATCACCAATATCCAGAATGCTTATATGATGTCCATCCGTGTAGCGGTACGCTGTCCCATCATGTTGATTTTCGCGTTATTTATGGCGTTTCAGATCAATTCTGAACTGGCGCCTATATTCGTCATTGCCATTCCTATTTTGGCAGTTGGTCTGGTATTCATTATTTCCAACGCAAAGCGGATATTTGAGCGGGTATTCCGCACATATGATAAACTGAACAACGTGGTGCAGGAAAACCTTCACGGCATCCGTGTTGTGAAATCTTTTGTGCGTGAAGACCATGAAACAGAAAAATTCTGTTCTGTATCCCAAGATATTTATCAGGATTTTTCCAAGGCGGAGAAAATATTGGCGTTCAACGCCCCTTTGATGCAGTTCTGTGCCTATGGCTGTATGCTGCTGATCTCCTGGCTGGGGGCAAAACTCATTGTGGCTTCCGGCAATAACCCTGCTGTTGGCATGACCACAGGGGATTTGACCAGTATGTTCTCTTACACCATGCAGATTTTGATGAGTTTGATGATGTTTTCCATGGTATTCGTTATGATCACCATTTCGTACGCGTCGATGGAAAGAGCGGAAGAAATCCTGGACGAAAAAAGCGACCTGCATAATCCAGAAAATCCTATTTATGAAGTCAAAGATGGCAGCATCGAATTTGAACATGTCAATTTCGCTTATGGCAAAAACGCTGACAAACTTTGTCTGGATAACGTAAGTCTGAAAATCCCTTCCGGCGCGACAGTGGGTATCATCGGCGGTACAGGCAGTTCCAAGAGTACATTGGTACAGCTCATTCCCCGTCTGTATGACGCTACAGAGGGCATTGTGAAAGTGGGCGGCAGAGATGTCAGAGAATACGACATCGAATCCCTGAGAGAAGAAGTTGCCATGGTATTACAGAAAAACGTGCTTTTCTCCGGTACCATCAAAGACAACCTGCGTTGGGGGAAAGAGGACGCTACTGACGAGGAAATGCGTCATGTCTGCAAATTGGCACAGGCGGATGAATTCATCCAGACCTTCCCTGATGGCTATGATACTTATATCGAACAGGGGGGTACCAATGTTTCCGGTGGGCAGAAACAGCGTCTTTGCATTGCCAGAGCATTGCTGAAAAAACCGAAAATCCTCATTCTGGACGATTCCACCAGTGCCGTAGATACCAAAACAGATGCCCTCATCCGTATGGCATTCCGGGAAGAAATCCCGAACACCACAAAGATCATCATTGCCCAGCGTATTTCTTCCGTAGAAGACGCGGACTTGATTTTGGTACTGGATGACGGCAGGATCAATGGCATGGGCACCCATGAGGAACTCCTTGCCAATAACGCAATCTATGGCGAAGTATATGAATCACAGCGGAAAGGGGGACTGGAAGAATGAGTGGACACATGAGAGGACCCGGACGTGGCGTACCCATGGGTCGGGCAAAAATGGACAAAGTCACCATGAATCGTCTGCTTCAATATCTGAAGGAGTATAAAATGCGGTTTACATTCGTTTTGATCTGCATTCTGATCAGTGCTGTGGCAGGTGTGGCAGGCTCCCTGTTTCTGCAGGTAGTTATCGACGATTATATCACGCCCTTGCTGCAAGCGGCCTCTCCTGATTTTGCGGGACTGTTTCGGGCGGTGCTGACCATGGGCTGTATTTATCTGATTGGTATTTTTGCGACCCTCTTTTACAACCGCACCATGGTTTCTATTTCCCAAGGCATTTTGAAAAAAATCCGTGACCAGATGTTTTCCCACATGCAGCGTCTGCCCATCCGGTACTTTGATACCCATACCCATGGGGATATTATGAGCCGTTACACCAACGATACGGATACCCTGCGGCAGATGCTTTCCATGAGTGTGCCCCAGATGTTTTCTTCTATCGTGACCATTGTGGCAGTTGTCTGCGCCATGCTTTATACCAGTGTGTATCTGACCATTCTGGTGGCAGTTGTGGTGTTCTTCATTATGAAGGTCTTCAAATTCATTGCCAGCCACAGTGGGAAATACTTCATCAAACAGCAGGAAACACTGGGCGATGTGAACGGTTATATTGAAGAAATGATCAATGGACAGAAAGTGGTCAAAGTTTTCTGTCACGAAGAAAAAGCCAAAGCAGTTTTCCGTGAGAAAAATAACGCGCTGTGCGAAAACGCTACCAAAGCCAACCAGTATGCCAATATCCTCATGCCCATCATGATGAACTTGGGGAACTTGCAGTATATCCTCATTGCCATCGTAGGCGGCGCTTTGGCAGTCAACGGCATCGGCGGTCTGACATTGGGCGCCATCGCTTCTTTCCTGCAGCTGTCCAAGAGCTTTTCCGCTCCCATCAGCCAGGTTTCTCAGCAGATCAACTCTGTGGTAATGGCATTGGCGGGCGCGAAACGGATTTTTGAATTGCTGGATGAGGAAGAAGAAGCCGATGAGGGTTATGTGACACTGGTCAACGCAAAATACGATGACAACGGTCAATTGGCGGAATGCAAAGAACATACGGGTCTGTGGGCATGGAAACAGCCTCATGAAGATGGGACCATCACATATACCCGACTCACAGGGGATGTACGGTTCTTTGATGTGGACTTTGGTTACACCGAAGAAAAAATCGTCCTGCATAACATTACCCTGTATGCCGAACCCGGTCAGAAAGTGGCTTTCGTTGGCGCGACAGGTGCTGGCAAGACCACCATTACCAACCTCATCAACCGTTTTTATGATATTGCCGATGGTAAAATCCGTTACGACGGCATCAATATCAATAAAATCAAAAAAGAAGACCTACGTCATTCCTTGGGGATCGTATTGCAGGATGTGAATTTGTTTACAGGCACCGTTATGGATAATATCCGCTACGGGAAACTGGACGCTACCGATGAGGAATGTATTGCGGCGGCAAAACTTGCCAATGCTGACAGCTTCATCCGTATGCTACCCGATGGATATAATACTGTCCTTTCCGGTGATGGCTCCGGTCTGTCTCAAGGGCAGCGGCAGCTCATTTCCATTGCCCGTGCGGCGGTGGCAGACCCTCCTGTTATGATTCTGGATGAAGCCACATCCTCCATTGATACCCGTACAGAAGCCATTGTACAGAGAGGTATGGATGCCCTCATGCAAGGCAGAACCGTATTTGTCATTGCACACCGCCTGTCTACGGTTCAGAACTCCAATGTGATCATGGTTCTGGAACAGGGACGCATCATCGAACGTGGTACCCACGAAGATTTGATTGCGGAAAAAGGCAAATATTATCAGCTTTATACAGGGGCGTTCGAACTGGAATAAGCCAAAAGGAGTGTGTTTGAAAAGCAACTTCCCTTTAAGAAAACATTAGGTTTTCTTTTCCTTGATTTCTTAAGGGGAATTGTGACGACAGTCTTTGGAAGAAAACTATCTAATAAAATCTCGGCAAAGATAAGAAAGCTGGAATCCTCAGTATATCATAAGGATTTCAGCTTTCTTTGTTTTCTTCAGAAGATGCCCCGAAAACACACTCCTTTTTGTATGGAAATGCAAACAAGGTCTGTTTTTTTGCGAAGAATATGGTATCATAAAAGAAGAAGATTTTCCGTAAAAAAGCATTGCGGCGGCTATCTTTGGATGATATACTAAGCAATGGTGCTTTTTTGCATAAAAAGCGGAAAAATGAGAAAAACGGCAAAAACAGGGTGATTTGCCGGAAAAGATACATGAAGGAATGTGGAAGGAGGAACAACATGTTTACCATTCGGGAGTATGTGAAAGTTTCCAGTCTGGAAGAAGCATACGAATTGAATCAGAAAAAGGCAAACGTGGTATTTGGCGGCGGCGTATGGCTGCGTCTGGGCAGAAAGAATATCCAGACAGCCATTGATCTGTCCGGCTTGGGTCTGGATGAAATTACAGAGGATGAAAAGGAATTTTCTGTGGGCTGTATGGTTTCCCTGCGTCAGTTGGAAACCCACAAAGGCATTGACGCTTACACAAAAGGTGCGGTGAAAGAAAGCCTGCGCCACATTGTAGGGGTGCAGATGCGTAACTGTGCAACAGTCGGCGGCAGCATTTACGGCAGATTCGGTTTTTCCGATATCCTCTGCTGTCTGCTGGGTCTGGACTGCGACGTGGAACTGTATAAACAGGGCAGAATGTCTTTGGCGGATTTTGCGAAAATGAAAAAAGATAATGACATTCTGGTGCGTGTCATTATCAAAAAGACACCGCTGGAAACGGTCTATCTGTCTCAGAGAAACACAGAAACAGACTTTCCTGTGGTATCCTGCGCAGTGACAAAGGACGCGGAAGGGTATTACGCGGTCATTGGCGCAAGACCTTGTCAGCCTGTTGTGGTTCGTGACAGCGAAGGCATTTTGGCGAAAGCGGAAGTGACAGCGGAAGATATGGCGGCTTTTGCGTCCAAAGTGCAAAACAGCATGGACTTTGCCGACAATACCAGATGCAGCGGCGCATACCGCAGACATGTGGCAGGCGTTCTGGTGAAAAGAGGACTGAAACAGCTCATGGGAGGGGACAAATGATGCAGATTACTTTAAAACTCAATGGAAAAAATGTGACTGCTGAAGTGGCACCGGATATGGCTCTGCTGGATTTTGTCAGAGACCACGGCTGTTACAGCGTCAAAAGAGGCTGCGAAACATCCAACTGCGGTCTGTGTACCGTTCTCATGGATGGCAAGCCTGTTTTGTCCTGCTCCACACTGGCGGCTCGCGCAGACGGTCATGAAGTGGTGACCATGGAAGGCTGTCAGGCAGAAGCGGAAGAATTCGGCGCGTTTCTGGCAGATCAGGGGGCAGAACAGTGCGGTTACTGCAGCCCCGGCTTTATTATGAATGTACTGGCAATGTGCAAGGAAATGGATGACCCCACAGATGATGAAATTCGGGAATACCTTTCCGGTAACCTTTGCCGTTGTTCCGGCTATGAAGGTCAGCTCCGTGCCATTCATGCCTATCTGGATTACAAGAAAGGGGCGAAATGAGAATGAAATATGTAAATCAGCCCATTCGGAAAAAAGACGCCATGGCATTGGTAACAGGCAAACCTGTTTACACCGATGATATTGCGCCCAAGGATTGTCTGGTGGTAAAGGTGCTGCGCAGCCCCCATGCCCATGCGGAAATTCTGGAAATCAAAAAAGATATCGCTGAAAAACTGCCCGGTATCGTTTGCGTTCTGACTTATGAAGACGTGCCTCAGAAGCGTTTCACCATGGCAGGGCAGACATATCCTGAACCCAGCCCCTATGACAGACTGATTCTGGACAAGCGTGTCCGTTTCGTTGGGGATGCCGTTGCCATTGTGGCAGGGGAAACAGAAAAAGCTGTAGATCAGGCAATGAAAGTTATTAAAGTAAAATACAATGTACTGGAACCTGTGCTGGATTTCCACGAAGCAAAGGATAATCCCATTCTGGTGCATCCCGAAGATAACTGGCAGGCACTTTGCCCTGTAGGCGCGGACAACAAGCGCAATCTGTGTGCAAGCGGTTTGGAAGAACATGGCGATGTGGATAAAGTCATTGCGGAAAGTGATGTGGTTGTGGAAAACACTTACCACACAAAAGCCGTACAGCAGACCATGATGGAAACCTTCCGTACTTATACTCAGATGGATACTTACGGCAGACTGAATATCATCAGCTCCACACAGGTGCCTTTCCATGTACGCCGTATCCTGTCTAACGCGCTGGATATTCCTAAGTCCAAGATTCGTGTCATTAAACCCAGAATCGGCGGCGGTTTCGGCGCGAAACAGACTGTTGTAGCGGAGGTATATCCTGCTATCGTCACACTGAAAACAGGCAGACCTGCGAAAATCATTTATACCAGAGAAGAAAGCCTTATCGCTTCTTCTCCCAGACATGAAATGGAAATCAAAGTGCGCATCGGTGCCAACAAAGATGGTCATATCCGTGGCATCGAAGTGAAAACACTGTCCAATACAGGTGCATTTGGGGAACATGGTCCTACGACAGTTGGTCTGTCTGGTCATAAATCCATTCCTCTTTACAGCAAGGCGGAAGCATTCCGTTTCCAGTACGATGTTGTTTATACCAACAAAATGTCCGCAGGTGCCTACCGTGGTTACGGCGCAACACAGGGTATTTTCGCGGTGGAATCTGCCATCAATGAACTGGCAGTGAAGCTGGATATGGACCCTGTGGCACTGCGTGAAATGAACCTGACCAGAGAAGGCGACGTAATGCACGGCTATTACGGTGAAACAGCCACCAGCTGTACGCTGGATCGTTGTCTGGAAAGAACAGCGGAAATGATCGGCTGGAAAGAAAAATATCCCAGACGTGTCATGCCTGACGGCAAAATCCGTGGCGTTGGTATCGCGATGGCAATGCAGGGTTCCGGTATCCCCAGTGTGGACACTGGTTCCGTTTCCATCAAAATCAACGACGATGGTTTCTATGCTCTGACCATTGGTGCTTCTGATATGGGTACCGGCTGTGATACCATTTTGTCTCAGATGGCAGCGGATTGTCTGGACTGCTCTGTGGATGACATCATCGTGTATGGCGTTGATACAGACGTTTCTCCTTATGACAGCGGTTCTTACGCATCCAGCACCACTTATGTAACAGGTATGGCGACTGTAAAAGCCTGCCAGACACTGGTGGACAAAATGAAAGCATATGGCGCGGAAAAACTGGGCTGCTCCGTAGATGATGTGGAATTTGACGGGGAAAAAGTATACAGCCTGAAAGATGGCAGCAGCATCAGCCGGAAAGACATCGGCAATGCCATCATGTGCGCAGGGGAAAATGCCCTCTTTGCCACAGAAGCCCATTCTTCACCGGTTTCTCCTCCGCCTTTCATGGCTGGCGCTGTGGAAGTGGAAGTTGACCCGGAAACAGGCAGTGTGAAACTTATGGACTTTGCGGCAGTGGTAGACTGCGGTACTGTTGTGAACCCCAATCTGGCAAGAGTACAGGTAGAAGGCGGTCTGGTACAGGGTATCGGTATGGCGCTCCATGAAAATATCACCTATAACGAAAAAGGCGAACTGGCTGAAAATTCTTTGATGCAGTACAAAATCCCTACCCGTATGGATATGGGCAAACTGCGTGTGGAATTTGACAGCAGTTATGAACCTACCGGTCCTTTTGGTGCGAAATCCATCGGGGAAATCGTTATCAATACACCGGCACCTGCCATCGCGCAGGCTATTTATAACGCAACAGGTCTGCGCTTTACAGAACTGCCCATCACACCGGAAAAAATCGCTATGGGCATGATGGATAAATGAAAATCCACTGGATATTACTGGCGGCGGGATTGAGCAGACGATTCGGGGAAAATAAACTGCTCTATCCCGTCGATGGGAAAAAACTCTACCGCTACAGTCTGGAACGCATGGCGGCGTTGGCAGAGGAGCGGCAGGAACGTCTGGTGGTGGTCACTTCCCATGAAGCCATTCGGAAGGAACTGGCAGGAGAGAAGGCGGAAGTGGTCTGGAATCCTATGGCGGAAACAGGCATTGCCTCCTCTATTCATTGTGCCATCCGGCATCTGGGCATCGCAGAGGATGTTGCTTATCTGTTTTCCGTGGCAGATCAGCCATTTTTAAGGCGGGAAGATCTGGGGGCGTTTATAGAAGGCTTTCTCCGTTCCAGCAAAGCTATGGGCTGTATGGCACACCAGGAGGTGTGGGGAAATCCGGCGATTTTTTCCGGTAAGTATGTAAAAAGGCTCCTTTCACTGGAAGGAGATCAGGGCGGCAAAAAAATACTTCTGGAATCACCGGAGCAGGTGTTTGTATTTGACTGTGAGCGGGAAAATGCTTTCTATGATATAGATGAGAAAAAAGATTTGAGAGAGTTCTGATGGAGATTCAGACTCTCTTTTTTTTGTAAAATCATCTCCTATTTAATAGGAAGAAATCCTTTTAAAAATACTATTATTTTCACATAAAACGTCAATTATTATGCTTAAAATAACATTTATTTTTGAAAATAATATATTTTTTTCTTTCGAAAAAACATATGTGTACCAAAAGTCCTTCTCCTCAATCATGTGATATTTGTTTTGGAAAAAATGCAGGAATTATATTGACATATGTCATAAACAGAGTATACTGAAGTAGTAAGTAACATATGTCGAAAACAGGAGGTGTCATATGCCCAGACCGAGAAAGTGCAGAAGGGTTTGCGCCATGCCAAAGAGCAGTCGATTTGGTCCTTTGAACGGCAGCTGCTCTGGTGAGGTGATTATGACCGTAGACGAGTACGAAACCCTGCGGCTCATTGATCTGGCAGGATATACTCAGGAAGAATGCGCGGCACAGATGGGCGTTGCCCGGACAACGGTGCAGGGGGTATATAACGACGCCAGACGAAAAGTGGCAGAGTCCCTGGTAGACGGCAAGGTGCTGGTGATCAAAGGCGGCGACTATGACCTTTGTGAAGGCACTGCAAGACCTTGCGGCAGAAAATGTCATCCCATCTGCTGCAAAAAAGATGAAAAACACGAAGGAGATGTAACCTTATGAGCGAAAATTGTTCCCATAACTGCGGCAGCTGCTCCTCTAACTGCAGCAACCGCAAACCAGCGGATTTTCTGGTGGCACCCAATCCCCACAGCAGCATCAAGAAAGTCATCGGTGTTGTCAGCGGCAAAGGCGGCGTTGGTAAATCTATGGTCACCAGCACATTGGCGGTACTGACCCAGAGAAAAGGCAAACAGACAGCTATTCTGGATGCGGATATCACAGGTCCTTCCATTCCCAAGGCTTTTGGTATGAAGGAAAAAGCTTACGGTACAGAACTGGGTATGATGCCCTGCAAAACAAAAACAGGCATTGACGTGATGTCCGTAAACCTGCTGCTGGATAACGAAACTGACCCCGTTGTATGGAGAGGTCCTGTCATTGCGGAAACCGTCAAACAGTTCTGGCGTGACGTTGTATGGGAAAATGAAGAATATATGTTCATCGATATGCCCCCCGGAACAGGTGATGTTCCCCTGACTGTATTCCAGTCTATCGCCATCGACGGCATCATCATTGTAACTTCCCCTCAGGAACTGGTTGGCATGATCGTTGACAAAGCGGTAAAAATGGCAGAAATGATGAACGTGCCTATTTTGGGTATTGTAGAAAACATGTCTTATTTCGTCTGTCCTGACTGCGGCAAGAAACATCAGATCTTCGGTGAAAGCCATATCGAAGAAATCGCGGCAAAACACAACATTCCTGTTGTATGCAAACTGCCCATCAATCCTGAAATCGCCGCAAGATGTGACAATGGGGAAGCGGAAAGCTATGAAGGCGAATGGCTGAACCCTATGATCGACTTTTTGGAAAAAATTTGAGGAGGAACTATCATGAAAACAAGAGTAGCAGTTACTTATGAAAATGGTCAGGTATTCCAACACTTTGGTCATACAGAACAGTTCCAGATTTTCACTGTAGAAGATGGCAAAATCCTGTCTGAAGAAATCGTATCCACAAACGGCAGCGGTCATAGCCTGCTGGCAGATTTCCTGGTAGTACAGGGCGCAACAGTCCTGATCTGCGGCGGTATCGGCGGCGGCGCAAAAATGGCGCTGGCACAGAAAAACATTGCGGTATTCGGCGGCGTAACAGGCGAAACCAGAAAAGTGGTGGAAGATTATCTGGCAGGTACACTGGTATTCAACGCAAACGCGGAATGTGCAGACCATCACCATCACGACCATGAAAACTGCGGTGAACATGATCACCATTGCGGCGGTCATTGCGGTCACTAAAAAACATATTTTTTGAAGTCTATCAGAAGTCGAAACTCCTACTTTCAGATATGGAGTTTCGGCTTTTTCTTTGTTTGATTTATCAAAATGATTGTTTTCTTTCTTTTTTATGAATGTTTTCCTAAGAAAAATAAATTTTTCGCAAAAAGCCATGGAATTTCATTTTTTTGTGGTATCATAATACCATTACAAAAAAGGTGGGACAGGAGGCGGAGAAATGAAAGGTACATTATATACAGGCGGAAACATTTACACCATGGAGCCGGGTGTGTCAACAGCGGAAGCGGTGCTGGTGGAAAACGGGCGGATTCAGGCAGTGGGCAAAAGAGCGGAGCTGGAAAAGGACGCGGAGAAAGTCGTGGATTTGGAAGGCAAAACTATGCTGCCGGCGTTTATTGACAGCCATAGCCATTTGATGGGCGTTGCAAATGGTATGCTTCAGGTGGATTTGGCGGAGGCATCCTCTTTTGGAGAAGTGAAAGAACGGATTGAGGATTTTATTCAGGAAAATCAGGTGCCCAAAGGCAAATGGGTGCTGGCAAAGGGTATCAATCACGGCAATCTGAAAGAAAAACGCTTGCCGGAAAAAGCGTTTCTGGATGGAATCACAACGGAACATCCTTTACTCATCCAGCATACCAGTGGTCATTCTGGTGTACTGAATTCCATGGGACTGGCGGAATTGGGTATTACAGCCGAAACCCCTGACCCAGAAGGCGGACGCATTGACTTTGGGGCAGGTTTGCTGGAAGAAAACGCCCTCATTCAGAATATGGACAAGTTTCCTCTGCCTACAGGAGCGGAGTTGGTATCTGCCTTTGAAAAAGCCCAGCTTTTGTACGCTTCAAAAGGAATTACCACTGTCCAGGAAGGCATGTTCGTGGAGCAGATCAAAGGCATTTATGCCATGCTGTATGAACAGAATCGTCTGTGGCTGGATGTGGTGGCATATATGGATTTGAAAAACAGTCCCGAACTCATTGACGCTTTCCCTTCCTGCAAAGGAAAGTACGACCGCCATTTGAAAGTGGGCGGCTACAAAGTCCTGCTGGATGGTTCTCCCCAGAGCAAGACTGCATGGGTGACAAAGCCTTACACTGATGGTACTAAGGGTTATCCCATATATTCCGACGAAGAATTGGAACCGTTGGTGGAACGGGCGGTGCGGGAGCAGCAGCAGCTTTTGATGCACACAAATGGGGATGCGACCGCTGACCAGTATCTGCGGGTATATGACAAAGTTGTGAAAAAATGGGGACCCGGTATCCGTCCTGTTTTGATCCATGGACAGATCATGCGCCATGACCAAGTGGAAGAACTGGCAAGACTGGATATTACGCCATCCTTTTTCCTTGCCCATGTGTACCATTGGGGGGATGTGCATATGGAAAATCTGGGCGTGGAGCGGGCAAGACGCATCAGTCCCGTGAGAGATGCCAAGGAAAATCACATTCCGTTCACACTCCATCAGGATTCTCCTGTGATTCTGCCGGACATGATGGAAACAGTATGGTGCGCGGTGAATCGGAAAACGAAAAACGGTGTTGTGTTGGGAGGAGAACAGAAACTGTCTGTTTATGAAGCGTTGCGGGCAATCACCGTCAATGCCGCAAAGCAGTATGGGGAAGAACAGGAAAAAGGTACCATTGCTCCCGGCAAACGAGTAGATTTTGTGGTGCTGGACAAAGACCCTATGACAATAGAACCAAATGAAATACGCAACATACAGGTCATGCTGACGGTCAAAGACGGTCAGACCATTTATCAGGCATAAAGGAGGAGAGCGATTGGGAAGAAAAAAGAAGATTGCGGCGTTATGCGGCGGTATTGCGGTGGCGGCAGTGTTGGGCTACGCTGCTTATGTACTGCTGACTTATCACCGGATTCCTGATATGAAGGAAACTGGAATTGAGAAAAAAACGGAAAGGCATGCACTGAAAGAAGGACATTCCTATACAATTTCCAGTTATAATATCGGTTTTGGGGCATATACGCCTGAATTTACGTTTTTTATGGATGGCGGAAAGCAATCGGTGGCAGAAAGCCCTGAAAGCGTTGTAGCCTGCGTAAAAGGGGCAGGAGAGGAAATCGCGAAAATATCGCCGGATTTTGCCCTGTTTCAGGAAGTGGACCTGGATGCCACCAGAAGCCACCATATCAATGAATATGGTATGCTGAAAGAATTTTTTCCGGCGCAGGACACTACGTTTGCTGTCAATTATGATTCTGCGTATCTGATGGTACCGCCTTGGGAACCCCATGGAAAATCCCTGTCGGGCATGGCTGTTTTTTCAT
Organism: Clostridia bacterium; assembly: GCA_022786605.1. GTDB lineage: Bacteria > Bacillota > Clostridia > Lachnospirales > Anaerotignaceae > Anaerotignum. The sequence goes on along the minus strand of JALFWW010000003.1, from coordinate 28,089 downwards.
CTTATCCCATGGAAAGCGCCATCAGAAGAAGTCTGCCCATTCAGGAAGGCTTCAAAAAACTGCTGGATTTGGACCGCTGTTATCAGGTGGTGAAAATCCCCGTGGAAAATGGGAAATATCTCTGCTTGTATCATGTGCATCTTTCCGCTTATGGACATGATGATTCCGTGCGGGCAGGGCAGATCGGCATGTTGGCGGCGGATATGCAGGCAGAACGGGAAAAGGGCAATTATGTTGTTTGCGGCGGTGATTTCAACCATGAGATGCGTGCGCAATCTCAGGAGGGGGAAGCCTACAGCTGGGCGCACATTTTCCCCAGAGAGATGCTGCCGGAGGGCTTTACCGTTGCTATGGATACTTTGACGGATGAGCAAAAGGCAAATATGCCCCAGAGCACCCGTTATACAGACATTCCCTATGACCCGGAAACTTCTTTCCAGGCAACAGTGGATGGATTTTTGATTTCTGATAATGTGGTTTGTGAGAATCTGGAAGTCATCGACACGGGATATGAATTTTCTGATCACAATCCCTTGGTGATGACTTTCCAATTGAAAGATATTTCTGAATGAATCAAAAATGGTTTTTGCAAAAGTGTGGAATTTTTTCCACACTTTTTTCGTATGGTAAATAAAAAAGATATAAACTTTCAAAAATAAATAAAAAATATTCTATTTACTGTAATATAATTTATTAAAAGTGCGGAAAAAATGGACATTGTATACGAATGTGAAAAATGAAGTTATTTATCTCCATGTGCGGTGGAAATTTGTGCTTGATTGATGGAATCGCTGGATTTTACAGGATTCGAGGCTGAAAAATTCCATAGAAAAATCAGAAAAAAATAGATATTTTTTACATATTTTGGCATTAATGGTATAAAGAAACTGTTAAAATATGGTGGTCCCTATTGCAGAACTTACAATTTCTGGATAAAATGGCAGTGAGTTCTAATCAAATTATATGAAGGAGATACCCAGCAGGAACCGCGGCTTGCCGGGCATCTCTGCGAGCAAAAGGACTTATTTTTTTAAACTAGGGAGGGAATTAATATGATGGACGTTATTTCTAGTATCCAAGGGGTTGTATGGGGACCTGTCATGCTGGTACTGCTCTTTGGTACCCATGTATTCTTGACAATCCGTACAAGAGTTATTCAGAGATACATGTTCAAAGGTATCAAACTTTCTGTAACACCCGATAAAGAAGCAAGCGGTGACGTATCTGGTTTCGGTGCGCTGGCAACAGCCCTTGCGGCAACCATTGGTACCGGTAACATCGTCGGTGTAGCTACAGCCATCGCATCTGGTGGTCCTGGTGCGGTATTCTGGGTATGGCTGACAGGCTGCTTCGGTATCGCTTCTAAATACGGTGAAGCCGTTCTGGCAATCAAATACAGAGTAAGAGCAAAAGACGGCTCCATGATCGGTGGTCCCATGTACGCTCTGGAAAGAGGTCTGAAACAGAAATGGCTGGGTGTTTTGTTTGCACTGTTTGCTGGTTTTGCCTGCTTCGGTATCGGTAACGGTACACAGGGCAACTCCATCACAGGTATGGTAAACGATACATTCCATGTTTCTCCTTACATCACAGGTGCGATTCTGACAATCCTGACAGGGGTTGTTATCATCGGTGGTGTAAAATCCATCGCAAAAGTATGTGAAAAACTGGTTCCTTTCATGGCTGGTTTCTACATCATTGGTTGTATCATCATCCTGTTCCTGAACCATGCTTATGTTCTGGACGCACTGAAACTGATCGTTTCCAGCGCATTCACACCGAAGGCAGCAGGCGGCGGTTTCATCGGTTCCACAGTAATGATGGCAATTCGTTTTGGTATCGCCCGTGGTCTGTTCACAAACGAAGCTGGTCTGGGTTCTGCGCCTATCGTTGACGCGGCTGCATCCACAAGAAACCCCGTTCGTCAGGGTCTGATCGCTATGACTGGCGTATTCTGGGATACAGTTATCGTATGTGCGCTGACAGGTCTGGTTCTGGTTTCCTCTATCCTGAGAAACCCCGAAGGTATGAGCGGTCTGTCCGGCGGTGCGCTCTCTTCCGCAGCATTTGCAAATATCCCTGTTATTGGTCCTATCGTTCTGACAGTAGGTCTGATCTGCTTCGCATGGTCCACAATTCTGGGCTGGAGCTACTATGGTGAAAGATGTTGGGTATACCTGTGCGGTCAGAAAGCAATCATGCCTTTCCGTATCATCTATACACTGGTTGTATTCGTTGGTTCCGTAATGACGCTGGACGCTGTTTGGGGTATCGCGGATATTCTGAATGCATCTATGGCATTCCCCAACTTGGTTGCTCTGCTTGGTCTGAGTGGTGTAATCGCATCCGAAACAAAGAAATATCTGTTCGACGACAATATGGATGGTTGGTCTGATGACGAAATCCCTGTTGTTGATAAATAAGATAGGTACGGATAGATACCAAACTTCCATAATATAAACTAAACAAAAATGAAGTGACTGTACAAAATTAATGTGTACAGTCACTTTTTTTTGCTTATTTTGCCTATAAAAATGGAAGAAAATTCCATTTTTATGGAAAATTATACATTTGTGCAATGTGAGAATTTACATTTTTTTCCAGTGTTCGTCTTGGGAAGTACAAATGTGCGCGATAATTGGCTAAAACGGGCATTTTCTTGTTTGATATTTCCAACTTCCATTGGATTTGCGTATGCGTATTTTGTTAGAAGTATATTAAAAGCTTTTCACAAATAAAAATTACAGTTGTAGAATATATTCATAAAAAGGGCATAAAAAAATGAAGATGTGTTGATAGAATTTGTATATTTTTGTATTGAAAGATGTATTTTGAAAAATTTCTTTCGTAAAAAACTTCTTGTAATTTTCAAAAAATAAGATAAAATAGTAACAGGTGAAGAAATTAACAAGTATGCATAATCAGAATGGATAAAAACAGACGATGTTTTCGTGGGACATTGTATGGTTTGCTGTTTTGAGGGCAGAAAGTTGGTTTCTACCAGCGAAATCATTTTAATTTTTCATAATGGGAGGGAATTTATATGATGGATGTTATTTCTAGTATCCAAGGGGTAGTATGGGGTCCAGTTATGCTCGTATTGCTGTTTGGTACACACGTATTCCTGACACTGCGTACAAGAGTGATTCAGAGATATGTATTCAAAGGCATCAAGCTTTCCGTAACACCCGACAAAGAAGCAGAAGGTGACGTATCTGGTTTCGGTGCGCTGGCAACTGCACTGGCAGCGACCATCGGTACTGGTAACATCGTCGGCGTTGCTACAGCCATCGCATCCGGTGGTCCTGGTGCGGTATTCTGGGTATGGCTGACAGGCTGCTTCGGTATCGCTTCCAAATACGGCGAAGCCGTTCTGGCGATCAAGTACAGAGTAAAAGGCAAAGATGGCGGCATGATCGGTGGTCCCATGTATGCTCTGGAAAGAGGTCTGAAACAGAAATGGCTGGGCGTAGTATTCGCGCTGTTTGCTGGTTTTGCCTGCTTCGGTATCGGTAACGGTACACAGGGTAACTCCATTACTGGTATGGTATACGATACATTCGGCGTATCTCCTTACATCACAGGCGCAGTTATCACTGTTTTGACAGGTCTGGTTATTCTGGGCGGCGTTAAGTCTATCGCAAAAGTATGTGAAAAACTGGTTCCTTTCATGGCTGGTTTCTACATCATTGGCTGTATCATCATTCTGGTTCTGAATGGTTCTTATGTACTGCCCGCACTGAAACTGATCGTTTCCAGCGCATTCACACCTCAGGCAGCAGGCGGCGGTTTCATCGGTTCCACAGTTATGATGGCGATCCGCTTCGGTATTGCCCGCGGTCTGTTCACCAATGAATCTGGTTTGGGTTCCGCTCCTATCGTTGACGCGGCAGCTGTAACAAGAAACCCCGTTCGTCAGGGTCTGATCGCTATGACTGGTGTATTCTGGGATACAGTTATCGTATGTGCGCTGACAGGTCTGGTTCTGGTATCTTCTATCATGAAAGACCCCGAAGGTATGGCTGGTCTGACAGGTGGTTCTCTGTCTTCCGCAGCATTCGGCAACATCCCTGTTATTGGACCTATCGTATTGACAATCGGTCTGATCACTTTCGCATGGTCCACAATTCTGGGCTGGAGCTATTATGGTGAAAGATGTTGGGTATACCTGTGTGGTCAGAAAGCAATCATGCCTTTCCGTATCGCATGGACCATCGTTGTATTCATCGGTTCCGTAGTCAGCCTGGACGTTGTTTGGGGCATTGCGGACATCCTGAATGCATCTATGGCATTCCCCAACTTGGTTGCTCTGCTTGGTCTGAGTGGTGTAATCGCATCTGAAACCAAGAAATATCTGTTCGACGACAATATGGATGCATGGTCTGATGACGAAATTCCTGTTGTTGACAAATAATCAAATTTTATACTACCACGAAAAGAAAGGCGGCTTTTCAAAGCCGCCTTTTGTATTTTTGCATAAAATCGTTATAAAAAGCTGTTTTCCCATAAGAAAATATCATTTTACCTTTACCTTGGTTTTTTCAGGGAAACGGTGATGACTGTTTTTGGAAGCAAAAATGCTGTAAAAAAAGAAGGCTGGAAGTCTTTGTCTAAGAAAATTTCCGCCTTCTTTTTCTTATGAAGATGCCCCGAAAGAAGTTTCTTTTTTTGTATTTGATTGAGGAAAAAGAAAAAGAGCTGTTCATTTGAACAGCTCCTAACGTGAGTGACATGATTCGAACACGCGACCTTCTGATCCGTAGTCAGACGCTCTATCCAGCTGAGCTACACTCACATACGTGATTCACGCAAGAAATATAATACAGGAAAGCACATATTTTGTCAATAGGTTTTTTGAGATTTTTTTGTATTTTCGAAGGGACATGTTTCTGTCCCCTCGAAAATGGCTTGCTCTTTTAGGAACGGTGTCTGGGCAAGAAGGACAGCCTTTGTGCAATATGTGAAGAATAGGAACGACTGCGATGCGCCAGCTTTTGAGGTATTCTGGAAATGCGGTTGGCAACTCGAACACCTTTGATGACAGGCAGAGAGGGCAGAGGAATGCTTTCCGCGTTTTGGCATGCCCGTACGACTTTTTCGTATAATTCTTCTACATGATTTCCGAATGTTTCCACAGAGAGATTTTCCATGGTATTTTGAGATGTTATGGAAAGATGTTCCCGTAAAGATGTATCAGTCAGGACACGATAAAGCAGATCAGGCAGTTCCGCAGGATCATCAAAGAACATGCCTGTTTCTCCATGGGTCATGAAATTGACGATGCAGTCATCCCGTCTGGCAACAACAGGGATGCCCCCTGCCATGGCTTCCGCGAAGGTAAGCCCCTGGGTTTCTGATAAAGAAGCGCTGCAAAAAACATCACCCAACTGATAATATTTTCCGATTTCCGACCAAGGCTTCCCACCTGTAAAAAGCAGGTGATCACCAATGCCGAGAGTATCGGCGAGTTTTTTCAAATTTTCTGTTTCCATGCCTTCCCCTACAATGACCATCATGGTGCCGGGCAGTTTTTCCAGTAGTTTGGGAAGCGCGCCAATGATCACATCAATGCTTTTTTCCTTGGCGATACGTCCGATGGAAAGAAGCACCGGTGTATCTGCTTTCAAGCCAAGGCTGTGACGCAGTTCCAATATTTCCGCAGGGTCATAATTGGATTTGCGGAAGTGGGAAGTGTCAATGCCTGTAGGGATGATGGAAATGGGCTTGCTGACGCCGTAACTGCGAAGAAGCCGCTCTGTCTTTTGGGTGGGCGCAATGACTGCCATAGCTGTATTGCAGAAGATTCGGCTGAATTCTCTGGCACCTTCGGCAGAAATGAGATACCCTCCGGCAATATAATGTACATAATCTTCGTACATGGTGTGGTAGGTATGTACCATGGGAATGCTGAATGTTTTAGAAATGAGTTTTCCTAAAAATCCCAGAGAAAATTCTGTTTGTGTATGAATGATATCCAGTTTTAACCGGTGAATCTTACGCAGAATATGGGGCGGGCAGACAAAGCAAGCCCGATAGTTTTTGACAAAAATAAAAGGCATGCTGGGCAAACGGAAGATATGGTCATCCGTTTCCTGCTGCTGTCGTGGGTCATAAGGCGTGAAGATATATACTTGATGTCCCTTTTTTTCCAGTTCTCGCCGCAATGTCTGAACGGAAGTTGCGACGCCGTTGAGCTGGGGAAAATAGGTATCGGTAAAGATCCCGATATTCAATTTTGCCACCTCCTGTTTTTCACTCTCTTATGCGATTTTAATATAAAAGACATTCTTTGACAAGTAACAAAGCGTTACGAACATATAAAGATTTTTTTAAGCTTCTATTGTGTTACGACAGAGGAGGAAAATATGATATACTGAAAACAGAACCCAAAAGGAGGCAAATGAATCATGGCGCAGACGTTACATCCCAACCAAATACGTGCCATTTCCCATGGGACAGGTCCCATGCTGGTGCTGGCAGGTCCCGGCAGCGGAAAGACTACCGTCATTATACAGCGAATTCGCCGTCTGACGGAAAAAATGGGCGTTTCTCCCCACCGGATACTGGTCATTACTTTCACAAAAGCGGCGGCAGAACAGATGAAAACAAGATATGCCGCTTTGCGGGGAAAAACGGGTGTGATGTTCGGCACATTCCATAGTGTCTTTTTCCGTATCCTGCGCCAATCCTGCGGTTACAGTTTGGAACAGGTCCTGTCAGAAGAAGAACGGCGGCATACCTTACAGAAACTGGTGACGGAAGCCCATATTTCTGTGCAGGATCAGGAAGAATACATACAGCAGTTCTTCAGCCAGTATTCCCTTATGAAAAATCAGTTACTGGATGTGCGGGATTTTATGCCGGAAGGGCTGCCCAAAGAGGAATTTGTGGCATTATCAAAGAAATTTGACGGCTGGAAACGGCGGAATGAAAAAATTGATTTCGACGATATGCTGACAGAATGTTATGAAATTTTGTCACAGGACGAAAAGACCAGAAAGGCATGGCAGGATCGTTTTGATTATATACTGGTAGACGAATTTCAGGATGTGAACCGTGCCCAGTATGCCTGTCTGCAAATGCTGGCGGCACCGAAAAACAATCTGTTTGTGGTGGGGGATGATGACCAGAGCATTTATGGTTTTCGTGGAGCCAGTCCTTCCTTTATGCTGGATTTTCCCAAAGATTTTCCGGGCACAGAAAAAGTTTTTCTGGATGTGAATTATCGTTGTTCCGGGCGTATCATCCGATTGGCATCCCAGGTCATCGGCACCAACGTGAGCCGTTATGAAAAGGAAATCAAAGGCAACAGAGATTTGGGTGAGCGTATCAATGTTTTTGTGACAAAAGACAGTGGGGAAGAAGCGGAACTGACAGCCCAGAAAATCGCTCGTTTATTGGAAGAGGGAATGCCTATAGAAGAAATCGCCGTGATCTATCGTACCAATATCCAAGGGGGCGCTTTTGCCAGAGCCTTGTTCCGCAGGGGGATTCCTTACCATTTGCGAGATGGGGGATTCCATCTGTATGACCATTGGATTGCCCGGGATTTGGCGGCATATCTGTTTCTGGCGGAAAATCGTGACAGCGACGCATCTTTGTTGCGAATCGTGAATAAACCAAAGCGATATATCAGCAAAGATTTGTTGGCGGAGGCGGAAGGGATGCCCTATGGTCTTTTGCGGAGCCTTCATGTCTGCCCTTCTTTGCAGAAATGGCAGGCGGAACATCTGGAAGGACTGGAGGGAGATTTGCGGCAGATACAGAAACGAAAGCCATATGACGCTTTGCGGTATGTGCGGAAAGTGGTGGGGTATGATGAATATCTTTCGGACTACGCGGCATATCGGAAAGCCAGCCTGTCCAATATGATAGAAATTGCCGATGAAATCACGGAAACGGCAAAAGGAACGGAAAACGGCACAGAGTTTGTGCGAAAAATGGAAGAGCTGAGTCGACAGATGAAAGAGCAGTCTAAGCAGAAAGGAAATACCCATGGTGTGACGCTGACCACATTCCATGGGGCAAAGGGACTGGAATTTGGAGCAGTGTTCCTGCCTTCTCTGGCGGAAGGTATTATCCCTTATGAAAAAGGGAGAAAAGGCAATGCTTTGGAAGAAGAAAGACGGTTGTTTTATGTGGGGCTGACCCGCACCAAGGACAGACTGTTTTTATCCTTCACGGAAAACCGCTATGAGAAGCCTTTGAAGCCATCCCGGTTTCTTATGGAGATGGGATTGGATGAGCGTCTGTTTTTCAAAGAAAATAGAAGAAAATTGTAAGAAAGAGTTAAAACATTTCAGGAAACCCCTTGTTATAATGAAAGAAAAACGATCATGTTTCTATTAGACGGGGAGGACAGCTATGAAGTATCATCAAAAACAAAGATTCAAACAAAGGATTTTTGCTGTCATTGCGTTGGTGATTGCTCTGGTTATGGTATTGGGTTTGCTTTCACCGGTTTTTGCCGCAACTCCGACCACACAGACCGTGACAGCAGTCACCAATGTGGATGTGGCAGACCCAGCGGCAGAGCCAAAACAGGAACAGGAAAAAACCATTGGCGGTGACCGGTTTACACTGGATTTGCAAGTAGGTTTTGATAACTCTTATATTGTAGAGAAAGTCACACCTCTGACAGCTACCTTGACCAATCAGGGAGAGGCTTTTCGGGGGGAATTCCAGGTAAAGGTCTATACCTACGAAAACACAGACAGCGGTTATCAGAAATACGCTCTGTACAGCCAGAAGCTGGAATTGCCGGAAGGCGCCACCAAACAGGTTTCCATGGAAATGGCTCTGAATACGGTACGGCGCAATATGGAAGTGTCATTGGTGGATGAGGGCGGCAATGTGGTATTTCAGAAAAAAGTACCCGTAGATGCCCTTTCTCCTGAAACGGTGGCAGTGGGCGTTCTGAGTGAACAGCCTGCACAGGTACAATATCTGGCAGGGATGAACCTGTCTGAGAAAAATGCTGTGTTCTTCTTGGATCGGGAAACCTTTCCAGCATCTGAGAATGTCATGGATAATTTCTCGGTGCTCATCATCGACGATTTTGATACAGCCACATTGGGAGATGCCCAGAAAAGATCTCTCAAAAACTGGGTGGATAATGGAGGGCTTCTTGTATTGGGTACAGGCGTGCAGGCGCAGAAAGTCCTTTCTGGTCTGGATTTTGTGGATGTATCTGTGAATGGCACCCGGAGCGTCAGCGGTATTTCCGCTCTTGGTGGGATGACATTTTCTTTGCCGGCACCTTTGACTGTCGCAGGACTTTCCGCGGAAAAAGCGACTGTGAAATGGACAGCAAATGGTACGCCTTTGACTTCTCTCATTCCTTATGGCGGCGGATATGTGCTGCTGCATCATTTTGCTTTGGGATTGGCGCCTTTTGCTAATATGCCTCAGCAGACAGACGTACTGGAAAGACTTTGCGGTGATTTATATACTGTAAGAGGAGACGATGTAAGGGTGGAAATCGCCAATCAGCTTCGTTACACCGCGGACCGCTTTCCTTCTGTAGCTGGGAATTCCATGTTTGCAATCTTTTTGGTTGTAGGCATTTATATCGTACTGGCAGGTCCTGTCATGTATATTGTGCTGAAGAAAAAAGACCGCAGAGAACTGGGATGGATCACCATTCCTGTATTATCTGTTGTATTTTTGGGCGTGGTGTTCATACTGGCAGGCAAAAGCACCTATCATAATGGCTTGATCAGTACAAAAGCCATTGTGGAAATGGAAGAAGGCAGCAGTATTGGAGAAGCGAGAATCGCCATGGCTGCCAAAGTGCCAGGTAGCGGCGATGTGACACTGAAAAGCGAATTACCTATTCCTGTGCAGCCGCAGGTGGATAATAACTGGTATGACGGCAATGGCAAGGCAGAAGAAATGGATTATAAAGTTACCATTGGAGATGGTACGGATATCACGTTTTATGACAATATGGCGTGGGAAACAAATTATGCCAGTGCCTCTACCGCATTGGAACTGGGCGGCAGCGTGACCAGTCATGTGGAATTTGATGGAGAAAAAGTTGTGGGTACTGTGACAAACGGAACCTCTGTAAACTTTATGGATGCCTATCTGAAACTGGACTATGTATATATCCCTTTGGGGGAACTGCCGGCAGGGGAAACCATGGATGTTTCTTGCAGTCTGAAAGCGGAAAATATCCATGAAAGATATGGTTCCCGCATGTCTTCTCTGTTTGCGGAAGACGGTGTCTCCATGTGGGAACAGGTGCAGAATGGCACCATTACGGAAGAACGAGGATATACTTTGCTGCGTGAACAGGAATTGATGGAAATTCTCCATAATTGGGATACATCAGAACGGAATGGATGGGAAAACAGCCAGATTACGTATGAGTTTTTCGGTTTCAGTGACATGCCCATCTTTGACAGTGTGAAATATTTGAATGGAAAACCTGCAAAGGAAAATTGTCTGAGTATGTTCCATACCGCAGGCAGTAAAGATTTGAGCCGTGAGAAATCCTTCGATCTGCCCTTTACGGTTCTGCCGGAAACAACAGAACAGGCAGGGGACTATGGCATACATTATGATAATTGGAATAATTTCTGTGAAGTGAATAACTATTTGGATACAGAACAGGAAGTGATTCTGCGCTATGCCATCGGTGAAGGTGTGCGTATTGATGAGGTCCAGTTTGCTTTTGATGAAAGCTACAACTCCGGTATGTATGCAGACCCTCAGGTGTATAACGCGAAAACGGGACAATGGGAAGCTTTTGTGGAAACACCTTATGCCCCCGGTGAGGACTATATCAACGAAGAACGTGTGGTACAGTTCAAAATGTATCTGGAACCGGGATCTTATATCCATGCACCCAGAATGCGTGTGAAAGGAGGCGGTCTGTATGCTTGAAATGAAAGAACTGGTGAAACGCTACGGCAATTTTACGGCAGTGGATCGTTTGACACTGACCGTGCCTGATGGCAGTATTTACGGCTTTGTAGGACCAAACGGCGCAGGAAAGACCACCACCATGCGTATCATGGCAGGACTTTTGCAGGCAACAGAAGGCAGCATCTGGATGGATGACGTGGATATGACAAAAAATCCCAGACTGCTGCGGACGAAAATTGGATATATGCCGGACTTTTTCGGCGTGTACGATAACCTGAAAGTGACGGAATACATGGATTTTTACGCGGGAACATATGAGATTCCCTATAAAGACCGGAAGGACATCATTGACGGTCTGCTGGATATCGTAGACCTGTCCCATAAAAAAGAGGCTTATGTGGATTCTCTTTCCAGAGGGATGAAACAGCGTCTTTGTCTGGCACGGAGCCTCATCCATGACCCGAAACTACTGATTTTGGATGAACCGGCATCGGGTCTTGACCCTCGTGCCCGTGTGGAAATGAAGGAAATCCTCAAACAGTTGCAGTCCATGGGAAAAACCGTTGTCATCAGCTCTCATATCCTGCCGGAGTTGGCAGAGATGTGTACAGAAGTGGGCATCATCAACCAAGGGAAACTGGCGGCACAGGGAACGGTGCAGGAAATCATGCGGCAGCTGACCCAGAAACGCGTCATTTATGTGCGCCCTCTGGCGGAAGTATCCCGCGCAGTGGAAATTCTGCGGGAAATGCCTGCGGTAAAAGAAATCACGGAAAACACCAGCGATCTGGAATTTGTATTTGACGGCAGCGAGGAAATGCTGGCGGAAATCCTGAAACATCTGGTGGAAAAGGGCATTGGAATTGTGTCCTTCCGTGAGAAAGAAGGCAATCTGGAAGAAATCTTCATGCAGGTGACAGGAGGTGCAGGCGTATGATGAATCCGGTTTTGCGGAAAGAAGCCATTACCACTATGCGCAGCTGGAAAACTTATGGGGCGTTGGTGGTGTTTCTGATCATCTCAGCAGTGGGCGCCATGCTGTATATTGATTTGGCGATATTCCAGAATCACGATTTGAGCTTTGACCCCTCGGCGATGGTGTGGCTCTATGTGGTGCTGGCTGCGGTGCAGATGGGGCTGGTGCTTTTGACTGCCCCGGCAGTGGCGGCAGGCAGTATCAGTGGGGAACGGGAACGGCAGACATTGGATCTGCTGCTGGTGACAAAAATGAGCCCTCTTTCCATTGTACTGGGAAAACTGGCATCCTCTTTGATGTATGTGCTGCTGCTGGTGGTGGCAACATTGCCTATTTTTGCCATTGCCTTTTACTTTGGTGCCGTATCTGTGGTGCAGGTAGCGGAAGTGTTTGCCTTTGTGCTGGTGACAGCTTGTATGGTAGGCAGTGTTTCTGTATTTTTCTCTTGTCTGTTTAAACGCACCATTGTATCCATCGTGCTTATGTATCTGGTCATTGGATTTTTGTGCTTCGGTACTTTGGTGCTGCTGGCTTTTTACTATATGTCTTATGACGGTATTTATAACGGAGATATTCCTGTACTGGCAACCATTTTGATCCTGATTCCAAACCCTGGTGTGGCGTTTTTCTCTTTGATGGATGCCCAGCTGGGGATTAACGTGACCAGTTCTTTGCTGCGTATGACGGACCAGACATCTGCGATTTATCAGTGGATGGGCACACATATGTGGCTGCTGCATCTGGTATTTGATCTGGCGATCATTGTGGTGTTTGTATTGCTTTCTGCGTATATCATCAATCCGGTACGGGAAAAGAAAGTACGGAAAAAGAAGGTACGGAAAAAGGAAGGATAAGCCATGAAAGAATTTTTACGTTTACTGGCTCCCCTGCGGCATAAACTCATGGCGGAGCGGTTTTTGAAATGGTTTATATATGGAGAAACGGCGGCAGGCATTTTATGCCTCGCCGTTGTTGTATTGTCCAAATTTTGGACGGAGATTCCGGCTTTGTCTCTCTGCGGCGTGTTTGTTTTGCTGGGGCTGCTCACAGCACTCACAGCAGCGTTTTCCCTGCGAAAAGTAACAGAGAAAGAAACGGCGGAAGCGGCAGACGCTTTGGGCGGCGCGGAACGAATGATCACCACTATGGAACTTCTGGGCAAAGGCACACAGAATCCCGTGGAAGAAATGGCAGTGGCAGATGGGTTTGCCAAAGCCAAAGAAATGGATTTCGCGAAACTTTACCGGATGTGTTTGCCTGTGAAGGTGATGCGTGTTCTGGCGCTGGTGGTGGTGCTCACCATTGGTGCCGGTTTTGTGCCTGTACTGCGGGATAAAGAGGCGGAAGTCTATGCCAATGCCCAGCTGGAAAGAATCGAGCAGGTAAAGAAAGAAGAAACACCGGAACTTTCCAAAGAGGAGAAGAAAGTCTTTCTGGAGGCGGCAAAGGCGCTGGAAAAAGATTTGAAAACAGCAAAGACCAAAAAAGCCGCCGAGGAAGCTGTGCGGAAAGCCCAGCAGAATATGAAACAGCTGGAAAAGGAAAGTGTCCCCAAAGATTTGAAGGAGTTGGCGGAAACACTGAAGCAGGAAGAAAGTACGGCAGCATTGTCTGAAGCCTTGGAACAAGGGGATGAGGCAGCCATTTCTCAGGCGATGGAACAGCTGTTGCAGAAAATGGCAGCCATGGATAAAGGGCAGGCGGCAGCCCTAGCACAACAGCTGGCAGAAGCTGCGGAAAACATCAGTGATGAGGAGTTGCAGGAAGCCTTGAAAGCCTTGGAAGAAGCTCTGGAAAATGGGGCAGACCCGTCAGAAGCAGGGGAAGCGGTGAAAAATGCCCTCCTTTCTCAGGCACAGGTGAATAGTGCCCTCAGAAGCAGCCTGCAAAAACTCAACCGGAACGTAGGACAGCAAAGTCTGGCGAAAAAAGTGGAAAGCGGCAGTGAGTCCACCGGCGGCGAAGGTCAGGGCGGCGAAGGTCAGGGCAGCGAAGGTCAGGGAAACGGCGGAAAAACCACGAATGGCGGCAATGGCGGCACTGGCAATGGCACAGGCGGTCAGGGCCGTGGCTTTGGTCATACGGAACCGGAAAAAATTTATACCCGTTCCGCGGCAGGCAAAGATGGTTATGATGCCCAGCTGAAAGGAACGGATTCTGAGGAAGGTCAGACCACTGTAACAGAACACCGTACCATGGGGCAGGCAGGTACCTCTGTGCCTTATGATACGGTCTATGGGCAGTACCGCAACGAAGCCATGGAAACACTGGAAAACAGCAGTGTGCCCTATGGCATGCGGGAACTGGTTTCTGATTATTTCGCCACACTGGAACGGTAAGAAAGAAGGAATTTTATATGAAAATCTGGAAAATGGCAGGGGTATTGTCCCTTTGCATGCTGGCAGGCTGCGGGAATCTTTCTGCGGAGGATGAACAGCAGTTGAAAGATGGTTTGAAGGATGCCTCCCAGCAGTTGGGCAGTGCCATGGAAGAAGCTGGCGCAGCTTGGGAGAAAGCACAGGCGGAAATCGAAGAAGAAATGGCGAAGATCAACTGGGCAGAGAAAATTTTTCTGGAAGAAAACAACCATGGAAAGCCTGTTCGTGTCATCAAAAGTGATGGTATGGCAGTGGAGGATATGGATGCCTTTTTGAAAGACATTCAAGTTTCCGACTGGACAAAGGTGGACGCATTGCCTGAAGATGTGACAGAAAGCGGTACCTTTGCCCTGCGGCAGAATGCCACCATTGAACTGGGTGAAACGGTGTCCAATACGGATTATAAGATTGCCCAGATGACTGTTTATGAAGAGGGGTATGTGACACTGGAGATTCTGGACGGCATGACGAAATATCTGGACATTCTCATTCCCAAGGAGAATTTTGTGGCAGTGTATCAGGTACCAGAGGATGTGGCGGCATACTTGCAGGCTTGTGCCGCTTAGTTAACAGGCAGAGAGGAGGGGGACGATGCGCTTTGCACAGCCCCTTTTGGGAGGATTGGCACTGCTCGCCGTGCCGGTGATCCTGTTGATGTATTTACTGAAACAAAAATATAAAGAAAAACAAGTACCTAGTTTGTATCTTTGGGAAAAGGTATTGACCCAGACAAAGGCACAGGAGCCATGGCAGAAGCTGCGGAAAAATCTGCTGATGTTTTTGCAGATCGCGGCGGCACTTCTCCTTGCCCTTGCCTTGTCCGGTCCTTATCTCATGGGGAAAATACAGGTGCGGGATTATATCATTGGTTTGGACTGCTCTTTGAGCATGCAGGCCACGGACGTGGAAAAAAGCCGTTTTGATGCCGCAAAGGCGGATTTGACAGAACTTTTGGAAAATACGGCGCCGGGCTCTCGTTTTTCTCTGGTGATGCTCACAGATACGCCTATCCTTGCTGTCAGCGGCGGGGAAAAAGATGTGGTTCTGCGTATGGTGGAAAACGCATCTCCTACAGCCGGCGGCGTCAACTGGGAAGAAGCGAAAAGCCTGCTTTCAGCGGAACAGGAAGCGCTGGGCGGTGAAATTCTGGTGTATACAGACGGATACGGCAATCTTGGCACATTATCCGCAACGGAACAGGTCTACGCCGGAGATGGGGAGAATACGGCAGTGACACTCCTTTCTCACACAGCCCAGGAAGATGGATTGTATGTCATGGCAAGGCTCCATCACTATGGCAAAAGTGACCAGGAGAAAACCGTTACCCTTTATACGGATGGTGCGGCTTTTGACACCAAAACCGTCACAGCGGCAGCCGGAGGGGATACAGACGTGGTATTCCGTGGCGTTCCTACGGAAACAAAAACACTGGAAGTGCGGATTTCTCCAGAAGATGCCCTGACGGCAGATAACAGTCGTTTTGCGGGATTGGCAGCGGCTAAGCAGCAGAAAGTGCTGCTGGTTTCTCAAAGCAATCTCTTTTTGGAAAAAGCCCTTTCTCTGTCCGATCAGGTGGAACTGTATCAGACAGATACTTTGCAGGAAAATTTATCGGGTTACAGTCTGTATGTGTTTGACGGCGTATTGCCCAAAACCATGCCCACCGATGGCCATTGGTTCCTCATTAATCCACCCAGCGGAAACGGTATTGTGGAAACGGGAGCAGAACGGGAATTTGCGGCAAATGTCCGGGGACTGGCGGACAGTGGTCTGGAAAACTGCGGTGATATTTCTTTTGCGCTGGTAAAAGGAACGCCTCTTTCCGCTTCTTGGGGTACAGCCTTTTTACAGGCAGAAGGGCAGACATTAGGGCTTTACGGAGAAACAAATGGCAGAAAAGTGGCTGTTCTGGGCTTTGACCTTCATGACAGTGATTTTCCTTTGCGGACAGAATTTCCTATCCTGCTGTATCGCTTGATGGAATGGTATTTCCCTGCCAACGGCGCAGGGGTTTCCCAAGTGACGGCAGGAGAACAGGTGAGCCTTTCTCTGCTGCCTACCACAGAAACGGCGCAGGTAGTCACTGCGGCAGGCAAGGAAATTTCCATTGCGCCGCCATTTCCTCCTCAGACTTTGACGGAAACGGCAGAACCGGGGCTTTATACCATCCGGGAAACAGATAGCGCACAGAATGTGACAGAAACGCCCTTTGGCGTCAATGCGAAAACCGAAGGGGAATCGGATTTATCCCTGCGGGGAGAACAGACGGAAGAGACACAGTCCACAACCAAAGAAATTCAAGGCAGCAGAAGCATCCTGAAATGGGTACTGTTGCTGCTCCTTGTGGTATTACTTGTAGAATGGCGGGTGAATTGCCGTGAACATTGATTGGCAGCAGCCATATTGGCTGATTTTATTGATTCCCGTAATGGCAGCCATACTGTTTTTTGCCAAAGGCGGACAGTTTGCAACGCCGTTTCGGAAAAAAGTCCATACCATCATGCGGGCGGTACTTTGCTTTGTGCTGATCCTTGCCATGGCAAACCCTACGTTGCTTATGACAGCCAATACCACCACAACGGTATTCGCCGTGGACCGTTCCGCCAGCGTGGAGAAAACGGAAGCGGAGGTACAGGCGTTTTTGCAGGAAGCCCAGCAAGCGAAGGAAAATCGAGACCAGTTGGGGCTGGTTTCCTTTGGGAAACGGGCTGGCGTGGAACTGACGCCGGATAAAGATACCAATGTAACGGCAGGCTTTTTGTCTTTGGTGGACAAAGGTGGCAGTTCTCTGGAAAATGCCCTGCGGCTGTCGGCGTCTCTTTTGCCGGATGGTACCGCAAAACGCATTGTCCTTCTGTCTGACGGCAACGAAACAGAAGGCAATGCTTTGCAGCAGGCACGGGCATTGGCGGCACAAGGCATCACCGTTGATGTATATCCTCTGGTGTCCGAAGAACAGCCGGAAGTGCAGTCGACGAAGCTGGAACTGGCAGAAGTCATCAGCATCAACAGCCGCTATGAATTGGCGTTGCAGATTGACGCAAACATTGATACTACAGCGCAGGTACGGCTTTACAAAGGCAATACCCTCATCGCTGATGAATCGGCGGAAATCCATAAAGGGGAAACCCGTATGGTATTTTCTGATATGACCACTACTGGCGGTGGTGTCACCTATCGGGCGGAAATTATTCCAGCCCAGGACACCATGGCAGAAAACAACCGGGTTTATGCTTATACTTATATAGAAGATATTCCCAGAATCCTCATTGTAGAGCAGGAGGACAGCGGCAGAGAATGGGAAAGTATGCTTTCCGGTCAGGTGGCTGTCCAGAAAGTGACAGCAGGCAGTGCACCCACAGCCATGGAGCAGCTGGGAGCCTATGATGGGGTCATCCTTGCCAATGTATCGGCGGAAAATCTGCCGGAAGGTTTTTTGCCTGCGTTGGAAACTTATGTCCGCACCACTGGTGGCGGTCTGCTGATCAGCGGCGGCGAAAATGCTTTTGCCTTAGGCGGTTATCAGAATACGCCTCTGGAAGAAATGCTCCCTGTGGATATGGATTTGAAAACAGAAGGGCAGAATTCCGACCTGACCATGATTATGGTCATTGACCGCTCTGGTAGTATGATGGACGGCAATTATGGCGTTTCCCGCATAGATATGGCAAAAGAAGCGGCTATCCGCAGTCTGGATCATTTCCAGCAGGGCGATCGGGTAGGCGTGGTGGCTTTTGACTCTTTTCCTGAATGGGTGATGGAACCTTGCAATGTCACAGAAAACAAAGACGCTCTGACCAATGCCATTGGCAGTATTCAGGCGGAAGGCGGCACCAGTATTCTGCCCGCCTTGAAAATGGCGGTGGATGCCATGAAGGAAGAAAATACCAAACAGAAGCACATCCTCCTTTTGACAGACGGTCAGGCGGAACAGTCCGGCTACGACAGTGTTTTGGCAGAAATGCGCCAGCGGAACATGACCCTTTCTACGGTAGCCGTAGGGGGCAGTGCCGATACACGACTGCTTCAGCGTTTGGCGGACAATGGCAATGGGCGGTATTACTTTACGGACGAATTTACAGACTTGCCGGAAATTTTCGCAAAAGAAACCATTTTGGCAGGGAAAGAATTTATCAATAACCGAACATTTTATCCTGAGCAGCAGGATGCTTCTGCCATTTTGTCGGGCATTGACGCTGTAACAGAATTGGATGGTTATATCAGCACCACAGCAAAAGCAAGAGCCGATCAGGTGCTCATCAGTGACAAGGAAGAACCCATTCTGGCAACGTGGCAGTATGGTCTGGGCAGAACGGTGGCGTGGACACCTGACGTACATGGACAATGGACGGAGAAATGGCTGGCATCAGACAGCGGCGTGAAAATCCTCCGCAATGCCGTATCCTGGATGATGAAAAACAATGCTATGACGGATATGACCCTGACGGCGGAAGCCGGTGAAGCGGACAGCGTTCTGCGGCTGACCATGCCTTTTTCTGAGGAGGTATCACAGGTACAGGTGACGGTGGTTTCTTCTGACAACGAAACAGAAACGGTACAGATGCAGTCTACGGCTCCGGGTGTTTATGAAGGTGTCTTTTCTTCGGCAAAAGAAGGGGCGTATCTGGCGGCAGTGCAGGTGGAGGAAAAAGACGGAACCACCACCAATGCCAATACAGGATTTTATCTGTCTTATCCTAAAGAGTATGATATGACCACCAGAGAAAACGGCAGTCAGCTCCTTCAGCAGATTGTCGAAAGCACCGGCGGCAGAGTGCTGACAAATGGCAGTGAGGTTTTCGCGGCAGACGCGGCGCAGTCTGTGAAACATCAGTCCATGCAGAATCCCTTGCTGATACTGGGGGTACTCCTGCTTTTGCTGGATATTTTCCTGCGGAGATTCCCTATGGCATTGCAGAAAGCGGAAGGTGCTCTTGCGGTACGAAAAGACAGAAAACAGGTGAAAAAAGCGGAAAAACCGGTGAAAGCCCCTGCAAAACAGGCGGAAAAAGAACAGATACCCAAAGAAAAAGAGCAGAAAACAACGCCTGCGGAAAAAACCGCGGATACGGCGGCAGAGCATAAAAATACAACCCAACGGCTTCTGGACGCAAAAAAACGCCGTAAAAATTAGGATTCTGTACCAATTATGTAATAAAAATGTAAGGAAATTTATTATAATTGATATTGTTTTTTTTATACGGCTTCGCTATGATAGAAGAAGTATTGATTTCTGACATACTATCTGTTGAAAATCAATAAACTTGTATAGGCGAAGCCGTTTTTCTGCATTCGGAAAAAGGAAAACAACTGTTATAGAAAGTTGGGGGTTTATTTGCAAAAGGGTGTAAGAAGCCACAGACGGGAAGCACGTCATGAGGCACAGAAAAAGAAAATAATGATCGGGGCATTGGTCGTTGTTCTGGTGGCTGCGGCAGGAGGTTTGGGATATTATTTCTATCACAGACATCAGGTGCTGAAACTCCTTTCCGCGGAAGGTATCTATCAGGGTGTTACTGTAGATGGTATTCCGCTGGAGGGCATGAGCAAAGAAGAAGCACTGGCGACACTGGAGGAAAAGTATGTGACTGAAGTCAATGGGCAGGTACTTACCTTCCAGTTTGATGAGGAAACAAAATGGGAAGTGCCTTTTACAGAACTTGGCGCCGGATATCATCTGGAAGAAGCTGTGGAACAGGCTTATAACACAGGTCGGGAAGGCACGGAGAAAGAACGGTTCCAGGCTGGTGCCCAGCTGCTGAAAGACGGCATTGACATTCCTCTGGAATATTCCTATGATACAGAAAAAATGAAAGCAAAACTCACAGAGATCGCCGGAGAATTTGATCGCCATGCCGTAGACAGTACCGTCAGCCGGAAAAATGGAAAATTTGTGGTGACCCCGGAAGAAACGGGACGCATCATGGATCAGGCGAAAACAGAAGCCAATGCGGCAGCTGTTTTAGATACCCGTATGAGTGGTACTGCCAAAATTGAGGCGGAAGTGGAAGAACCCAAGATCACAGCAGAGGCAAACAGTCATGTAACAGACCTGATCGGCTCTTTCAAAACCACTTATACCATGAGTGACAAGAACAGAAATACCAATCTGGCAGTAGGCTGTAATTATATCAACGGCACGGTATTGGCACCGGGAGAAACCTTCTCTGCCAATGTGGAACTGGGTCCCCAGACCTATGAAGGCGGCTACAAAGACGCTGCTGTTTATAACAACGGCAAAGTGGAACAGGACGTTGCCGGCGGCGTATGTCAGGTAACAACGACACTTTATAATGCGGTCATTGATGCGGAACTGGAAATCGTGGAGCGTCATCCCCATTCCATGACTGTAGGCTATGTGCCTTTGGGTCGTGACGCGGCGGTGGCAGGCAATTATAAAGACCTGAAGTTCAAGAATAATACAGAATATCCTGTATTGATCGAAGCCTATGCCAGCGGCGGCAATCTGGTCATGAATATCTATGGTCATGAAGTACACAGCAGCGGGCATCGTGTGGAATATGAAACCGTTTACGAGGAAACCATACCCAAGCCTGCGGAAGTGGTCACAGAAGACCCTGACATGCCCGAAGGGGAACGGAAGGTGACATCTAAAGGGAAAACTGGCGCAAAGGTAAGCGTTTACAAGATCGTATATGAAAATGGCAAGCAGGTGAGCCGGGAATGGTTCAGTTCTTCTTCTTATCGTGCGACAGCGGATCAGGTGACTGTAGGCACCAAGAAAGCGGAAGAAAAGAAAGAAGAATCCAAAGAGAATACGGCATCAACAGAACAACCAGGTTTTGGTATTCAATAAACAGAGAAAGGTGTTTGCAGATATTGCAGGCACCTTTTTTATATTTTGATTCGGTTTTTGGAAGATTCGGAAATGGGAGCGAAAAATTTCTGTTCCTGTGATGCAGACTGTGGTAAAATAGTACACAGAAAAAAAGAAACATAGCCGTGGGGCGAAGGATTGCTTTAGGCGGCTTTTTGGCAGAAAAGGGAGATAAGATAGTATGTTTGAAATTGGCAAGATTCCGCCGCAGATACTGGAGCGGATCGTTTTAGACCCGGTGACTCACAGTAAGGTTCATCGGGATGATATTGTGGTGCGTCCAAAAACAGGAGAGGATTGTTCCGCCATGGACCCCAAAGAGGAACTGTGCGTATTCTCCACAGACCCCATTACTGGAGCGACAAAAGATACCGGTTATCTGGCGGTGCATATCAACTGTAACGATGTATTTTCCGCAGGGGCAGAGCCTGTGGGGATTTTGATGACGGTGCTTCTGCCGCCCCAAAGCGATGAATCTATGCTGGAGGAACTTATGCACGGCACCCTGAAAGCGGCGGCGGAACTAGGCATTGAAGTCTTGGGCGGTCATACGGAAGTGACAGACGCTGTTACAAAACCCGTTATCTCCGCTACGGTCATCGGTAAGACCAGAAATCGGAAAATGGTCTGCACTGGCGGCGCGGAAGTGGGGCAGGACGTCATCATGACAAAATGGGCAGGTCTGGAAGGGACAGCCATCATTGCCCATGAACATGAGGATGTTCTGGCACAGCGCATGGACAAAGAACTGCTGGAAGAAGCCAAAGATATGAAAGGCTATTTGTCTGTAGGCACCGAAAGCCGCATTGCCATGGAACACGGCGCAACTGCTATGCACGATGCCACAGAAGGCGGCATTTTGGGGGCAGTCTGGGAACTGGCGGAATGTTCTGAAAAAGGCGTACAGGTCTTTGCGGACAACATCCCCATCAAAGAAGTGACAAAGGCTGTCTGCAAAGAAGCAGGCATTGAACCTTTGCTTCTTATTTCCAGCGGTACTATGATCATTTCTGCTTTTGACGGAGCGGAGTTGGTGGAAAAACTGGCGACTGCGGGCATTGAAGCGGCTGTCATTGGTCGCATTACAGAAAGAGGAAAGACCATTTTGGAACAGGGCGTGGAAAGAGTGCTGGAACAGCCAAAAAGTGACGCTCTGTATCAGGTGAAATTATAATTTACGAAAGAGAAGGTGTAGAAATGAGAGATTTTACAGCAAAACATGTGGCGGTTCTGCCGCCTTCCGGTATTCGGAAATTTTTTGATATTGTAGCTACCATGGACAACATCATTTCCCTTGGCGTTGGGGAACCGGATTTCAAAACACCGGAACGTGTGCGGAAAGCGGCCATGGATTCTCTGGCAGAAGGCAAAACAAGATATTCCTCCAACTGGGGCATGCCCAAACTGCGGGAGGAAATTGCCCATTATCTGAAACGCCGTTTTGATCTGGATTATGACACAGACCAGATTCTTTGCACCATTGGTGCGTCCGAAGCCATTGACGTAACACTGCGTACGGTTCTGGAACCGGGGGATGAAGTGCTGGTGGTGGAACCTTCCTATGTGGCATATAAACCTGCTATTCAGTTGCAGCATGGTGTGCCTGTGGTGGTGACTACCAAAGCGGAAAATGACTTTAAACTCATGCCGGAAGAACTGGAAGCGGCTATCACACCCAAAACAAAGGCATTGATTTTGCCGTATCCCAATAACCCTACGGGTGCCATCATGGAACGGGAAGATTTGGAACGGATCGCGCCTGTCTGCATCAAACACGACTTGCTGGTGATTTCCGATGAAATTTACGCGGAACTGACTTACGGCGGCAAAAATCATGTTTCTATCGCTTCTGTGGAAGGCATGAAAGAACGGACAGTGGTGCTCAACGGCTTTGCGAAGTCTTTCTCCATGACAGGCTGGCGTCTGGGTTACGCGGCAGGTCCTAAAGAACTGATGAAAGTCATCAATAAGGTACATGCTTATATCATCATGTGTACCCCTACCATGAGCCAGTATGGCGCCATGGAAGCCCTGCGGGATGATGCCCTTTGCGACAGTGATGTGGGGGCAATGCGTGGGGCTTATGACGAAAGACGGCAGTATCTGGTGAAAGCGCTCAATGATATGGGGCTGACATGCTTTGAACCCAGAGGGGCATTCTATGTATTCCCTTCTATTGCCGTGACAGGCTTGACTTCCCAGGAATTTTGCGAACGTCTGCTCTATGAAGCCGGTGTTGCAGTGGTGCCAGGGGATGCTTTCGGCGAAAGCGGCGAAGGACATGTGCGCATTTCTTATGCTTACAGCATGGAACAGCTACAGACAGCTATGGAAAAAATCCGTGAATTTTTGCAGAAAAACGGCTGGCTGAAGGCTTAAAGAGAAAACATTATAAAATCCTGTAAATTCAGAAAGCTGGAATCTTTTGTCATGATAAAGATTCCGGCTTTTTTATGAAGATGCCCCGAAAGGCTTTCCTGTTTTTTTGTGACTGATTTCTTAACGGTTCGTTAATTGACAGGAAAAAGGAAATATGAGATGATATGTTCTAATTTGAAAGGAGTGTGACAAAAAGCATGGACGCGGACAGCGATACGGACGCCAACTTAACAATTCCAAAGCGTTTTGATGTCAGAAAAAGAGAGTGAGGTGTAGTCTGCCCGGAATTGGAAGGGGTAGAGTATGCCTTTTTGTGTTTGTAAGAATGTATAGAACGAGATAATTTTTGGAAGAATCAAAACGGAGGAATGAGAGATATGAGTTGGGAACCTTTATTGTTACAAGTAGTGTTGATTGCGTTGAACGCCATATTCGCAAGTGCGGAAATCGCGGTCATTTCCACAAATGAAACGAAATTGAAGAAAATGGCACAGGACGGAGATAAACGGGCAGGACGACTGGTAAACCTGACAGAACAGCCTGCAAGATTCCTTGCCACCATTCAGGTAGCCATCACTCTGGCAGGGATGCTCTCCAGTGCGTTCGCGGCAGAAAGCTTTGCAGGCCCTCTGGCTGCGGCTTTGGCAGCTACAGGCATCGGGATTCCAGAAAACGTGCTGAAATCTGTGTGTCTGCTGGTGATTACCGTTGTTTTGGCGTACTTCAACCTGGTATTCGGGGAACTGGTGCCAAAACGTGTGGCCATGAAGAAGTCCGAATCTTTGGCATTGGGGCTTTCTGGTCTGCTGGCGGCGGTTTATAAAATTTCCGCCCCTTTGGTATGGCTGCTGACTGTTTCCACAAACGGCATTTTGCGTCTGGTGGGCATTGACCCCAACGACAACGGCGAAGAAGTTTCCGAGGAAGAAATTCGCATGATGCTGGAAGCAGGCAACGAAAAGGGAACCTTTGATGAAGAAGAAGTGGAAATGATTCAGAACGTATTTGCGTTTGATGATACATCTGTGGAAGAAGTATGTACCCATCGTGTGGATGTGGTGATGCTGGATTTGGACGACGATATGACTGTTTGGGAAGAAACCATTCAGAACAGCCGCTTTACCTATTACCCCATCAGCGGGGAGGATGATGACGATATCATCGGTGTGCTGGATACAAAGGACTTTTTCCGTCTGACAGACAGAAGTCGGGAAAGCGTTATGGCAAATGCCGTAGATAAGCCTTATTTTGTGCCGGAAACGGTGAAAGCAGATGTGCTTTTGGCGAATATGAAACAGGAACGGAAATATTTTGCTATTTTGCTGGATGAGTACGGCGGCTTGAGTGGTATCATCACCCTGCGTGATTTGATACAGCTGTTGGTGGGGGATTTCTACGAAGAGGAAGAAGAAGTGGAAGAAGTGGAAATTCTAAAGACTGGTGATTTGGAATGGAAGATTTCCGGCAGTGCGGATCTGGAAGAAGTGGCAGAAGCTTTGGATGTGACATTGCCTGTAGAAGAATATGAAACATTCGGCGGTTATGTCTGCGGTGTGCTGGGGCATGTGCCTGATGACGGCGCATCTTTCTTGGTAAATACGGAAGAAATGCAAATTCAGGTGCATAATGTGGATAACCACCGCATTTTGGGCACCACAGTCCTTGTGAAACCGAAAAAAGAAGAAAATACAGAAACAGAATAAAGGGGATGGCAGGGATTTTTCTCTGCCTGAGGGTATCGAAAAAATCGACAGCACGTTTTATAGGCAGAAAATGCCGCGAAACGTGCTGTTTTCTTTGTAATCAGTGAATTCTGATTATGGGTTTCATTTGGGATTTCTTTCACTGCTCAAGTCCTCTCCTGTTTTTGCAAAAGAGACAGTCTGAAGGGCAGAGGAGAAATGGCTGCCTTTTTTCGTTTCCATTGAAGATACAGAGGAAAAAGCGTATAATGGGGACATAGACAAAGAACCGAAAGGGGGACTTTTTCATGGATGAAAAACTGCAGAAATTGAAAGACTGGATTGCAGAGTGTGACAATATTGTATTTTTTGGCGGCGCAGGCGTGTCTACGGAAAGCGGCATTCCTGACTTCCGTGGGGAAAAGGGGATTTTTACAGCCATCAGTGAATATGGCTATCGCCCGGAAATCATATTGAGCCATTCTTTTTTTGAGGCGCATCCCGATATTTTCTTTCAATATTATAAAAAGAATCTGCTCTATCCCGATGCAAAACCAAATGACTGCCATAAAGCATTGGCAAAGCTGGAGGAAATGGGCAAGCTGAAATCTGTCGTTACACAAAACATCGACGATCTGCACCAGAAAGGCGGCAGCAAACGGGTGCTGGAACTTCATGGCACATTGTATCGGAATTACTGTCTGAAGTGCGGCAAGGAATTTGATCTGGATTATGTGACCAAAGACGAGGGCATTACCCGCTGTGACAAATGCGGCGGCATTGTGCGTCCTGATGTGGTGCTCTATGAAGAAGGATTGAACGAACAGACCATAGAAGAAGCGGTTTATGATATTTCTCACGCCCAAATGCTCATTGTGGGCGGTACCAGCCTGAATGTATACCCGGCAGCGGGGCTTCTGCATTATTTCCGCGGTAAATATCTGGTGCTTATCAATAAGTCCGCCACTAGCATGGATAAAAAGGCGGATCTGGTCATTGCGGAAAATATCGGTGAAGTTTTCCGGAAAGTGGTGCTGGAAGAAAGCTGATAAAATCAGGGTTTTTGGAAAAAAAGAAAAAAAGTCTGAAAAAAATGAAAAAAGGTATTGACAATATGGATAACCTTTGCTAGAATAAATCCTGCGCTGTGAAATGCGCTGTGAACTTTGAAAATAGAATAGTGAATGAAACTTACAACCCATAGTCAATTCGGTCAGTGAGTTTCGAACCGTTTATGGAGCGACCGACCTAACACTGCAAAGTGTCAGAGGGAGCAAAATGGTGAGAAGCGAACGGTTTTTCGCAAAGCGAAAAAGACGACATCTGACAAAAATAATGACAAGAGTTTGCCGGTTTCGAAAAAACCGGAGGATAGCCAGATTAACTGGCTAGGTCAACTCAAAGTGTGCAAGTCGCTGGGCTTTATGCGTGACTTTTCTACGAAAACTCACTTATAAAATTTCCAACCGACGATGCCGTTTGTAAATTTTAACATAAGAGTTTGATCCTGGCTCAGGATGAACGCTGGCGGCGTGCTTAACACATGCAAGTCGAACGAAGATTGTTAGAATGAGAGCTTCGGCAGGATTTCTTTCCATCTTAGTGGCGGACGGGTGAGTAACGTGTGGGCAACCTGCCCTGTACTGGGGAATAATCATTGGAAACGATGACTAATACCGCATGTGGTCCTCGGAAGGCATCTTCTGAGGAAGAAAGGATTTATTCGGTACAGGATGGGCCCGCATCTGATTAGCTAGTTGGTGAGATAACAGCCCACCAAGGCGACGATCAGTAGCCGACCTGAGAGGGTGATCGGCCACATTGGGACTGAGACACGGCCCAAACTCCTACGGGAGGCAGCAGTGGGGAATATTGCACAATGGGCGAAAGCCTGATGCAGCAACGCCGCGTGAAGGATGAAGGGTTTCGGCTCGTAAACTTCTATCAATAGGGAAGAAACAAATGACGGTACCTAAATAAGAAGCCCCGGCTAACTACGTGCCAGCAGCCGCGGTAATACGTAGGGGGCAAGCGTTATCCGGAATTACTGGGTGTAAAGGGAGCGTAGGCGGCATGGTAAGCCAGATGTGAAAGCCTTGGGCTTAACCCGAGGATTGCATTTGGAACTATCAAGCTAGAGTACAGGAGAGGAAAGCGGAATTCCTAGTGTAGCGGTGAAATGCGTAGATATTAGGAAGAACACCAGTGGCGAAGGCGGCTTTCTGGACTGAAACTGACGCTGAGGCTCGAAAGCGTGGGGAGCAAACAGGATTAGATACCCTGGTAGTCCACGCCGTAAACGATGAGTGCTAGGTGTCGGGGAGGAATCCTCGGTGCCGCAGCTAACGCAATAAGCACTCCACCTGGGGAGTACGACCGCAAGGTTGAAACTCAAAGGAATTGACGGGGGCCCGCACAAGCGGTGGAGCATGTGGTTTAATTCGAAGCAACGCGAAGAACCTTACCAAGGCTTGACATCCCGATGACCGTCCTAGAGATAGGACTTCTCTTCGGAGCATCGGTGACAGGTGGTGCATGGTTGTCGTCAGCTCGTGTCGTGAGATGTTGGGTTAAGTCCCGCAACGAGCGCAACCCCTATCTTCAGTAGCCATCATTCAGTTGGGCACTCTGGAGAGACTGCCGTGGATAACACGGAGGAAGGTGGGGATGACGTCAAATCATCATGCCCCTTATGTCTTGGGCTACACACGTGCTACAATGGCTGGTAACAAAGTGAAGCGAGACGGCGACGTTAAGCAAATCACAAAAACCCAGTCCCAGTTCGGATTGTAGTCTGCAACTCGACTACATGAAGCTGGAATCGCTAGTAATCGCGAATCAGCATGTCGCGGTGAATACGTTCCCGGGCCTTGTACACACCGCCCGTCACACCATGGGAGTTGGAAGCACCCGAAGTCGGTGACCTAACCGTAAGGAAGGAGCCGCCGAAGGTGAAGCCAGTGA
>JALFWW010000007.1 GCA_022786605.1 Clostridia bacterium | reverse complement strand
TCACTCCCCTCCCGGGGTTCTTTTCACCTTTCCTTCACAGTACTGCTTCACTATCGGTCACTGGGGAGTATTTAGGCTTGGGGGGTGGTCCCCCCGGCTTCCCACAGGGTTTCTCGTGTCCCGTGGTACTCTGGATCCTGCTCGCTGACTTCAAATTTCGTCTACTGGACTTTCACCGTCTATGGTCTGCTTTCCCAAAACAGTTCGACTATCCTCTGTCAATGCTAAATGCAGTCCGCAACCCCGAAGAACCAGGTCCTTCGGTTTGGCCTCTTTCCCTTTCGCTCGCCGCTACTCAGGAAATCGATTTTTCTTTCTCCTCCTATTGCTACTTAGATGTTTCAGTTCACAACGTTCCCTTCCATACGCTATGGATTCACGTATGGATACTTGAGGTTTGCTCAAGTAGGTTTCCCCATTCAGAAATCTCCGGATCAATGGCTGTTTGCGCCTCCCCGAAGCTTTTCGCAGCTTACCACGTCTTTCATCGGCTCCCAGTGCCAAGGCATTCACCCTGTGCTCTTTCTTGCTTGACCTTCTTGCAACACAAGCTTCGCTTGTGTCGGTTCTAAAAACAATAGCTTTTGTTCTTGGAATGATCATTTATAGCGAAATAAAATGTTGATTCTTTACTACATTTTATTTTTCAATAAATTTCTCGATTTTATTGACTCTTGTTTGTCTTGTATTCAGTTTTCAAGGTGCATTCTTTCTTTTTGTTTCGGTCTTTCTTGCGACCGCCTAAGTATATTATCATGGGAACTATTTCTTGTCAACATCTTTTTTACATTTTTTTAAGATTTTTTTTACAAAACAGAAAAAACCTTGTAAAAACAAGGTTTTTCTGTCATATTTTTTCTTTTTATGCCCCCATAAGCTGGAAAAGCGCTGTCGCCGGAAACACGAGCACCAACGCCGGCAGCATATTCGCCGCCCGCACCTCTTTGATCTTTGCGATATTCAGCCCCAGAATAAACGTCATCAGACCTCCCACCGCAATAAAATTCTGGATAGCAGATGGATTCAAATAAGCCATACCAACCCTTCCCCCATAGAAACAAAGGGACAATATCAAAAACTGCGGCACCACGATCAGATTCATACCAAATCCCAGCGCCATAGCAAATATAGCCGCAGCAAAAATATCCATGACCGCTTTTGACATCAAAATGGTCATATCCCCCGTAGCCCCTTCCTGAAAAGCGCCGAAAATATTTGTTCCGCTGGCACAAAGGGTCACAACAACCACCAGATAAAACCGCATATAAGCTTCTCTGTCGCCTTCTATTTTAAAATTACAATGGCGCAGTCCATGCAGAAATCCATTCTTAATTTTTCTGTCCAGATCAATGAGTTCTCCTATGATAGTGCCCAAAATCAGCGCCAACAGCACTGCCGGCAGCGACTCCAGCTTCACTACGGAAACTATACCGATGGCAATGGCACACATACCAAAAATCACCATCAACGGTTCCTGCAAACGTCCTGGAATCTTGTTCCGCAGCAATGTACCGCAGTTCGTTCCCAGCAATACACAGCAACAATCCAGTATTACCCCTCTTGGAATCATGCCGCACCTGCCTTTTCTTCGTCACCTGTAAAAGTCAGCACAATTTCGCCGGTGCCTCCGTCAATCAGAATTTGTTTTTTCCCGGATAATCCTTCTGTTTGCTGCGCAGGTATTGAGAAATCCCCATCAAAGTCCATTTCCCAACTGTCCAAATCACCGCCATTTTGTTCTACAGACATTTCCGGCTGCAATGTTTTCCCATTCACCATCACATTTCTTGTAAAAAAGGAACCAGAAATGTCATAATCCGCTTCCGTTTCCGGCATAGTCAGAGAAATCTTTCCTGTGCCGCCGTCCAGTAAAATTTTCTCCCCTAAACTGCCGGCAAAGTCCACATCTCCCATACCGCCATGGATGGTCAGCTTCTGTGCCACCTGCAAATTTTCTCCTTTTGCCAGACCGCCGCCACACTCCAGTTCCAGACTGCCCGCTGTCACATTTTTCAGCTGCATCTGCCCAGTTCCCTGATGTAGAAATAATTCCTTTGCCTCTGCACCATCCACATAGAGAGGACCTGTCCCCACTGTCAGTTCAGCCTTTTCTGGAATACATTCTTCCGGCACCGTCAGCGTCAAGTGATGGCTATCTGTTTCCATGCCCTTCACGGCTTTTTCATCCGGCGGGGCATAAGATACCGTCACAACGCCATTTTCCTCTGTCACTGTCAGCCACTGAGGAACAATATTTTCCGTTTTCAGTGCGGCTGTTTCGCCTTTTTGAATGAAAACACTGCCGATATCTGCCGTAACCACAATTTCTTTGCAGCTCTGAGTCAATTCACGCACTTCTGATGCCGCTTCTACCGTCTGCTTCTGTGCTCCGCAAGCGCACAAAAATAACAGAACCACTGGCAGTATGAGCCATTGCTTCTCTTTTTTCATTTTGCGTTTTTTCATAAAATTCCTCTTTCTGTTTAGATTTCTTTCGAAAGATGTGGCATTTTAACATAGGGCTTGCAAAAAAGCAATGACTTTCCCCAAAGAAAAGCATAAAAAAATGACGGTTTTACCACCGTCATTTTCCTCGTCATTTCAAGCAAAAATCGTCAATATAAAATACATCAATATGTTGTTTTCATACAAAGGCAATGCCACATGGGTCAAATTCAAGGCGTCAAAGAAAAAATCAAAGGCGGAATTGCACTGAAAAAATGTCAGCACAAAACAAATGAGCCATGTGACACATAATCCTTTCAGCAAACCCACCAAAAAGCCGCATGCCCGATTGAAGAAATTCAATACCGGCAGTTTACTGATGAGATTCAGCGCCTTCAGCACAAATTTCACTGCCAGCCATACCACCACAAACACCAGCAGTACACTGATGATATTCAAACAGATATTTGCCAGAAATCCCGCAATATACGCCTGCAGGCTTTCCACATCCAGCAGATGATAAATCACCGGATTGTTGTTTTCCACCAGACTTTCCTTCAGAAAATCCGGCAGATGCATGCTCTGTATGATTTCCGTCTGGGTCTGCATAGCCGCGTCCCCAATGGCGTTTTCCAAATGGAGCCCATTGCCAACGGTATTTGTCAGAGCGCCAAAAAATGGGGTTTTCCGCAAAAATTCACTGACGACCGGTGTCAAAAACCGTGTTGCCGCCAACGCTGCTACCATAGGCAAAAAGTTCAAAGCCGCCCGTACAAATCCCTTGCGGTATGCCTGTACTGCCGTTCCCAATACAAGCACCAATGCCAGAATATCTAATATATAGGGCAAAAATGTCATCCTTCTGCCCACCTCCTACCATTAAGACTCTGCGGGAACATCCCCCGATTCCGTATCCGCCGCAGGCTGATTCGTTTCTGTTTTCTCTGTATCATTCTTTTCTGTTTCAGATTTTTCGCTTCCCGACGCATCCGCTCCTGAAGCATCCGTATTTTCTCCTTCCGCTTGCTGCGTATCCGCTCCAGCCTCCTGTTCTTTTGCGCCATCAGAACCAGTTTCTCCTTCTATGGGCAGAGCTTCGTCCGTCTGCACTTCCGGCGTGGTTTCCACCAAATCTTCCGGCACATCAATGGCTTCTCCTTTATACTTGTCCATATCCAGAATCCGCGCCATATCCTGTCCTACCACCAGCACACGGGAAAAACTTTCCATGGGGATCACATCCGTCACATCCTGTGTCGCCTGATAAACCCAAGCTTCCCGTCCTGTATGACGGATACCCGTATAAGTATGGTCCGTGCCCAACACAATACCATCTTTCCATGCACTCAAATAGGTGATATCCTTCCCGCTGACATAAGAAGCTTCTTCTGCCCCATTGGCACTGAGCCAGCAGACAGTCCCTTCTTCTTTGCCTTCTTCTCCTGGAAGCGCGTCGCCCAACGTCAGCACAATTCGGTCTTTTTGCTGGAAAGATATATAATTCACCACATTTGTCAGGTGGTAACTCCATACTTCCTCACTGTCCCTAAAACCATAAACGCCCTTATCGGAAACCGCCGCCAGAACGCCATTGCTGCGATAACTGATGTTGCCGATGATTTCATCCGCCTTGTCAGCAGCGGAAGCATACAAACTGTCTGTATAGTTCTCACTATCCTCAGGATTCACATAGAAAAACAGCACCCGACCAATGGGATACACATCGGTAGTATCCACATAACTGACAGCAAAAGATTTATTGTCATCTGACACATCGGTGGAAATGGGGTATATCCCCGGTGTTTCTTCCACTCTGCCTTTGAGCAGTGTACCTTTGGCGTTATAGATTTTGACTTCATAACCGCTGTCTTTTTTTTCCAGCAAAGAAAGATATCCATTTTCGTTCAAAGCAAACTGACTGAGACTTCCTTCCAGCTGCACATGATACAACAGACCACTTTCGTCATAAACACGGACATTCTTACCGCCCAGATCACCCACAGCCATGAATTTTCCTTCCTGTATCACTGTCGGTGTGGTCATGGTAAAGGTGTCATTCCATTTCTGGTCACCCACACTGTTGTAATATTTCGCGCCGTCTTTCGTACAAAGCAAA
This sequence comes from Clostridia bacterium, assembly GCA_022786605.1. Lineage (GTDB taxonomy): Bacteria > Bacillota > Clostridia > Lachnospirales > Anaerotignaceae > Anaerotignum. Next base: position 69,958 of record JALFWW010000007.1, on the reverse strand, counting down.
AACGCCTGATTATTCACGGCAAAAGATGGGGAACTGCCCGCATCCAGTGGAATTTCCGCCAATATTCCCGCCTTTGGACTGCCTGTATTTTGCGTCACACTGGATTTCACAAACAGACCACGGATTTTTCCGCTGCCATAAGCCGTATCCAGATACACCAAGCCGCAGCCGATGCAGACCACCACCGCCACAGCCAGAGCGATTTTCATTTGTTTGGTAAAATGAAATTTTTTTGGGGTTTGTTCTTCCATAAAACCAGACCCTCCTTCTGCGTCTTTAGGCTTTCATCATACTACATTCGCCAGGCTTTTGCAAACCATAGCGCCAGAAAAAAAGAAGCCAGAAACTTCAAACAAAAATTTCTGACTTTTTGCTTTCTTTGTTTATGACACCAAAAGCCTTTTGCATTTTGGTTTATAACTCTCCGTCCCGCAGACTTTCATAAAGTTTGATATATTCTCTTGCGGAGCTTTCCCAGGAATAATTGGAAGCCATGGCGTTTTTCACCACATGCTGCCATTCGTCCTTGCCCTGATGATATACCGCCAGCGCCTGATCCAACGCCCACAGCAGACCATTGCCGTCATAAGTTTCAAAGAGGAAACCATTGCCCTCTTTTGTTTCTGTGCTGTAGGGGAAGATGGTATCTGCCAGACCGCCGGTTTTCCGCACGATAGGCACAGTACCATAACGCAGGGCAAACATCTGTCCCAGACCGCAGGGCTCAAAGAGGGAAGGCATCAGGAACATATCAGAGCCAGCATAGATCTGCTGTGCCAGATTTTCGTCGAAGAAAATATTGGCGCTGACTCTGCCGCGATACCGTTCCTCCATGCTGCGGAACAGGTATTCAAAACGGTTTTCCCCTGTGCCCAGCAGTACGAACTGCACATCTCTGCGCATCATTTCATCAAATACATAGGAAAGGATATCCAGACCTTTCTGGTCTGCCAGTCTGGTGATCATGCCAATAACAGGCACATCTCTCTGTTCCAGACCCAGTCTTTCCTGCAATAAGCGTTTGTTTTCCGCCTTGCCTTCCAGATGTTCCCCGTCAAAATGCACCTGAATGCGATTGTCTGTAGCAGGGTCATTCGTCACATAATCAATGCCGTTGATGATGCCGCTGAGGACATTCTTCCGGCTTTTCAAAATGCCATCCATGCCATAGCCATACTGCCATGTCTGGATTTCTTTGGCATAAGTCTGGCTGACGGTACTGATACGGTCCGCGTACATCAGCCCCATTTTCATGTAGCTGACATTGCCGTAAAATTCCACATTTCCATTTTCAAAGCAGTAGTAGGGCACACCCAAAAGTTCCATGGTGCTCTTGTCAAAATTCCCCTGATACTGCAAATTGTGAATGGTAAACAGTGTCTTGATGCGGGAATAATAGATCATCTTCCGATAGATTTCTTTCAGATACATGCAGACAGGACCTGTCTGCCAGTCATTGCAGTGGATCACATCAGGATAGAAATCCAGCATCGCCATCATATCCATAACCGCCTTGCCAAAGAAAGCAAAACGCTCGTTGTCATCGCCATAGCCGTATAAACCGCCGCGACCGAAATAAAAATTATTTTCTATAAAATAAACAGGAATCTCTCCGGGTTTGACCAGTATTTTCGCCTGCTGTGTCCGCCACAGCAGATGAACGGGAAATTCACCCAGATATTCCACACCATACATTTCTTTATCCTTAACTGTCATGTAGCGGGGAATCACTACCCGTACATCCACACCCTGTGCACGCAGTGCCTTTGGCAGGGAGCCAGCCACATCGCCCAGACCGCCGCTTTTGATAAAGGGCGCAGCCTCAGAGGCCACCAGTAATACTTTCAAGCAATCCTTCATGCTATCTCACCTCATTATCATCATACTATGAATTCCCACATTCAGCAAGAAAATATTCACCAACTCATTCATGTTTTGTATAGATTTCCCTGTTTTGTCGTCATATGCCTATAACTCCTTTTTATCCTTAGCCAAAAGTGGTATACTAAAAAAAGATTTCACACAAAAATGGGGTCCGCCCCTGTGAAATCCCACAAAAGGGACGTTTCCCGTCCGACAAATCCAACAATATAGAAAGGATGATTCCATTTGAAACATACCTTACCGAAGCGGTGTGATGTTGCCTCAGCAGATAAATGGCACATCGAAGACTACTACGCAAATGATTCCCTCTGGGAAGAAGCTTATACCATGCTCATGGAAGAAATTCCAGAACTGGCTGCCTACAGCGGTCATTTAGGCGAAAGCGCAGCCACGCTGCTGGCATGCCTGGAAAAAAATCAGGAATTGTCTTTGATTCTGGATCAGGTCTACACCTATGCCAACATGCGCATGCACGAGGACAGCGCCAACGCCTTTTATCAAGGCATGGCTTCCCGGGCGGAAATGCTGCTGATCCGCTATTCCGACGCCATTTCCTTCCTGACACCAGAAATCCTTTCCCTGCCGGAAGATGTGCTGGCAGATTTCCGTATGGAACGGGCAGAAGATTTCCGCCTCTACGACCATTTCTTTGATAATCTCCTGCGTCAGAAAGCTCACACCCTTTCTCCCGCTGAAGAAAGCCTGCTGGCAAAAACAGCGGAACTGGGCGGCGCACCCCAGAATATCTTCACCATGCTCAATGACGCGGATATGCGTTTTGGGGACATCACCGACGCCGATGGGGACAAAGTGCCTCTGACCAAAGGCAGATATGTGACATTTTTGGAAAGCGGTGACCGCCGCGTCCGCAAAGAAGCCTTCCAGACATTATATGCTTCTTACCTGAAGCAGAAAAACACACTGGCGGCAACTTATGCTTCTTCTGTTAAGAGCGACGTGTTCTTCGCTTCCGCCAGAAAGTATGACTCTGCCAGAGCCATGGCATTATATGACGATAACATCCCTTTGTCTGTTTATGACAATCTCATCGAAACCGTCCATGCCAACCTGCATCTGATGCATCGCTATGTTGTCCTCAGAAAAAAACTGCTGGGGCTGGACGAAGTCCACATGTACGATCTGTACGCACCCTTGGTGGAAGATGTAGACGCGAAAATTTCTTTTGAAGAAGCAAAAGAAACCGTAGAAAAAGCCCTTGCTGTCATGGGTAAGGAATACACCGACGCTCTCCACTATGGCATGAACGCCGGCTGGATTGACGTTTACGAAAATGAAGGCAAGCGCAGCGGCGCATATTCCTGGGGCAGCTACGGCGTACACCCCTACGTGCTCCTGAACCATAACGATACTGTCAACAGCATGTTCACACTGGCACACGAAATGGGTCACGCCCTCCACAGCTATTTCACATGGGAAAAACAGCCCTATCTTTACAGCGGTCATAAAATTTTTGTGGCAGAAGTGGCTTCCACCTGCAATGAAGCCCTCCTCATGGAATATCTGCTGAAAACCACCGAGGACAAAAACATGCGGAAATATCTGGTGAACTACTTCTTAGAACAGTTCCGAGGCACTCTGTTCCGCCAGACCATGTTCGCGGAATTTGAAAAGATCACTCACGAAATGGCAGAAAAAGGCGAGCCCCTGACATGGGAAGGCATGAACAAAATTTACCATGACCTGAACCGCCTGTATTTCGGTGACGACATCGTCATTGACGAAGAAATCGACATCGAATGGGCAAGAATCCCCCATTTCTATAACGCTTTCTATGTATATCAGTACGCCACAGGCTACAGCGCAGCCATTGCCCTTTCCAGAAAAATCCTTTCTGAAGGTCAGCCTGCTGTGGACGCATATCTGGACTTCCTTTCCAAAGGCGACAGCGAATACTCCATCGACCTGCTAAAAGGCGCAGGTGTGGATATGTCCAAGAAAGACGCTGTGGAAAACGCCATGGCTGTTTTCGAAAGCCTGCTGGATGAAATGGAAAAATTCTGATCAAACATTTCAGTCACATAAAAAAAGTTCCGTCTGCTTTTCAAAAGCAGGCGGAACTTTTTATTCATACGAGAAACAATCCCTTCGCCTCCACTATTTTTTTCAGAAGTACAAGGGCAGCCGTGTTTTCTTTTGTGATTCTTTTCAAAGTAACAATGAGATATACATCGTCCCGAAAATAATGGAATGCCATATCCAACGAGGCAAACCAGAATGTCATTTCCCCATAGGTCTTTTGGAATACCCTGTCCACAAATTCATCCAGATCATCAATGGATTCCAACGGGAACTCAAGCAGATATCCCTCCTGCCCCGGCGTTTTTTCCAAAAAATCCTCATGATCCGGCAAAGTCATACCGCTGACAAACACACTTCCCAGCGGATGATAGCACATAAAATGCAAAATGATCTCCGTCCATTTTTCACAAAGCTTTCGGAACCTTTCCGGCTTTGCGTAATGTTTTTCCATCAGGGCAATCCCATCATTCTCCCCATGCTGAAGCCCTCCCGGAACAACATCAATGGCATATCCCTTTGCGTTATCTTCCACGGCAAAAGAAAGCAGTTTTTCCATACTGTCGTCATAACGCCGCAGCTCAAATCCCTTAAACCCAAGGTTTTCAAAAATCTTTTTCATCTCTTCATGGCTCAATATCAATCCATATCCCCCCTATTTCTCCAAAATACTTTTCTGCCCCATCAGAATGCTTTCAGTATAAAATTTCCGTTCTTGGCAGTCAATGATTTCATGGGAAATACGCTAGGGGAATCAAAATCTTTCCATACTTTATGGCATCACTTCATCCCGTGTCCAGATCAGCTCTGTCTGCGCTGCCATTTCCGCTTCTTTGCCATAAAGCAGTACATCCATCCCTTTGCTGAACTCACCATAATACACTTTCGAGATACGCTCTACAGAATCGATCTGATAGCGATAGGGTTCCTTTTGCTCTCCACGCTCCAAAAGCGGCTCAACATAGGCAGACCATGGATTCCGTGTGAAGTATAAGAAAAATTCATCCTCTCCATCATAACCATAAGAGCAGTTAATTCCGCCTTCCCCCGTATAATACACACAGACCAGCCCATCCTCTACTGCCACGGAAAAATCCTCTGGCTCATAGGGAATGATCCACTGAGGGAAAGTCAGCGCCATATAACTCCCCAAAATGACCACTGCCGTTCCCACAACAGAAATCACTGCCGTACGAATTTTCCGTTTTGCCCATGTTTTCTTCATTTTCTGCAAAAAACTGCTTTCCGCCGCCGCTACCGTTTCATGGACAGGCAGCACCAATTCTTTTTCCATGTCCTCCGCCGCTTTTTTGCATTCCGCGCATTCTGCCAGATGTTCCTCCACCAGTTTTTTCGTATCCTCGCTGACCGCTCCATCCACATATAACGGCAGCAAATCTCCAATGACATTACAGTTGATCTTATTCATGCTCCATCTCCTCCATATATGCCGTCACTTTCTGTTTTGCCCGATAATAAGTCACCCTTGCCCAGCTTGCGCTTTTGCCGAAAAGCTGACCGATTTTCTCAAAAGGCAGTTCCCCAAATATCCGCAGGGTAAACACCTCCTTGTAAGGCTCGTCCATTTCATGGAGAAATTCATGTACCGCAAAAGCCGTTTCCGCGTCTGTCATTTTCTCCAGAAACAAGGGCTCCGCCGCCGGTTCCCGTTCTTCTTCCAGCGGCTCCGTCTTTTTCTGTTTTCGACAATGGTCGTAATAAGTATTCTTGCTGATGGCAAAAAGCCATGGACGAATATCCCCCTGCCCGTCGAATCGGTCGATGGATTTCAGGGCTTTGAAAAACGTTTCCTGGGCGATTTCCTCTGCCAGCACACGGTCGCCGCACAGCCCCCAGACATAAAACAGCACATCCCGGAAAAACGCCCGATACACTTGGTCAAAGTCCATGTTTTTCTCCCCCTTTCACCTAATTCACGCATAAAAGCAAAAAATGTTACAGCATTTTAAATTTTTTCAGCCGTAAAAAAAGCCGGAAGTTTCTCCGACTTTTTACTGTTTCGAATATTTCCATATATGCCGTCTGCCATTTCTTCTGTTTCATCCTATCACAATCTGATCTCCCCTTCAATATCCCATCAGACAAATGCCAAGATTCAGATACCCCGCAAAGGTCAGCCACAGCAAATAGGGCACCAGCAGATACCCTGCCCGTTTGTCAATGGTTTGAAACTGTTTCCACAGCCGAAATACCAGTACCCACAGCAGCACCAGCCAGCCAAAAGCCAGACCACAAAGCCCCAGACCAAAAAACAGGATGGGCCAGATTACATTGACGATGAGTTGTACCCAAAAAGCCCTGAGCGCCTCCTGACTGTCCGGGTCATAGCTTTTTGCCACCAGACAGGCGGCAATGCCCATAAGGATATACAGAATGGTCCAGACCACCGGAAACACCCATCCCGGCGGTGATAAGGGCGGTTTTGCCATCTGTTCATAAGCCGCCATACCGCTGCCGGAAACCATGCCCGCCGCCGCTCCTGCCACCAGCGGCACCAGAATATAAAACCAACATTTCTTTTTCCCGTTCTTTTCCATATTTACGCCCCCTTCGTGTCAAAACATCCTCCTGCCGCATATCATAAAGCAAGTACAAAACTTTACAGGAGGCATTTTCATTATGGGTATTACTGCTTCTTCTTATACACTTTTTCCCGACACCATTTCCTGCGGCGGCGAAGTAGAGGGGATTCTCTCTCTTTCCGCAGGTCCCGACATCGTTTCCAATCCGGCGGACATCGTCATGGTGCTGGACTGCTCCGGCAGCATGGAGGGCGAGCCTTTCGCCGCCATGAAAACCAGTGTCAAAACATTCATCGACATCATTGACGAATCCACCGACCAAAATCAGGACGGCAATATCGGCGGCGGCAGCCAGATCGCCATTGTCAGCTTTGCCCGGACTGCCACACAGCGAACAGGATTCCTGACCGATACCGCAGACCTGAAAACAGCCGTCAATAACCTGACCATCGACGGCGGTACCAACCACGCGGATGCTTTCACCAAGGCATATAATCTCTTTGACCCTGACACCACCCATCAGAAGATCATCGTCATGTTCACAGATGGTCAAAGCACTGCCGGCGGTTCCGCTGTGCCCATCACCACACTGGCAAAGGAAAACGGCGTTGTCATTTACTGCGTTGTGCTGAAAGGCATCTTCGGCACCGATGTGCCTGCCGCGTCCCTCTGGGTATCTTCTCCTGCCACATCTTTCCTTTCCATTGCGCCCACCACAGCGGAACTGGAAGAAATCTTTTCCGAACTGGCTGCCAACATCTCCAATCCCGGCGCTACGGAAATCCTCATGCAGGGGCTGGTGGCTGACGACTTCATCCTGACGGAACTGCTGCCGCCGGATAAGGGCACAGCCCAAATGCTGGACGCTCATTCCTTCCGCTGGAGCATCGCGAAACTGGGTGCGACTGCCATCGAAGGGGCTTCCCTGCGCTTCCGTTTGAAGCACATTGCCACCACTTCCGGCGAAAAAGCCCCCATGAAAGAAATTTTGTATTCCGATGCGGAAAACAATGTGGTCATCTTCCCTGTCCGCAAGGTATTTACGGACTGCACCGAGGAAATCGACGTCACACCCTGCCCGCCCGTGGTCACATTCACCATGGACGACTGTCAGGATTTTCTGGAGTATGATCTGGGAAATTTTATCTGGGAGAACGCGGGACGCATTTTAGAATGCAGCCTGACTCTGCGTCAGATCTGCCCTAACCGCTCCACTGCCTTGGCATTGATCCTGACGGAAATCGACGATGAAGGCGAAAGCCGTCCCCGTGGTTTCCAGACATTCACCATTCCCGCTCATCGCGCCAATGGCTGCCGTGACATCCATGTAAAAGCCATCCGCTTCGTTCTGCCAGAGGACAGCGACACGGTCTGCCGCAGCTGCCGTCTGTGCAAAAAACGGCGGTTCAAAATGCAGGTCATTGCCCACGCCATCGAAAGCGATTTTTCCTGCAAATAAATTCATATCCAAACAGGGGGAATGTTTCTCCCCCTGTTTTTTATATAGGTTTCTGCCATAAACTCCAGTGATTCCTTTTCTTTCGTAATGAAAGAATAGGAGAAAAATCGCTGTCCATGGCAAGTACATATCCGCCAGACACCAAACGCTCCGCCAGAATCTCCCCAGACAGTCCGCCTTTTTCCGTCAAAATCAGAGAAAATCGCCGCTCCGCAAAAACATTTGTCAAAGCCGCCGCTGTGCCCTCCACTGCCGTGTGCCATCCCTGCACAAAGGGAAACACATCCCCTCTGTATCCTTCCCTTTCTGATAAAGCGTAGGTCTGCACCTGTTTTCCCTGTCTTTTCAGATAGTTCTGCACCTCAAAAATGCTGTCCCCAAAGCCGCAGTCCACGCCAAGGAAAGAAATTGTTTTTTCCAGCAATGTCATTTCTGGCAATAATGCCATCATGTCCTCACTGCGGCAAAACCCTTGTCCCCATGCATCCATGCCATGTTTCCGCAAAAACAATTCCCGCCCAGTCGCCAATGTATGCCCCCATGCCACGCCGCCGGTGACACTGCCGAAATGATGGCAATACACGTCTGTACAGAGAAACTGCCGGAAACCCTTTCGCCTTGCCCGAAGGGAAACATCATCATCCCAGAATTCCATGGTCTGGAACCAGCGGTCACCAAAACCCATTTTATCCATCTTTGCCACATCATAAACCCCAATGACAGGCATGATCCTTGCCCGATGGCGCCAATCCCCTTTCCGCTTCTCATAAAAATCCTTTGCGAATTCATCCAGCCCTTCCAAGGGACAAGGCAAAATCCCCTGACAGTTCGATGTAAAAGGTGTCACTGGCGTTGCGCTGAGGGCATTTTCTTCCGCTTCCAGACAATCCAGCAAATGAGAAAGCCACCCCTCCGTCACAATGGTGTCATTGCTGACAAAAGCCAGATACCGCCCGCAGCATGCCCGAAAGGCAACGGAAAACATGAGCATGCCCACATTCTCCCGAAAATGTATGACTTTTGCGTTGGGGATGGTGTGAAAATACGCTGCTGTTTCGTCTTTGGAGCCATGGTCTAACAAAAGCAGTTCGCAATCCCTCAAATCTGTATGGCGCAACACACTTTCCACACATTGTTTCGTATAGTCCAAATGATTGCAGGCAGGAATGAAGATCGTGACTTTTTTCGGTTCCGTCCTTTGAGGATTTACCCTCCTGTGATGAGGTACAAATTCCTCCCGCCAGTAGGACTTCCGTTTTTTGGCATCTTCCGCCACACAGCCCCAGAAATAGATTTCCTCCCGCAGTTCCCACAAAAAAGGCAGAAGGGTATAGGATGCCAGTTCCGCCTTCTGGTCTGTCTGGGTCAAATCCAGAAGGGCAGACCGGACATTTCTCATCTGTCCGGCGTAATGGCAGTTTTTCAATTCTTCCACTTGGTCACAGATGTTTTCAATCTCTCCCAGCCAATCCCCCATTTTTCCCAAATCCCCCGTTTTCCCTGCCGCTACTCCTTCCGCTTCTTCCAGCAGACAGGAAAAAAGGGGCATACAATCCTGAAACCAGTCTGTTTGCCAGCGAAATGTCATTCCTTCCATGTGCTCCCCTGCCTTTCATAGACCGCCAATGCGGGCAGATTTCCGTCCCTTTGGGACACAATGGGACGCATCCCCACAGGCAGCCCCCAATCCACGCCGATTTTCGTATCATCCCAGCGAATGCCGCCATCCCCCTCTGGGTCATATTCCCCACTACATAGATAACTCACCAGCGCAAAGTCCGACCGTACCAGAAATCCATGGGCAAATCCTTCCGGTAAGTACAGCCCCTGTCTGTTTTCGTGGCTCAGCACAAGACCCTCCCACTGCCCATAAGTAGGCGAACCTTGGCGCAAATCTACCCCCACATCAAAAATCTCCCCGTAAAGGACTGTCACCAGTTTTGCCTGGGGCTTCGGGCGTTGGATATGCAGTCCCCGCAAAACATTTCTTTTGGAAAAAGTCACAAAACTTTCCCATATCTCCCCGTCTATGCCCGCTCCCCGAAAGGCGTTTTTTTCATAGAGCTTCAAAAAATACCCCCGCAAATCCTCGGCGCAAAAAGGCGTTACCTTCTGCAATCCTTCCAGCCTTAAAGGCGTGAATTTCAGTCCGCTCACAGCCGCCCCTCCTTTCGCCAGTGCCAAAGTCTGCCGATGCCCTCGGCAAAAGGTACCCGACAGCAAAATCCTGTATCCCCTTCTAGTTCTCCTGTATCAAAATCCCATTCTGTCAGGGAAACGCCGGAAAATGGGATTTTTCCAAACTCCCCTCTCCCTCCGGTCACTTCCATGGCTTCTTCCAGCCAATTCCGCAGGGGACGAGGTTTGCCACTGCCAATGATGTAAGTTTTGCCATCCATGCCCTTTTCCCCCATAGCTGCAAATGCCCTTGCGGCATCGGTCACATAGAGAAAATCATATATCTGCTCTCCTGCCGTCAAAGGCGGCACTTCCCCTTTCTCCCATGCGTCCATGAGCCGACAAATGAGCCGGTCAGATTTTTCTCCCACACCAAAGGTATTGGTGATGCGTCCTGTCACATGGCGAATGCCCCATTCCTTTGCCAAGGCACGGCTGAGATTTCCGGCGGCAGTTTTCCCAAGGGCATAGCAATCCGTACCCTTTGGCGGCAGACCAGCCTTTTTGGCTGCTTCCACTTCCGCCTCCATGATGCTCCCCGCAAAGACGAAAGTATGACACCCCAGTTTTTTTGCCAAAGCCAAGGCTTCTAAGGTGTTGCGGATGTTTTCTGCCTGCAAAAATCCATCTTTCCGACCCTCTCCCGCACTGCCAGCCCATGCCAGATGATAGAAAACATCATATTTCCGTACCGTATCCCCCTGCCACACATTGGGCTGAAAGTCCAGTCCCTTTCGTTTAGGCAGATGTGCCTCTTTTTCCGGCAAATCTATGACTGTCACGGAAATCTCTTTTTCCAGCAGTGTCCGCACCAGTGCCTGCCCCAGAAATCCGCATCCCCCTGTCACCACTGCCCTTTCAAACTTTCCGTATGGCGTCATAGAGCACCTCCCCCTCGTAAGCCAACTGTTCCGCCGTCAGTCCCGGATAGACTCCCACCCAGAAAGTATCCCGCAAAATCCGGTCTGTCACAGGCAACTCCCCTATAACACGATAATCCGTATCTTTTTGCAGGGTATCAAAGCAGGGATGCCGCAGGAGATTTCCTGCAAAAAGGGGACGGGTCTGGATGCCTTTTTCCTCCAACGTGGAAACGATTTTTTCTCTGGAAATGCCTTCCCGACAGGTCAGCAGGAATCCAAAGGGACTTGCCATGGCGTTTTCTGTCACTTCAGGCAAAATCACTTTTTCACCGCCGTTTTCCAGCAGGGTCAAAAGGTAATCAAAGTGATACCGCCGTTTTTTCACAAAGTCCGGCAGTTTTTCCATCTGTGCCAGCCCGATTGCCCCCTGCATTTCCGTAGCTTTCAGATTGAATCCCAAATGGGAATAGACGTATTTATGGTCGTAGCCAAAGGGCAGTTTGCCATACTGTCTGTCAAAACGGTGCTTACAGCGGTTATCCTGTCCCGGCGCGCAGGTGCAGTCCCGCCCCCAGTCCCGAAGAGAAACCATGATTTTCCCCAGCAAATCATCATTGGTGCAGACAGTGCCCCCTTCCCCCATGGTCATATGGTGGGGTGGGTAAAAGCTGACGGTGGATAAATGCCCGAATGTGCCTGTTTTCCGCCATTTTCCCTCCAAGCAGTAAGCCGCCCCCACAGCGTCGCAGTTATCCTCCACCAGCCATAAATCATGTTTTTGGCAGAAATCCACCACGGCTTTCACATCAAAAGGATTCCCCAATGTATGGGCAATCATCACTGCCTTTGTTTTGGGCGAAAGGGCTTCCTCCAGCAGAGAAACATCTATGTTGTACTGGGGCAATGTCACATCCACAAAGACAGGCACCGCCCCATACTGCAAAATAGGTGCTACGGTGGTAGGAAATCCAGCCGCCACGGTGATAACTTCATCCCCCCGGCAAATGCGCCTTTCTCCCAACAAAGGAGAAGTTAAGGTATGAAATGCCAGCAGATTGGCAGAGGAACCGGAATTGACCAAGGCACAATGCTTCACCCCTATGTATGCGGCAAAATTCCGCTCAAATGCCATGGCAAACCGTCCTGCTGTCAAACCAAAATCCAGCATAGCTTCTGTGAGATTTTCCATTTCTCTTTCATCATAAACCCTGCCGCCATAGGACACATGTTTCCCGTCCCAGCGCTTCCCGTCATGGAAACAGTGGTAATATTCCCGTACTTTCTCCAGTATCTCCCGTCTTGCTTCCGCTTCCGTCATATCCATTCCCCTTTCTCATAAGCCGCCGCTTCTCTGCGCATTTCTTCCGTCAAGTCGCCGCCTCTCTGCCAAACTTTCGTCCATGCCACCGTTGCCGAAACCGCCTGCTCTACATTCCAGCGTGGTTTCCAGCCCAGTTTTTCCTGTATTTTCTCCCCATTCAGTCGCAGAACCGCCTGTTCTCTGGGAAAATCCGTCCGTTCTGCCTGCCATGTCATACCATCTCCCCAATATTTGCAGAAAAGCCCAGCTAATTCCCTATTGGAAATATCCGCCCCTTTGGGTGCCACGTTATAGCAATCTGCCAGCTCCGGTACTTCCCACTGTTTCCACGCCGTCCAGAGATATGCCGTCAAAGGCTCCAACACATGCTGATAGGGGCGAACTCCTTCGGGATGCCGCAAAATCACTGGCTTTCGTACCACTGCCGCCCGAATACAGTCCGGCAGGATACGATGTGCCGCAAAATCTCCGCCACCAATAACGTTTCCTGCCCGCAGACGGGACAATGCCGTCTTTTCCTGCAAAAAGCATCGCCCATAACAAGCCGCCGCCAATTCCGCGCAAGATTTGCTGTTGGCATAAGGGTCAAAGCCATCCAAAGGACTTTCTTCCCCTGCGGCTTCTTTGGTTTCGGCATAAACTTTATCGGTAGTCACCACCACCACCGACCGCAGGCTTTCCACTTTCCGCAATGCTTCCAGCAGATATACCGTCCCCATAAGGTTGGTTTCGTATGTCCGCACAGGCTGCGCATATCCCACAGAAACCAAGGGCTGTGCCGCCAGATGGAAAACCACCTCCGGTTCTGCTTTTTTCACAAAAGCCGCCAGTTTTTTCGGTTGACGAATATCGCCGTAACAAGACACCAGTCCCTTTTCCCATTCCAGCAGACCATACAGGCTTTCTCGCTCCGGTGCCAAAGCATAGCCATAAACCTTTGCCCCCATATCCAGCAGCAATCTGCACAGCCACGCCCCTTTGAAGCCTGTATGCCCCGTCACCAGCACCCGTTTGTCTTTATAAAAGCGTTTCATTTCTCCCAAATCCGCCACGGCGCACCTTCTTTCCAGAGCTGTTCCAGTTTTTCTTTATCTCGCAGGGTATCCATGCACTGCCAGAAGCCACGATGCTGGTATGCTGCCAGTTCTCCTTCCGCCGCCAATGTGGCCAAAGGCTCTTGTTCCAATATGGTTTCGTCCCCTTTCAAATAAGAAAGGACAGAGGGCTCCAGTACCAGAAAACCGCCGTTGATCCAGCCACTGTCACTGTCCGCTTTCTCCCGAAAAGCACGGACACAGCCCGCTTCAATTTCCGCCGTACCAAACCGCCCTGCCGGCTGTACCACGGTCATAGTGGCTTTCTTGCCCATTTTTTCATGGAATTCCAGCAGTTTGCTGATGTCCACATCTGCCACTCCATCGCCATAAGTAACAAAAAACCGTTCTTCTCCCAAGTAAGGAGCTGCCCGTTTCACACGTCCTCCAGTCATGGTGTGCAGACCTGTATCCACCAATGTCACCTGCCATGGTTCTGTCTGGCGGTGATGGATGATCATTTCTGTTCCTTTGCGGAAATCGAAGGTCACATCGCTGTGATGGAGGGCATAATGGGAAAAATACTCCTTGATGCAGTACCCCTTATAGCCGCAGCAAATGACAAAATCCGTCACGCCGTAGGCGCTGAAAATCTTCATAATATGCCACAAAATAGGCTTGCCGCCGATCTCGATCATGGGCTTGGGGCGCAGATGGGATTCCTCCGCGATCCGTGTACCAAAGCCCCCTGCCAGTATGACTGCTTTCATGGAAGCCGCCTCCCCCAAAACATTCTGCTTTTCAGTATATGGAAAAAGCAGCCTGCCTTATGCCTGTTTTTGGGCATAAAAAAAGACGGTGTGAAAAAGCAACTTCCCCTTAAGAAAACATTGATTTTCGTTTCCTTAATTTCTTAAGGGGAATTGCAACGGCTGTCTTCATAAGAAAACATATCCAATAAAATCTCAATATCATAAGAAAGCCGAAATCCTTTATCATGATAAGGATTTCGGCTTTCTTTGTTTTCTTATGAAGATGCCCCTAACACCGTCAATTTTTATTTTCTCTTTTTCTGCTCCGCCACATGAAAACCGCTGTCAAAAGACAAGTAGCCCCTTCTGCCGCCGGAAATGCCAGCCAAATGCCCAGCATCCCCCACAAAGCGGAAAGAAGGAAGGCAAAAAACAGAATCGCTACGACACCTCTGGACATGGCAATGAAAAAGGATGGCATAGCCTGTTCCACAGCCCCCAGATACACCGCCGAAACGATATTGATGCCTGCAAACAGAAACCCGATGAAGTACAGCCGCAGACCTTCTTCCGCCATGGTCTGCAAAGCTTCGTTTCCTTCGCCGTTGAACACACTGACCAAAGGCTCCGTAAATGCCCATGCAATGCCAATCATCACTGCCCCCAAAAGGAGGGCTGTAGATACGGCAAAACCATAAAGTTTCCTTGTGCTGTGGTGATCCCGTTTGCCGTAATACTGGCTAACCAGAGGCTGTGTCCCTTGAGAAAGCCCTGTATACACCGCCGTTCCCACCAGTGCGATATTGGCAATGACGCCATAAGCCGCTACGCCTGTATTACCGCTGATGGACAGAATCAGCAGATTGAACACCGTCAGCACCACGCCTGTAGCAAATTCATTGACAAAGGCGGAAATCCCCAATTTGCAGAACAGCAGTCCGCTTTTTGCCACTTCTTTCACCTTGCAAAAAGCGAAGCCATTTTTCTTTTTCCACACATGAAGGGACATGACGCACATGCTCACCGCCGGAGAAAAGCCCGTTGCCAGCGCCGCACCGAACAGCCCCATATCCAATGGGAAAATGAACACATAGTCCAGCACCACATTGGTGAGGCTGCCGCAAATCATGCCGATCATGGCAAGCCTTGGAGCGCCGTCGTTTCGCACAAAAGCCAGCATCATGTCATTGGAAATGAAGAACACCCCAAACAGGAGCATCATCCGCAGATAGTCTGCCGTCATGGGTAGGATTTCTCCTTCTGCCCCCAAAAGCGCCGCAAAAGGCGTTGCCAGAAAAATGCCCATAATGAAATAAATGGCGGCAAAAAACCAGCCTGTAAGCATGGTTTTGGTAAATATCTCATGTGCCTGTTTTTTCTGTCCCTGCGATTGGGCAATGGTATATCGTACGGCACCGCCCATGGCTACCATCAGCCCCGTGGCATTGACCAGAGAATACCCTGGAATGGCAATATTCAGTGCCGCCAGACCATCCGCCCCCAGTTTTGCCGCCACAAAATAGGTGTCTGCCAGAATATAAAAGGAAAGCCCCATCATCCCCAGTATATTGCTGGATACATATTTCAGATATTGTTTTCCCAACATGGTCGTTTTCCTCCTAAACGTAAAAAATACCCCTACCCATTCCTGCTGCGACCTACCGGAATGGATACGGGTATTCTTGTTTTTCCACCCGGTGGCGGAAAAACCCCTCACATGACACGATTGTACCTGTCCCTTACTATTTTGTCAATAAAAAATAAAAAAGACGACATGCTTTCATGCCGCCTTTTCCTCTGCGGATAACAGGACTTGAACCTGCACGGTTGCCCGCTGGAACCTAAATCCAGTGCGTCTGCCAATTCCGCCATATCCGCATAACGATATTATTGTAACGATTCTCTTTGGGTCTGTCAAGAACGAAAAAAGAGCAAAAGCAGTGCTTTTGCTCTTTTCAGTGAACCAGGAGGGATTCGAACCCCCGACCCACGGCTTAGAAGGCCGTTGCTCTATCCAGCTGAGCTACTGATTCATACTGAAGCGGGTGATGAGAATCGAACTCACGTGTTCAGCTTGGAAGGCTGACATTCTACCATTGAACTACACCCGCATACTGAACCAGGAGGGATTCGAACCCCCGACCCACGGCTTAGAAGGCCGTTGCTCTATCCAGCTGAGCTACTGATTCATTCGTAATTCGGCAAGAGATATTATGCCATAAAAAATAAGCGCCGTCAAGGCTTTTTTCTCAAAAATCAGGAAAAAAACTGTTTTTTACAAAATACAGCCCCGAAAATGTCTTCGGGACTGCAAAAAATCATCCTTTACATCTGCAAAAAGGTATATCTCTGTGATATTCCATAATGGCACCTTCCATTCTGCCGTTTTCCGCGATGGTGAGGATACCGAATGTAGGAGGTGTACCTCCCCGGGGCATGGAAATACTGCCGGGATTGAGCAGCATCACCCGTCCGTTGTCGTCATAAACAGGACGATGGGTATGTCCAAAAAGCACCACATCCGCCCCCTGTTCCTCTGCCCAGTAGGAAATGCTGTCATAATTCCAGTATACTCGCTGTTTATGCCCATGGACAAGGAGGAGTTTTTTTCCGCCTGCGAATACCATTTTCTTATCGGGCGTATCCCAAGAGTAATCGTTGTTGCCCAGCACATAATGGAAGGGGAGAGATGGAAATTCCTTTTTCAGTTCCATGGCGTCTGTATCGTGGTCTCCCAAATGCAGCACCATATCCATCTGCCCGCCAATGCGCCGCAGCACCTCTCTGGCATTGTCCAGATAATTATGGGTATCGCTGAAAACCAGTATCTTCATGGTTTACAGCTCCTTTTTCAGCAGTTCTTTCATCTTCCGCAGAGCTTTGCCTCTGTGGCTGATGGCGTTCTTTTCCTCGGAAGAAAGTTCTGCCATGTATTTTTTCAGTTCGGGCACATAGAAAATAGGGTCGTAGCCAAAACCATTTTCACCGGTGGGTTCCCAGCCGATGATGCCTTCTACGGTATCCAAACTTACCAGACGTCTGCCGTCAGGGAACGCCGCAACAATGCAGCTAACAAAACGAGCAGTTCTGTCCTTTTCCTCCACGTCTTTGAGTTTTTCCAGAATAACCTTGAATTTTTCGGGATAAGGGGTATCTTCACCCAGAAAACGTGCAGAATAAATGCCGGGGGCTTTATCCAGATAGTCGATTTCCAGACCGGAATCGTCTGCCAATGTGATTTTACCGGAAATTTCCATGACCTGCACAGCTTTTTTCATGGAATTTTCTTCAAAAGTCTTACCGTCTTCCACCACGTCGATGGTGATGCCAGCTTCTTCCATAGACACCACATTAACGTCCATATCTGCAAGGATTTCGTTGATCTCTCGAATTTTCCCCTTGTTTTTTGTTGCAAAAATAATGGTTTCCATCTCTTTCCTCCTTTATTTACAGTTCCAGACCATCCAGCGCCTTTTTCTGTAATGCCTGCAATTCCCGATTGCCTTTTTCACCCAATGCCAGCAGCTGGTGCAGCTGTTCCTGAGAAAATGTACCATGTTCGCCAGTGCCCTGCAGTTCCACAAAACCGCCTGCGTCGTTCACAACGATATTCATATCCACTTCTGCCGCGGAGTCCTCCACATAACACAAATCCAGCATGGGTTCGCCATCTACGATACCCACACTGATGGCAGAAATATAATGGCGCAGAGGTGTTTTTTCCAGAACGCCTTCTTCCACCAATCTCTGACATGCCATAGCAAGGGCAACAAAACCGCCTGTAATGGAAGCAGTACGAGTGCCGCCATCTGCCTGAATAACATCACAGTCCACAGTGATGCTTCTTTCCCCTAATGCTTCCAGATCTACCGCCGCACGGAGGGCGCGACCGATCAAACGCTGGATTTCTGTGGCACGGGGATTCAGTTTCAGTTTGTTGATGTCACGTTTGTTTCGGCTGGCTGTTGCTCTAGGCAGCATGGCATATTCCGCTGTTACCCAGCCGCTGCCGCTTTCCCGCAGGAAAGGGGGTACATTTTCTTCTACCGTTGCGTTACAAATGACTTTTGTATCGCCAAATTCTATCAAAACAGAGCCTTCCGCATACTTTGTAAAATTCTTTGTGATACGGATGGGGCGCAGTTGGTTGTTTTCTCTGCCGTCATATCTGCTCACGTAATTTCCTCCTTTATTTTCTAAAAAAATCTCTGTTTAGGGGCATCTTTATAAGAAAACAAGGAAAGCTGAGATTCTTGTCCTATAGAGGATTTCAGCTTTCTTATTTTTACGAAGAATGGATTTGATATGTTTTCTTCTGAAGATAGCCGCCGCAATTCCCATTAAGAAATCAAGGTTTTCTTAATGGGAATTTGCTTTCATTATAGCCTGATTTTTTCCTTTTGAACAGCCCCACAGAAAAAAACAGGAAGATGCCTCATCTTCCTGTTTTCGCACGTTATCTCAATTTGTAATTGTTCATGGCGTAAATGATGCCGTCACCAATGGCTTTCGCCGCCGCATCCTGATAAGTTGCCTGAGAAATTTTCAGAGCGTCACCGGGGTTGGACAGGAAACATGTTTCGATGAGGATAGCAGGTACTGTTGTGGAATTGAGGATCAACAGGTCGGGGCGGGATTTCACGCCACGGTTTGTTGTGCTCAATGCACCGGGCAGTCTGCTCTGTACTGCCTGTGCCGCCTGCAAACTGGTCAGTGTGCCATTGCCGTCGTTGCTGTGAGCAGCGTACAGGGTTTCTGTACCGCTGGCAGATGCTGTACCTGCGTTCATATGGATGGAAACCATCAGATCAGCGATCTGGTTTGCTGTTTTCGCACGGTCTGCGTTGGCAGGTCTGCTGTCATCATCTCTGGTGAGATATACCTTGATATTGGAATTGCTTTCCACATAAGATTTCACTTTCAGCGCGATGGTCAGGTTCATGGTCTTTTCTGTCAAACCATTGCCGCTGGTACCAGGGTCATTGCCGCCATGACCTGCATCCAGCAGAAGGACTTTGTCGTATACCTGCTGAGGATTCTTTGCGGTGATTTCATAAGCGCTGCCTGTATCCTTGATGGTATAAGCGCTGATGATATTCTGGTTGAAGCGGATGACTGTATTGCCGCCGGTAGTGGAAACCGTAATGGACTTAATCTGGCTGGTATTCACGTTCAACGTGCCGTAACCATATACGTCAGAATAATCTCCAGGCAGTGTCAGTTCATAATACCCATCCAGATATGCGTCTTTATGCTTGATACTGCTGGTATTGATATTTCTTACTTTCTTCAGTGTCAGTGTATTGGTGCTGTCATCATACGACAGATTTTCCAATGTGGATTTTTCAACGGTGACCGTCAGTTTGCCGTTTTCTTCTTTCCACGTCATCTGTGTCAGGTCATCTGCCTCCACCACCACACGGAATGTGGTGCCGTTCATCCAGCCTGTTCTGACTTCCTTCACATATTCCAGACCATCCGTATTGATGATCTCATCAATGTCATCCGCTTTCACGCCGGGCATATCAATGACAGTACGGTAAGGGTCCTGCATGGTGGTCACTGTTGCCCCTGTTGCGCCGCTGGCGTTGATGGTCACGGTTTCTTTATTGCCGCTGTGGCTGCTGGTGATGCTCTTGATCTCTACCTGTTCAAATGCCAGTGTTACCTGATTTTTCGCAGCGTTTGGCGTTACTTTGTATTCCATTTTCCCTGTCAGGTCAAATACCACACGGGTATAGGTTTCTCCGTTGTCCGCCGTATGCTGCGCTGTACGGATGGCTGTGACAAAAGGACTGTTGGTGGCAGTGATATTTGTTGCCAGTCCATTTGTTGCGCCGTAGAAATCCAGCACCACTTTATTGTCACTGACATAAACTTCTTCACATCTGTTGAAACTGCCAGTGGTTTCAATGACGAAATTCTGTGTTGCCGTTTTGGATGCCGGCACAGTCACTTTAGATACTTTTCCCGTGGTTGCTGTGTTGGTCCCCGTATTGCCGCCGGTGTTGTTTCCTGTGCTGCCACCGGTGTTGTTTCCTGTGCTGCCGCCGGTGTTGTTTCCTGTATTGGAACCAGTGTTGCCGCCGGTACTCCCTCCTGTGCTGGGCGCTTCCCCAATGTATACGGTTCTGTTGGGATCATCCCATGTGACATCAATATCCAGAGCTGTTGCCAGTGCACGCACAGGCAGCATGGTTCTGTCATTGATGATCATAGGCGCCACATCCATGGTAAAGGCTTCCCCGTTTTTATAGCCTGTTTTGCTGTCAATCTGGAACACCACCGTATGGGTATCGCTGACAGCATAAACCTGTCTTGCCCCTTCATTCCATGTGACGGTACAACCAAGCTCCTGACAGATGCCACGCATTGGCAGCATGGTTCTGCCGTCAATGCTCACCGCCGGCATATTGGGGTCTGTATATTTTTCCCCATCTATGACAATGGCAATCTCTTTGGCGTTATACGCATGGTGTGCGCCATTATAAAACAAGTCCATCTGGACATTGGCGGCAAATGCCGTCGTCGTGTATAACAATCCTGCCGCCAGTGTGGTCAGCAGCAGACGTTTTCCTTTGTACCACATATTTTCCGCTCCTTTGTTCTTCCTTCTTTTTATCACACAAAACAGTATATCAAATTTTGTCGGAATGAAAAGGAAAAAGTTCCATTTGCAATGGAATTTTAATAAATTCCCATGAATCCGCCATGAAAAGCAGATTTTTTGTTATTTTTGCCCATGGAAAAAGAAGCTGAAAATCCAACTGTCCGAACTTTTCAGCTTCTTTTGAAATTTCTTATTCTCCTTCGGCGTATTTCCAGAAGGCTTTTAGTTTATTCATGACTTTTCCATGGACACTGTCAGGAGGATATTCTCCGTTTTCGTCTTTTTCTCCGGCAGGTGTGCTCATGAGCATGGCAATGCCTTCGTCAATGGTAGAAATGGGATAGATATGGAATACTCCTTCTTTCACAGCTTCCACCACTTCATCCTTTAATACCAAATCACGGATATTGGAAACAGGAATGATAACACCCTGTTTGCCAGTGAGTCCACGTTTTTTGCACAGGTCGAAGAACCCTTCGATTTTGTATGTGACACCGCCGATTGCCTGAATTTCCCCTTTCTGGTTCACAGAGCCTGTCACTGCCAAATCCTGACGGATAGGCAGTTCCGCCAGAGAGGACAGGATGCAGTACAGCTCTGTACTGGAGGCGCTGTCCCCGTCAATGCCGTTGTAATTCTGCTCAAAGCAGACACGGCAGGACAGAGAAAGAGGGAATTTCTGGGCATAGGTCTGCCCCAAATAACCAGTGATGATCTGTACCCCTTTGTCGTGGGTCTGACCACTCATGCGAGCCTCCTTTTCGATATTGACAATACCGGATTTCCCCACATAGGTGGTAGCTGTGATACGGCTGGGATTGCCAAAAGCATAAGAGCCCATATCCAGCACCGCCAGACCGTTGATCTGTCCCACTTCCGCGCCGTCCACATCAATCATGATGACGTTTTCTTCCAGCATCTCATCCAGTTTTTCTTCATACAGCCGTAGACGGTCCTCTTTTTCCACAATGGTTTTCTGCACATGCTTTGCCGTTACCATTTCCGCGCCATCCAGCTTTGCCCATGCCGCCGCTTCTCCCAGAATCTCTGCCAGATGATTGAAACGGGTGGACAGCTTGTTCTGCCGTTCTGCCGCACGAGAGGAATATTCCACTACAGCACAGACAGCGCTCACATCAAAGTCCATGGTCTTTTCCCGCATGGTAAAGCCTTTGATAAACTGAGCAATCTTTTCCATATTTTCCTGAGAGCGAGGCATTTCGTAGTCGAAATCCGCCCGAATCTTGAAGAACTTATCGAATTCCTCATCATAAGTGCTCAGAAGATCATAATAATAGCCGCTGCCGATCATAATGATCTTGATATTAGCAGGGATGGGTTCCGGTTTCAATGTGGGCGCTACCACTGTGCCCAGCTGTTCCCGGATGGCATCCATATTGATTTCCTTTGTTTTGATGACACGGCGCAAAGCTTCCCATGCCTGTGGAGCGGACAAAATATCCTGTGCCTGCACGATGAGATAACCGCCGTTTGCCTTATGGAACAAACCGCTTTTGATTTTCATAAAGTCTGTGGTCAGGTTCCCAAATTCACTGTCGTATTCCACTTCCCCCACCAGATTATAATAAGTGGGATTGAATGTGGTCACCACAGGTGCGCCTTTGGTTTCGCTGTTGTCCACAATGAGGTTTACTTTATATTTCAGTGTCACATCTTCCGGCTGTTTTTTGGAAAGCATAGGCAGCAGAGATGCCAGACCTTCTTCCCCATCGTCCTCATCCTCAAAGAACTGGCTGATATTTTCCAGTACATCTTCTTTCACGGCGTTGATATATGCTACCGCTTTTTCGTTCTGTTCATATTTTTCCTGGACAGCGCTCACATGGTGACCGATGGCAAACATGCCCACTTTATAGTCCAGCTGATCCACACATCGTTTAGATTCCTTATCCAATTCCCGAATGTCCCGCATGATGGCAGAAGCCTTTTCCTGCACGATCTGGGAATTTTTCTCAATGACATCTTTCACGTCTTCGGCAAGGTCGTCATATTCTTCCTCACCAACAGGTTTCCCATCCACCACAGGCATAAAGTAAATGCCGGAATTGGTGGTTTTCACTTGGAAATCGTTTTCCGCCGCTTCTTTGCTCATCTGGTCCATGAGTTCATCCCGTTTTTCATCAAAACCACGGAGCAGTTCTGTTTTCTGCTTTTCATAGTCCTCTGTACGGAATACTTTCTGGAGTTCCGTCTGGAACAGCTGTACCAGCTCATTCATGTCATCCCGAAACTTTCCGCCTTCCCCTGCGGGAAAAGACAGCGCCAGAGGGCTTCTGGGGTTCTGGAAGTTATAAACATAGCACCAGTCCAGAGGCACTTCCTCCGTTGCCGCCAGACGTTCGGCACTGGCTTTGGCATAAGTGGTTTTCCCTGTGCCGGAGGGTCCTGACATATAGATGTTATAGCCTTTGATCTTCACATGAAGCCCAAAATCAAAGGCTTTGACGGCTCTGTCCTGCCCAATGATGCCTTCCAGTGGTTCCAGTTCCGCTGTGGAACGGAAAGAGAAATCATCAGCAGAGCAGCCGTTTTTCAGCTCTGTATAAGAAAGTTCTCGTTGCATATCCTTCGCCTCCTTGCAAAAAATGCCGAAGAAAAGGGTTCTTCGGCATCTCAAAAATCAATCTTCCTGCCCTTCATAAAAAGGCGTATATTTCCACATAATGACTGCGTCCTCGTGGGTATCGGGGTAATAATTTTTCCGCAGACCTTCGGCACGGTAACCATGTTTATGGTACAGATGCTGAGCAGGGGCGTTGCTGATACGCACCTCTAAGGTAATGCCGATCATTTCTTTTTCCATAGCAACCTGTTCCAGCTGCGCCATAAGGGCGTCACCAATGCCCTGCTTCCGGTAATCCTCCAGCACTGCCACATTGGTGATATGACCTTCGGTAATGACGTGCCACATACCCGCGTAGCCAACGATTTTTCCGTCTGCCACTGCCACATAATAAATGGCAAGGTTGTTTTCCGTCATTTCCCGTTCAAAGTCTTTCCGTGTCCAAGGGATGGAAAAGGTGGCTTCTTCCACAGCCAACACGTCGTCAATATGCTCCACTGTCATAGGGATGATTTCAAACATGTTCCGCCGCCTCCTTTTCCAGACGTTCTTCCCTTTCTCTTTCTGCCTGGGACTTCCGCAGATAGATCAGTTCCAGCTCATTGCCGGAAATGGCTTTGCCCTCTTCCGCCATGACTTTGCCGTAAGATGCCACTGCCGCCGCACGCTGCAAAGCACAGTGAGCAGGGGCAAAGTGGAAGTCTGGATTTTTCGCCAGTTTTTCTTTATGCACCGGCACGCCATCCCCTAAGAAAATCACATCCCGTTCAAAGGATTCGGCAATGTCGATG
This sequence comes from Clostridia bacterium, assembly GCA_022786605.1. GTDB lineage: Bacteria > Bacillota > Clostridia > Lachnospirales > Anaerotignaceae > Anaerotignum. The sequence goes on along the minus strand of JALFWW010000007.1, from coordinate 45,902 downwards.
ATGACGTCGATGCTTTCTGCCATATATTCTGTCAGAGGCACCAGTTTTTCCCCTTCCCATTCATAGAAACAGGCATAGACCTGCTGCCGTCTGGCGTCCATGATAGGGCAGACGATAGCACCTGTCATAAACATATGATATGCCAGAGCATCCAAAGTGGGAACGGCAAGAAGAGGCTTGTTCAGTCCCAGACAAAGGCCTTTTGCCGTCGCGGCACCGATGCGCAGCCCTGTAAAAGAGCCGGGTCCAACAGCGCAGGCAATATAATCCACGTCTTTTGGATCGGTATTTGTTTTTTCGCAGATTTCCGCCACCATGGGCAGAATGGTCTGGCTGTGTGTCAGTTTATCATTCTGGGTAAATTCCCCAATGAGTTTGTCATCTTCAATAAGGGCAGCGCTCGCGGTCTGTCCTGATGTATCAATTGCCAGTATTTTCATGGTTCCACCTCCTGCCGCAGGGTAATCCTGCGATAGTCCTCGCCTTTTGCAAAATCCTTTTCCACCATCAGCCAGATGGCTTCCTTGGGGATCAGGTCGGGGAACAGTTCCGCCCATTCCACAAGGCAGACACCGTCGCCGAAAAAGTATTCTTCGTAGCCAATGTCGTCCATCTCCTCCTCGCAGGAAAGACGGTACACATCAAAATGATAAAAAGGCAGGCGTCCGTCATGGTATTCATTGACAATGGTAAAGGTAGGGCTGGTGACATGATCCGTCACCCCAAGCCCTGCCGCAAAGCCTTTGGTAAACACCGTTTTCCCGGTACCCAGATCTCCTGTCAGACAGAATATCTGTCCCCTTTGGGCGTTTTTACCCATTTCTTCTCCCAAAGCCGCCGTTTCCGCCGGACTGTGGGTCTCCCAGATTTTTTCCATAATAGCCCCCCAGTTTCTCTTTAGTACATGAAGATGGCTGTGATGCCAGTGTCGATTTCTTTGGATTCATTGCCATCATAGTAGTACAGATCGCCTTTATTGGCTGTATAATCATAGTTTTTCAGATAAGCCAGCTTGCCGTTGTATTTGTACTGCATGCTGTAAACGCCGGTATCAATCAATGTATCTTCACCGTTTTTCATCACATGCAGTTCGCCATTGCCGTTCTGCTGGTCGATGTTGTTGATATAGTATACAGCATTCTGGTCAACGGCAAAGTGCACACCGCCAATGCCTTCTACTTCCACAGGATCGCCGCCGTCCCAAACACCCATGGTGCCCAGACCGTTTTGATAATCCCGGAAATAACCCACGTTGGTGGTATGACCCAAGAATCCTGCCACTTCCACATTTTCCATGCGGAAAGAAGGCGCCGCCCCCAGTTTGGCAACATTCAGTATGGTCGCGCCAGTGAGGGTATCTGTTTCATAATAGCCTACAGTTGTGCCGTCTTCAGACAGGAACACATTGGCAGGAGAAATATTTTTGCCTTCCAGCTGCCAGCTGCCGCCAGTAGCATTGACCACCAAAATCTTCGGTTCCGCATACATCAGACTCATATAATAACCGTTTTCCGCATCCTGCAGACTGGACACCTGAGAAAGCAGCATTTTTTCCATATCCCCCGCCGCGAAGCATACAGCATAGGGTCTGTCATTTTTAATGGAAACGGCTGAAATGGTGTCGGAAGCCACTTGTTTCAGTTCGCCGTTGCTGTACATATACACATTCTGGAGTACAGGCTCAAAGCCTTCGCCGCCTTCCATGGCTGTACGGATGGCATCACGCTGGAGTTTTGCCTGATAAGCCTCACCATCAGCTTCTGTCAGCAGCGCATCGCTTTCTGCCACATCATCCTCGATGATGGAATCATATGTTACCAGACCTTCACTCTGACTCATCAGCAATACATCTTTGCCATTGGGCATCACTTCCAGATAAGTCACTGTATCCAAAATTTTCACAGGTTCCGCGCCGAACACGTAAACAAATGCCGCATAAGCTTCGCCTTCTTTTCCTGCGAAATAGATTTCATCTGTATCACTGGTCATCATGGCTGTGGCTGCGTTTTCATGGAGGCATACAGCTTCTTCGCCTTGGGCTGTGCCTTTGGCGTAAAGGGCTGTGCCGTTATCGCCGCTTTTACGGTACATAACGAAACTGCCGTCATTGCTGATGGCATAGGAACCGCTTTCTGGCAGGATATTGGATTCCACCAGCGCAGTCGTACCGTTAACAAACTGATACAAATCTGTAGCACCGTCCGCAGTTGTTTTTACGAAGATAGCAGCCGCGCCGTCTTTTGTAGCCATATAATCCGCTACGGCTTCGCCCACCAGAACACCCTCGCTGTCTGCGCCGACACCTTTATAATACAGGTCAAAGGTGCCGTCAGGACGCACATTGGTGCTGTAGTACAGATTGCTGCCGTCTTCGTTGAATGTGGTGCCCCATGCGGAATAGTACTGGTTGTACTGACCGCCGGCGGAAATGCCTTCCGCTGCCACATAAGCGTCGTTTTCCAGATCATAAATATACAGATTGTTGTCCTTAGCATAAGCAATGCCTTTATCCGCATGGACTTCGCCTACAGGCCCCACCATCTTCCAGCACAGTGCCAGAACACCGATGAACACCAACAGCCCAACAATGATGCCAACAATGTTGCTGCCAGATTTTGTGGGTGCCGCTGTCTGCATAGATGTTTCCTCTGCCACAGGTTCCGCTGTCTGCACAGGTGTTTCCATTTCTTTTTCTTCTTCCGCTGTTTCCTCAGCGGCTGTTTCTTCCTTTAAATCCTGCGCTGTTTCTGCCGCGCTCTGCACTTCTTCTTCATCCTTTGCTTCCGCCGGCACCTGCTGTGCCTGATCTTCCGTCAGGGAAAGCTCTTTCTTTTCTTCGTCCATATTTCAGGAACCTCCTTCAATTAAAAATATCTGTTTTTGACAGCCCAAGCTGCCTGCCCCAGCCGTTTCGTTTTTCGCATTGCCGGACTGTTTACCGACCGACACAAAAAAACAGGCACGTGAACAACGACGCTTTTTTTCTGCCGCTGTTTTCCCTGCCGTTTCTGTTTCCGTTTTCTGCCAAAAAACAGTCTTTTGCCTATGGAAAACAATCTGCGCAGCGTTTTCCAGAAAAAAAGACCGTCTTTGCCATATTTTTCTATCATTTTGAAATTCAGATTCATCATGATTCCCCTTCCCGAAACCGGTACTTTATTATACCACAGTTATTTCCACGTTACAAGAAAAGGGATTTTTTCAAAGGAAATTCTCATTTTCCCGTAAAGAACAGACAATTTATTAAAATTTTATTAACAATCGTAAAAAATGCGTAACTTTTTGTTTACAAATTTTGGATTATTTAGTATACTAATTCAGGATAAAAACACAGAAAGGTGATCTCATGGCAGAAAATCAAAACTTCTCCAAAGATAACGATACAGTAAATGTTCTGACAGAACAGACAGAAAATACAGAAAACACACAGACAGAAGCCACAGAGGACAAGCATCTTATCACACTGCATCTGTCCCACAAGAACGGCTCCAAGACCCTGCATCTGAAAAAAGGGCATCTTATTGCCGCGTCTGTGGCAGCTTTGCTGGTACTGGGCGGCGGCGCTTACGCAGGTGTTTCCTATCTGCAGGCACAAAACCGTCTGACAAACTCTCAGCAGCAGCTGGCGGAAATGGAAAAAGAAAACCGCAAACTGACCCAGCGCACAGAAATGCTGGAAAGCGAAAACGAAGAATACACCCAGCACATCAACGAAATCCAGATGAAAACAGAAGAACTGGAAAACAAGATGACAGAGCTGGAAAACACCAAACAGAGCCTTGCGGAAGAGATCAATAACATGAACGGAACCACCACTTCCACCGACGGCACAGCCGCAGCATCCATGGAAAACAACGATACCGCTTCCGCAGAAGCGAATCTTTCCAATGCATGCCTTTCCATTCTGGAAAACGGCAGTACATCTCAGAGCGGTGAAAAAACATTCACCACTATCGTCACCACTTCTTACAACAAAGCAACATCCCTTTCCGCCCAGCTGGATAAAATGAATGTGATGCTGGATTTGACAGGGGCTTCCTTTGTGGATGTGGCAACAAATGTAACAGAAACACTGGCGCAGTACAGCAACGTACCCATGGGCTATCCGCTGGAAGAATATGTGATTTCCACAGAATTCAATCCTGGCGGTGATTCTTCCATCAGCGATGGTCGTGTCCATAAAGGCATGGATCTTTCCACCAGAAGCCAGATTCTGCCTATCAGCGCCACAGCGGCAGGCACCGTTGTAGAATCCACATACCATGATGATTATGGTTATTATGTGAAGATCGACCATGGAAATGGGTTCACTACACTTTATGCCCACAACTCCGAAAATCTGGTAGAAGTGGGTGACACCGTGAAAAAAGGCGATGTCATTGCCATGACTGGTTCCACTGGCATGTCCACCGGCATCCACTGCCACTATGAGATTCAGCTCAACGGCATTTACCAAAACCCGAGAGATTACGAATAATACAGGCAGAATAAATGAACCGCCTCTTTTGGCACTCCTTCATCAGAAAACAATATTGCTGGAATCCTTACACAAAGGATTCCAGTTTTTTTATTTATCAAAATTTTACTTTGTTCTAAAATCATTCCATTTTTTGTAAAAAATCCCTGCGCAAAATCCTCCCTTTTCACTTTGTCATGTGGTAGAATAGGCATACAGAAAAGGTTGTCTGCCAATCTTAAAGCAATCTTAAATATTTTTTCCCTGTTTTCTTAAAAGGAATATTGATACAATACAATTAGAACTTCGGAGGTGTATGAACCATGTATAATATCTTGATTTGTGACGATGAAAAGGACATTGTGTCCGCTTTATCCATTTATCTTTCCACAGAAAATTACAAAATCTTCACTGCTTTCACCGGAAAAGAAGCACTGGACGTCGTTGCTCATAACGACATCCATCTGGTGCTCATGGACGTGATGATGCCCCAAATGGACGGTATTTCCGCCACAGCCAAACTGCGGGAACAGTACAATATCCCCATCATCCTGCTGACAGCGAAAAGCGAGGACAGCGACAAGATTTTGGGGCTGAACATCGGCGCTGACGACTACATCACAAAGCCTTTCAATCCCATCGAGGTTTTGGCAAGGGTAAAATCCCATCTGCGTCGCTATACTTCTTTAGGCGGCATGGCAAAAAAAGCGTCCCATCTGGTCATCGGCGGCATTGATCTGGATGACGATTCCAAAACCGTTACCGTAGATGGAGAACCTGTTTCCCTGACACCCAGTGAATACAACATCCTGAAACTGCTCATGGAAAATCCCGGACGTGTATTTTCCTCCAATCAAATTTATGAACAGATTTGGAATGAGGACGCTTATGGCTCCGGCAGCGTTGTTGCTGTTCACATCCGCCATCTGCGGGAAAAAATCGAAATCAACCCCTCTGAGCCCCGGTATCTGAAAGTGGTTTGGGGCTTGGGCTATAAAATGGAGAAGGAGGCGAAGGAATGACAAAAGCAACCCACAATCTGGGAATCAAGGTGACCTGCATCTTTCTGGTGATGATTGCGGGCATGACAGCCTTTTTCAGCATTGTCGGGATATTGTTCGCCGGAGAAAGCGGCATTTTCAGCGACCAGAAAAAATCCTACTACGATACCCCCTGGTGCGAAAACACCACCTACAGTTATTCCGATAATGTGGTGCGCTGGTATGTAGATGGCGCAGGATCAGAAGAAATCGCCCAATTTTTTTCCAACGGCAAGACCAATTTTGCCTTTGAACTCTATGACTATAACGGGAGTCTGGTAACCAAAAGCGAAAAACCCGAAAAAATCGGATTGACCACATCTTATTCCTTCTACTACAATGAAGCGCGGGACGCAAACGGCGAATATAGGTATTTTGACGTTCCGGTTGCCTACACAGTGGTTGCCTATGTCGCCGATCCCCTTGCAGCGCCGGATAACTATTGGCTCACCTATCGGCTCTACAGCCTGACTATGTCATTGGGCTACTGGCTGTTTCTCATTGCTCTTGTAAGCCTGTTGGTGCTGGCAGTATCTTTTATCTATCTGCTCTGCGCCGCGGGACATCGGGGCGAAAGTGAGGAAATCGTGCTGAATGTACAGGATCGAATCCCTCTGGATGTTTATCTCCTGCTCTGGAGCGGTACCATAGCCCTGACAACAGGGATCATTTCCGGCAGCGCCTATTATGGCGATCTGGACATTTCCCGGATGCTGGCTGTGTTTTTCGGATTTTTTATATTGGAAGCCCTAACACTGGCTTTGCTTATGACCATGTCCGCCCGTTTGAAAAAAGGCGGCTGGTGGCGGAATGCCCTGCTGTATTATATCGTGAAATTTTTCTGGATGGTATGCAAAGCCATTCTCAGCACCATTGGCGATGCCATTCACGCTTTGCCCGTCACATGGAAAGTGGCAGTAGGCTGGCTGGTGATTTCTTCCATCTATCTTACCAGCACCTATGCGGCAGGCATTGTCATGATACTGAATTTCGTCCTGCTCATTGTGTTTTGTTCCATTGCTGCACAATGGCAGAAATTGAGCCGCGCCGGCAAACAGCTTTCCGCCGGCAATCTGGAATATAAGGTAGATACCCGCCGCATGTTCCGTTCTTTCCGTCAGCACGGGGAGGACCTGAACAATATTTCCGAAGGCATTGCCATTGCTCTGAATCAGAAAATGAAAAGTGAACGTCTGCGAACAGAACTGATCACCAATGTATCTCATGACATCAAAACCCCTCTCACATCCATCATCAACTATGTGGACCTGCTGAAAAAAGAGGAACTGACTGGGCAGGCTTCCGCCTACATTGAAGTGCTGGACCGCCAGTCCCGTCGGCTGAAAAAACTGACAGAAGACCTGGTAGAAGCCTCCAAAGCCTCCACAGGCAACATCCACTGTTCTCTGGCATGCACGGACATTGTGGAACTGGTGCAGCAGGCTGTGGGAGAATATGAGGAAAAACTGGAGGCGGCTCAACTGGAAGCCATCATCAACGCGCCGGAAAACGAAATCGTTTACGGTCTGGTGGACGGCAACCTCATGTGGCGTGTCCTGAGCAATCTGCTAAGCAACGCCTGCAAATATTCTCAGCCCAACACACGGGTCTATCTGCAGGTAAAACAAAATGCGGATATGGTATTCATCACTGTGAAAAATGTATCCCGGGATCAGCTGAACATTGATCCTGATGAGCTGATGGAACGTTTTGTCCGAGGCGACAGTTCCCGTTCCACAGAAGGCAGCGGTCTGGGACTGAACATCGCCCGCTCCCTGGTGGACCTGCAAAAAGGGAAATTCACCCTTTCCATCGACGGCGATCTGTTCAAGGCACAGGTACGTTTCGCCCGGGCATCTCTGCCGGAAACACATCCCCAGACAATTGCTGGAGAAGCAGAAAATTAACATTGCAAAAAAGATAACAATTTCATCCTTTCTCAAAAGCGTAGACAAAAATGGTAAATCCATGATTCGCCTACGCTTTTTTCTTTTGAGAAATCTCCTGTTTCTTCCCGAAAATCCTCTCTTGTCCCATGACGGGGCACCCATTGGAACACTTTGTGGTTTTCTCTTTATTTTATATCAAAAATATTGTTTGTTCTTTTTTTCATCCAAATACTTTGTCAAAAAATTTTCTAACTTTTTGGCTTTCTTTTTTGTCCCATTTCCCCTGTTTTTCTGTCAGAACCAAAGAAAATCCCCGTATTCTCACCGCTGGCAGGTTTTTTCTGCCATACATGCTCTTTGGCAGCCCGGATTTCTTCTTTCTGCCATATTGCTATATTCGAAAAAAATCAACAGGTAAACAACGTTTCTTTTCTCATCAATTTTTCCAGATTTGAGAAACTCTTTTTCATTGCCTATGGTATAAACTCAATAAAAAACACCTTCTTCACCGTTTTCCTGCCAAAAGTATACGAAATAATACACAAACTTCCCCCACTTTGTAGAAATTTTCACAGTGCCACTTGCTTTTCCTGCCAAAAGTGATATACTATTATTGCAAGCAGAAGCGAAACCAACTCCTTTCTATCGTGAAAATGGACAGACGCTGAACTTTTGTTCATTCAATGAAAGGAATTCGTTTTCTCACAAGCAAGAAATGATTTATTGTAAAAAATATCAATAAAAAGGAGAAGTGAAAGACATGAGAATTTCCGACAGAGTGCAGGCAATGCAGAACTCCCCTATTAGAAAATTCAACCCTCTGGCTGACGCTGCAAAAGCTGAAGGTGTAAAAATCTACCACCTGAACATTGGTCAGCCTGACATTGAAACACCTTCCGTATTCTGGGAAGCAGTAAAAGGCTTTGACCAGAAAGTACTGGCTTACGCTGGTTCCTGGGGTCTGCCTGAACTGCAGGACGCTATCGTTGAATATTTCAAGAGATTCGACATGAATCTGGAAAGAAACGACGTTCTGATCACAAGCGGCGGTTCCGAAGCACTGACACTGGCTTTCCTGTCCATCATCAACCCCGGCGATGAAGTTATCGTTGCTGAACCTTACTACACAAACTACCTGACATTCATTCAGGCTGCTGACGGTGTTGTAAAACCCGTTACCACATACGCTGAAGAAGGTTACAAATACGCTATCAGAGAAAGACTGGAAGCAGTTGTAACAGACAAAACAAAAATGATTTCCATCGTTAACCCTGGTAACCCTACAGGCTGCATCCTGTCCAGAGAAGACATGAGAGTTATCGCTGACTTCGCAAAAGAACATGATCTGTGGATCCTGGCTGACGAAGTTTACAGAGAATTCGCTTACGACGGCAGAGAAATGACATCCTTCGGTCAGCTGGCTGACATCGAAGACAGAGTAATCATCATCGACTCCGTTTCCAAGAGATTCTCCGCTTGCGGCGCTCGTATCGGCTGCATGGTATGTAAAAACAAAGAATACATGGCTCAGGTATTCAAAATCGCTATGGGTCGTCTGTGCGTACCTACACTGGACATGGTTGGCGCTACAGCAATGTACAAACTGCCTGCTGACTTCTTCAACAGCGTAAGAGCTGAATATGAACACAGAAGAGACGTTACATATGATGCACTGAAAAAGATCCCCGGCGTTGTTTGCGAAAAACCCGGCGGTGCTTTCTACATCACATGCAAACTGCCCGTTGAAAACACAGAAGATCTGCTGCTGTTCCTGCTGAAAGAATTCAGAGAAAACAACGAAACAGTTATGTATGCTCCCGCTGAAGGCTTCTACGCTACACCCGGTATCGGCAAAAACGAACTGCGTATCGCTTACATCCTGAACGCAGACGATATGGCTAGAGGTATCGAACTCTTGGGCAAAGGTATCGAAGCTTACAAAGCAGCTGGCAACAAATAATTTGACTGCAAAATCAGCCATTTGATTATGGCATTGCCTGCACAAAAAACAAACAGAGAGAAACGCAAGTTTCTCTCTGTTTTTCTTTTGCAAACAAAAAAGAGAACATCTGCCCTCTTTCCGGTTTCGGTTCTCTTTTTTTCTCTTTTTTCTCTTTTTATTCTGTTTTCGCTTCTGCCCATGTATGACGGTGCAGTTCCCCTTCTTGGAGCATGCCGGGAAATCCCTGCTGACGCAATGCCTCATAAATGATGATCGCTACGGAATTGGACAGATTCAGACTTCTTGCCGCCTCCAACATGGGAATGCGGATGGCGGTATCGGGATACTGCAGCAGAATTTCCTCTGGAATCCCTGCGCTTTCCTTCCCAAACATCAAATAATCATTTTCCCCAAAAGTGACATCCGTATAGACATGCTTTGCTTTTGTGGTTGCCATCCAGATTTTAGCGCCTGGATTTTTGTCCAGAAAATCCTGAAAATTTTCATAATACCGAATATCCAGCAGTTTCCAATAATCCAGCCCTGCCCGTTTCAAATATTTATCCTCTACGGAAAATCCCAAGGGCTTGATCAAATGCAGCACTGTATTGGTCACAGCGCAGGTTCTGGCGATATTGCCCGCGTTCTGTGGAATTTCTGGCTCTAATAACACAATATGCACATGTTTCCCTCTTTTCTTGTTTAGAAATTTTCTCTTATTTTAGCATAAAAGAAAATTTTGTTCAATATTACCACTTTCTGGCACTTGACGAATTCCTTTTTATCTATTATTATTATATAAGAATAATTATTAGTTAGGAGGGTTGCCTATGAAAGAAACGGCACAAGTGCTGCGAGAAAAAGGGCTCAAGGTAACACCCCAGAGAATCGCTGTGTACAATATGCTGCTGCATTCCACAGAACATCCCAATGCGGAAACCATTTACCGCACATTGGAAGCCACCAATCCTACCATGAGTCTGGCTACTGTTTATAAAACACTGGACTTTTTCAAACATCTTGGACTGGTACAGGAACTGAATGTAGGGGAAGGAAGTGCCCGTTATGATGCGCAGGTTCACTGCCATCCGCATACGGTCTGCACCGTTTGCGGCTGCGTTTCAGACTTATATAACGAGGAATTGACAGACCTGCACAAAAAGCTTTCCAAACCGCTGGATTTTGAAGTGGATCATGAACAGCTGATTCTTTATGGCACATGTGCTGCCTGCAAAAAGGCAGAAGAAGAGGTATAAGCTTTTTTCATACAGCATCCAAACATGACAGGAAGGTACAAAATTTTTGTTTTGTACCTTCCTGCTTTTTTATTTTCTCATTTCCTGTGCCTCACGCAAATACAGCACTGATTCCGACAGATGTTCTGCGTAATATGTATAGAAACTCTGTATCCGCTGCCGCGTCTGCTCATTTTGCGCAACATCAGGATTCTGCCGGAAATATGCCCGCAAATAACTTTCCACATCACCATAGACATAGTCACTTACATCATACGCGGCATATTTTTCATCCTCAAATACTTTTCTTTCTTCCAATTCCGCAAAGGTTACTGTCTGCCCGTGGATAAAGGCACAGGCGCCATCTTTTTGGATTTCTTCCCTGTCGTAAACCATCACATAAAACAACGGCAATCCCCTGGCGCCATCCCCATAGTCTTGCAAAGGCACCAGCACCGACAATACCATAGCATATTCTCCTTTTGCCCCAATGAGTCTGCCAAAACTATCATAGGTGCTCCAGTTCAGCCCCATCTGTTCATGCTGTTTCTCTGGCGGGAGCGTTTCATCCCAGATCACGCCTTTCGGCGGCTCTTGTACCGTCAAACACATTTCTGTCTGGATACGGTTCCCCGGCAGCACTGGTGATACTGCCGATACAACTTTCCCATTTTGAAATACAGGCAGATTTTCATAAGCCTGCTGATAGGCTTCTTCCAGTGCCGTCCGCTGGTATTTTTCCAGAGCGGACTTCTGGAAATAAAATGCCAGACTTTCTTCCACCGCTTCCACCTGCAAATCCACTTCTCCCTCTGGATATTCCATAGATTCTGCCGCAACAGACGTGCCCGAAAAATCTATACTGCATTTCCAATCCTGACCAAAAGCAAACCCGTTATTGGTCAATATCAATTCATACCAATCGTTTTCCAGCGGCTCCTCCAACTGCGCCAGATCATAAGCATTGGACATATCTATGGTCATAACTCCTTGGGAATGAGCGGCAACATCTGTATGCCAAAACGTGACCTGTCCGCCGCCCTTCCGTGGAATTTCCACCCCTGCTTTATACTGCATGAGCCGCAGATTAGGCTGAAAAACAAGATTTCTGTCTGATTCATTTTCCACCCACACAGAAACAACGCCGTTTCCTTCATATGTCCCCCGAAGCCGCACTTCATCTCCCTTCAAAGAAGAAAATTTCACTACCGCAAAGCCTGTTGCCATCAAAAAGCATAGAAGTGCCGCAGCCAAAACCACCGCTTTTCCCAAGCCGATCTGCGACTTTTTCTGTATCGGAAAATGCACCCCCGTTTTTTGAGAAAATATCTCCTGAATATGTTCCAGATTTTCCTGCTGGAATTTCTCCATCCTCATCCCTCCTGTTCCATCTGTTTCCGCATTTTCGCCTTGATGCGGTAAAGCCGATTTTCCACCTGTTTCACAGACAGCGCCAATGCCACTGCCATTTCCTTGGGCTTCTGCTGGTAAACATATCGCCGCAGCAGGATTTCCTTTTCCTCTTCCGTAAGCTTCGCCAATGCCCCGCGCAGCCCTTCTTCTTTCTCACTTTCCGGCTCCATGCCCATTTCCGCCAGTACCGTTTCCTCTAAAGGAATGGTCTGTATCTTTGTCTTTTGTCGATAGCGGTCAATGGCTTTGTTTCTGGCAATGACAGAGAGCCACCCTTTCAGACTGCCCCGGCTTTCTTCATATTTCTGGGGATGCTCCCACAAATCAATGAATACATCCGCCACACATTCTTCCATATCCTCCGCGGTTCCCACCTGACTGAGCACCGCCCCCACGATGGACCACAACAGCCGGCTATAACGGCAGATGACCTTCTGCATTGCCTGCTCATCACCAGCTTTGATATCATCCATGATTTTCTTCTCCTGCAATCTGCACCCTCCTTTCTAAAACTGCCTTCTCTTATAGTACGAAAAAAATCAGGAAATCACTTCCCCCAGACAATATTTTTCTGTTTTTCATTGACGGTCAAATGTCTGCAATGTTATAATATCGATAGACGATATCGATACACGATATATAAATCTCCTGCAAAGGAAGTGATGGCTTTGGCAAAAAAATCACTGGAAATCTTAACAGAAACCATGTTTTATGTCTTGATGGCATTTTTGAAAACAGATATGTGCGGCACAGACGTTGCCGCTTTCATCGATCGGAAAACAAAAGGACGTATCCAAATGGGTCCCGGTACCCTGTACACCATACTGGCAAAATTCCAATCAGAAGGTCTTTTGGAAGAAACAGAAATCCAAGGACGAAAACGTACCTACCGCATCACCGAGCGAGGGCGGCGCATCTACGCCGAGGAAGTGGAACGGCTCCGCCGCTGTCTGCTGGATGCGGAGGAGGAAACACACACAGAGTTGTAATCAAAAAGGAGGGGCTTTCTATGAAACATCGTCATTTATATTTACCCACATTCCTGCCCGTTGCCTTTCCCGATGCCATGGAGACCTTTCTGGAGGACATGGCGAAAAAAGGTTGGTTCCTGAAAAAAGTGGGCTATTTCCTGCCTTTCTGTCAGTTTGAAAAAGGCACACCTGCCCCTGTTCGTTATCGGTTGGAACCAATCCCCGATACGGTGCGGACACCTTCTCAGGAAATGGTGCAATTTTATGAGGAATTTGGCTGGAAATACCTGACACCTTTTTCCCATTTCTTTTTCATATTCATGGCGGAAAATCCCCATACACCGGAAATCCACTGTGACCCGTTGGTACAGGCAAAAGGCTACAAACGCATGTGTCGGAATTTCAGCATGTTTGGATTGGCAGCCCTTGTTTTGCTGACCATCTTTCTGGGGATTCCCCTGTATCATCCGGGATTTTTGCTGGACTGTCCTCGTTTTTCCGCTTTTGCTCTGGTGACGCTGTTGTCCTTTGCTGTTTTGATTCTCTGGTCTGTACTGCGGCTTTGGAAGATTTACAGAAATCTTTCTCAGGGGAACCCCCTCAGTCACCACAAAGGATACCTGAACATCCTTTCTTTGCAGACCATTGCGCTGGCACTGTTTGTGCTGTTCCTGCTGCCCTTCAGAGACAAATTGATGGAATGGGATGAAAAGGACCAAATCACCCAAGCACTGACTTCCGTGGAGAAGCCCCTGCCCTATGTACCTTTGGCGGAGATGGGCATTTCTCCCGACTGGGTGCAGACACCTTATGACCCTATTACCATTGGCAGTGAAAACAGCGATTCCAATTATGTGCGCAGCACCACGAACATGCTTGCACCTGCCACATTCCAAATCAGTCAGACAGCTTATCACACAGACCCGAACATGCCAGCCATTGCCACATCCATGACTTCTTTTTATGGAGAACTGACAAATTCGTTTCTGGCAAAAATCGTCGGCATGGATCTGGTAAATCTTTATGCCAACGCTCCCGGCATGCCCAGTGATAACAGTAAAAAAGAAAATCTTCATATGCCCGGTTTTTCCGAAAGTTATTTCAAAAACACACTGGGGCAGAAGCAAATCCTTCTTCTGCGGCAAGGAAATCGTGTGCTGGTGGTCCATTACTCCGGTGAAGCTTCTCTGAAAGACCATGCGGAGGATTTTGCGGAACTCTTTACAAAAACCTACACACCTTTACAAAAAGGAGGAGAATCATATGACATATATTCGGCGATTGATACCTTGCGCCCCTTATGAAATCAAGACTTTTGAAGCTTGGCTGGAAGAACTGGCGCAAGAAGAAGGGCTGTTTCTCATTTCCTGCCGCCGCGCCTTTGCCAAGTTTGAGAAAGGCACACCAAAGCCCATGCGCTATCGAGTAGACGCGGACCCAGACCGCTGCTGGGACCCTAGTCAGGAACGACGACAGCTTTACGAAGAATTTGGCTGGAAATACATCGACAATCGCTCGGAACATCTGGTGGTCTATGGCACCGATGATTTTTCCCTGCCAGAACTACATACAGACCCTGAACTGCAGATGGAAGCCTTTGGGAAATTGCAGAAAAAATCTCTGCTTCATATTGCCGCCGTTTTCCTTTTCCTTCTTCTGGTGATGTGTCTGCATATTTTCACCGGTCGCTGGATTTCCTGGCTGCGGCATTCCAACAGCATATTGGTGCTGTTCCTTCTGTTGGTTTTATATTTTCTGGACGTAACCAAAGAATATCGCTCTGTGCAAAAGCTGAAGAAACAGCTGAAAGCAGAACAGTCATCCCCAGAACCAGCAGATTTCTATGCAACCAGAAAAAAACTGTATCTGCGGATTTGTTACCGCATCACAGTAGATGTGCTGTGCCTTGTGGCATTGCTGACACCTTTGTGGATGCGGAATTTCGAGGAACATATCTCCCTGTCCGCCTACAGCGGAGAAGAACTGCCCATCCTTTCTCCTGCGGTTTTTGGATGCGATGCAGAGTCCACAAAAGTCAGTTTGTCCTACTACACTTCCTTTCTGGCACCAGTGCAGTATGATATCTTCCAGTTCGGCGAGGATTTCTATCTGGACACCCAATATTTCCAGTGCAAAACAGACTTTCTGTCCAGAAGCATCAGCAGAAACTATCTGATTACCACAGCCAATGGCAATCTGACAGAGATGGAAAATCAGACCCTTGACGATGGCACAGAAATTACGTACCGGGCCACAAATTCCCGACAATATCTGGTAATACAGAAAGGAACGGACATTTTGCTTCTGGAAACTTACAGCGAAATTGATTTGTGGGAAAACAGGGAGAAATTTTATCCACTTTTGGACAAGACCTATCCTTTGCCGAAAGAAACCTGATTTGCAAGTTCTCAGACACATATCCATTTAACCGGGAAAAAGACAACGAACAAAAAATTTATCGTATATGATTCGCTATATAAATAGAACCAATTTGAAATTTTTTCGTCTATATCAGTAAAAACCAATAAAATGGACTGGAGGTATGTGTTATGAAAAAAATAGCAATAATCGCCTTCATATTGATGGAAGTGCTTGCATTAACTGCTTGTAGCAATCAACTCCAACAAGGCAACAACAATATGCAATATTTTTTCTCAGGAGAAATTGTAAAAGTTGAAACAGAATATTTATTGATTGAAGTAAATGATATTGGAAATACTGATCTTTTGGATGGTACAACAATGGAGGTATCTACCGCGGTTGCGTCAGCAAATGGATGCCCCAATTTCACCATTGGTGAATATGCAAAAGTGCTGCTGGCAGAGAATGTAACCGATGATTCTTCAGGACAACTGACGGCTTTATCAATCTACAAAGTAGATGAAACAGGTGCGGTTATCCACGAATAATTGCATCATATTTAAAGGTACATACTTGCGCCTTAAGCAAGCATGTACCTTTTTATGTTTTGCAATATTATATATGACTAGGATTCTTCAGAAAATAGACAGCGCCTTTTCCTCTTTTTTGATATAGACAAAACACTTTTTACATCATTACAAAAAAGGCAATTTTAAAATAAAAAGCAGGTATTTCTAAGCCATGAGCCGCTGAAATCCCTGCTTTACACTTCTATGTTATTTTATATTTTTACTTTGTTTCTTTGTTGCGAACCGCACGCAGAATGAATTCTGTGTGGTATTTTACATGACCCTGTGCCATAGTGGTACCTTCTTCCACATCGTGGTTTTCGATGGCACGGATGATGCCTTTGTGATGTGCCACAATGGCAGGGATAGAAGAATCCAGTTTCAGGTGTGCCATACGATAACGGTACAGCTGAATCTGCAGGTTTTTGAAAATCTGGATCAGTTTGTCATTATCGGTGGAGCCAAAAATCACGTTGTGGAACTGTTCGTCGATTTCCGCGATTTCTTCCAGCGCTTTGTCAGCAATGGCTTTTTCAAAGCGTTCTTCCAGACCTTTCAGCTCTGCCAGACTTTCCGCATCCATTTTCTTACAAGCCAGACCTGTTGCCAGACCTTCCAGAACACCTCTGACTTCCAGGATGTTGATGATGTCTTTTTCGCTCATATCCAGCACCTGCGCGCCTTTTCTGGGCACCAGTTCCACCAGGTTTTCCAGTTCCAGCATACGCAGTGCTTCTCTGACGGGTGTACGGCTTACACCCAGTTTTTCCGCCAGCTGGTTTTCCATCAGTCTTTCACCAGGAACCAGTTTACCTGTCAAAATCGCGTCTCTCAGTGTATTGAATACAACATCCCGCAGGGGAAGATATTCGTTAGAATTGATATTAAATCTTGTGTCTGCCATCAGTCGTTCTCCTTTCCTTCTTGCCATGGGGCACATGGTAAATCTGTGTCACAAATACATCTCTCATGGCGAACCGCTTCCGCAGGACCTTCGCCGCTTCTTTCGCCCTTTCCTGTTGGGTAAACAGACCAAAAACCGTAGGACCGCTGCCGCTCATGAGGGCACCCTCCGCTCCGTTTTCCAACATACTTTCTTTGATTGCGGCAATTTTCGGATACATGGGTATGGTGACTGTTTCCAGTACATTGCCCAGCAGCCGCCCCATGGCAGGCACATCTCCTGCCGCCATTGCCGCCAGCATTCCTTTGGTATCAGGATGCTCTTCCACCTGATCCCATTTCAGGCTCTGGTAGACCTTCGCCGTGGACACGCTTACAGGCAGTTTTGCCAGTACCACATAACAAAATGGACAGGGAGGCTCAATATTGGTCAATACTTCCCCCACGCCTTCTGCCAGCACCGTTCCTCTGCGCACACAGTAAGGGATATCCGTTCCCATGGTCAAAGCCATCTCTTCCAGCTTTTTTGCGGGCAGTTTCAGTGAAAACAGTTTATTCATGCCCACCAGCACTGCCGCACAGTCCGCGCTGCCTCCAGCCAGACCTGCCGCCACAGGAATCCGTTTATCAATGCGAATCAGAACGCCTTCTTTGATGTCGTAGGTATCACGCATCAGTTCCGCCGCACGCCATGCCAGATTGCGGCTGTCCGCAGGCAGCCAGCTGACGTTGGATTCCAAACGGATTTCATTTTCAGGAATCTTTTGCAGAACGATTTCATCATAAAGCCCTACGGTCTGCATGATCATCCGCAGTTCATGGTAGCCGTTGTCCCGCTTGCCTGTCACGTCCAATGTTAAGTTGATTTTTGCCCGTGCTTTTAATTTGATTTCTTCCACGTCGTTCCCTCGTTTTTTCTATACTGTATACAAGTCTTGTACCTATTGTACATGAACTTAGACAAAGAAACAAGCGGCATGTTATACAAAAAACAAAAAAATCTTCTGGCAGATAATACCCAAAAACCGCCAAAACATTGCTTTTTCCACGAAAAATCATGCCTTTCGCACTTCCCTTTTCAAAAATGGTTACTGCCTTTTCCTCTTTCTATGTACGACAACAAAATCCTATAAAAAAGGAGCATCCCAATTGCTTGGAATACTCCTTCTTCTTATTTCTGATCATTCAAAACTCAGTCTTTTCTCATATTTACAGACGCGATTTTGAATTTATCGTGTACGGCGATCATGGCTTCGTCAATGTCTTTTCTGGGGATCAGCAGTGTGATCTTGATTTCAGATGTGGAAATCATTTCGATGTTTACGCCTGCGTCATACATTGCTTCAAAGAACATCGCCGCAACACCGGGGTTTGTTGCCATACCCGCGCCAACGATGGACAGTTTCGCAACATTTTCGTCATGAGCGATTTCCTGCGCTGTCAGTCTTTCTTTGTTCTCTTCCAGTGCCTTCAGGGCAATGTCCAGATCTTCCTGACCAATGGTGAAGGAAATATCCTGTCTGCCGTCATGTCCGTTGGACTGCAGAATGATATCTACACTTACCTTTTCTCTTGCCATCAGATCGAATATCTCAAAAGCCTTACCGGGCTCGTCTTTTACACCTAAAACTGAAATACGGGATACATTTTTATCCGCAGCTACACCGCTTACCAGCATTCTTTCCATCTTACAATCCTCCTTCACTTCTGTACCAGGCGCGTCAGACATACTGGAGCGCACCACCAGTTTCACATTGTACTTCTTCGCCACTTCCACAGAACGGCAGTGAAGCACTTTCGCACCCAAAGACGCCAGTTCCAGCATTTCGTCATAGCTGATCTCATCCAGCTTTCTGGCATCTTTTACTACGCGGGGGTCTGCTGTGTAAACACCTTCTACGTCTGTGTAGATTTCACAAAGATCTGCGTTGAGGGCTGCCGCCAGCGCCACTGCGGAAGTATCGGAACCGCCGCGGCCCAGTGTGGTCATATCCCCCAGCATGTTCACGCCCTGGAAACCGGTCACCAGTACGATGTTGCCCTGTTCCAGTTCGTTTTCAATGCGTTCGGAATGGATTTTACGAATACGGGCATTGCTGTAAGTATTTGTGGTTTCAATCCCTACCTGTACGGCATTGAGGGAAACGGCTCTGCCGCCCAGCGCGTTGATGGCCATTGCCATGAGTGCTACGGACTGCTGTTCCCCTGTTACCAGCAGCATATCCATTTCTCTGCGGCTAGCCTTGGGATTGATTTCTTTTGCTTTAGCAATGAGTCCGTCTGTAGTCTTGCCCTGTGCGGACAGAACAACTACAACGTCATTGCCTGCTTTCTGTGTTGCCAGAATCCGCTTGGCAACGTTGAACACTCTTTCTGCATTGGCGACGGAGCTGCCGCCGTATTTCTGCACAATTAACATTTCTCTACTTCCTCCTGTGATTCAGTCACTACTACAGCACCTTCCAGATCCGGCTTCAGCAGCGTCAGCTGCCAGTTGTTGGGCAGTGCTGCAAAGTAGGCGGACATTTGATTCCTGAATGTTTCAGCCTTGTCTTTTGTTACCATCGCCATCAAGGTAGAACCTGCGCCGCTCAAATAGCATGCCGTGGCACCGCTTTCCTTGGCTTTTGCAAATATATCCTCCATGTGAGGGATCAGTTCTTTTCTGTACGGCTGGTGGATTTTATCCTCCATGGCCATCTCCAGGTTTTCGAATTTCCCTGTCATCAAAGACGCTACCAATAATGCCGCCCGGGACACGTTAAATACAACATCGCTCCGGGAATAAGCATCAGGCAGCACGCTTCTTGACCGCTCCGTAGAAACGGGGAAATCCGGCACCATTATAGCAAAAAATAAGTCATCGGGCAACTCCAAACGGACATGTTTCATATTTTTTTCGCCCAGAGCCCCTACCACCATGCTGCCGAAAAAGGCAGGGTTGGAGTTATCCGGGTGACCTTCCATCTGGGCTGCCATTTCCGCCAGTTCTTCCTTGGTGCAAGGTCTGCCTGCCAGCTCATTTGCCGCCATAAGCCCCCCGACGATACAAGCGGCACTGCTGCCCAGTCCCCGTACCATAGGGATATCGTCAGACTGGATCAGACGCACGCCGGGCATTGTCAGACCCTTTGCGTCATAAAGTTTGCGCATGGTCTGATAAATGAGGTTGCTCTCGTCTGTAGGAATGGCAATGGGCTGTTCCTTGCGGATTTCGATTTCCACGCCCTCAGGGATTTCCTCTACCCACAAATGGTTGTACAGCTGCAGCGCCACACCAATGCTGTCAAAACCAGGTCCCATATTGGCAGATGTGGCAGGTACCCGTATATGAATCATAACAGAAGCCTCCTTTTTCGTTTTTCCCCTGAACCGACCGATTTTTGCGGTCAAAAACAAGACCCGCCTCATCCGCAGACGATGCGGGTCGATTTCCTTGCCATTTTATTTGCTTTTTCTTTCGTTTATTCTCTGCCGATGATCTTGATGGACTGCATGCCCTGCAAGTTTTCCAGCTGGGTCATCAGTCTGCCGAATTCACCCTGCATTTCATTTGTTTCGATGGTGATCGTCACGTTCGCAATGCCATTGATGGGAATGGTCTGGTTGATGGTCAGGATATTTGCCCCTTCTGTGGCAATGCTGTTGAGCACCGCGGAAAGAAGCCCCGGTGTATCATCCAGATTAGCCGCGATGGTGACGGTTTTTCCTCTTGTGTTCTCATAGAGCGGATGGACAGCGTCACGGTACTTATAAAAAGCACTGCGGCTGATGCCCACACGATTCACCGCATCCTGTACTGTTTTTTCCTTCTTGCTTTCCAACAGGTTTTTCACTTCCATAACCTTCAGAAAAATTTCAGGCAGTACGCTTTTGTCCACGATGAAAAAATTCTTATCTTCTTTCAATATTTGTTCTCCCCTTTTTTGTATCTCCGATACATACATTTGTTTCTACTACAAGGAATATAGCATATTCTGTCCACAGTTTCAATAAAATGGGAGGGTTTTTTTTGAAACAAGCTACTTTCTGTCTTTTGCACAAAAACGTTTGCCTCTTTTGCCATTCCTTTTGAAGAATTGCCCATGTTTTTTCGACACCATCCTTCCCAACATCATTTTTTTCTGCTAAAATGAAAAGTGGTTGTTTCTGCCCAAAATGACAGAAACCCCGAAACAGATAAAAAGGAGTTCTTCATGAATAATCATACAGATCAACTGCGGCATGAAGATTTGCTGCAGCTTTTTACAACGGAATACGAAAAGTATGCCAGCCGCATGGACCCAGAAGCCATGGACGGTCTTTTAGACATTGCGCCCATGGTTTTTTCCAAATGGTATTATACAGCACTAACGGGAGAAACCATACTGACCCCTGCCAACATCATCCATTGCGATGAAGAAGACCCCAACGCGGAAAAGGCTTATGTCCTTCATGTGGACAAAAAAGCCGCTGGCATGGAAAAATACAGCTTCCATCCTGTTTCCTACACAGTGGAAAATCACCCCATGGCGCGGGATATGCAGACCATACTGGATGCCTGTCTGCCAGACTGCACCGTTGACGAAAATGGCTTTTTCCTGCCGGAGGACAGAGAGGAACTGCTGAAAAAACTGACATTACCAGATGGCTTCTATCTGGAATATTTGACACGTCTTTGTCAGCAGATGGGCTTTTTCAAAAAAGTTCCTGCCATCCATATCCATAAAGTGACCAAAAGCCAGAAAGCCGACGCTTTCTTTGGAAAAGAACCCAAAGAAGCGCTGGATACCCTCCTTTGGGAAGGCTGCGCACTGGCGGCGGAACGGCTCCAATACACCATGGACTTAGAACCTGGTATGGTCAGCAGCAGCTTTTTCTATCAATATCTGGAAAACCACATTGACATCGATCAGGTCTTTGTAGACTTTTATAAACGGGTGGACATTGATCTGGAAAGCATCTGGAAAACGCCGCCCAATAAACTGACGGAGGAAGAACAGTCCATTGTATCCTCTTTTCTCTTTGCGGGCATTATGATGGACAAATGGGTATTCACACCCCTTGGGCACTTTTTCCATGTGGTGCGCCCCATTTCCTTCACACCCTTCCGTTTTTATCAGAACATCAATAATCTGGCGGCATTGTTCCTCATGCACCATAACCCCGGCGCGGAACTGTTCACACCGCCTTCTTATTGCAGTCTGACCGCCATCGGCATGGCACTGACGGCAAAAGAAAAACTTTCTGTCAATAAGCAGAAAATGCCCAAAAACATTTCCTTTGAGCGCATCATGGAAGCCATCACCCCAGAACTGGAACTGCGATATTACGAAGAAATGCTGCGTTTTGAGCTAGTGACAGATGTGGTTGCCCTCCGTGCCACATTCCAAAAGGACGAAAACCTCTGGAAAGAAGCGGAACTGTCCACAGAAAATCTGCTCCATGATTTCTGCTGTGACATCTTCGCCGCTTTTGCCATGGAGGACACACGGGAATACGTCCTGTCTATCCCCGATGACAACGGCTTCCCCATGGAATACGCACCTGCCGCTTCCAAGCGCGCCATCAACAAAACAGACGGTCTGACACTGGGCGATCTGCCCTTACATATCGGCGATGTATGGACATTGACACCGCCTTCCGGCAAAGCAGGCGCTCTCACCATTGAGGTACTGGAGAAAAAGGCAAGCAACCCTTACCTCATGTATCCACGCATCCGCAGACAAAGCGAAAAGATCACGGAACTGGAACAGATCGACGAAATTTATTAAACAAGCTATATAAAGAAGGGACTTTAGATATATCATGGAAACAAAATCTCTGATGCATCAGCATGGCGGCGATCTGGACGCCATCGAAAGAAAATACGGCATCCCCAAAGGGGAAATTCTGGATTTCAGCGGCAACATCAATCCTCTGGGCTTTCCCGCATCTGTGAAAACAGCCCTTGCCCAGAATCTGGACATCATTTCCACTTATCCAGACAAACATTACACCGCTCTGCGTGCAGCCATCGGCGCATACACCGGTGCAAATCCAGAACATATCGTGGTGGGCAACGGCTCCACAGAACTGATTGGCACATTCATCAAGACTGTTAACGCCAAGAAAAGCCTCATCATGGGACCTGCCTACAGCGAATACGAACGAGAAGTTTCTCTCACCGGCGGCACATTCGATTATTTTCCTCTGAAAGCGGAGGATGACTTTGTCATTGATCTGGATGCCCTGCTGGCGGCATTGACACCGGAAATCGGCATGTTCGTTGCCTGCAATCCCAATAACCCTACAGGCTCCGCTTTGACCGTATCCCAGCTGCGCACCATCCTGACCCACTGCAAAGAAACAGGGGCTTCTGTGATGATCGACGAAACTTATCTGGAATTTGCCGATAATCTGGAAGAAATCTGCGCCATTCCTCTGGCTGCGGAGTTTGATAACCTGTTTGTGATCCGTGGTACATCCAAGTTCTTTGCGGCACCCGGCATCCGTCTGGGCTACGGTGTATCTTCCAACGAAGCCTTCCGTAACCGCCTCCAGACCAATCAGGACCCTTGGAGCGTGAACTCTCTGGCTGCTTTTGCCGGCGAACGTCTTTTCACAGACAAGGTGTTCCATGACACCACAAAGAAACTCATTTCTGATGAGCGGAAAAAAGCTCTGGCAGAACTTTCTACATGGAAGAATATCAAGGCATATCCTTCTTCCTCCAACTTTATCCTGCTGAAGCTGCTGACAGACAAAATCACTGCCGCTGAGCTTTTTGAAAAACTCATCGTGAAAAAAATGCTCATCCGTGACGCTTCCAGTTTTGCTTTTCTGGATGAAAGCTTCCTGCGTTTCTGTATCCTCCGCCCCGAGGACAACGCCATGCTGCTTTCCGAATTGAAAAAACTGGTAGAAGAAGCGTAAAAAACTGACAATATAAATCTTTCAAAACCACATATCCTAGGGAAGAAATACAACATTTTTTTCGGAGGATATTGGCAATGGAAACCCATGAAATCATAAGCCGCAAAACTCTTTGCGGCTGTTTCTCTCTGCTGCGGCAAAGTCTGACGAACTGGAAGGCAGGCAATCTTTATTTTCTCAATAGCCACGCTTTGTATCAGCACCTTTCCGCCCTACCCTGCGGCAAGGATACCGTCGGCGGCATACTGACCCAAATGGAAAGCTGCATCCCTATGGCGCTGACAGCTGACAGTCTGGAAAAATTCCTGCTGGCAAAAAGTCCCGCAGAAGCGGAAGATTTTCTGGAAAGCACCAAGACGGATTTTCTTTTTCTGCTGCTGGCGGCAGGGAAAGACGATGTGCTGTGGCAGCATGTGATGGATGTCTGCGAAAACCTGCGGCAGAAACAAATGGACAAACCAAATGAAAGGCGGTTTTGTTATGGACGAAAAACCTTATCGTGACCTGAATACCTATTACCGAAACCTGTTCGGCGGCAAAACTGCCAAAATCTCACTGGACGGCGGTTTCACCTGCCCCAACCGTGACGGCACCATCGGCACCGGCGGCTGTCTGTTCTGTTCCGCAGGCGGCTCCGGTGATTTTGCCGAAAGCGCCGCCCTTTCCATCAGGGAGCAAATCGCAAAGGGGAAATCCCAGACTTCCGCCAAGTGGGACCATCCCCGGTACATCGCCTATTTTCAGGCATTCACCAATACATACGCCCCTGTGGATACCCTGAGGCAGAAGTATGAAGAAGCTCTGTCCCAACCGGACATTGTTGGACTTTCCATTGCTACCCGTCCCGACTGTCTGGGAGAAGATGTGGTGGAACTGCTGGCGGAGTTGAACGGCAAAACAAAACTTTGGGTGGAATTGGGACTGCAAACGGCAAAGGAAAACTCTGCCCATTTCATCCGTCGTGGATATGACAACGACGTTTTCACCGACGCTGTAAAACGCCTTGCCGCCCATGGCATTTCCGTGGTAGCCCATGTCATTGTGGGACTGCCGGGAGAAACCAAAGAAGATTTGCTGAAAACCATGGACTACATCAACAGCCTGCCCATTGAAGGCGTGAAACTGCAATTACTTCATGTCTTAGAATATACAGACTTGGCGAAACTGTACCGCAGCGGACAGTATACGCCCTTGACACTGGGGGAATATATCGACCTGCTCTGCGGCTGTATCGCCCGTCTGCGCCCGGATATTGTCCTGCATCGTCTGACAGGTGACGGGGATAAAAACATCCTGCTGGCGCCTTTGTGGAGCCTGAACAAGCGTCATGTCCTCAACACCATCCATAAAACCCTGCGGCAGCGGAACATCCGTCAGGGCATGGACTATTTGGGAAAATAGGCAAAAACCGCTGTTTTTCGTTTTTTTTCGTATTTTATGTTTTTCTTTTCACAAAAATATGTTATGATTAGGGTTAGCAGTACAGAAAGGAGGGGGTTCCATGTCCGAAGAATCCATTCGGCAGTTAGCGGAGCATAAGCTGATTATCCTGGATCTTTTGCAGAAAATGGGCATTGCTTTGTCAAACAGTGAGATTTGCCAGTTTTTGCTGGAAAAAAATTATATGGACTATTTTTCCATCCAGCAGTATCTGACAGAACTGGTGGACGCCGGCTGGCTGGAAAAATCATGGGAGCAGAACAACACACGCTATACCCTCACTGACGAAGGCGACGAAATCGTCAATTACTTTCTGAACCACATTTCCGAACACGCCAAAAACGAAATCAATACTTACGTGCAGGAAAACAGTAAGCGCATCCGTGCGGAATACGCCGTTACCGCCAATTATTTCCCGGAAATCAACGATGATTTTCTGGTAAAATGCGGGCTGAATGACGACGATGGCAACGTCCTCATGGAAATCAGTGTTTCCGTTGTTTCCAAACAGCAGGCACTGGCTATTTGCCGGAACTGGCGGAAAAACGTGAGCCATCTTTATGGCACCATCCTTACTTCTCTGGTGAAAAACACCGAAGCGGAAGGCGGCGGCTTCAAAGCCAAGGAACAGAATTTCCCCGCTCCCGTGGAAGAAGAAACAGAGGAAGCCTGAATACAGAAATACAAAGCCGAGAATCTGAAAAAGATTTTCGGCTTTTTTTGTTGTCTTCAATTGTACCCATACATTTATACAGTATTGTATCCATACAATTTTTGTTATCGTCTGTCATACTCTGGTTTCTCCTTCCAGTTTCTGGTATCCTCTTGTACAGAAACACATACAAGAAAGGACGGATATTTTGCGAACGAAAGAACTGACAAAAACCGCTGTCATGGCGGCATTGGTATTTGTGGCGATCTATGTGCTGAAAATACCGGGACCGAACGGTTACAGCCATTTGGGGGACTGTATGATCCTCATCAGCGTATTGCTTTTGGGAGGCAAAAAAGGCGCATGGGCTGGGGGCATCGGCGCCGCACTGGCTGACCTGCTGGGGGGATATATGCAGTGGGTATTGCCCACATTCCTCATCAAAGCATTCATGGCGCTCATCATGGGCTATGTCATCGAAAAATGGCATCATAAGGGAAATTGGCTGGCTGGAGCAGTGCTGGGGGGCATTTTCCAGATCATGGGCTATACAGCCGTGAAGATTTTCTATTACGGCTTCGCCACCGCCATGGTCATGACGCCAGGGCTTCTGGTACAGACGACTTTTGGTCTTGTGCTGACTTCTATATTTGTGGGTGTTCTGGGCACCACAGGCATTTTGCGAAAAGTAAAGGAGATGTAGACATATGAAAAAATTAGACGCACATGCCCATGTAGGCACATTCGGCGGCTGGGCAAATGTTGCCATCACCGCAGAGGAACTGATTCAACAGATGGATACTTACGAAATCGAAAAAACCGTTCTTTGCAGCACGGGAAGTGATGACAATTTCCGTACAAAAGAAGCCATGGAGGCATATCCTAATCGTTTTTGGGCTTTGGTATACGCCAATCCTTTGGAGGGAGAAAAGTCTGTTCAGGAAATTTATGATCTGGTGCAGAACAAAGGTTTTTCCGGCATCAAACTGAATCCCCTTCGCCATGCTTACGTTGCAGACGCGGAATGTCTTGACCCCATCATGGAAGCCGCCAGAGAGCTGCACATCCCTGTTTTCATCCACAGTGGTCACGCACCTTATGCCCTGCCTTGGAGCATCGCCCTGTTGGCGGAACGGTTCCCAGATGTAAATATGGTCATGATCCACATGGGGCATGGTCACGGTGTCTATATTGATGCCGCTTTGAAAATGGCAAAACGCTATTCCAACCTCTATCTGGAAATGTCCGGCATGCCCATGAATTCTAAAATCAAAGAAGCCTACGAAACTGTGGGCAGTGATCGGATTTTCTTCGGCACCGACGCCCCTTTCCATCATCCCACAATCGAAATGCAGAAAGTAATCACCAGCGGATTGACAGAAAAAGAGATGGAAGATGTGTTTTACAATAACCTGCAAAAATTCATGGCGCAGTACGAATAACAAAAAGTTCTTTTCTGGACATCTTCATAAAAAAGATAGCCGGAATCCTTAGCATAAAAGGGGTTCCGGCTATTTTTGCTTACCTAAATTGTACGAGGAATGTTTTCCTCTTATTTTTAATATCCTTCGGGCTTTTCCATGCCTATATAACGAAATCTGGGCACCTCTTTCCCTTCCACAGTGACATTTTCCAGAAACATGTCCAGGGGGCGCACCCATAAGCCGCCTTCTCCATACTGAGGCTCATAAACCACCATTTCTTCCAGTGTTTCCGAGTGCTTCGCCACACCTATCGCACGATAGAGTTTATTTTTATAATGGAGATAATATCCCCCTTGGTGAATCATTCTGTCACCTTCCTTTCTTCTAATAATGTACTGCCCTTTGGCACCACAAAGGAAAGTCCGCCTTTTTCCACTTCTACTTCCAGATGGGTAAAAGGCACGATTTCCCCATCCATACTCAGTTTCTGGGTTTCTTTCGCGTGAATATGTACCCGTGTGCAGCAGTCCTGAAATACCAGTGTTTCCGCCGCTGGTTCCTGCAAATAAGTTCCCTTGCGGAAGGCGCCTACCAAGCGGAGAAACCGCCATCTGGATACTTTCCGCACTGCCACCAGTTCCAGTTTGCCGTCGTTGATTTTCGCCATAGGCGCAGGGCAGAATCCGCCGCCGTAAAACCTGCCGTTGGCAAGGGCAGTCAGCAAAAATTTCCCCTTCGTTTCTTTGCCGTTATCTGTACGGAAGGAAAGGTCTTTGCCCATGGGACGGCAGAACAGCACCGCCACCGCCAGCACATAAGCCAAAGGTCCCGAAATAAAAGGGATTTTCTTCAATTTTGCCGCCTGTGCCACTACAGCACTGTCAAAGCCTGTGTTTGCCATGTTCACCACACGCCTGCCATTGACCTGCAATAGGTCCATAGCAACAGCTTCTCCCGCCGCCTGTGCGGCAATGTCCCGAAAGTTTTCCATATTGGCAAAATTCCGCAGAAAATCGTTGCCTGTCCCCGCAGGGATCAAAGCCACTTCGCATTGGGAATGATTTTTCAGCCCATTGACTACCTCGTTCAGGGTACCATCCCCGCCGCAGGCATAAAACCGGGCTGGTCCTTTCTTTGCCATGTACCGCACATACGCCATGGCGTCCCCCACACCTTTTGTCTGATAGATGGTAAACGGCAATCCTTCCCCTTCCATATATTCCTGAATGGCAGGTACTAGCTTTGCCGCTTTCCCCTGACCTGCCGCCGGATTGATGATAAAGTAATGATGCATCTGGCACCTCCTGTCTTGTCTTACAGGGTACCACATTTCCAAAGGACTGGCAACGCATAAAACGCAGGACCTTTTCCATCAATTTATAAAATCCCCATAAAACCGCAATAGCTGAAATCCTTTCGTTTCAAGGATTCCAGCTATTTGTTTCTTGCAGAACAGAAAAAATCTTTATCTCAGGATTCCATCTGCTTGCCCAAAAATCCTGCGGCGGTCTGTGCCAGTTTGCCTTCCACTTCCCCCATTTTCTGTTCTTTGGAAAGAAACAGCACCGCTCCCAACGCATCACCTTCGGCAATGATAGGCACCATCAACTGATAAGGATATTCACTGCCATCGCTGTCATGGAGTACCGGTACAAACTGCCCATCACCAGCTTCCGCCGCGAAGGGTGTGCGCTTGTTGATACATTCTTCCATCTCTGGACTGATGCGTTTTTCCAGGAATTCTTTTTTCGCCCCGCCGGAAACGGCAATGATCCGGTCTTTATCCACGATGCAGGTCACATGCCCTGCTGTCTGGGCAAGGCTTTCGGCGTATTCCTTGGCAAATGCCCCCAGTTCCCCAATGGGTGAATATTTCTTCAAAATGATTTCGCCTTCTCTATCTGTGAAAATTTCCAAAGGGTCGCCTTCCCGGATACGCAGTGTGCGGCGGATTTCCTTTGGAATGACTACTCTTCCCAAGTCATCGATTCTTCTGACAATGCCAGTTGCTCTCATGTTGTTTGTCCTCCTCTGGTCGGTTGTTCAAAGTTATTATGAACCAAAGGACGTACATTTATGTAAAAATACGTTTTCTTTCCGCAGATGGATATTTTTTCCGTAAAGAATAAGAGGACAGCATTTCTCCATGGCAAAACTTTTCGCTTTCTTGCAAACGCAACAATACAATGAGAGCAGCGTCTTTCTATGGCGCTGCCCTCGTCTTGCATAATGATTTCCAGCGATTTTTGTCATGATTTAGGTTTATGCCGTAATGACAATATTACCTCCTGCACTATCCCAGCCTACATCAAAGCCCATTGCCTGTCCCAAATCTCTTAACTTGAAATAAGTACTTCCACCCATGGTGTATGCTTTCAACGAAATCTGCTTTTCATCCAGATACACTTTAGAAGAACTCAAAGAGGCATTTTGATTTCCCTGACCAGCGAGTGCCAATTCTCCGCCAACCATTTGATATTCCGCACCTGATTGCAGAAGAATTGCTTTCTTCTGATTATCCCATACAACATTGAACTGATGGTCTGTACCATTGAGCATTGCTCCAACATCACGGATCTTAAAATAGGTATTTCCATCTATGGTATATGCCTGCAACGCTGCTTCTTCTCCATTCACCATGATTTTAGAGGCGGATGGCTTTGCAGTCTTATTCCCCATAGGAGAGAGCAGCTTCACGTGATCCATTACCTTTACTGGTGTAACCTGGATTCTTTTGTCATGAAAATGATCATCAACCGTTTCACCATTGGCGCCATTTCCGATGATTCCGTCATCAGCCAAGCCGCATCCCCAAAGACTTCCGTCAGATTTCAAAACAAAGGTTGTACGGTCATTTGTACTAACATATTCTACATTTTCCATACACTGCGTATACTGAGACTGTATCCATCCATTCAAAGCATAAAAGTCTCCTTCTTTGGTTCCATTTGCAAGCTGACCAAATGCACAATCACCTTTTCCCCATAGCGTACCATCAGTCTTTACATGCATTTCTTCATTCATAGACTTTACATTTGCAATACCTTTGGGTATGATGGGATTTTCGTTATAATCATGCATGTTTCCATATCCACCCCATACCAAAAGTGTGCCATCTGATTTTAAGGCATAATATCTGTGATAGGAATTATCAAATTCCACAACATCATCCATCACTTTGACAGGCTTCACAATTTTACCCAATGCAGAATTGTCATCATTTGGAAGGATTTGATCCCTAGTTCTTACATATTGGGAGCGCATGGAATCCAATACATATCTTTCCAAAATATTCCCGCAGAACCAAAGAGAATTATCATTTTTTAATATAAAGATTCCTTCATGCTCTGTCAATTTTATAGCAGCTGCATCATTGATGGGAAGCTTGCCAAAAGTATTTAACGAAGTATACGTTTTTCTGTTAGTCAAGAACTGCGCATTATCTCCATAAAAATATGAACCATAGAGATATACAGAACCATCTGTCTTCACAATGGCCAACACATTATCTTCCATATCAATAGAGCGAACATTGTCCATGATTTTCCTTGGACGCAGAACATGGTTGATCAAAAACCCATTTGCATTTAACTCATTGGAAATATCCTTTGTCGCAGTATAACGAATCAAATCTGATAATTCTGCATGATCTCCCCACACCCACAAACTATGGTCTTTTTTGATTGCGGCAGACATTGCTGTACTGGTATCCACCGAGATCACATCATCCATAATCTTTACAGGTGTGGTTCTTCTTTCTTCTGTGCCATCTCCTACCATACCGCCCCATCCCCAAAGGGAACCATCTTCTTTGATGGCATAAGCTTTCGTGGAAAATTCATTTACAACAACAGTAGGATATCTCTCTGTGGACACAGGTTTTGCCATCGCCACCGCAGCGCCGCCTTGAAACACCATTAAAAACGTCATCATAAAGCCCAATGATTTTATGAATGATTTTTTCATATCCATTGCCTCCTTATCCTGTCAATCCAAACTTTACTTCGTGGTATCAATCACAATTGTTTTTTCTGCATTATCCCACTGCACATCAAAATCAAACAAATACCCCAACTCACGGATAGGAAAATACTTATATCCATCGAAGGTATAGGTATAGGAAACAAAGCGACCAATTACATTTCTGCTGTAATTTTCTGTGATTTGTCTGGTGGCTATGGTTGGTTTCAGGTTTGTACGCTTCAGTTCGGAGCCGGTGGATACATAAACATCATCGTCTACCACAGGATCTATGCTCAACCCAATACGCACACCACTGGCATCCCCTTGTACACTGGCTTCCTTAGATGTTCCTACCATCAGCTGGGCAATATCCCGCACCTTAAAATAGTTATTGCCTTCGATGGTATAAGAATCCAATGTGTAATACTTGCCATCTACTTTCAGTTTTGCCGAAGAAGGCGTTGCATATCGCTGGGAAAGCTGATGAAATAACTGGAGAGTATCTTGAAATGTGATATCAAGTAAAAGTTGTTCGTTTTTCATCCATCGATCACGTTCCGCATAAAATTCTTTTCTGCTAACAACTCTATTATCAATCATATAAGGCTCTCCCACTGTATTTACTGACAACAAATACTTTACCTGCTTCCATTGATGGTTTTGAATGCCATAAATATGTGTAGCCAATCCAAATGGATAATAAACTAAGCAAATCCTTCCATCTACTTTCACCAGACTATATCCATGTTCATAGCCGTCTTGGTAATTAAAAATTCGTTCTGCTGTTTTTCCGTTCCATCTCCATACTTCACAGCGCCAATAATCATAGTAAGAATATGTTTCCTCTTCATGATACCCTTCTGGATAAACTACCAGCAATTCCGGAACATTGTCATTTTCAAAATCCACCAATGTACAAGCCTCAAAGATGGAATCCGGTGAATAATTATCCGCAGGATACCCCAATGGCGTAACATGCAGTCTGGGATAGAGATCATTTTCCAGAACCTTTGTAAAAGCGCTTGCCACCTCCGGCGCCACTTTCCCCTGATAGGAATATGTCGGTGCAGCCTCAACAGGCTTTGTGGGAATCATGCAAGCCATAACCAGCGCCAGTGCCAAAACCCCTTTTTTCCATTTTTCCCCTTTAAACCGATACATACAAACACCCCTTTTTCATAAATGCTTTTTATTTTGTGTCTATGGTGATGGTTTTTGTAAGGTTATTCCAACCGACTGCAAAGTCGAAGGCTTCCCCCAAATCTCTCAGTTTAAAGTACGTATTGTCACCAATGGCATACGCGTCCAAATCCGCAATATTTCCATCCTGATAAATGCTGGATGTGTTGGGACTTGCTTTCTTCGGCAAACCGTCCCCCTTTTTCAGCTCATTTCCTACAGCTTCATAAGGTGTATTGGAAATGAGATTTACCGCTTTTTTATCCTGATCCCATACCACATTAAACTGCTGTTTTGTGCCATTTAACGCCATTGCTACATCTCTCAGCTTAAAATATGTATTTCCATCGATGTTATAAGCGTCAAAAGATACAGGTTTGCCGTTGATGACAACGGCGCTGGAAGCAGGGCGTACTGTTTTTGCAGGCGGTGTAAAAACAGGCTTTACGGCATAAGGGGATTCATAGGTGATAAAACCGAGACCATAATAGGAACCCCGTCCCGCGTTCTCGCTGTTTGTTACAAGAGAAACCTTGCCGTCCTGATACCGCAGCAGATAATTCATACGACTCATATCATCCCGGACATTGATCTGGATATATCCATTGGCTCGATACAAAATATCAATGATACGACCTTCCTGTTCAATGGCCTTTAAAACACTTTCCGCGCCATCAAACAGCAAAAGCTGCTCTTTTGTAATCTCTACCGCGCCATATTCCCGCAGATTGCCCTTTGCGTCCATGTAGAAGAAATGCTGTTTTGTATCTACACCTCCCGCAAAGAAATCACTGTCATCAGGAAGTCCTTCGTCCGCATACTGCGCATCATATCCATAAGTGATAAACTGCATATCTTTCTTCATCCGCCCCGGCAAACGATGCTCTTTTACCTCGCCATCCTCGTTTACCGTAAAAACATAAGAATAGCTGGAATAGCCCGCCTGCGGATATCCATAAACACAAAATGCTTTATACCCATTGGATTGCGCGATGGTAATCCCATGACCATCTGGACTGGTAGGATCAGGCGTATCAAACCAAGAATCTCGGTCATTATCTTTCAAAAGTTGATTCCCTTTTTCTGTCACAAAATATATTTTTGCTCTCCAGCCAAACCCTTCATCGCTCCCCTTAATTGGTTCCGTCAATACAAAGGCTTCTTCTGCTCCGTCATGATTGAAATCATCCTGATAATAACGATAAGGATTTAATTTCTGAATCTGCTGCTGCAAAGCCCCACTGGAGTCTGCGCCAAACACTGCTGTGGTCTGTGCCAAAATAGCTGCCATTGCCAATACCGGCAGAATACGTTTACATTTCATAAGTTTTTCCCCTTTCTCATTTTACTTCATTATGCCAAACATCAAACAAGTAGTGATTGGCTGTTGAAATAGTTATTTCTCTCATGTATTAGTTGTATATAGACTGCCAGTTCTGAAAGTCTGCTGGTCGCTTTACTTCAAACCACGCATCCAGAGAACCTTTTGCCACAATATTTCCACGAATATCTGCTTGCGTCCCTACGGGCGTACTGTTGGCAGGATGTTCTCTGTTGAGTTTT
This sequence comes from Clostridia bacterium, assembly GCA_022786605.1. Lineage (GTDB taxonomy): Bacteria > Bacillota > Clostridia > Lachnospirales > Anaerotignaceae > Anaerotignum. The sequence continues at coordinate 12,008 of JALFWW010000007.1, read as the reverse complement.
TCTCTTGCTGTTTTTTCAATCATTGTCCATTCAGGTTCCCAGAATATATAACCGTTCTTTTCTACATAATCGCCACCCATGTTGTCATAGCTATCAGGTGCAGTATCTCCCACTTCAAGTACCACTCCACTCATAGGGGATTTCAAACCTAAATAAATACCGCCTTTTTGTCCATTACCAAAACCCAACACCCCTGTAATGGGATCTCTGGTGATAGGTTTACCATTGGGTCCAATGTCTCCTTCTTTTGGATAAACTCTACCTGATACACCCACATTGCTTCCATCCGGCAAAGGTGATGTAAGAACCGGTACATGCTTGACAACTACATGGATACGTTTGGAAGGGTCTACAAGACGCTGCATAATGGCTGCCGCTTCCGCCCGTTTGGCGTAAGCATCCGGTGCAAAATCACCCTCGTTATTGGTGCCACATAAAATGCCGTTACTGTACGCCTTTAAGATATAGTCCAAATCCTCAAAATGGTTAATCACATAGGGATCATGGTCACCAATGTTGCTTTCAATGCCCCTTTTGATCTCAAAAGTTTCATTTCCCATTTGCTCCGCTATGGTCATGACGATGGCTGCCATCTCTGATCTGTTTGCCGGCTTCGACCAACGTACTTTGTCTGTGCCAAATCTGTATGTCAGCCCAAATTTCTGTGCCGCGCAAATGGTTGTGTTACCCCAATATTCCCCATTCTTTTTTTCAATTTCCTCTAAATTTCCCTGTTCATCCGCCAGCGTGATGACTGCGTCTTTTCCGCCGTAAGCTCTCATTGCCATAGACGCAAATTCTGCCACGGTAACATTGGCTGCCGGCGCATACTTCTGATTGCCTACACCAGACAAAATTTCCTGGGCTGCCATTTGCTCAATGGCTGGCTTTGCCCAGTCAAATCCTGCCAGATCCGTAAAAGATTCTGCCCCGAATGCCATCACAGGCTGCGCTGTCATTGCCATAACAGCCGTTGCAAGCATTATCTTTTTTCCCATCATGACTCTATTCCCCTTTCTCTCTTACACATGCTTTTCACGATCAATCACTGTAGAAGTAGTAATCCGGTACTGACCATATAATTTCTTTTTGTATCCATAACAAAAGTAACATCCAACAAATCCATGCCTACATAAAGATTCAACGCTTCTCCAAAATCTCTTAAACGCACATAATTACTGCCGTTGATGCTGTATACCGTCATATCTGTCTTTTTTCCATTGACATAAACTGGCACATCACTTCGTACGGCATTATATTCCTGATAGACATCTTTAATGGAAACTGTGCTTTTTTTCGGATTTGCCGCTGTTCCCGTTACAATATTTATGGCTTTTTGTTTCCCATCCCATTTGACTTCTATCTGCTTTTCCGTACCAATCAACGCCTGCTCCAGATCACGCAGTTTATAAAAGGCTCTTCGCTTATAATTTGTTGTATCGCCTTCTACAAAGTAAACCTGCTTGATATTCACAGGCATTTGTTTTCCATTGACAACAATGGGGAATGTTACTGGCCATGCCTGTGTTTCCTTTGGCCACGGAATCGTTTTTTCATAATCTGTTCGGAATAAGACTTTTGGAATATCATACCGGAGAATCAGGTGATCCTTTGAAAATGTTTCCAGAGACGGATCAAAATAGGTATCTCCGATAGGCTTCTGGGCGCCAAATTCCCCATTTTCATATATATTCTGGCTGTCCCAAGTGGTATCCAGAATGACCCATTTGCCATCCACATAAGCCTCTGTCCACGCATGATTGCTCTTTGGCGTTTGCAACACATCGTATGTCCAGTTTCTGCTCATACCCAGACCAAGAGAAATACCTCTTACTTTTTTTGCCGGAATGTTGATGGAGCGCAGCATTTCTACTGTTAAATTTGAATACCCCTCGCAGACACCTTTTTTGTTTTTGAATACACTGATGGCATCCTGCGAACCATACAAACCATATTTGTTATTGTAAAACGCATCCATATCGTACCAAACATTACTGCTGACCCAGTCGTGGATGGCTTTGCATTTTTCATAATCTGTCGTGCAGTTCTGTGTTACTTCCAGAGCCTTTTTCTTTATTTCATCCTGATAGGACAATATATTTTTTCTTTGCTCCGTATAGGATTCTTTATCCATGTCAATGTCAAAACTGCCAATATCACAGTTATACCAATCAAAATTCAGCTGTATGTAATCTTCCGCGGAAAGCCATACCCGACAAAGCTGCAAAAGCTCCGGTGTTGTTTCCGCATCCGCTTGTTTTCTTATTTTCTGATTGTACTGGTAGACCTGCTGTTCATAATTCCCGTTTTTTTCCACCTGAAATCCTTGTGACTGCTCAGAATTCGTCATTGCTCCTATTTCCAGTGTTTCCTCATTTCCTGTATCTTCCGCATATACCGTTGCTGAAAAACATGAAACCATACAGCTTACGGATACCACTGCACAAATATATTTTTTCATTTTATTCCACATAGAAATTCGCCTCTTTTCCCCGTCTTAAACGCTCAAATTCATCCGTTCCGATGAAATCACCCATTCCATAAAAACCCATCCATTTCGTCAGTGGCATAACGAAACAGATGGGTTCCATAAAATGCCCCACTAAGCGAAAGAGCTGTTATATTACTGTATAAATTTGTCCATTCTAAAAACTTTTACATTATGCAGTAAAGCCTTTTGCAGTGTCAAAAACTACTTTGCCTGTTGTGCTGTCAACAGCATAACCAATGTTCAGCAGCTGTGCCAGATCTTTTACTTTGAAATAATTCTTTCCTGCGATGCTGTATGCTTTCAGATTGACTTCTTTGCCATTGAGATACATTTTAGCGTTGCTGCCCACTGCGTTTACTGTATCGTAATCAAACAGCGGTGTATTTAAATCCGCGGACATACCTGTTTCTGCATACAGTTTTTCACTTTCCGCAATTCTTCTGAGACGTTCTTTATTTGCCGCAAGTTCTGTACCGACCAATGTATACGCCTTGCCTGTGGTCAAAGTTACCGCTTTTTTGCCTGCGTCATAGCCAACAGCAAACTGTTTGCCTGTGCCATTGAGGGCAGCCGCAAAATCTCTGAGAGCAACATAGGATTCGCCGTTGATGGTAAATTTTTCAAAAGTAACTTCTTTTCCGTCTATGGTTGTATCCAGAGGAAATCTGTCCGCTCTTGCCATATCAGGGTTTCCCGCGTCATAAATACGATAGGAATAAGTTACATTGTAAGGTGTATTTCCTTCCATAAATTCTACCTGAATCTGATATACACAATCTCTCAGGTTGCCGGCATATTCAGTGCCCATGAATTTTTCAGGAGAAATTTTAACGGTTGTCTGACCAGCGCCCAAAGTACCGCCTGTCAGGCATCCTGTATAATCCACGATTCGGTTGTTGTCATCTACGAAATAAAGATATGCATACCAATCCAGTTCCCCTTGATAGCTAGGCTTCTTGGAAAGTGTCAGTGTGCTGTTGTCTGTCACATAGTTCATCGTGACATTCAGCGGCGCATTGCCTTCATCTCCCGGAATTGCCCAAGGATAGTTGACCTTTTCCTGCATGGAAGGAATTTCACCGGAAAATTTTGCGTTTACGGGATTTTCCACTGCCATTGCAGTTACAGGAAACGCTGTCAGTGCCATCGCCGCTGCCAGTGCCATTGCCCCAAATCTGGATTTTAAACTTTTTGTTTTCATAATACGCCCTCCTAAATAAATACTTTTAAAACAACTGCGTCTGTGGAGCGAAAATTACTCTTTCGCTTCTGTCAAACGAAAAAAAGATATTTTTCACTGCTTTTTCCCGCTGTCAGGAGTAAAAACCTCCTTTCTCGTTTTTTAAACACTTTTTTCCATCTGACATTACTAAGACACAGCAAAAAATCAATTGGTTTTAGATTTTGAAAAAAATTTTAAAATATTTTATTTCCCCGTATCTTTCCATTAGGGCATCTTCATAAGAAAACAAAGAAAGCTGAAATTTTATCATAACAGAGGATTCCAGCTTTCTTACTATTACAAAAATTATATTTGATATATTTTCTTCTGAAGACAGCCGTCGCAATTCCCCTTAAGAAATCAAGGAAAAGAAAACCAATGTTTGCTTAAGGGGAATCTGCTTTTCAATCCACAAATATTTTCTCGTAAACTTCATCACAAACCGCCGTATGACGATCCATCATCATCTCATTATCAGATTCCTGTCCATCTACCATAAAGTATCTTTCATCCCCATTTTCTGGATCTGTCACAAGGACACCCATAGCTTCCAGTGCTGGTAATTGCTGCAATACACCAATGTCAGCACCTCCCGTAACACCTGTCAGGTACAAGCTGCGCAGCTGCTGTAAATTTGAGAAAGGAGAAAGGTCAGACACCTCTGTCAATTTCAGATCGCACCATTGAAGCGCAGGCATACCTGTCAGGAAGGAAATATCAGAAGCGCCTTCATAAGTCATACCATCCAACATGAGCAAATTCTGCAATGTATTCAGACCTGTATAGGTTGTTCCCCATTCACCTGCCGATTGTGTGATCAAAGACAAAGACTGCAGCTGAGGGAAATTGGAAAAATCCAGACTGCCCTGTGCCACATTGGGCATCAAAAGATACAAATCCTTTAAGTTATGCAGCTGATTCACCGCATCCCAGTTATCCATTCGTACACCTGTCAGTGAAAGATACTTCAAATCGTGGTCCGCCAATGCTTCTGGGTGCTCTACCGTAACAAAATCCAGCTGAAGGCTTTCCAAGTTTGTAAACATGGAAAGGTCTGACAAATCCACTGCTGACCATTGTGCATCTGGATTATCCAATGCTTTTATGAAGGGCGATTCTTCAGACCATTCCATACCTCCACCGCCGATATACATCTTGCCTTCATAAAAACCAATGGTATCTACGTTTTCCACATCGCTTTGATGAATTTCTCCCGCCGTTAAGCCTGCCGCTTCCGCAAAAGCCGCTTCAAACTGGGGGTCTTGAAATTCCAGTGCAGGATCTTTCAATGTTACAGCAGCTGTAATCCCTGCCGCCGCAACCACAACAGCAGCGCCTGCCATAATCATTTTGGCTTTCAAACCGATCATTGCCGCTGACTTAACCACACCGGCTGCCGCAGAAGCGGCTCCCGCGGTTTCCGCAGCGCCAGCGCTGCTTGCTGTTCCCATGGACGCATTGCCTGCACTGGCTGCCCCTGTGCCGGCAGAAACAGCGCCAGAAGTAAGCTCTTTGGAAATTGTTGTCCAAGGCGCGGTGAAATCCAATCCTTTTGGAATGTCCTTGGCATATCCGGTAAAGAGCAGACCCAGAGGTACCAGTGTATGCAGACGGATATCTGTTCTCTTTTCCAGAGACAGCACGCTTTCCTTCAATTTCTTACGAGCATAATTCAAGCGGCTTTTTACTGTCCCCACGGAACATTCCTGCGTCTGCGCCACCTGTTCTGTGCTCAGCCCCGAAAAATAATACAGCATGATACATTCCCGCTGATCATCCGGCAATTCATCAATCATCTGAAGTACCAGACGACGTTTTTCTTCCTGATCCAAAACAGATTCTGGAAGGATTGCCTCGTCTGTATCTTCAATATTTTCAAAATAATCCTGTTCTTCTTTCTCACCAAATGAAGGCTTTACAAACCGGTTTCGCGACCGCAGCAGATTTTTACTTCTATTTGCTACAATCTGCGCAAACCACGAAGAAAATGCCTCTGGATTTTGCAGACTGTCCAACGCACGGAAAGCAACAATATAGCTTTCCTGCAAAACATCCATAGCGTCATCAGCGTTCTGCAATAATTTCAAAGCGAGATAATATGCTCGCTGATAGGTCGCTTTATAAAGTTCCTCCTGAGCGGATATATCTCCTTTTTGCGCCAATAGCACCAAATTTTTTTGTTCCATACACATTTCCCCTTTTCAAAATTCACACCATTTCTAATGAAATTTTAATTTCAACAAGCTCATTATATATAAAAAAAACGGATTTTTCCACGAAAAATCCGTTTTTTTGTACATTTTTTGATTTTTTTCAAAATCTCTTCATGCATTATCTCAAGGTCCTACACCAACCCCACTATCCAACAACGTCATGATCACATCAGGTTCCTCACCTGCACAAGTCAATGTCACATCCTCCAGATTAGGAAGTTCCAGAAGTACATCGATATTTTCCACAGTACCATCATAAATCGCCAGATGTTTCAGATTGGGGAAATTCTTCAGGGGTTCCAGATCCAGCACAGTGGAATCTGACAAATGGACTGATAATAATTCTACCTGTGTACAATTCTCTAATACGGAAGCAGCTTCTTCATTTTCCAGTGCCCAGTCCAGATCCAAGTTTTTCAAACTTGTACACTGGGACAAGGGTGAAAAATCCGTGACTGCTCTAGTTGCCATGTCCAAACGCAGTGTTTCCAGTTCCTTACAATGTTTCAGCGGCTCCAAGCTGGTTCCAGCATATTCTCCTGACAGTTCTTTCAAGTGGGGCAGATCTTTCACAAAATTAAAATTCTTAAACACAACACTGTCATAGTCATCGTCCATTAAATATACCGCTTCCAGATTGGGCAGCATTCTCAAGTCTTCCAAAGATTGGATGTGAAGTTCCTCCTCATGATAACTGTTGGTTTCAGTTGTTTCATAGGGAACAGGGATAGCTGCATCATAATCCACATATCCTTCACTATAACTTTCATAGGTGATCCCCATGGCATATCCCCATGGATCAAATCCAATCTGCTTAATAGCCCCCAGTTCTCCTTCTGTCAATTCTCCTCCCAAGTTCCCCAATGCACTTCTCAGATATTTTTCAAAAACAGGATCAGCAAACTCTTTTTTCACTACGCGATCCGCATTCGCTTCTTCACTTACACTTTCACTTGTTCCGCATCCACAGACCGCCATAGCGCACACCAGTCCACATACAGCCATTTTCCATACTTTTTTCATAAAAACAACCCCTTTTCGCATTATATTTTTCTTTGTATTTGTTATCAAAATTCTGCCTTTTTCACTTGTTCTGTCTGATATGCTGCCACATTCTGTTTTTTCAAAACTCTCTGGGCATTCCAGTGCACACCGGCGAAAGCGGCGATCAGACCATATACCACTGCTGCCAGCAGGTAGAGCAGATCAGAAGCTGCAAAATAGTAAGAAATCATATCCAGCCATGTGCAAAAACTGCTTACAGACCATACCGCAAAGGCTACTGTGGTTACGCCATACTTTTTATCCTTTGCAGCCAGCAGTGCCAAAGCAGCGCCGAAGGGTGCCAGCTGAACTGCGTAATAGCTCCATCCCCAAAGATATTGTCCCATGGAAAGCACCAACAGAACGACCATCAGCTGCTGTGCATGGCTTGTCAGCTTTGTCATCAGATCTTTCCCATTTTTCATGCTGAAAAAGACTCTGCTCCACGCAATCACTGCGGCAATACCCTCTGTTCCTACTTTCTGCAGCTTTTCCGTATCCAGCATCTTAACGGAAATCTGAGGTTCTTCCGCGGGCTGTTTCTGTTCTTCTTGTGTCTTTTCTTCTGCCTTCATAACTTCCACAGGCTTTTCATCCACAACATCAACCCACGCTTCTGCCTTTGGTGTTTCCTGTGTTTCTTCTGTTTCTTTTGTTTCCATTCGTTCTACAACTTTTTTTGCTTCTTTTTTATCGTTATCTTTCATGGGTCTCTTATTTGTTTTACACTGTACAAAAACCCCCAGAACCGCGATGATTGCGGATGCAATGATCACAAATGCCAAATCTGGAATCATACCTGCTACCATCGGCAGCGCAATACCGCAGAAAGCACCGCCCTGAATACTGGTACTCAGAATAATGGAGATGCGATAGAACTTTGCCGCAACCAAACCAAGCATGGCACCAAGAATCATAGATAAAAACAATGGTGTGTCAGATTCGACGGAACCGCCGCAAAGGAAAGTCCCTACGATGGTCACTGTCAGGAAAACACTTACGAAAACACCCACAGCAAAGAAGCGGTAAACACAATAACAAATTACGATTGTTAAAATCAACATGATCAAAATAACCACTCCGGAACTGATAGATGAATCAGATACAAAGTTTGCCGTTGTTACAATAAAACTGAGAAGCACCATAACAACTAATGTTTGAATCATGGTGATCACTTTTTGGATTTTAAATCCCAAAAAACACTCCAGAGCGCCGATCACCAGCAAAATCGCTCCGATGACAGATAACACATCTCCCAAATACCAATAGAAAACATCCATTAAATTATCCCACATACTATTTCCTCCCTTGTTTGTTTTATAGCTTTCTTTTTTTGTCTTTCTGTCTTTCAGACACATGAAGATTTCCATCGGTTTTATTTTTTTGGAAATTTTTTTATTTTTTTGTGTCTTTTTGCAGAAATGATTATTTTGGCATATCCATGGGCAGAGATGAAAAAATATCCCGTATCTTTTTTCATCTTTCCCATCTGATTTGTGTCAGGCAGGAAGGTAGACTTTCATTTTTGATCGGAGAACAACAGACGGGTCTGTTTTGTTACTCCCTTTTCTTTGCGCCCCCTTTTCCTGCCTTCGCAAATCCTGTGAGCGCCTCTCACATTTATCAGACACATGCAAATCAGGTACGGTTTTATTTTTTTTGAAATTTTTTTGGAAATTTTAAAAATAATTATAAAATCTAAAATTAAAGATCATTATTTCTTTCGTTATAGCCATCAAAATATATTTCCATGTAATAAATGTATTATTATTACATTTTTTCGTTGTAATTTTTGTTATATTTCGGTATACTATCTTTATATCACAATAAGGAGGTGTTTCCATGTACCGCACTGCTATCGAAAAACTATACCGATGGAAAGAAAGCAAACGACGAAAGCCCTTAATCATTGAAGGAGCCAGACAGGTAGGCAAAACATGGCTCATGAAAGAATTTGGCAGCAAAGCCTACGCTGATACTGTATATATCAACTTTGACTCTAATTCCATCATGACAGAACTTTTTGCTTCCGACTTGAATACCGAACGGTTGATTATGGGCATGGAACTGTATGTAGGCAGAAAAATTGACCCGAACAACACCCTTCTGATTTTTGACGAAGTGCAGGAAGTGCCTAGGGCACTATCTTCTCTAAAATATTTCTATGAAAACGCACCACAATACCACATCGTCTGTGCCGGCTCTCTGCTGGGAATTGCTCTCCATGGCGGTACTTCTTTTCCTGTTGGCAAAGTAGATTTTCTTCACCTGTATCCTTTGTCTTTCAAAGAATTTTTAATGGCAACAGAAGGAGAACAGTTTGCCAGACTTCTAGAACAACTGGATTTTTCCATGATTACCTCTTTCAAACAAAAATATATTGACGCTTTGAAGCAATATTATTTTGTGGGGGGTATGCCAGAAGCCGTGGAAAGTTTCGCAGAAGAAAAAGACTTCAACGAAGTACGCAATATTCAAAAGCGCATTCTAGCGGCTTATGAACAGGATTTTTCCAAACACGCCCCCATTGAAATTGTGCCAAAAATCCGCATGGTGTGGAACAGCATTCCTTCTCAGCTTGCCAAAGAAAATAAAAAATTCCTCTACGGACTTGTGCGGGAAGGCGGACGGGCAAAAGATTTTGAAACAGCTATTATGTGGCTCTGCGACTGCGGGCTCGTCCATAAAATCGGTCGCATCAACGCCGCAGGCATTCCTCTGAAAGCCTATGAAGACTTGAAAGCCTTTAAGCTGTTTCTAGTCGATGTAGGGCTTCTAGGCTGCATGACCGGTCTGCGCCAGCGTACCCTACTGGAAGGAAATGATTTATTTGTAGAATTCAAAGGCGCTCTGACAGAGCAGTATGTCTGCCAGCAGCTAAAAACCATGGAGGACTTAGGCATTTATTACTATACCAATGACCGCGGCTCCTGTGAGGTGGATTTTGTCATAGACAACGGCGAACAGATCATTCCTGTGGAAGTCAAAGCGGAAATTAACTTAAAAGCCAAGAGCCTGAAAACATACTGTGAAAAATTTCAGCCGGAAATAGCTGTCCGTACTTCTATGGCAGACTATAAAAAAGAGGATTGGCTCATCAATCTGCCGTTGTATGTTGTAGAGGAAATCTGTAAATAAAAACTATCCTATTTCCCCACATCCATAAAATATAAAAGCCATGGTGTTCATTGGAAACAATGTGCCCCATGGCTTTTGTACGTAAAAAATTCTTCTTTTCATAAAAACCTTTCTTTTTACAATAGTTTTTATGAATTTTCAGTAAAAACTATTGTAATTCAGAAACTTTTTGGCTAAACTAATGATATTCGGAGGTGAAAATCATGATCATCAGACCCCAATATCTGGAAGCATTAAAAACCTACCGCGACATACCTCTTGTCAAAATTCTTTCTGGAATCAGACGCTGCGGAAAATCCACTATCTTAGAAATGCTGCGGGAGGATTTGCTGCAAAACGGCATTGACGAAAATCACATCATTTGCATGCGCTATACATCTGAGGATTTTCAAGACGGTATGAGCGATAAAGATATGTATCATGGCATTCGAGAGAAAATGACAAACGGCGGGCGTTATTACCTTCTGCTGGACGAAGTACAGGAAATTGACGGCTGGGAAAAAGCTGTGAACAGTCTGTTAGAAAATACAAATGTGGATATCTATGTCACTGGTTCCAATTCCAAACTGATGTCCAGCGAAATTTCCACCTATCTGACAGGACGGTATATTTCTATTCCTGTTTACACCTTGTCTTTTGCAGAATATTTGGAATTCAAAAAAACAGACTCTCGTTCCCCAAATGAGCTTTTGCAAGAGTATCTGCGGTTTGGCGGATTTCCCATTGTTGCCCTTGGCAATTTTGAGGAACGTTCCGCTTATCAGATTGTGGAAGGGATTTATACCTCTGTCGTTGCCAACGACATCACACGACGCCATAACATTACGAACTATGATTTATTCAATCGTGTTGTAAAATTTATTGTGGAAAATGTGGGAAAAACATTTTCCGCCAATGCCATTGTAAAATTTCTCAAAAGCGAAGGACGTTCCCTGTCTGTGGAAGCTGTATATAATTACTTGAACTGGCTGGAAAAGGCTTTTGTGATCTACCGCTGTCAGAGATATGACTTACAGGGAAAGTCTGTGCTGAAAACACAGGAAAAATTCTATCTGGCAGACGCTTCCCTGAAATACTGCATCATGGGCTTCAATCCCAAGTTCCTCGCTTCCATGCTGGAAAATATGGTCTATTTTGAACTCAAACGCAGAGGATACGAAGTTTATATTGGCAAAAACGAAGCCAAAGAAATTGATTTTATGGCAGTACAGCGGGACGAACGTATTTATGTTCAGGTTTGTCTACGTCTCCCAGAAGAATCCGATCGAGAAGTGGCAAACCTTCTGGAAATCAAAGACCACTATCCAAAATATGTGGTCACACTGGACGAATTTGCCGCAGGAAATGTCAATGGCGTAAAAATCGTGCATTTGGCAGATTTTCTGCTGAAAGACAATTACGGCAACTGAATCACTTCTTAACAGAGCAAACAGAAAAACCATGATGATTACTGTTTCAAGCAATCGTCATGGTTTTTTGCTTTTTATTTTGTTTTATGTATTTCCCAGCCATCTCTCCTCCAGCCGAATCATGGCAAATCCAAACCTTTCGTATTCTGACAATATGATCTGTGACGTGGCGCCTTCCCGGATACACAGTGTACGGCGGATTTCCTTTGGAATGACTGCTCTTCCCAAGTCATCGCTTCTTCTGACAATGCCAGTTGCTCTCATGTTGTTTGTCCTCCTCTGGTCGGTTCAAAGTTATTATGAACCAAAGGACGCACATTTATATAAAAATACGTTTTCTTTCCAATCACTTTGAACTGCTCCAATTTGTGCGGACAGTACAAAAAGCGTTCTTACGAGGATAATATTTGATTTTCAAGTGGAGTGGCGTAGCGTGAGCGGCGCCACTCCTGTTTTTAATTGAATTCTCTCATGGTTATAGAAATGAATAT